>NZ_NMQT01000161.1 GCF_002234405.1 Amycolatopsis thailandensis | reverse complement strand
CGCGAGCACCACGGCGAGCGGGACGCCCAGCAGCACGCAGGCCACAGTGGACAGTCCGGCGGTGATCAAGGAGAGCTTGAGCGCGTTCAGCGACGACGTCGAGGTGATGAGGTCGGGGAAGCGAGTCAGATCCGAGCGCACCAGCAGGCCGACGACCGGCAGCACCACCAGGGCCAGTGCGCAGATCGCCGGCGGCCAGAGCACCCAGGGGACCCCGCCCCCCGCGTTTCGTCCTCTGAATGCGGTACTTGCGCGTGCATCTACCGCGTCCAGAGGACGAAACGCGTGATCAGGGCGCGCCAAAACCGACCTTCGCCAGTTCCTTCTTGCCTTCGGCGCTCAGGACGACGTCGGTGAACTGCTTCGCGAGAGCCGCCTGCGGAGCGTCTTTCACCACCGCGATCGGGTAGTTGTTGATCGCGCCCGCGGCCTCGGGGAAGTCCACTTTGTCCACCTTCGCGGCCGCGGACGTCGCGTCGGTGACGTAGACCAGCCCCGCGTCGGCGTCGCCCGACTGGACTTTCGCGAGCACGGACTTGACGTCCTGCTCCTCACTCGCGGGCTTGAGCGTGACCCCGGACGACTGCTGGACCTTCTTCGTCGCCGACCCGCACGGCACCTGCGGCGCGCAGACGACCACGGTCAGCCCGTCCTTCGCGAGATCCGCCAGCCCCTTGACGCCCTTGGGGTTGCCCTTGCCGACGGCGATGGCGAGCTGGTTGGTGGCGAACACCGACGGCTGCCCATCGATCACCTCACCCTTTGTGGCTTTGTCCATATTGGCCTGATCGGCGGAGGCGAAGACGTCCGCTTTCGCGCCCTGGGTCAGCTTCTGGACCAGAGCCGAGGAGCCCTCGAAGCTGAACTTCACCGTCACCCCGGCGTGCTGCGCCTCGAACTGCTTGCCGAGCGCCCCGAAGGACTCGGTCAGCGACGCGGCCGCGAACACGGTCAGCGTCTTGGCCTCCGCCTGCTGGGCCGAGGGCTCCTCGGAGCCGCAGGCCGTCGCGGCCAGTGCCAGCGCGAGCAGGGCTGGAACGAGTCTCCTCATCGGCTTCCTTCCGGGGTTTCGATCACGACGGTGGTCGCCTTGACGACGGCGACCGCGAGCACCCCGGGCCGCAGCCCGAGTTCGCGGACGGCTTCGGCGCTCATCAGGGAGACCACGCGATGCGGGCCGCACTGCAGCTCGACCTGCGCCATCACCTTGTCCGTGATGACTTCGGTGACGAGGCCGACGAACCGGTTGCGCGCGGAGCGGCCGACGTTCGACGGATCTTCGGGCTGTTCGGCCTGCGCCTTGGCGAACGCGGCGAGCTCGGCTCCGTCGACGACCTTGCGGCCCGCCGAGTCGTCGAACGCGGTCAACTGGCCCGCGCGCACCCAGCGGCGGACGGTGTCGTCGCTGACGCCGAGCAGACGAGCGGCTTCAGACAACCGAAATTGCGGCATGTCTGGAGAGTACTTGCCGCAGATGCGGAAAAGCTATGGACGTGAAGAATTGCCGGGCAGTTCGTCGCGGAGGCCATCGAGCACCGCGCTCTGGAAACGTTCGAGCACTTTCCGTTCCTCCGGAGAGAACTCCTCAAGGACCGTCTTCATGTTCGTGTACGCGGATTCGAAGAGCGGCGCGTGGCGCTCCATGGCACCGGGAACGACCTCTATCAGGACCTTCCGGCGATCGACGGTGTCGCGGACACGGCGGGCGAGACCCGCTTTCTCGAGTCTGTCCATGACGCCGGTCACAGCCCCCGTCGACAACCCGGTCAGTTCGGCGATCCTGCCCGCTGTCAACGGTCCCGGCGCCTGACCGGCGAGTTCGAGCACCTTGTGATCGGTGGCCGACAGGCCCATCAGCTCCGCGATCCTGGCGTGCCGGAGGACGGTCAGCGTGCTGCTTTCCCTGCCGAGATGGGCGAACCGGGCCAATTCCTCCGCCGAAAGCGGATATTTCGCCATCCGGAAACCCTTCGGGAAGAAACCGATTCACTGGGAATGGAGATTCTAGACAGTCGGCTTTCGCCCGCTTCGGGGTTAGTCTGGTGTCAATGACAGCAGTCGATCTCGGGTTTCCCCGTGTCCCCGGTACACGAGGCCGCCCCAGCGTGCCCAGGCCGGACAATCCCGCTCTGATCGACACCTTCGGCCGCGTGGCGACCGACCTCCGGGTGTCGCTCACCGACAAGTGCAATCTGCGCTGCACCTACTGCATGCCCGCCGAAGGGCTGGAGTGGATGCCGAGCGCGGACGTGCTGACCGACGACGAACTCGTGCTCCTGCTGCGGATCGCCGTCGAACGGCTCGGCATCACCGACATCCGGCTCACCGGCGGCGAACCGCTGCTGCGCCAAGGGCTGGAGAAGATCGTCGAACGGGTCGCGGCGCTCGAACCGCGACCGCGGCTTTCCATGACCACCAACGGGATCGGGCTCGCGAAGCGCGCGAAATCGCTCGCCGACGCGGGCCTGGACCGGATCAACGTCTCGCTGGACACCGTCGACCGCGCGCTGTTCGAGACGATCACGCGCCGCGACAGGCTGTCGCACGTGCTGGCCGGCATGGCCGCCGCGCGTGAGGCGGGCCTGGACCCGGTGAAGGTGAACGCGGTGCTGATGCGCGGGCTGAACGAGCACCAGGCCGTGCCGCTGCTGAAGTTCTGCCTCGCCGAGGGCTACCACCTGCGGTTCATCGAACAGATGCCGCTGGACGCGCAGCACGGGTGGAACCGGCGCGACATGATCACCGCCGAGGAGATCCTCGGCATGCTCGGCGAGGAGTTCTCGCTCTCGCCGTTCCCTGCCGCGCGGGGCGGCGCGCCCGCCGAACGATGGCTGGTCGACGGCGGCCCCGGCGACGTCGGCGTGATCGCGTCGGTGACGCGGCCGTTCTGCGGCGCCTGCGAGCGGACGAGGCTGACGGCGGACGGCGCGGTGCGCTCGTGCCTGTTCAGCAACGACGAGACCGACCTCCGTGCCCTCGTGCGCGCGGGCGCGCGCGAAGAAGAGGTGGCGGACGCGTGGCGGGCGACCATGTGGGGCAAGCTCGCCGGGCACGAGATCAACGAGGCCGGCTTCGCGCAGCCGATCCGGCCCATGAGCGCGATCGGCGGCTGACATGGTGACCATCGTGGTGCGGTACTTCGCGTCGGCCCGCGCGGCCGTGGGCCTCGACGAGGAGAAGGTGTCACTGCCGGACGGCGCCCGCGTCGCCGATGTCGTCGCCCACCTGCGCGAACTCCACCCGGAGAAGCTGGCGAAGCTGCTCGACGCGGTCTCCTATCTCTTGGACGGCGTCGCGGTGCGGGATCTCACGCGGCCGCTGTCCGACGCGTCGGAACTGGACGTCCTGCCCCCGTTCGCCGGCGGCTGACCCGGCTCTGACCTGCGCGAACGGCGAAAAGTGATAGCAAAGGTCCCTTGCTCCCCCGGTGAGGCGTTCCGGGGCCTTTGACCCGCCGTCCGCCCGGAATTCACCACCCGGACGCCGAAGCCGCCGAGGATGCGCCAGTGATCACTCCCCGCCGTATCCTCGCCGCGCTGCTCGCCGCGGTCGCCGCCACGAGTCTGGCGACAGCGCCGGTCTCCGCCCACGAACGCGGCGTCCGGCCGCTGCCGCAGGCGCACAGCCACAACGACTACGAGCACACACGCCCGCTTCAGGAAGCGCTCGATCAGGGCTTCACCAGCGTCGAGGCCGACATCTATCTCGTGGACGGGCAACTGCTGGTCGCGCACGACCTCGCGGACACCCGCCCGGACCGCACCCTGGAGTCGCTCTACCTGGAGCCGCTGCGCAAGCGCGTCCTGGCCAACCACGGCGGCGTCTACCGGCAGCGGCAGGAGTTCCAGCTGCTGATCGACGTCAAGGGCGACGCGAACAGCACCTACGCGGCCCTGGAGAAGCGGCTGTACGACCCGCGCTATTCCTTCCTCTTCTCTCTGTACGCGTTCGGGCACGTCCAGAAGCGGGCCGTCACCGCGGTGCTGTCCGGCGGGCGGCCCAAGGACGTGATGCTCGGACAGCGGTTCCGGCTCGCCTTCTACGACGGCCGCATCAAGGACGAGAACGACCTCGGGATCGGTTCCGACCCCCGGGTGACCCCGTTGGTCTCCGACTCCTGGACCGGACTGTTCACCTGGACCGGCGCGGGCCCCTTCCCCGCCGAAGAGCGGGCGAAACTACACAAACTGGTCAAAGACGCCCACGCGGCGGGTCAGCGCGTGCGTTTCTGGGCCACGCCGGATACCGCTGGACCAGCACGTGAAGCGTTATGGAAAGAGCTGGTCGCCGCCGGGGTCGACCACCTGAATACGGATGACCTGCCAGGGCTGGCGAACTTCTTGAGGGCTCGCTAAAGTGCGCGGCCCATTCGCGCGCGAAGGCGCACGAATGGGCCAGTCATCCCTTAATCCACGTGATGCAAGCCTCACGATCCGTGAATTATCTCGGCCAGGAAACGGTCCGGTAACGGCCCACTGACCAGGGAAAACAGTCGAATCGCCGGAGGTTGCGCGCCGTTACTGTGACGTAGGTCACGGCTCGAATAATTTCCGTTGGGCTCGTTCGTTACGTACCGTCGCTTTTCGGTTGGCCCCGACCGACCACGCAACACCGGGAACCCGTAGCGCCTAGCCCTGTCCAACGGATTCCCGGACCCAACCCCGAGCGAAAGCATTTCCGGACAGGGACGAGGGGACCGAGCCGACGCGGCGTGCGTCAGGCGAAGTCAGCTGGCCTGAGACGGCCGGCCAGACCCCTGGGTCTTCCCTCAGCACCGGCTCGTAGGCGCAGGGAGCGAGATTTACTCACATGTCTTACCGAGGCAAGCACCGCAAGATGTCCGCCGCCACCCGCCACATCGCTCGCGTTGCCATTGCGGGCGTCGCGGTCGGCGCTCCCCTCGCAATCGCCGCGACCCCCGCGTCGGCGACCAACTGGGACGCCATCGCGCAGTGCGAGAGCGGCGGCAACTGGAGCACCAACACCGGTAACAGCTACTACGGTGGTCTCCAGTTCTCGCAGAGCACCTGGCGCGCCTACGGCGGCACCGGCAGCGCGCACAACGCTTCGCGCGAGCAGCAGATCGCCGTCGCCGAGCGGGTCCTCCAGGGCCAGGGCATCGGCGCGTGGCCGGTCTGTGGCAAGAAGGGCGGCTCCGCCAGCCCCGCCAAGGCCAAGTCGAGCGCCCCGAAGGCCACCAAGAAGGTGACCCCGAAGAAGTCGACCGCCCCGGTCCAGAAGCAGCAGGCTCCGGTCCAGGCGCCGGCCGCCAAGGTCGCCAACTCCAACCCGGCCGGTGACTACACCGTCGTGGCGGGCGACACGCTGTCGAAGATCGCGTCCAAGTTCAACGTCCAGGGCGGCTTCCAGAAGCTCCAGGACCTGAACAAGGACTACGTGTCGAACGCCGACTTCATCGTCGTCGGTCAGAAGCTCGCCACCAAGTGAGCTCTTGAGCACCAGTAGGTCGTGATGCCCGCGGGGATCCCCCGCGTGGCCACGTCACGGCTGTCAAGGCCCCACCGCGCTGTTCCCCCGGCGGTGGGGCCTTGTCGTATCCGGAGCCGGTACCGCGTGGGTCGGGCTGGTCGTGAGTGGCGATTCGGGTTCTGGCGAACTCGTTTTTGCCTGCCCACTGGTGTGACCGGTCGAGTGTGGAGGATTTGGGACGTTCAACGTCCCAAATCCTCCACGCTCGGTCTCGTTGGTGAGGGAGACCGGGACTGTGAACGTCCGGATCCGTCGTCGGTGGGGCCTTGTTTCGTCGTGGTGCTGGATGGTGGTGTGGTCGACGGGGGAAGATTCCGGACGCTCAACGTCCGGAATCTTCCCCCGTCACCTCGTCTGCCACCGGTCGCTCCTGGCACGACCTCGATCAACGGAAGATCGGGGACGTTGAGTGTCCCAGATCCTCCGTTGATCAAGGTCCGAAGCCGGGGCGACCCCACGGTGAAGGAATTGGGACGTTCAACGTCCCAATTCCTTCACCGTCGCGCCCGGCAGACGCGAAACCACCACCCTCGCCCAGTCAGGCGCAGGTAGGTAAACACCGGTCCGCTCTAACCCGAATCGCCACTCACGACCACCGAAGCGCTCCACCCCTCGCTACGGCGAATTGACCCACTCGTCGCTGCCATCGGTGAAGTGCTGGTGCTTCCACACCGGCAGCCGCGCCTTGACCTCGTCGACCAGCTCCGAGCAGGCGGCGAAGGCCTGGCCACGGTGCTCGGCCGCCACGGCGCACGCCAGCGCGACGTCCCCGATCGCCAGCGCGCCCAACCGGTGACTCACGGCGACCGCCCGTACCCCGGTCCACTTTCCGGAGAGATCCGCGACGACCTCCGCGAGCACCTCCGAAGCGCTGGGGTGACCTTCGTAGGCGAGCCGTTCCACCGACCGCCCGCCGTCGTGGTCCCGCACGACCCCGCCAAAGGTGACGACGGCGCCCGCGGCCGCGTCGTCCACCAGCCGGGCGTGTTCCTCGACCGAAAGCGGCTCGTCGACCACCGCGGTCCGTGCGACCCGAACGCTCACTGCTGTGCCTCCCGTGGGTGGTCGCCGCCCGCCAGCTGGTCGACGGCATGGTCGAGGATCCCGTCCAGTACGCCCAGGCCGTCCTTCACGCCACCGCGTGAGCCGGGCAGGTTCACCACCAGGGTCCGTCCGGCGACGCCGGCGACCCCGCGCGAGAGCACGGCCGTGGGCACCTTGGGCAGTCCGGCGGCCCGGATCGCGTCCGCGACGCCGGGGAGTTCGTAGTCGAGGACTGCGCGCGTGACGTCCGGGGTGCGGTCCGTCGGCGAGATGCCGGTGCCGCCGGTGGTCACGATCACCTGGACCCGGGCCGCGACGGCGTCCCGCAAGGCCTCGCCGACCGGTTCGCCGTCCTCGACGACCACGGGTTCCGGCACGTCCCAGCCGCGCTCGGCGAGCCACGCCGTGATGACCGGGCCGGTCGTGTCCTCGTAGACACCCTTCGCGGCGCGGTTCGACGCCACGATCACCCTCGCGACCCGGTTCACGGCCGCTCCCAGGTCCCGGTCTTGCCGCCGTCCTTGCGGATCAGGCGGACGTCGTCGAGGGTCGCGGCGGGATCGACGGCCTTGATCATGTCGTGCAGGGTCAGCCCGGCGACGGCGACGGCGGTCAGCGCCTCCATCTCGACGCCGGTGCGGTCGTTCGTCTTCGCGGTCGCGGTGATGTGCACGGCGGTCTCGTCGAGAGCGAACTCGACCTTCACCCCGGACAGCGCGATCTGATGGCAGAGCGGGATCAGCTCGGGCACCTTCTTCGCGCCCATGATGCCCGCGATCCGGGCGGTCGCGAGGGCGTCGCCCTTGGGTAGCCCGTCCGTCGCCAGCAGGCCGAGCACCTCGGCCGTGGTGTGCACGGTGCCGCCCGCCAGCGCGGTGCGGGCGGTGGGCGTCTTGCCGGAAACGTCGACCATACGGGCGGCGCCCGTATGGTCGACGTGGCTGAGTTCACTCACGCCAAGCAGGCTAGTCCTCAGAACATGCGCTGCTTCGAGCGAACCTCGTCGAGCGCCTTCTCGCGTTCCTGGCGCCGCTCCGGCGACATCGAGCCGAAGTACCCGCCGTTGTCCGCGGCGCAGGCCGTGTCGTGCGCGGGACGCTTGCCGTCCACGAGGAACCGGTTGACGGCGTTGTTGCCGCAAGCGTTCTCCGAGCTCAGCCAGACCCCGTGCCCGCCGTCGTCGACCGACACCATCCGCGCGCGGTCACCCAGCGCGCGCCGTGTCTCCTTGGCCCCGCTGAGCGGAGTGGCGGGGTCACGCAGGTTCTGCACCACCAGGATGTTCGACGGGCCACGGTCGCCGATCCGCACGGCAGGCTCGATCGACTCGGACGGCCAGTACGCGCACGCCCAGATGTTGGCCCCGGCGGCGCCGAACATCGGGTACTTGACCCGGTCCTTCTCGACGTTGCGCTGATACGTCCCGACGTTCTCGGGCCAGTTCGCGTCGTTGCAGACCACGTGCAGCTGGCCGGACAGCACGTTGCCCATGTCGATCTGCGCGGCCTGAGCGGACTGCTTCAGCACGCCTTCGCCGTCGAGCGCCTGCCACTGCTGCGCCAGCGTGGGGAAGGACCTGGTCGAATACAGCGCGCCGAACGTGCCCATCCGGAACGCCGCGCCGTCCACGCCGGGGACCGCGCGGCCGTCGAGCTTGGCGGCGAGTTCGTAGAACTTCGCCGTCACCTGCCGCGGGGTACTGCCGAGCCCGTAGCTGGCGTGCCGTGCCGCCGCCCACTTCGCGAAGTCCGGGAAGCGGTCTTGGAAACCCTCCGCGAGCCGGCGAGAAGTCGACGGGTCGAGCCCGCCCGGGCCGACCACGCTGTCGAGCACGATGCGGTCGGTCCGCTGCGGGAACAGCGTCGAGTACACGGCGCCGAGATAGCTGCCGTACGAGACGCCGTAATACGAGAGCTTCTTCTCGCCCAGGGCTTCCCGGATCCGGTCCATGTCGCGGGCGGTGTTGGCCGTGGTGATGTACGGCAGGATCCCCGCGGTCTTCGACTCACCGCACTGCTTCGCGACACCGGCCACTTGCGTCGCCCGCTCCGCCACCGCCGCCGCGTCACGCGCGTACGGCGGGACGTTGCTGACCAGCTGCTCGGGCTTGAGATCGCAGGTGACCGGCGTGCTGTGCCCGATCCCCCGCGGGTCGAACCCGATGATGTCGTACGCGTCGAGCACACTCGCCGGCATACCCGCGGCGCGCAGGGATTCCGGCATGGTCAGCCCCGGGCCACCGGGGCCGCCCGGATTCGTCAGCATGACGCCGCGCCGCTTCGCCGGCTTGGTACTGGCGAGCTTCGAAACGGCGATGTCGATGGTCGGCCCGCCCGGGTTCCGGTAGTCGAGCGGGACCTTCAAGGTGGTGCACTGCAGTGTGGGCGCGTCCGGACAGGCTTCCCAGTCCAGCGCACCGGCCGCGGCGGACGCCGAGGCCGGTACGAGTACCGCCGTGGTGACCACCGCGGCCGTCAGTGTCCCGATTTTGCTCAGGACAGAGCGATTCATCCCCAACCCCCGTCATGATCGACTTCTTGGTCGAAATCGAGACTAGGAGCGGGGCACGTGCGGAGTCGTCACCCTGGAGTCGGCCCCCGGGGTCGGCCTCAGTGATGACGATGCCGCCGAATGGAGCAAGGGACCTTTGGTATCGCGCCCTACTGCTGACCTGCTTTGGCCGCCTTCTTGACCGCCTCGGCGACGGCGGGGGCGACGGCGCTGTCGAAGACGCTCGGCACGATGAACGAGGCGTTCAGCTTGCCGTTGTCCACGACGTCCGCGATGGCGTCGGCGGCCGCGAGCAGCATCGAGTCGTCGATGTGGTGCGCCTGCGCGTCGAGCAGCCCGCGGAAGACGCCGGGGAACGCGAGGACGTTGTTGATCTGGTTCGGGAAGTCGCTGCGGCCGGTGGCGACCACGGCGGCGTGCTTCCCCGCTTCCAGGGGGTCGATCTCCGGGTCCGGGTTGGCCAGCGCGAACACGACCGCGTCGGACTTCATGGTCGCGACCTGCTCGGCCCCGAACAGGTTCGGCGCGGAGACCCCGATGAACACGTCGGCGCCGACGAGCGCCTCGTGCAGCGTGCCGGCCTGCTGTTCCTTGTTGGTGTGCTCGGCGATCCAGGTCAGGTTGTCGTCGAGGTTGCCGCGCGCGGAGTGCACGATGCCGTCGATGTCGGCGGCCACGATGTCGCCCGGGTTCTTGCGCAGCAGCAGGCGGATGATCGCCGAGCCCGCCGCGCCGACACCGCTGACGACGATCTTGCAGTCTTCGATGTTCTTCCCGACCACGCGCAGGGCGTTGCGCAGCGCGGCGACCACGACGATCGCGGTGCCGTGCTGGTCGTCGTGGAACACCGGGATGTCGAGCTGCTCACGCAGGCGCTTCTCGATCTCGAAGCAGCGCGGCGCGGCGATGTCCTCGAGGTTGATGCCCGCGTAGACCGGCGCGAGCGCCTTCGCGATCATGATGATCTCTTCGGTGTCCTGGGTGTCCAGGCAGACCGGCCACGCGTCGACGTCGGCGAACTTCTTGAACAGCGCCGCCTTGCCCTCCATCACCGGGAGCGCGGCGGCCGGACCGATGTTGCCCAGCCCCAGCACCGCGGAACCGTCGGTGAGCACCGCGACCGTGTTGCGCTTGATGGTCAGGCGGCGCGCGTCCTCGGGGTTCGCCGCGATCGCCTGGCAGACGCGGGCGACACCCGGCGTGTACGCGCGGGAGAGGTCGTCACGGTTGCGGAGCGCGACCTTGGGGCTGACCTCGATCTTGCCGCCGAGGTGGATCAGGAACGTCCGGTCGGAGACCTTGCGGACGCGGACGCCCGGCATCGAGTCCAGGGTCTGCGTGATGTCCTGCGCGTGATTCTCCGACAGGGCGTTGGCGCTGATGTCGACGACGATCGAGTCGGGGTGCGACTCGACGACGTCGAACGCGGTCAGCACGCCGCCGACCCGGCCGACGGCCGTGGTCAGGTCACCCGCCGCGGTGGACGACGCGGGGGCCTCCACCCGGACGGTGATCGAATATCCGGGACCGGGAACCGGCATGGCACTACCCCCGCTGAGGAACGCTCGAATAGGTCGATCGAAAACCTACTCCCGTGACGACCGCCACGAACCCTCGCAGGGGGTAACTGACCAGTAGCTTTACCGGTTGATCTCGGTTTCGGGGTGCACGTAGGGCACCGCTTCGAGCGGGAAGGTCACGTCGCCGAACGGGGACAGGGCGCCCTGCCGATCCGATGCGAGCTCGGTGACCGGGTGCTCCCCGTCCTCACCGGGCCACGTCGGGTCGATCCCCGCGCGCTTCTTGTTCTCGCCCTTCGCCACAACGTCCTCCCGAGCATGGTCAAGCCGTTCTCAAGGGACAGTCTGCCCGAACGTGGCTGCCGGGCCTCCACCCGCCCGGTATCCTGGTCCTCTATGCCCGCGCCCTCCCTGGCGGACTGGCTGCGCCAGGAGTCCGACGACGCCCTCGCGGCACTGCTGCGCGCGCGTCGAGACCTGTCCACGCCACCTCCGTCCGACACCATCGTGCTCGCCACCCGTGCAGGCACGCCGGGTTCCGTCGCGCGCGCCTGCGAAGACCTCGACACCTTCACCCTCGCCGTGCTCGACGCCCTGCTGCTCGCCGGAGCGGACACCGATCCGGTCCCCGCGGCCGAGGTATCCCGGCTCGCGGGCGCCGGGATCGGCGCGGCGCTGACGCTGTTGCGCACGCGGGCGCTGGTCTGGGGTGACGACGACGCGCTGCGCGTCCCGCCGTCGGCCCGCGACGCGCTCGGCCCCTTCCCCGCCGGTCTGGGATCGTCTTCGCCCTCGCTCGCCGGAACGGACATCCAGGCCGCGCTCGCCGACGTCGGCGAGGACGAACGCGCCCTGCTGACGACGCTCGCCGCCGGGCCGCCGATCGGCCGCACCCGCGACGCGTCGGCCGACGTCCCGCTGGAGCGGGCGCAGAACCCCGTCCAGCGGCTGCTCGCCCGGGGACTGTTGCTGCGCCGGGACGATCAGACCGTCGAACTGCCGCGTGAGATCGGGATCGCCCTGCGCGGCGGGACGGTGTTCGAACCCGCGTCGCTGCGCGAACCGGAACTCCCCGTGCATCCGCATCAGCAGTCCACAGTGGACACGACGGCGGCCGGCGAGGTGATGGAGTTCTTGCGCCAGACCGAAACCATGCTCCGCTCGTGGTCGGAAACGCCGCCGCCGGTGCTGAAGTCCGGCGGGCTCGGGGTCCGCGAACTGAAGAAGCTCGCCAAGGATCTCGACGTCGACGAGACGCGGGTGACCCTGCTGGCGGAGCTCGCGGTCGGCGCCGGGCTGGTGGCCGACAGCGAGGCGACCACGCCGGAATGGGTGCCGACGACGCTCACGGATTCGTGGCTCGCGTCGCCGACGGCGCAACGCTGGATGACGGTCGCGCAGGCCTGGCTCGAACTTCCCCGGCTGCCCGGTCTCGCCGGCGGACGCGACGCGAAGGACAAGCCGATCGCGCCGCTTTCGGAGGATCTGCGCCGTCCGCTGGCACCCACCTCGCGGCGGCGGATCCTGCTCGCCTTGGCCGCGCTGCCCGAAGGCGCCGGGGTGAAGAGCATCGACGAGCTGGTCGCCGCGCTCGCCTGGCGCGCGCCGCGGCGGGGCGGGCGGCTGCGGGACGAGACCGTGCGCTGGACGATGGCCGAGGCGTCCGCGCTCGGCCTGATCGGGCTCGGCGGGCTCACCACGGCGACGAGGGCGCTGCTGGCCGAGGACCGGCCAGGAGCGATCGAGGCGATGCTCGACGCGCTGCCGCGTCCGGTGGACCACGTCCTGGTCCAGGCCGACCTGACCGTGGTCGCGCCGGGACCGCTGGAAGCCGAGCTCGCGGCCGAGATGACCGCCGTCGCCGACATCGAATCGGCCGGGCACGCGACCGTCTACCGGATCACCGAGACGTCCGTGCGGCGCGCGCTCGACACCGGGCGGACCGCGGGTGAACTGCACCAGCTGTTCACGGCGAAGTCGGCGACGCCGGTGCCGCAGTCGCTGAGCTACCTGATCGACGACGTCGCCCGGCGGCACGGGCGGCTGCGCGGCGGGGCCGCCGAGTCGTTCTTGCGCTGCGATGACGCGTCGCTGCTCGCGGAGGTCATGGGGAGCCCCGTCGCGACCGAGTACGGCTTGCGCATGATCGCGCCGACAGTGCTCATCAGCGCGTACCCGCTCGCCGAAGTCCTCGACGCCCTTCGCGCCGCCGGGTTCGCCCCGGCCGCCGAGGGACCCGACGGACGCGTCATGGACATCAGGCCGTCCGGCCGTCGTCTGCCCGCGAAGGCGCGTGCCGCGCGTCGGGCCCCTGGGGAGCCTGCCGGGCTGACGGACGACCAGGTCGGCAAAATCGTCGCGCACGTCCGAGCCGGTGACGCCGCTTCGGCGCGTCGTCGCGGCGAGACCGTGCGGGCGCCGCAAGGAGGCGGCGCCGGGGACACGTCCGCGACGCTGGCGTTGCTGTCGCAAGCGACCATGGAGCGCCGGGAGGTGTGGATCGGGTTCGTCGACTCACGCGGGACGGCGAGTCAGCGGGTGGTGCGGCCGATGCGGGTCGGTGGCGGGGTCCTGGAAGGGACCGACAACGAGCGGTACCCGCTGCACCGGATCACCTCGGCCGCCCTCGTCGAAGACTGACCTGGCGGTGGCGTGCTTTGCCGCGACGACTGGTCTAGACTGTGTTCGGAGCGTGACGTCGCGGACGTCAGGCGAGTCGCAAGGCCAGGTGCACCCGGGGCAGACCGGGACCCTGGCCTTACGCATGTCCGCTAGCAGTCCGTCTCGACGGCTATCTCGCACACGAGATCCTCGATCAACCGACGATAGCCGAGGCGCCCGTCCTTCCCTGCCTTGATCGCACCGGCGACGATGTCCGCCGCCCAAAGCAGTGGTTCGTCTTTGCCCGGCTCGTGGGCTACCCGGAAAGCGGTGCCCTTCGGAAGGTCGAACCGGGCACCTTTGACCGTTTCGACGTCCCGAGCGTTCAACGTGGCTGTCCGTGACTCGAGCACGAGCATCTCGACGTCGAACGCGGAGAGTTCGAGAACCAACCGCCGGAGACAGCGGGCCCGGGCACGTTCCTGCCGTCGCCGGGGTACCGGGGAACCGATCGCGACGAGGTGAAAGCCGTCGAGTCCGGCGAGCGTCTTGACAGCGGCCTCCTGTTCCGCCGGATCCATCTCGTTCCAGTGAAGTTTCGGGATACGCCGCTTGCCTCGAAGCTCCGACATGACCAGACGGACCTCGTCATGCACGGCTCGGTCGAAGACCGCGGCTGCCAGCACATAGAACCCGTCGACATCGGATTCCTTGAAGGACTCGTCACCGAACGCGCGGATCACCAGCCGGTCATTTGATGACATAGCGTGATTTTATGTCACGACATGCAATCGAATACTTTCGGTACGGTCCCTGACGTAGCCGCAAAGCGCCGGAAAGCACCGGGCCGCGGCACTCACGAAAGCGAGTACCGCGGCCCGGCGAGAACGACATCAGCCCCAGCGCAGACCCATCTCCCACTGAACGGTGAACGGCTCGTTCCGCCCAGTCAGCGTGTAGAAGCTGGCGGGCAGGGTGCAGGTGAAGGACCTCGGCGGGTCCGCGACGTAGGCACCGCCCTTGCAGTTGCCCAGCGTCCAGGTGAAGTAGTAGTTCTGCCCGATCGCGTCGATGTCGACGTGGATCTGCCCACCGGGGAAGAAGCCCGACGCGAGCTTGCATTCCTTGGTGGGCGTGAGGCACTTGGTGCCCCTCTTCTCCTCTGCGCTGGCCACGCCGGCTCCCGCGAGCGAGGCGGCCAGGACGGTTCCGGCCACAAGGGTGACCGCTCCGATTTTCTTCACAATGACTCCCCAGTCAGGTGTTCTTCGCTCGACGGCGAAGTAGCCGAACCCTACCGGACCGGGCAAAGTGGACACACCGGAACTTCCGAGAAAGTCCTAAAGGTCGCGAAGGCCTTGAAGCACGCGCTCCATGAAGGCGCGCGAGGAGGAGTCGCCGAGGATCAGCTCCGTCTGGTGAATCAGCACCAGGCCCGCGTCCGCCATGTCGCCGACGAGCACCTTCACGACGCCCAGCGGCAGCCGCAGGTGCGCGGCGATCTCCGCGATCGACCGGGTGTCCAGGCACAGGTCGCAGATCTGCCGGTGCTCGGGAGTCCGCACGCCGCGATACCGGCGGCCGTCCTCGCTGGTCGACACCAGCGCCTCCAGCGCCAGGTCGTGCGCGGTGCGGGTGCGCCCGCCGGTGCGCGTGTAGGGCCGCACCCGGGAGCCCGAAGTGGGCAGGTAGACCGAAGCGGGTTCCGCCCTGGAGCGAGGCGGCGGCGACTGCCGGATCGGCGAAGGCATCGACGAAAGCGCCGACGGGGGCGGAGGAGGCGTCGGGACCGGCTCCGGCGGCTTGGCCGGGCGCCGCGGCATGACCGTGCTGATCGAGCTCAGCTCGAACCGGCTCGGTGAATCGAAAGACTCGCGTTCGGTGCCCTGATAGAGGGAGTCCCAGCCGGAGGGTTCCGGTTCGGTGAATCCGGTGATCTTCATCGGCGGTTACCCACGTACGCCGCCCTGCAGCTGCGCCCGCAGCTCGGGGGTGATCTGCTGCCCGACCCGCTCGACGAGCAGGGTCATCTCGTAGGCCACGGTGCCGATGTCGCAGGTCGGCGCCGCCAGGACGGCGAGCGAGGAGCCGTCGGCGACCGACATGAGGAAGAGGTACCCGCGTTCCATCTCGACGACGGTCTGGTTGACCCCGCCCGCGTCGAAGCAGCGCGCCGCGCCGGCGGTGAGGCTGATCAGCCCGGAGGCGACCGCGGACAGCTGTTCGGCGCGCTCCTGCGGCAGCCCGTCCGACGGCGCGAGGAGAAGCCCGTCCGCGGAGACCAGCACGGCGTGCGCCGCGCCGGGAACCCGGCGCGCGAAATCCGTGATGAGCCAGCCGAACGAGCTCTGCTGCCCGGATGCCGTCACAAGTCCCTCCTCGCTGCGTCAAGACCACCTGGGCGGCGTGGTCCGGGCGTCTCCCGATGACCAGCACAGACCAGCACCGATCGCCGGTACCGCCGAGCACGAAGACGCCTCCACCCAGCGTATTCGTCCCGCCGATCGTGTCGAGCCCGCCACCCGGCGGAGGGTGTTAACCGAACGTGAACGTCCAGCCGCTCACCGCGTCGACACATGCCGAACCACGCATTCGTGGGTCACCCCTTGGTGGCCTGGGGCGACCAGGGGTGAATCGACGTCCACGCAGGTCACCGACGTTTCGGCCACCCGATCGGGCACTACCGGCACCGGATCGCGTGAAAGGGATCGCCCCGCGTTCGATCCGACAGGTGGCACCATCCCCGAAGCGGGTGAAGCCTGCCGAGTTCACTCCAACGGCCGCATCCGCTCCGGGCTTTCGTCTGTTTTTTACCCCGCGCGCACGCTCTTGTGTCGTCTTTTTACCCCGCGCGCACTCTTTCTCGTCCGGCCTCTACCCCGCGCGCAACGCCGAATCGTGCGCGATGGCGTGCTGCACGACCGAGATCAACACCTGCTTGGCGGACTCACGCTCCCGTGCGTCACACGCCATGATCGGCACGGACGGTGAGATCGTCAGCGCGTGCCGGACGTCCTCGATCTGGTGGTGCAGCAGCCGGTCGAAGCAGTTGATCGCCACGACGTACGGCAGCTTCCGGTTCTCGAAGAAGTCGATCGACGGGAACGCGTCGGCGAGCCGCCGCGTGTCGACCAGCACGACCGCGCCGATGGCGCCGACCGCGAGGTCGTCCCACATGAACCAGAACCGGTGCTGGCCCGGCGTACCGAACACGTACAGCACCAGGTCCGAGTCCAGCGAAATCCGGCCGAAGTCCATGGCCACGGTCGTCGTCGACTTGTTCGGGGTGGCCGAATTGTCGTCGACGCCGGTACTGGCCTCGGTCATCATGGCCTCGGTGGTCAGCGGATCGATCTCCGATACCGCCCCGACCAGCGTGGTCTTCCCCGAGCCGAATCCGCCAGCGACCACGATCTTGGCCGACGAAGTCGGTCCGGTCACCTGCGGCGCATTCGCGTCGGAGTCAAATTCTCCGAAGCCCACTGAGCACCCTCTCCATGAACTCGATACTCGGCCGGTCACCCACGTTCTGGCTGGCGGTGTGCACCAGGACCAGACCGAGGCCGGCCACGTCTCCGATCAGCACCCGGACCACGCCGAGCGGCAGGCGCAACAGCGCCGCGACTTCGGCGACGGACCGGGTGTCCAGGCAAAGGTCGCAGATCGACCGGTGTTCGGGGACGCGGACCCGGTCGAGCACCCGTCCCTGTTCACTGGTCGAGATCAACGCCTCGATGGCAAGGTCGTACGTCGGCTTGGTCCGCCCCCGCGTGCGGAAGTACGGCCGGACCAGGCCGGAGGATTCGACGTCGGTGGTGTACTGCTCGTCGACGTACTCGTTCTGCGCCTGCTGCGGCAGTGCCGCGGCGAGCGGGTCGGCGGCCGCTGCCGCCGCCCTTCGTTCCTCCTCCTTGTCGAAGGAGAACCTGGCGAACTCGCCGGAGTCGTAGAGCGGACCACTGCCACCACCGAACAGTTCCGCCCCGGGGCCGCCGAGGAGGCGTTCCCGGTAGTCCGAGACGCTGAAATCGGCGGGTCCCTGTCCCGCGTTCGAATCGGTCAGCCAGCGGGAGGCCTCGTCCGGGGACACGGGGTCGCTGTCCGACCCCTGTGCCCGGCGCGAGCGCCATTCGCGGTCGACCCGGTCCCGGAAGGACGTCCAGTCCTCCCGGCCGTCGTCACGTTCCGACCACCCGCCGTTGAAGTCGTCACCGAGCCGGCCATCGCCCCTCAAGCGCCCGTCGTCCACGGCAATCTCCTCGGTTCCCGGTCGCTCAGCGGCGGACCGACGCGCCCTGCAGCTGCGCGCGCATCTCCGGTGTCAGCTGTTGCCCCACCCGTTCCACCAGCAAGGTCATCTCGTAGACGACCAGGCCGATGTCACTCTCCGGCGACCCCAGGACCGCCAGGCAGGAACCGTCGGACACCGACATCAGGAAGAGGAAGCCATTAGCCATCTCGACCACCGTCTGCGCGACCGTGCCGCCTTCGAACACCTTCGCCGCACCGCGCGCGAGGCTGGTGAGCCCCGACGCGACCGCGGCCAGCTGATCGGCCCTGTCCTTGGGAAGCCCCTTCGAGGAGGCCAGCAGCAAACCGTCCGCCGACACCACCACGGCATGCGCCGCGCCCGGGACCCGGTGCACGAAATCCGTGATCAGCCAGGCAAAGCTGCTCGTGTGTCCTTTACCCTGCGCCTGGCCGCCAGGCTGCGCCGGACCACCCGGCTGCATCGCACCCGCCCGTGTCACTGTCACTCCTTACTGCTGTCATCGGCAGGGGAATCCGCACCCCTGCCAGTCACCGGAACGCCGTTGTCATCCAGCGCATCGAGCGGGCGGTCCTTCAACGCGTGCCGTCCCGACTTGTAACCCTGCTGGAAGCTTGCCATCCGGCTGCGGGCCGCCGTCGCCGAGCGGGCGATCGCACCCGTACCCGGCATTCCGGAAGTCTTGTCGGCGAACGAGTCTTCCTTCTTCGGCTCGTTCCCGCCGATCGAACCGGGGACGAGGTACTGGTTCGGCACCCGTTTGGGCAGGCCCGCCGGGGTGATCTCGTCGTTCCGATCTTCGTACAGGACCTGCGCCGCCTGCCAGCCGTCGTCCGACGCGCTGCGCCAGCCATTGTCCTGGAGCACCGTCTCCGGCGGAACACTCTGCGGGGTCCGAGTGGGCAATGCCTCTTCG
This sequence comes from Amycolatopsis thailandensis, assembly GCF_002234405.1. Lineage (GTDB taxonomy): Bacteria > Actinomycetota > Actinomycetes > Mycobacteriales > Pseudonocardiaceae > Amycolatopsis > Amycolatopsis thailandensis. The sequence continues at coordinate 29,621 of NZ_NMQT01000161.1, read as the reverse complement.
GGCCCGTCCTCGACGGCGGGTTCCGCTGCTTCGTCGCCACCGTTGCGGGCCTGCTCGGGCACGTCGGACCCGACCGGCTCGGTGTAGGTGGTCGGGGTGTCGCTCCCGGCCTCGTCACCTTCGCTGAACCAGCGCGAGAGCACCGACTGGTAGATCGGCAGCCGCCGCGTGGGCACGTCGTCCTCGAGCGCCGACTTGCCGGCGTCCGAAGGCTCCTCGGACCGCCGAGGCGGCTCGGGCGGGGTCACCGGGACGTACTTCGGCTCCCGCTTCGGCAGCACGAGCGGTGCGAACTGGGTGTCCGTGCCGCTGGAGGCACCGTCGCCGTTCGACGACGGGAGGTCGTCCGCCGTCGGCCACGCCGGGGACTCCTCGGCGGGGGCCGCGGGGCTGAGGAACGGCCCCGCCGCGTTCTTGCCCGCGACCAGGTCGTCGAGGCTGATCGGCTGGTCGAGCGGGACGAGTCCGCCTTGCTGCGCGACCGGCTGCGGCGCCGGGGGCTTCGACGGCGGCGGCGGGGTCATCTCCAGGCCGCGGTCGGAGGCGGGGACGCTCGGCAGCGAACTCGACATCTCGGACACCGACGGCATCGAAGGCATCGACGTTTCCGAGCGGTTCGGCGGGGGCGGGGTGTTCCGCACGCCGGGCCGCATCTGCGTGAGCAGCTCGGCGGGCACGACGACCCGCGCGATCACGCCGCCCTCGATGTCCTCGTTCTCCCGGAGCCGGACCTCGATGCCGTGGCGGCGCGCCAGGCGCGCGACCACGTACAGGCCCATCCGCCGGGTCACCGAGACGTCCAGGTCCGGCGGGTCGGCCAGACGCTGGTTGACCTCGGCGAGGCGCTCGTCGGTCATGCCGACACCGTGGTCGGTGACCTGGATGGCGAGCGCCTTCTTGCGGGTGATCACCGCGCGGACGGTCACCTTCGTCTCCGGCTCGGAGAAGTAGGTGGCGTTGTCCAGCAGTTCCGCGAGCACGTGCACGAGGTCGTGGATCGTCAGGCCCTGGACGGCGACCTCGGGGACGATCCCGATCTCGATCCGGGCGTACTGCTCGATCTCCGAGACCGCGGCGCCGATGACGTCGGCGGCGGGCACCGGCTTGGGCACCGACTTCGCGAGACCGGCGCCCGAGAGCACCAGGAGGCTTTCACCGTTGCGGCGCAGCCGCGTGGCGAGGTGGTCGAGCTCGAACAGGCTGGCCAAGTGGTCCGGGTCCTGCTCGTCGGCCTCCAGCCGGTCGATGACGCCCAGCTGGCGTTCCACCAGCCGCTGCGACCGGCGGGACAGGTTCACGAAGATGCCGTTGACGTTCTCGCGCAGGAGGGCCTGTTCGGCGGCCATCTTGACGGCCTGTTCGTGGACGACGTCGAAGGAACGCGCGACTTCACCGATCTCGTCACGCGAAGTGACGGGAACCGGCTCGACCGACCGCTTCGAGGCGTTGACCGGGTCCGGGTCGTCCAAGATGGCTTGCACGGTTTCCGGCAGTCGTGTGTAGGCGACGTCGAGCGCCGTCTTCCGCAGCACCCGCAGCGGGCGCAGCATCAGGCGGGCGATGACGAGCATCAGGAACAGCGCCGCGAGCAGGGCCAGCAGCACGATCGCGCCGCCGATCCAGGCCGAGTTGATCGCGTCGGTGGCCAGGCCGTCCGCCTGGGCCCGCAGCTGGCCGAGCAGGTTCGTCTCGACCGCGCGCAGCTTGTCCAGCGCGACCCGGCTGTCGTTGCCGAGCGCGACGTTGTCGATCGACGGCGTCTGGTTCTGCTGCTGCAGGGAGAACGCCATCGTGGTGATCCGGCGGCGGTCGTCGACCTCGGGGCCCGAGAAGGTGTCCGAGTAGAGCTGCCGCTGTTCGGGGCTGGCGTTGGCGATGAAGGCCGCCGTCGAGGCGTCGCCGCTCGCGACCGCCGAACGGGCCTGGTCGAACAGGTCGCCGGGGAACGAGGAGCGGAAGGAGGCGATCAGCAGCGCCGCGTCACCGCGGGCGATGAACTCCTTGCTCTCACTGATGGCCTGCACGGTGACGCCGAGCCGGAGCACGTCGCGGTTGGCCACCGCGGTGGTCACCTCGCGGCCGAGCTGGACCAGCGAGTCGAGGATGCCGGAGTAGGCGATCAGGACCGGGGTGTCGCCCAGCAGCGAGGTGTTCATCGCGCCGCGCAGCGGGCGCAGCGCGTCGAGCCGCTGCAGACCACGCGAGTAGCGGTCCCTCGTGTCCTGGTCGTCCGGGTTGATCTGGTTCGCCGAAGCCCGCAGGTCGTCGACGGCGCGATCGACCTTGGCGATCTGCGCGTCGAGACCGGTCTGCCGCGACGGGTCACCGGAGGAGATGCGGGCGACGGCGAGCGCGCGTTCGCTCTGCAGCTCGTGCACCACGAGGGTGATCTTGTCGGCGAACGCGACCTGATCGGCCGTGTCCTGGAACCGGGCCGCCTCGCTGCTGTCGTCGATCACGCGCAGCGTGCCGAGCGCGAGCGCGGTCAGCGTCGGGATGATCAGGACGGCCGCGAGCTTGGATCGCAGACGCCAGTTACGCAGGCCGAGGAACGACCCTGCCTTCCCCCCAGGACCGTCTCCGGTTTCCCGCGCAGGGGTCCCTCCCACCCCCGCGGTGTCTTCGTTCGGCACCGCCGCACCACCATCATCTTCATCCGGGCCGGGAAAGCCCATTTTGGACATGCCGTACTGCTGCTGTCTGGGTCGGTTGTCGGAGACCACTACCCGCACGCTCCTGCCGGCCGGCAGGGGGACGCATGACGCGAGTGCTCACTCTGACGAATGAGGAAGTCGTCTTTGACGCAGTCTCTCAAGTGCACTTGGCCGAATTCCCGCCTGGCGTCATTGGTCTGTTCGGCCTAACCCGCCAGTGCGCGAGCGCGCACCAGTGAAGCACGGACGTGTCCGAAGTGTTCAACACCGGGTTCTTGTTCAACACAGAGTGCCTTGCACCTCGGGAAAGGTCCAGAGCGTTCGGCCATCCAAGGCACTCTCTTTCACTACATCAGTGGTCCACACCTCACTACCGGTGCATGAGGGTAGCGAACGGTAGCCCCAGATGTAACCCTTTGGACAAGACCTCCAAGAAGACACCGGACGGGTCTTGACCTGTCCGCGCTCAATCGTCAACAAGTCCCCGGCACGAACACGCCGAGTTGTGTTCACTTCTGACAAACAGCCTGTTCGGGTGATTGTTACCACTTGGGATCATGGGATGACCACCCATTGTGAGCGCGTTGTCCGTTCTCTACAGTGAGCCCGTGACTCCGACAAAGAGTCACTTCCGAATTCCACATCTGGCCACGTCATCACGTGTCCCTCGCTTGATCAGGAGCATCACTTGCTTGGCTCTGCAAGCTCGAAGAAGGCCTTGAGCGCCAGCCGGGGCCGGCGCGGAGCCCTCGCCTTCGCGATGGCGGCCGTCGTATCGGTATCGGTCAGCGGCTGCGGCCTCCTCGGCGGTGACGATTCGTCCTCCTCCGGTGGCTCGGGCAACCTCGAGAAGTCGAAGATCAAGGTCGCCGTGATGTCGACCATCGACCTCGCGCCCCTGCGCCTCGCCCAGGACGGCGGCTACTTCAAGAACGAAGGCCTCGACGTCGAGGCGATCGAAGCCGGCACCGGCCAGATCTCCCTGACCAAGATGATCAGCGGCGAGGTCGACATCGCCTACGCGAGCTACACGCCGTTCTTCATCGCGATGAGCAAGAACACCGCCGACATCAAGCTGGTCGCGGACGCCTCCTCGGCGGGCCCGAAGAGCACGATGCTGGTCACGCTGCCGTCGTCGTCGGTGAAGAGCGTCAGCGACCTGGCGGGCAAGAAGATCGGCATCACCGCGCCGAACACCGTGTCCGACACGCTGTCCAAGTCGGTCATGAAGGACCACGGCGTCGACGCCAGCAAGGTCACGTGGGTGCCGATCCAGCTGCCGAACGTCGGGGCCGCGCTCAAGAACGGCGACATCGACGCCGGCTTCCTGACCGAGCCGTTCATCACGCAGACCGCCAAGCAGGCGGGCACCGTCCCGGTCGTGGACACCGCCACCGGCGCCACCCAGGACTTCCCCACCGCGGGCTACGGCTCGCTCGGCAAGTTCGTCTCGGAGAACCCGAAGACCGTGGCCGCCTTCCAGCGCGCCATGCAGAAGGCCACCCGCGACGCGGCCGACCGCTCCAAGATCGAGCCGCTGCTGGTCAAGTACGCCAAGATCGACCAGGACACCGCCGCGCTGACCACGCTGCTGACCTTCCAGTCCACCTTGGACCCCCGCCGCATCCAGCGGGTCCCGGACCTGCTCCTGCAGATGGGCGCCATCCCGACCAAGATCGACGTCGCCCCGATGATCGCGGCCCAGGCCACGAGTTGATGACGCGCGGTTACTCCGAATAGCCGACTAATCCGGAATTCGGTCACTGAAAGTGATGTTGTCCAAGCGGGTGATCAAGTGATCGGGCGAATGGCCTAAAATGATCACCCGCTCACGACACCCATTGTGAGCAGGTGGGCAAATCTCTAAGGTGACCGCGTGCCTGGCGAAATGAAGCCACGACACGGATGAAAAAACCCAAACGGTGATTCATTGTTTCCGAGGAGCTGGCTTTGTTTCGAAACACCATGAGCAGGAGTGGTGCACGTAGAGGACGGACTGCCGTCGGCGTCGCCCTGAGCGCGCTCATGCTGGCCACATTGGGCGCCTGTGGCGCTCTCGGCGGCGAAGACACGTCCAAGGCGTCCGGTGGGGACGGTGCCCTGGAGAAGCCGAAGATCAAGGTGGCCCTGCTGCCCGTCGTCGACCTCGCGCCGCTGCGGCTCGCGCAGGAAGGCGGCTACTTCAAGGCCGAAGGTCTCGAGGTCGAAGCGGTCGACGCCCCCAGCGGTCAGCAATCGATGACCAAGATGATCGGTGGCGAGGTCGACATCGCCTTCTCCACCTACATGCCGTTCTTCGTCGCGAAGGCCAAGGGCGCGGCCGACATCCGGCTCGTCGCCGACTCCGTGTCGGCCAGCCCGAAGAGCAACGCGGTCGTCACGGTGCCGACCTCGTCGGTCAAGACGATCAACGACCTCGCGGGCAAGAAGATCGCGATCACCGACAAGAACACCGCTTCCCACCTGCTCACCGTGTCGGTGATGAAGGACCACGGCGTCGACACCAGCAAGGTCCAGTGGGTGCCGATGCAGCTGCCGAACATCGCCGCCGCGCTCTCTTCGGGCCAGGTCGACGCGGGATACCTGCCCGAGCCGTTCCTGACCCAGGCCTCCAAGGTCGTCGGCGCCACCCCGGTCGTCGACATCGCCACCGGCGCCACCACGGACTTCCCCCTGGCGGGCTTCGGCGCGCTCGGGTCCTTCGTGGACAAGAACCCCAAGACGCTCGCCGCGTTCCAACGCGCGCTGGCCAAGGCCGTGCGCGATTCGGCCGACCGTTCCAAGATCGAGCCGATGATCGTCAAGTACGCCAAGGTCGACGCCGAAACCGCGTCACTGCTCACGCTGCCGACGTTCGGGGCCACCCTGGACGCCCGTCGCCTGCAGCGCGTGCCGGATCTGCTGCTGCAGACCAACGTGATCGCCGCCAAGCTCGACGTCGCCCCGATGCTCGCCCCTCAAGCTGGATAAAGGTAAAGGTGCCACGACTTCTCCGTGCCCTGGCCGGTCTGGCCGGTTTCTTCCTCCTGTGGGAAGTGATCGTCCAGGCCGGCCTGGTCCGTAAAGAGTTCCTCCCCCCGCCGTCCGTCGTCCTCGTGACGATCGTCGAACAGTTCGGGGAGACGCAGTTCATCCGGGACCTGATCGCCACGTTCCTGGCGTGGGCGATCGCCCTGCTGATCGCCGTCGCCATCGCCGTGCCCGCCGGGCTGCTGCTGGGCAGCATCCCCGGCCTGCGTACCGCGACCGCGGTGGTCGTCGAGTTCCTGCGGCCGATCCCCGCCGTGGCGCTGATCCCGCTGGTGCTCCTGCTGATCGGCGGCGGTCCCGAAGCGAAGATCACGCTGGCCGTGTACGCGTCGTTGTGGCCCATCATGTTCAACACGATCTACGCCCTCGGCGAGATCGACCCCGTGCTGCTGGACACCGCGAAAGCCTGCGGCACGAACAAGTTCCGGACGCTGACGTCGGTGGCGCTGCCGCATACCGCGCCGTTCGTGTTCACCGGGGTCCGGCTGTCCGCCAACATCGCGCTGATCGCGGTGGTCAGTACCGAGTTCCTGGCGGGCGCCAAACTCGGCATCGGCAACTTCATCATGCAGGCCAGCACCGGCTCGACCAGGTTCGACCTCGTGCTCGCCGGCACCGTGGTGGTCGGCGCGCTCGGCTTCCTCATCAACGGCGGACTCGAAATGATCGGCAGGCGGGCGTTCCGCTGGAGCACGGTCGACCGGGAGGCGGTCTCGTGACGACCCTCACGCTGACCAGCCGCGTCGGCAGGCGCGTGGGCCGGGGCCTCGGCATCCTGGTCCGCAACTGGCTGCTGTTCTTCGCCTTGCTCGGGCTCTGGGAGCTGGCGTCCCGGCTCGGGGAAAGCCCCTTCTTCCCACCGCCGACCGAAATCGTGGCCGCGTCGGTGAAGCTGTGGTTCACCGGCCCGGCCTCGCAGCTGTTCCTGACCGACACCGTGTTCGACAACGTGCTGCCGAGCCTCGGCCGGACGCTCGGCGGCTGGCTGCTGGCCGGTGCCCTCGGCGTCGCGCTGGGTGTCGCGCTGGGACGGTCGAAACACGGGATGGACTACGTCGGCCCGCTTTTCGCCTTCTTCCGCTCGGTGCCGCCGCCCGCGCTGATCCCGGTGTTCATCGTCCTCTTCGGACTCGGGCCGGGGATGCAGACCGGGTCGATCATCTTCGGCGCGATCTGGCCGGTGCTGCTCAACACCGTGGACGGCGTCCGGTCGGTGGACCAGGTGAAGATCGACACCGCGAAGTCGTTCAGGACCCCGCGGTCGTACTGGGTGCGCTCGATCGTGCTGCCCGCCGCCGGGCCGAAGATCTTCGCCGGCCTGCGGCTGAGCCTCTCCATTTCGCTGCTGCTGATGGTGATCTCGGAGCTGGTCGGCTCCTACAACGGCATCGGCCGGTCACTGATGGACGCGCAGCAGGCGTTCGACTTCCCGCTCATGTGGTCGTGGCTCGTCCTGCTCGGGCTGCTCGGCTTCGGGTTCAACGCGGCCTTCCTGGCGGTGGAGCAGAGAGTGCTTCGCTGGCAGCCCACCCGCAACGGCCGTATCTAGTTCTTTCGAAGGGTCAGCAAGATGTCAACCATGCTCGAAGTCTCCGGGCTGAACCACCGGTACGGCGCGGGAGAAAAGGCGCACGTCGCGGTCAACGACCTGTCGTTCACCGTCGAAGCGGGACAGCTCGCGAGCATCGTGGGCCCGTCGGGCTGCGGCAAGTCGACGCTGCTGCGCTGCATCGCCGGGCTGATCAAGCCGACGTCCGGCCGGGTCAGCCTGCACGGTGAGGCCATCTCCTCCGGCGTGCCTGACGACCTCGCCGTGGTGTTCCAGGACTACAGCCGCTCGCTGTTCCCCTGGCTCTCGGTGGAGAAGAACGTCGAGTTCCCCTTGCGGTGGCGTGACTTGAGCCGCTCCGAGCGCCGCAAGCGGGCACAGGAGTCGCTGGAGTCGGTCGGCCTGTCGGGGGTCGGTTCGAAGTTCCCGTGGCAGCTCTCGGGCGGTATGCAGCAGCGTGTGTCGATCGCGCGGGCCTTGGCCAGCCGTCCCGCCCTGCTGCTGATGGACGAGCCGTTCGCGTCGGTCGACGCGCAGACGCGGTTCGAGCTCGAGGACCTGACCCGGCGCGTGCAGCGCGAGAACGGGAGCACGATCCTCGTCGTCACGCACGACATCGACGAGAGCGTCTACCTTTCGGACCGGGTGCTGGTGCTGTCGAAGTCGCCCGCCACGATCGTCGCGGACCTGCCGGTCGGGCTGCCCTCGGAGCGGGACCAGATCACCACGCGCGAGTCGGCCGAGTTCGTGACGCTGCGCGGTGAGGTGGCGCGGCTGCTGCACGGTGGCGCGCCCGAAGCCGTCACCGCCGCTTCGGACGCGGCCGAGTACGAACTGGCGCAGCAGGAGGCGGCCGCCGACTCCTCCGCCTCCGCCTCCGCCAAGACCTCCTGACGCCTGGGCCGCTGTACATGAAGGCCCCCTTCACTGCGTCTAGCGCAATGAAGGGGGCCTTCATGTACTTGAGGGGCAGGGCGCGTAAGCGGGCCGTGAGTGGCGTTTCGGGCTAGAGCCGACCGTGTCTTAGGTGGCTGCTGGGTTCCGGCTGTGGCGGAGCGCGCGCCCGGTCCGTGAAGGCCTCCTTGCCTACCCTGAAGGTAGTGAAGGAGGCCTTCACGGACCGGGGTGATCGTCACTTTCAGCTCAGACGCACCAGCGACCACAGCGGCTGCGCGTGAAGGCCCCCTTCCCACGGCTCAGCCGAGGAAACTCGGCCTTCACGGCGGAGCAAGTACATGATGGCCCCCTTCCTTGCGCCAGGCGCAAGGAAGGGGGCCATCATGTACTGGCAAGCGGGCAGGAGCGGCGGTGACCGTTCGGTCCGGGTGGTCGTGAGTGGCGATTCGGGCTAGAACACGAATCGCCACTCCCTCGGCCCAGTGCGGTCCCGTAGGTCGGCGACGTTGCGAAAGCCACTTTCGCAACGTCCTTGACCAGTGGAGAGGCGACTTCGCCGAGCCCCTGACTCGCAAGGTAGAGACAGAAGCCTTCACGACTTTCCCGAGACGGGCACGGCGCCCGGCAGCGCAAGTTTCCTTCCCTGAGCGACGGAAGGCCCTCGCCGGACGTCTCGTGAAGTCCGTGAAGGCCTCCTTGAGGGACCTAGGGTCCCTCAAGGAGGCCTTCACGGACTTGTTGCTGTGTAGGGACGGTCGCCTGGCGAGAACTCCTGACGAACGCCATGAAAGGCCCTTTCATGGCAAATTTTGCAAGGAAAGGACCTTTCATGGCACGCGCGTGAAGGCTCAGGCGGGACGTACCGGTCAGTACAGCGTGCGCGGGTTCGCGTCGATGCGGACGTGCACCAGGTGCGGCCGCTCGTCCGGCAGCGCGGCTTCCAGCGTCGGCTTGAGGTCCTCCGCCCTCTCGACGACCGACGTCCCCAGGCCCAGACTCTTCGCCAGCGCGGGGAAATCGATGCCGCCGAGGTCGACGCCCGGCACCTTCTCGCCACCGGCAGCCTCGCCGAGGATACGCACGGCGGCGTACTCCGAGTTGTCGAAGATCACGAAGGTCACCGGCAGGTTGTGCTGCGCCGCCGTCCACAGTGCCTGGACGCAGTACATGCTCGACCCGTCGCCGAGGATGGCGACGACCTTGCGGTCCGGGCGGGCCAGCGCGGCGCCGACGGCGGCCGGGAGGCCGTAGCCCAGGGTGCCGCTGGCGACGGTGAGGAAGCCGGTGTCGGTGGACTTGATCGGCAGGTGGTCGTGCAGTTCGTTGCGGTGGCTGGGTGTCTCTTCGACGACGATCGCGTCGTCCGGCAGGACTTCCGAGATCGTGGCGTAGGCGAAGCCCGGCGTGATCGGTGTGGTCGCGGCGGGCTTTTCCAGCCGGGTGCGCGCTTTCGGCGCTTCCCGAGGCGCCACACGGTCCAGCAGCGCGCGGATCGCGAGCTTCGGCGTGGCCCGGATCCCGGTGCCCTCGGCGGCCCTGGCGAGGATCTGCTCGTCGTCGCTGATCAGGAACAGCGGCGGCAGCGCGGTCTCCGACTCGCCCCGGTACACGTGATAGGTGAACGCCGGGGCGCCGATGACGACCACGAGGTCGTGCTCGATCAGCGCGCTCGCGAGCATTTTCCGTTCCGGCTGAAGGAAACCGAAGAACTGCGGGTGGTCCTCGGGGAAGGAGCAGCGCGCCCCCATCGGCGGCGCCCAGACCCCGGCGCCCACCTTCTCGGCCAGTGCGACGACGTCCGGCACGGCGCCCTCGCCGTCGATGCCGGGGCCGACCACGATCGCCGGGCGCTCGGCGGCGTCCAAGGCGGACACCAGCTCGTCCACAGCGGACGGATCGGGCGCGAAGCCGCGGATCGCCGGCCGGGAAACGATCGGCTTCGAGGTCTCGACGTCCCAGTCGTCCACGGGTACCGAGACGAACACCGGACCCATGGGCGCCTGCGTCGCGATGTGATACGCCCGCGCCAGCGCCGCCGGGACGTCCTCGGCCCTGGCGGGCTCACAGCTCCACTTCACGTACGGCTTGGGGAAGTTCGTCGCCTCGACCGCACCGAGGAACGGGTCGTCCGGCAGCAGTGACCTGGTCTGCTGACCGGCGAGGATGATCAGCGGGGCGTTGTTGCGGTAGGCGGTGAAGACGTGCCCGAGCGCGTGGCCGACGCCGCCCGCGGAGTGCAGGTTCACCAACGCCGGCCGCCGCGAGGCGCGGGCGTACCCGTCGGCCATCGCGACGACGGACGCCTCGTGGAGCGCGAGCACGTAGGTGAAGTCGTCCGGCCATTCCGTGAGGAAGGCGATCTCGGTCGTGCCGGGGTTGCCGAAAACCGTGGTCAGGCCCAGTTCGCGCAGCAGTTCCCTGGTCGCGTCACGTACGGTGCGGGTAGCCATGGCGCACACGGTATCTCGTCGGACGGCGATAGTTGAAGATGCAACCTCATGTCACCGTGTGTGGTCTGGACCTGACCCGGTGTTCACTTGACCAGGGCCGCCCATTCGCGGACGGCGGCGACGTCCACATCGGACTCCCAGCCGCCGGGCCGGACCGCGCTGCCGACGTGGAAGGCACGCACCCCGCCCGCCCGCAGCAGATGCACCTGCTGCGCCCGCAGGCCACCGCCGACCAGCAACTGGGGCCCGTCTTCACGCCGGGCGAGCCGCTGCAGGACCGAAAGGCCGTGCGCCACGCCGTGCGGATGTCCGGCCGCGAGCACCGTGTCGCAGCCGAGCGCGGCCAGCTGGTCGTAGGCGCGCAACGGGTCCCGCGCGCGATCGATGGCCCGGTGGAACGTCCACGGCAGACCGTCGAGCTCCTTGACCAAGGTCTCGCAGGCGTCGACGTCGATCTCGCTGTCCAGGTCCAGGAAACCGAAGACGAACTCGCGCGCGCCCGCGTCGAGCAGCCGCACGGCGTCCGCGCGCAGCCCGTCGAGATCGCCCGCGGCGAAGGACATGTTGTCGCGCACCATGACCCGCACCGGGAGATCGGTGGCGGTGAGCACCTCGCGCAACGTCCCGACCGACGGCGAAAGACCGTCGCTGGCCATGTCACTGACCAGTTCGAGGCGATCGGCCCCGCCCTCCTGTGCGCGCTCCGCGTCCGCCGCGGTCAGCGCGATCACTTCCAGCAGGCCGGTTTTCGAACTCATGGACCTTCCAATTCGCTAAGCCGAGGGGTTGTCTTCACCCCTGGCGTGGCGACCGCGCCGGAATCCGCCTTGCAGGCTGGTCATCCGTTCGCGGACCGCTTCGGGGGAAAGTGAGAGTATCGGCCTCTCCCCCAGCGGCTTCTCCGGCCTGTCGTCCTGCGACCGGGCCTCGGGGACGACGGCGGGCAGCACCGGCCAGGTCTCCTCCGCCCCGTCCTCCTGTTCCAGCTCGGCGGACGTCGGCCAGGCGGGCTCCGGTTCCTTTTCCTTCGGCTCCGGAGGCGCGAGTGGCTTCAGCGTCGGCTCGGTCGGCTCGTCCGGATCCTGCGCGGGCTCCTCGGGCACGGCGCTCTTCACCGGTTCGAACGACGGCAAGGAGGGCGGGCCGGGCTCGGCGGGCGAGGGTCCTTCACGCGGGCCGCCGTGGTCGAACCACTGCGAAAGCACGCTCTGGTACTTCGGCATCCGCTCGGTCGGCGAGTCCAGTTCGAGATGGTTGGCGGCGTCGTCGTCCGACGAAGGCCACTCCGGCGGGGTCTCCCGCTCGACGACGGGCGCGCGCCGCAGCGGCCCCGGGTCCAGCACGGGCGCGAACCGGGACTCGTCGGCGCTCTCGTCCGGTTCGGCCGGCGGAGGAACTTCCAGCGGCGGTTCGGGCTCCGGCTCGGGCGCGACGACGACGGGCGGGGGTTCCGGCAACGGGGCCGCTTGGGGCGCTTCGACGATGAGCCCGGCGGGCACGACGACCACCGCGGTGATCCCGCCGCCGTCGGCGGATCGCAGGCGGACGTCGATCCGGTGCCGGACGGCCAGCGTCGCGACCACGAACAGGCCCATCCGCCGGGAGACCTCGACGTCGACGTCCGGCGGGTTCGCCAGCCGCGTGTTGGTCCGGTCGATCTCCGCCTGTGGCATCCCGGCGCCGTGGTCGGTGATCTCGATCTGCCATTCGCCGCGTTCGGTCTCGTGCCCCTCGACCTGGACCATCGTGCTCCGGTCCGAATAGCGGGTCGCGTTCTCCAGCAACTCGGACACCACGTGCACGAGGTCGTTGACCGCCTCGCCGCGCACCGCGATCCGCGGCGCCGCACCGAGTTCGATGCGCTGGTAGTGCTCGACCTCCGACAGCGCGGCACCGATGATCTCGTCGGCGACGACGGAACCGCCGTCCTCACGGACGACGTCGGTTCCCGACAGCACCAGCAGGTTCTCGCTGTTGCGCCGCATCCGCGTCGCGAGGTGGTCGAGCTCGAAGAGCCCGGCGAGGGTGTCGGGATCCTGTTCGTCGGCCTCCATGCGGTCCAGCACGGAAAGCTGGCGCTCGACGAGATCCTGGCTCCGCTGCGACAGGTTCACGAACATCGCGTTGATGTTCTCCCGCAACATGGCCTGTTCCCCGGCGAGGCGGACGGCCTCGCCGTGCACCGCGTCGAACGCCCGCGCCACCTGGCCGAGCTCCTCGCGGCTGAACACCGGGACCGGCGCGACGGCCAGCCTTCGCCGCAGGTTTTCCGGCTGCGGCTCGGGATCGCTGAGCAGGCCTTCGACCGCCGCCGGAAGCTGGTGCTCGGCGACCTGGAGCGCGCTGCGGCGCAGGATCCGCAGCGGCCGCAGCAGCGAACGCGCGATGATCACGGAGAGCACTCCCGCGACCACCAGGACACCGAGCACGATGCCGCCGTCCCAGATCGCGGAGGTTCTCGCTTGCGCCGCAAGGGTGTCCGTACGTTCTTGCAGCTGCACGAGCAGCGCCTGCTGCACCTGGTGGACCAGATTGACCGTGTAGGTGGCCGAGGTGTCCCACTGGTTCGCGTCCAGGCCGCCGAGCCCCTGGTCGTTCTCGGCGCGGATGAGCGCCGACTCCACCATGTCGTTGCCGATGTCGACGATCAGGCCGATGACCGTGTCGTCGTACATCCGCTGCTGTTCGGGAGTCGCGAAGGTGCGGTAGTCGTTGCGGGCGGCGGCGAGTTCGGCCTCCGCGCCGAGCAGCGCGCGGGTCCGGTCCCGGTTGAGGCCGCCCTGGGCGAGCGCGGCCGCCAGGATCGCGCGTTTGACCGACATCTGATCCTTGACCCGTGCGAGCGCGTTGCCCGCGAGGCGGAGCTTCCCCAGGTCCGGGTCGGAGACGTCGGCGGCGGTCGAGTCACTGATGTCGAGCAGGCCGGAGATCAGTTCGCTGTAGGAGCGCAGCACCGCGTCGGCGGGAAAAGCCGAGTGTTCCGCGGAAAACCGCAGTCCGGTCAGCACGCGTAGCCGGTCGCTGGTCAGCTGGAGACTGGTCGCGGCCTTGTCGCCGAGCCTGCTCTTGCTTTCGCCGAGCGTGCGGTCGAAGGTGCCGATGGCTTCGTCGGCACGCTTGCGCTGTTCGGTCAATTCGGACACGTCGCCCTTGCGATCGCCCGCGACGAACCGGACGGTGAGGTCCCGTTCGCGCTGAAGCTGGTGCACGGCCTCGGCGACGGTGCTGTCGACCCGGCCACGGGTGGCGAATTCGGCCAGCTGCCGGGCATCCCGCAGATCCGAGTCGACCCGGAGCCCGACGAGGGCGACCACCGCGAGCGCGGGAATCAGGACCACCACGAAGAGTTTGGTACGCAGGTGCCAGTTCCGCAGCCGCCAGCGTCCACCGACGCGAGGGTGCCGTTCCGCCGCGTCGCCCCCACGGGGACGCTTGTCGCGACGGGCCACCTGGTTTCCTTTTCCCACCACGGGACCCTTTCCCATGGCTGATATCGGGGACGAGAGCCCGAACCTACTGTAGAGTAACAAGGTTCGAGAACGATCGAAAGCCGCGCAATCCGGCGTCTCCCGCACGCGATCGTATGGGGCCCGGACCATACGATCCAGAAGGAGGAGCACATTCTCTCGGTAGGTGAGCGGTGACGAAGATGCGCGTCTTGGCGATTCCGCTGGTAGCGGCTCTGCTGGCGACGACCGGTTGCGGAGTGTTTTCCCGTGGTGACGCAAGCACCGACGCGCCACTCGAACGGACGGAACTGCGCATCGGTGTCGGAAGCCCCATCGACACGGCGCCCTTGAGGGTCGCCGTCGCCGCGGGGAAGTTCACCGCCGCCGGCCTTTCCGTCACCCTCGTCGACGTCCCCGCCGACCAGGCGATCGGCAAGCTTTCCGCGGGCGAGATCGACTTGGCGTTCGCCAGCGACGTCTCCATCTTCCGCGCCGCCGCGGCCGGGACGGCGCTGCAGTTGCAGGGCGAGGCCTACACCGCCGGCCGCAACACCATGGCGCTCGTCACACTCCCCGGCTCCGAATACACCGAGCCGACGCTCAAGAAATCGCCGAAGATCGCGGTGAACATGCTCGACGACGTCGGTGTGCTCGCGGCCAGGTCGGTCCTCGGCACCGCAGGCGTCGACGTGAACCGGATCCAGTTCAAGCAGCACCCGTTCGACCGGATGCCGCAGGCGCTCCAAGCGGGCGAGGTCGACGCCGCGTGGATGGTCGAGCCGTACATCACCAGGGCCGAGAAGGAACTCGGGGCGAGCATCCTCGCCGACGGTGCCCGCGGCGCGACGCTGGACTTCCCGATGTCGTCCTACGTTTCGACCGGGGGCTTCGCCCAGGGCAACGCCCGCACGCTCGCGGTCTTCCGGGAAGTGCTCGGCGAAGCGCAGGTGCGGGCCGCCGACCCGGCCACCGTCCGCGACGCGCTGCCGTCGTTCTCCGACATCGACCGGACCACGGCGTCACTGATCTCGCTCGGGAGTTACCCGGTGTCCCTCAACGGCATCCGGCTGCAGCGGGTCGCCGACCTGATGCACAACTCCGGCATGCTCGGCGCCCGGCTGGACGTCCAAGCGATGGTGCCGCGCTCTTAGATGTTTTCGCCGGTCGGCCTGAGACACACGGTGCGCTCGGGCGGCCCCGTGTAGTGCAGCGCGGTGTCGTCCGACGAACAGGCGCTCTCCGACGATCCCCGCGTCACCACGGCCCGGGCCTCCGCGCTGATGTCGGTGCAGCGGACCTTCGCGATCCGCGTCTCATGCACGACGTCGCGCAGACAGTCCCCGGTCTCGACGTTCAGCGCGAGGCAGAGCGTCTTCTCGGCCCTCTTGCTGGACGAACTCCCGTACAGCTCGAACTGGACGTAGTCCGAATCGCGGCATTCCGACGAGCCGGTGCGCACCTCGTCGATGCGGAAGGTCGCCCGGTTCGACGAGCAGCTGGTGGTCGTGTAGCTCTGGCCGCCACCCGCCTCGTCGGTCAGGTACAGGCACTTGCCCACCTCGACCCTGGCGAACTTGCCGGACTGCGAGATCCCCCAGGCGACCAGGCTCCCCAGGCCCAGCGCGGCGATGACGCCGAAGACGATGGACACCTTGGCCAGCACGCTGATCCGCGGCGGCTTCGGGAACGGCGTCGGCATCCCGGTGTCCGCCATCGCGGGCAGCGGCGCGGGCGCGTTGAACGGGTCGTACTCGGGCATCCCGCCGGTCGGTGTAGTCGTCAAGGTCCCCTCCAGTCACCTTCCGCACATCCTTCCACCAGCGGTGCCGCGACGGGAGCCGGTGTGGCCGGAACGTATAAAGGAGGATGTGACCGATGGCCCGCTGATCGTCCAGTCCGACAAGACCGTCCTGCTCGAGGTCGACAACAGCCAGGCCGACGACGCGCGGATCGCCATCGCGCCGTTCGCCGAGCTGGAACGCGCGCCCGAGCACGTCCACACCTACCGGATCACGCCGCTGGCGTTGTGGAACGCCCGCGCGGCCGGCCACGACGCCGAACAGGTCGTCGACGCGCTGACGACGTACTCGCGGTTCCCCGTGCCCCAGCCGCTGCTCATCGACATCGTGGACACGATGGGCCGGTTCGGCCGGCTCCAGATCGCCAACCACCCGGCGCACGGCCTGGTCATGTCGACCATCGACCGCGCGGTGCTGGAGGAGATCCTCCGGCACAAGAAGATCAGCCCGATGCTGGGCGCGCGGATCGACGAGGACACCGTCATCGTGCATCCGTCCGAACGCGGACGGCTCAAGCAGGCGCTGCTGAAGGTCGGCTGGCCCGCTGAAGACCTCGCCGGTTACGTCGACGGCGAGGCACACCCGATCGACCTCGCCGAGGACGACTGGGAGCTGCGCGACTACCAGCGCAAGGCCGCGGAGGCGTTCTGGGCGGGCGGGTCCGGCGTCGTCGTGCTGCCCTGTGGCGCGGGCAAGACCCTCGTCGGCGCGGCGGCCATGGCGCACGCGAAGGCGACGACGCTGATCCTGGTGACCAACACGGTCGCCGGACGGCAGTGGAAACGCGAGCTGATCGCGCGGACCTCGCTCACCGAAGAGGAGATCGGCGAGTACTCCGGGGAGAAGAAGGAGATCCGGCCGGTCACCATCGCGACGTACCAGGTGGTCACGCGCAAGACCAAGGGCGAGTACAAACACCTGGACCTGTTCGACTCGCGGGACTGGGGCCTGGTCGTCTACGACGAGGTCCACCTGCTGCCAGCGCCGGTGTTCCGGATGACCGCGGACCTGCAATCGCGGCGGCGGCTGGGGCTGACGGCGACCCTCGTGCGCGAGGACGGGCGCGAGGGTGACGTGTTCTCCCTGATCGGCCCGAAGCGGTACGACGTCCCGTGGCGGGACATCGAGGCGCAGGGCTGGATCGCGCCGGCGGAATGCACCGAGGTCCGGGTGACGCTGACCGACGCGGAGAGGCTCGCGTACGCGACGGCCGAGGCCGAGGAGCGGTACAAACTCGCGGCGACCGCGGACACCAAGACCAAGGTGATCAAATCGCTGGTGGACCGGCATCCCGGCGAGCCGACCCTGGTCATCGGGGCCTACCTCGACCAGCTGGAGATGATCGGCGACGAACTGGACGCGCCGGTGATCCAGGGCGCGACGCGGAACAAGGAACGCGAGGAACTGTTCGACGCGTTCCGGCGCGGCGAGATCAGGACGCTCGTCGTTTCGAAGGTCGCCAACTTCTCGATCGACCTGCCGGAGGCCTCGGTCGCGATCCAGATCTCCGGGACGTTCGGCTCGCGGCAGGAGGAGGCTCAGCGGCTCGGACGGCTGTTGCGGCCCAAGGGCGACGGACGGCAGGCGCACTTCTACTCGGTCGTCTCGCGGGACACCGTCGACACGGAGTACGCGGCGCACCGGCAGCGGTTCCTGGCCGAACAGGGCTACGCGTACCGGATCGTGGACGCGGACGACCTGCTGCGCCCGATGTGACCCACCGCGCGGCACTTTCGCGTGCCGGCGCCGATCCGCGACGCCGACACCGGTAGGTGGACGAGCCGGTGAACACGTCACTTCGCCTTACCCTCAATAACCCGAATCGCCACTCACGACCGACCTGGCCCGTGCGACACCCGGCGATCATGCCGCGAAAGCCACTTTCGCAACGTTGAAGGTTGCGAAAGTGGCTTTCGCGACGCTTCGGCACCTCCGCCACCCCGAGAAACCGCAAGGCCTGCCGCGAAGGGGACTTCACCGCTCGTGCGATGAGAGGAAAGTCCCCTTCACCTCGCGGAGCACCGGTCTATGAAGGCCTCCGTCGGTTCAAGGAATGAAGCCCGTCTCGGGAAAGTAGTGAAGGCCTCCTTCCCTACCCTGAAAGTAGGGAAGGAGGCCTTCACGGACTTCCAAGACGCCACTGAGCGTCCACTGTGGACGGTGCCACTGGGGTCGTTGTGACACCAGAGGCGAGTGGGGCGACGGTCGCGAGATCCCGCAAACGGGGTATCGAAAACTGTCGGTGCTTCGAACTAGTGTTCGGGTAGAGTTGACCGAACACCAGTTCGAGGGGAAGCCGATGACGATCGCACCGTTCCGCCCGGGTACGCCGCCCGTCCAGACCTTGCCTCCCGGCCGCTGGCACGGCCGGATCTGGGTTTCCGACCTGCCTTTGGCCAGGCCGGAGCGCTACACCGGCTGTGTCGCCGAGTTCGACCGGTCCGGGCTGTGGCCGGTGCTCATCCCGCACGACCAGCGGTTCGCGGCCAACGGCGAGGACTGGATCGACGACCGTGGCAGGCTCGCCCCCGCCGATCACCGGATCGCCTCGGTGGACCCGGGCGAGGTGCTGGCCCGCTGGTGGGACACGTCGTGCTGCGACGGCGCCTGCCTGCGCCCGTTCGGCGCGAAGTTCCCCGGCCTCGCGCGTCGTCCGGCGCGCCGCGCGGATCCGCTGGCCGAGGCGGGCAACACCGGGTCGATCCTGGCCGCGCGCGGACAGCACCGGCTCGCGCTGGTGCAAACGGAGCGGCCAGCCGACATCCCGGCGATCCTCGGCTGGACGGGCATGATCAAGGCGACCGACCAGGTCCACGAGCTGTCCGCCGTCCTGCGCAGCTGGGAAGACCGCTTCGGTGCCACGCTCACAGTTTTGGGCTTCGACTCGATGGAGTTGTCGGTGGCCGCGCCGCCGCGCACCCAGGGCCGGGCGCTCACCGTCGCCGCCGAGCACCGCTCGTTCTGCCTGCCCGAGTTCGCCGGTCAGCCAGGCAACCTGCGCGAGTTCGCCGCCAGCCTGGTCCAGACCCGCCGGTGGCGGTTCTCGTGGGCGTGAGCGGGCGTTTGCGCCGGAAGGAGAGGGGGAATCAGGGCATCGGAAGGCGGTGATCGACGTCGCGGAGCTGAGAATAGGCACTTCGGGCTGGCGCTACCCGTCCTGGCGCGGGGACTTCTATCCCCGCGGGCTGGTGCAGCGGCGCGAGCTGGAATACCTGGCGGGCCGGATGAACTCGGTCGAGCTCAACGGCTCGTTCTACTCCCTGCAACGGCCCGAGCGGTACCGGGCGTGGGCCGAAGAGACACCGGATGACTTCGTCTTCGCCGTCAAGGGCGGCCGCTTCATCACGCATCAGAAGCGACTGCGCGACGTCGAGACGCCGCTGGCGAACTTCTTCGCCTCCGGGGTGCTGGCGCTCGGCCGGAAACTGGGGCCGATCCTTTGGCAGCTGCCGCCGCGGCTGGCGTTCGACGCAGAGCGCGTCGAGGCGTTCTTCGAGCTCCTCCCGCGCACCAGTCACGCCGCCGCCAAGCTCGCGGGTGGGCACGACGACAAGCTGAAGGCCGAACCGCACACCGACGCGAAGCCTCGCCGGAAGCTCCGGCACGCCGTCGAAGTCCGGCATCCGAGCTTCGCCGAACCCGAAAGCCTCGAACTGTTCCGGAAGCACGGCATCGCGCTCGTGGTCGCCGACACCGCCGGGAAGTTCCCGTTCGTCGACGAGATGACGAGCGAGGACTTCGCGTACGTCCGCCTGCACGGCGCCGAGGAGCTGTACGTCAGCGGCTACGGCGAAAAGGCACTCAAGCAGTGGGCTCGCAAGATCGAAGGCTGGCGTCGCGACACGTACGTCTACTTCGACAACGACGTCGAAGTAGAGGCCCCGAAGAACGCGATCGCCCTCGCGAAACTCCTGGCGTGAACCGCGCGAGCTGCACAGTCAGCGCACAGTGAGCGGTGTCCTGTTAAGTAGCGCGCGAGGTCACGGGCGTACTCGCGTGCTGCGACTGGGGGTCGGCACGCCGGGCGCCCGTGCCTCACTCAAGCCTGATCGGCTTGACCGTTTCGCCGACGAGCGACGCGAGCTTCGTGCGGACATCCTCGGCGTCCGGATGCGCGAGCTCGGTCAGCACCCGCACCGAACGCAGCCAGCAGTCCCGCGCCGACGAGGGATCGCCGAACCGCAGATGGATTCCGCCGAGCTGGGCCAGCACGTCGGCCGCCTCGTAGAGCTCGCCGTGGGCGAAGAACATCTCGACGGCGCGCTTCATACAGGCGATGCCCTCGTCGTGGCGGCCGAGCCCGACCAGCGCGGTCCCCTTGGTGTGCAAGGTGAAGCGGGCTTCGTCGGGGAGCGCGTGCGCCTCCAGCGCCAAGGCCTGGTCGGCGAAGTCCAGCGCCTGCTCGAAGCGGCCGGCCTGGGTACAGATGTCACCGAGAGCCTGCAGCGCGCTGGCCTCCATGCCCGCGCCGACGTTGGACTCCCGGATGAGCCGCAACGCGCGCGTCCCGTATTCCCATCCGGTGTCGGGATCCTGGCTGGCCAGCGTGAGGTTGTAGAGCGCCCGTGCCTCCCCTTGCCGGTCCCCGACCTGTCGTTGCAGTTCGACGACCTGCTTGAGGTAGACGATGCTGTCCTCGTACTGGCGGGCGACGCCGCAGGCCACGCCGAGCCCGCTGAGGATGGCGGCCTCGCCCGAGCGGTCTCCCAGGTCGCGGGCCGCGCGGAGCGCCACGCCGAACACCGAACGCCAATCCTCCAGCCGGGCCCGCACGATGAAGTACGACTGGAGCAGCCACGCCAGCTGCCAGCACTCCCGGTGCCGCTGCTCCCGGTAGGCGATGTTCACCGCGGCGATGAGGTTCCCCGCCTCCTCGTCGAACCAGTCCAGCGCCTGTTCGTAGTGCCCGAACTTCAGCCCCGCGCCGTCGAACCGCTCGGGCTCGACGAGCCGGTAGTGCCGGTCCGAACGCAGGAGCCTCGACGCGTTCAGCGCGGAGGCCAGCGACGCGTGGAGCAGCCTGTCCAGCACTCCCGACCGTGCCTCGGGCCCGTCGACCTTCGCCGAAAGCTCGGCCGCGTACGCGCGGATGAGGTCGTGGAACTGGTACCGGCCTGGTCTGGACCGCGCGATCAGGTGCGCGGAGGCCAGCTTCGCCAGGTCCGCGTGTGCTTCGGCGATGTCGACCCCCGCCACCGCCGCGGCGGCGGGCACGCTGAAGTCGCCACCGGTGGGCAGGCCGAGCAGCCGCAGCATCCGCGCGGCCCGTTCGTCGAGCGCCCGGTACGAGTACGAGAAGACGGCCCGGATGTTCGTCTCGTCGCCGTCGGCGAGGTCGAACGAATCCAGCCTGTCCTGTTCGGCTTCCAGCAACCGGACGAACTCCCGCAGCGGGAGATCCGGGAACTGCGCCGCCCGCACCGCGAGGATCCGGATGGCCAGCGGCAGCCCGCCGCAGTACCGGACGAACCGTTCGGTGGCCTCGGGATCCTCGGTGACCCTGTCCAGCCCGATCGTCGAAGCGACGAGCGCGATCGCGTCCTCTTCCGGCAGTTCCTCCAGCGCCACCCGCCGCGCGCCGTGGGTCGCCACGAGCGCCTGCAACTGCCAGCGGCTGGTCACCAGCACCAGGCAACCCGGGCCGGGCAGCAGCGGCCGGATCTGCTCGGTGCTCGCGGCGTTGTCGAGCAGGATCAGCATCCGGCGGCCGGCGCTGTGACTGCGCCAGGTGGCCGCGCGCCCGTCGACGTCGGCGGGGATCCGATCGGCGGGGACGCCGACGGAAACGAGCATGGTCTCGAGCGCGGTCGCGGTTTCGACGGGCTCTCCCGGACCGTATCCGCGCAGGTTGAGGTACACCTGCCCGCCGGGGAAGCGTTCGCCGACCTCGTGCGCGAAATGGACGGCGAGGGTCGTCTTGCCGATGCCGCCCATGCCCTCGATCGACGCGATGGACGTCGACCGTTCGGTGTCCAGCGCTTCCGGGACGAGTCCGTGCAGTGCCTTGAGATCGCGCTGACGGCCGGAGAACACCCGGAGGTCCGCGGGAAGCTGACGCGGGATCAGCGGTTCGGTGCCGAGCCGGTACCGCGTCAGCTCGGAGTCCAATGTGGTCTCGACGGACTCTTCGCCGGTCAGGATCGCCTGGTGCGCCCGCTGGAGCGACGCGCCCGGGTCCAGGCCCAGTTCCTCGGCCAGCACAGCGCCGATCCGGCGGTAGACGGCCAACGCCTCGGCCTGTCTGCCGGAGCGGTAGAGCGCGAGCATGAGCTGCTCGTGCAGGCGCTCCCGCAGCGGGTTCTCCCGGCACAGCCTGGTCAGCTGGGGGATGACGGTGGCGTGGTCGCCGAGGGCGATGAGCGCGTCCGCCCACTGCTCGCGGACGCGTAGTCGCTCTTCGCTCAGCTGATCGGCTTCGTCCCGAAGCAGCGCTTCGGAGTGGACGTTCTGCAGCGCCGGACCTCGCCATTCGGACAGCGCGGCGGCGAACCGATCGGCCGCCTGACGCGGGTCGCCGTCCCCCGCGGCCTGCGCTCCCGCCGCGGCGAGCGCGCGGAAACGGGCCAGGTCGAGCAGGCTCTCGTCGAGTTCGAGCAGGTAGCCGCCGCGTTCGGTACGGAGGGCGACCTCGTCGCCGAGCGCCCGGCGGACCCGCAGGATGTAGGTCTGCAGGGCGCCTTTGGACCGCCGCTGGTCGTCCGGCCACAGCCAGCGGCCCAGCTCCTCGACCGACACGACCTTGTTCGCGCGCAGCAACAAGCCCGCCAGCACGATGAGCGGCCTGCTGCCGCCCAAGGGCACCGGCAACCCGTCCGCCGTGACCTCGGTGGGTCCCAGCACGCGAAAGTCGAGCGCCACGCCGCTCATTCTGTCCGGAATCAGAGGAAACGGCACGTGATTCCACCGGTGGCATGATCGGTGCCGATGGACGTCTACTCGATCCCCTTGCGCACGCGCTTCCGCGGCATCACGGTCCGTGAAGGACTGCTGGTGCGCGGCGAAGCCGGCTGGGGCGAATTCTGCCCGTTCTCCGACTACTCGGACGCCGAAAGCGCGCCGTGGCTCGCGTCCGCGCTGGAGGCGAGCGAACGCGGGTGGCCGTCGCCGGTGCGGGAGAGCGTCGAGGTGAACGCGACCGTCCCGGTGGTGTCCCCGGAGAAGGCGTACGAACTCGTGTCCGCGTCGGGCTGCCGTACGGCGAAGGTCAAGGTCGCCGACCCCCGGGTGAGCCTCGCCGAGGACTGCGCGCGGGTGGAGGCGGTGCGGGCGGCGCTGGGCCCCGGCGGCGCGGTCCGCGTCGACGCGAACATGGCCTGGGACGTCGACACCGCGGTCAAGGCCATCGGCGAACTGGACCGCGCGGCGGGCGGGCTCGAATACGCCGAGCAGCCGTGCCCGTCGATCGAAGAACTGGCCGACGTCCGGCGCCGGGTCGGCGTCCGGATCGCCGCGGACGAATCGATCCGCCGGGCCGAGGACCCGCTCAAGGTGGCCGTGGCCGGAGCGGCCGACATCGCCGTGCTAAAGGTCGCGCCGCTGGGAGGGGTCCGGCGCGCGCTGGAGGTCGCCGAAGCCTGCGGCCTGCCGTGTGTGGTGTCCTCCGCCGTCGAGACGAGCGTCGGGCTCGCCGCCGGACTGGCGCTCGCGGGCGCACTGCCCACTTTGGACTTCGCCTGCGGACTGGGCACGATGTCCTTGCTGACGGGGGACGTCTGCTCCGACTCACTGTCCCCTGTGGACGGACGCCTGCCGGTGCCGCTTCAGGCTCCCGCACCCGACCTGTTCACCGCTCACGCCGCCGCTCCGGACGTCCGGGCGGCTTGGGAGTCTCGCTTCACCCGCGTCCGCGCCCACCTCCGGATGTCATGAGGGGTCCCCTTAGGACACTTTTTGTCCTAAGGGGACCCCTCATGACACGCGCGGGGGACAGGATCAGCCGCAGTGTTCCAGCGGGGATTCGTAGCTGGACGAGCCCGCCGAGCCGCCCCACCTGACGCACTTCGCGCCGGCGGCCGCGCTCACCGGACCCGCGTAGTACTCGAAGCTGCCGGAGTCGGACTTCCTGGCCGCGCCTTCCACTTCGAGGAAGGCCGAAACCGCGCTGGCCGTGCCGACCGAGGTGGCCTTGATGGTGGTGACGCAGTTGTTCTTGTTCGTGCTGTTGTACAGCAGGTACGTGGTCGCGGCGCTGCCGAGCGCCTGCGAGTCGATCACCTTGTAGCCGTCGCCGCACACCTCGACGGCGTCGTACGGGTTGGGGTTCCCGTTGCCGCTGCAGGTGTTCTTGGAGGTCACGTTGGCGTTGGGGTAGCCGAACTTCACGCCGTTGAAGTACGCGGGCTTGATGTTGCTCGGCCACGAGGAGTCGTTGGTGCGGACCTCGTAGTGCAGGTGCGGGCTGATGTTGTTGCCCGGCTTGGAGGTGTTGCCGACCTCGCCGATCTTCTGCCCCTGCGCGACCTGCGCGTTGAGCCCGACCGAGCGGACCTTCAGATGCGCGTAGTAGGTCGACCATCCCCCACCGTGGTCGATCTTCACCAGGTTGCCGAACCCGTTGTCCGACCCCTGGTGGGCCGAGATGACGACCTTGCCCGCGGCCGCCGCGACGACGGTGTCGCCCAGGTCCGCCCCTGCGGAGCTGCCGCGGTTGAAGTCGATTTCGTACGCCTTGTGCGCGCTGGAGTTGTCGTTATCGCCGTTCCACACCTGGTTGCAGGGGAAGGGCAGCTGGAAGTTGGGACGGGGCCCGACGGCGGCTTCGGCCGACGTCGCGGTGATCGCGAGTCCGGCCATGCCCAGCAAGGCGGTGGCGGCCGCGGTGACCACTCGTCTGAGTCTCATCGGTTTGTCCTTTCTCGGCGTTTCGCGAGAAAGCGTCCCGAAAGGGCGTACAAGCGAGATACAAACGACCACGAGTCCTCCCGGCCGAGGGGGACCGGGAGGACTCGTGCCGCCGCCGCACCGGATCTGTCCGCGCCTTCCCCGATCCGATGCGGGTGCCTCAGCCGACCCGCTCGATGGTGGCCCGGCGGATCAGGAACTTCCCCGGTTCGCGGACCTGTTCGAAGGCCGCGTTGTTCAGCAGCGCGCAACTGCCGGAAGTGCCGGTGACCTCGACGGTCGTGGACTTGTCGTTGTCCAGGTTCGTCACCTTCAGCTTGGTGCCCTCGGGAAACTCGCCACTCGACGCGGCCGGCGCGCCGCCCTCTCCGGACAGCGTCACGGTGGAGCCCTGGCAGACGACCTCGCCGCCCCCGGCGGCGTCCTTCTGCCCGGCCGCCGCGTCCTCCCGCATCGCCGCCTCGTCCTCGCCCGCCATGGCGTCGTCCATCCCGGCGTCCTTTTCGGCGGCTCTCTCCGCCTCGTCGGCGGCCTGGTTCCGCTCCTGCTTCCCGCCGTCCGCCCGCACGTCTTCGGTGCAGCCCGCGGTCTGGCGGCGCTGCTGGATGAGGTCGACGACGGCCTGCCGGTTCCCGATCCGCGCTTCGGAAAGAGCGTCCGGCTTCGCTTGCTGGCCAGCGATGAAGTTGAGGTTGTTCCGAAGGGCGGTGTCGAGCCCCTGGCAGCTTTCCGCGGCCTGCCCGTCCGGAGTGCTGACCGCGAACATCGCCGCGGCGATCGCGGCCACCCCGAGGACGGACGCGATGCCGATCGTCGCCCGCTTGCGGTGTTTCCCGGCGCTGTTCATCATCCGTGTTCCTCCGGTCTGGTTCCTCCTCACCCACATCCAGGAATACGGCCGGATAACGAAAGTGGTTCAAACCGATTTCAGCCGAGCCACGGCTTCGCGATGCGCGCGTAAGTACCGTCGTTCAGCGCGAGGTGCAACCACTGATCGGTCCATTCCTTGAACACGACGTCGCGCGGCAGCAGGTACGCCTTCTCCGAAAAGGTGAACGGCTCGTCGGGATGCACCGCGCACAGGTGCGGGTTTTGCTTTGCCTGCCAACGGGTTTCGGTCGCGTCGGTGATCATCAGGTCGGCACGGCCCGCCATGATCTCGGCGAAGATCGTGGTGTTGTCCGGATGCCGCACGATCCTCGCCCGCTTGAGGTTGGCGTCCGCGAACTGTTCGTTGGTACCACCCGGATTCACGATCGCCCGGACGCCTGGCTGATCGATCTGCTCCAGGGTCCGGAACCGATTTTCATTCTCGCACAACGTGATCGGCGTCTTGCCGTCACGAAGGTAAGGGCCGGTGTAGAAACCCTTCTTCGCCCGGTCCAGGGTCACCGACACACCACCCATGGCGAGGTCGCATTTCCGCCCGACGTCGTCGGCGATCTCCTTCCAGGTGGTCTGGACCACCTGGAGCCGGGCGCCAAGCCGCCGGGCCAGGTCGCCGGCGAGATCGATGTCGATCCCGCTCCACGCTCCGTCGGCGTCGCGATGGGTGAACGGGCGATAGTCCCCCGTCGAGCACACGCGGATCTCGCCGCGCGCCTGGACGACGTCTAGCCTGCTCCGCGCGCCCTGATCTTCGGGCGCGGCACTGGCCGTGCCGATTCCCAGCACGGTCAGCACCGCGACTCCGAACGTGAGCGCTTTCGCCTTGATCGTCATCAAGGCATCTTCCACGCCCTGAGGTAGGCCTGCACGAGCCAAGCGTCGACCCAGCCGGTGTCCGGCTCCTCCGGCAGCGGCGACGCCCCGCGCACCAGTTCGTCGAGACGGCGCTCGAGAGACTCGGCCGCTTCCAGTGCTTCCTCGCGAGACTTCTTGCCCTGCCTCAGATCGCGGAGCCAGCCCAGCCACGGCTCGGGGACCGGCAGTGTGATCCGCCCGGTCTCCAGCAGCTCCACACCCTGCACGCCGAGGCGCACCATGTGCATGGCGAACTTCGTGTCGAAGCCGTACTTCTCGATCAGCTCCGGCCTGCCCGCCTTGCCCCGCAGTCCCAGCATCCGCTCCTGCTGGGCGCGCGAGTAGCCGAGGAACCGCAGGCCCGCGACGCGCGAGACGATCCGGTGCGCGTTCTCGCGCAGTTCGGCGCCGAGCTCGTCGATCGCGACGATCTCGCTCTCCGGCACGAACAACGGCAGCAGGACGGTCGGGTTCCCGTTGAGCGCGAGGCGCAGCCACTTGCGCAGTGAGTAGACGGTCAGGTCGAGGTCGCCGGGACCGGACCGGACACCTTCGGGCCGCGTGCGGAAGATGTACTGCTCGAACCGCTTCAGGCCGATCACGTGACTGGGCGGCTCGACGCAGATGCCGAGCTCGTCCCGGTCGTCCTGGCCCAGCACGGCGGTGCCGTGCAGCCCGGACCCGACCTGGCAGCGCAGGATCGTGCCCTGCTCGGCGATGGCGGCGAATTCGGGGCTGTCGTGTTTCACCCGAGAAGTCATACCGCCGAAGACACTCGCCGGGCATCCGGTTTTCGGTCTCTCAGGGTCGGATTCCAGGGTCGTCCCAGGGCCGTTCCCCGATGTGCCGGGGGTCGGTCCCGGGCGAACATGGATCCATGACGAACAGCGTGTACACCCCTCAGGCCACCAAGAAGCTCTACCGCAGCCGGACCGACAAGATGCTCGCGGGCGTCGCCGGCGGCTGGGCCGCCTACCTCGGCGTCGACGCCGCGATCCTGCGCATCGCCCTCGTGGCGGGCGTGTTCTTCACCGCCGGCTTCGCGATCCCGCTCTACGCCGCCGCGTGGCTCCTGACTCCGGAGCAGCCGGGCGAATCCTGATCGGGGCGGACGCCGCGCGCAGGGGACGCGGCGTCCGCCCAAGGGGGCAGGGGGATGGACGAAAGGCCCGGACATGGGGATGTCCGGGCCTTTCGCTTTTCGGGCGCGCGAACCCGGCGATGCCGTTACACTTCCCCTGACTTTGTCACAGGGAGTGGGAAGCGGGGGCCTCCATGGCCGGCAAGTACCTCAGCCTCAGCGAGTACAAGCGGATGCTGGAAGAAGCATTGAACGACTTCCACAAGGCGCTCACCAAGCGCTGGATGGAAGACGCCGTCGACGCCATGACGCACCTTTCGCCCACCGTTCCGTGCTCGGCGGAGTCCTGGGCCTGGCAGTGGCCTCCCGAGGCGTACGGACACCTGTCGGGCTCCGAGGACTTCTGCGGATACCTCACGTGGGTCGAAGACGGTATGAACGGCCACTACAAGGACGTCCACTGCGACGGTCACAACCCGCAGACCGGAAACGACATCGAGTGCCATGTCGAACGGAACCTGGCGCAGATCGAGCGGCTGGCCTGGAACCGGCGGCAGGAAGTGGCCAAGTTCGTCCCGCAACTGGAGGGGCCCGACCTCGCGAAGCTCGAGGCCGCCCACGACACCTACCTCAAGATCGCGGGCAACCTGGGCTTCAAGGACACGAAAGAGAACGTGACCGCCCTGCTCGGGAAACGCGAGGTCGTCGACAACGTCCAGTATCTGGCGGGCCGGACCGGCGAGGAACAGCTGTGGTTCACCGGATGGACCGGGCTGGCCGCCGCGACCTTCAAAGCCGGGTTCTTCGCCTCCGTGGCGCCGACCCTGCAGAACCAGTCCCTCGTGCTCGCCAGCCTGGCGACCCTGTACTCCACCCGTGCCACGACGATCGAGGCCACCCGCCGCAACATCATCCGCTGCCTGAACTGGGCCACCCCGAAACTCGACGAGAAGATCACCGTCAAGACCTTCGAGCTGGGCGACAAGATGGACACCCTCGACCGCGTGCGATCGACCCTCGGGGTGGTGACGAGCCTTTCGAAAGAGGTCGGCAAGGTCATGTCGCCGATCGGCACCGCGCTCGGTCTGCTCGGCTACCTCGGCGGCATCGCCCAGGAGATGACCGAGACACGCAACGCCATGAGTCTCCAGGAGATCTTGCAGGGGCTGGACACCTCGCTCCACGAGCAGCATGTCGCGCTGGACACCCTCGAAGAGGACTTCACCGCGGACGTGACCCGGTTGCAGCGGGCGATCGCCGAGGTGCACAGCTTCAACCTGGAGCTCTACGACCTCACCGCGAACTCCGCGACGGGCAGGCCCGACAAACGGAGGTTCGAGGTCGATCTCAAGTTCGTCATGGACATCGCGAAAGCCTGTTTCGACGCGGCCGAGTCCTATTCGGGGCAACTGCGGACGCTCATGACGGCGGACGCGGCCGACCGGCACCTCTCCGGCCGTGACTGGGCGACGTGCACGGGGGACGACACGACGCTGGAGATCCGCGACGCCCTCGAACAGTTCATGAGGACCGCCTGCGCGCGGTTCCTGCTGGCGGGCGAACAGGTGATGAAGGCCGCCGAGGCCTACGCGAACACCGACGCCGAAAAGAAGGCGATCCTCCAGGAACTCCTCAAGGACTGGAAGGACGAGGGGATCGCCAGGAACCGGGGCAAGATCGACCCCAATCCCGAGACCACGGAACGGGAAGACCCGGGCAAGGAGGCCCAGGGCACCGACCGGCGAGGCCTCGAACCGCGGAAGCCCGAAGATCCGAACTTCCTCGACCCGTACGAGAAGGACCGGCGGAAGGACGGCGAGGAGTACCGGATAGACGGCTAGGACCAGCGACGGATCTTGACTGTTTCGCGTCGTTCTCTTGAGGGGCAGGGCGATGGTGTCCTGTCGGATGTCAAGTCCGTGAAGGCCTCCTTGAGGGACTCTGGGTCCCTCAAGGAGGCCTTCACGGACCGGCGCTCGACGGTGACGACCGCGGCGAAGGGGACTTTCCCCGCATCGCATGAGCGGAAAGTCCCCTTCGCCGCGGGGCTTGCGGTCGTCGTGGGTGACGGAGGCCCGGAGGTGTCGCGAAAGCCACTTTCAGGACACCTGATGTCCCGAAAGTGGCT
>NZ_NMQT01000160.1 GCF_002234405.1 Amycolatopsis thailandensis | reverse complement strand
AACGTGGCTTTCGCAACACCGCCGAGCCTCCGCCACCCACGAGACCCGCAAGACCCGCAAGACCCGCGAGACCCGTGGTGAAGGGGACTTTCCGCTCACGTGATGAGAGGAAAGTCCCCTTCACCACGCCCATGTCTCACGGACATCACCTCCAGCAAGACAACCCGAAACGCCACTCACGACCCCCGCGCGGTTTCGAGCCACGGAGTGAGGCGACTTCGCCAGGACCCTGATCAGTGTTCGTGAGGGAAATACCCTTTTTCCGGAGACCTTCGAAATCGGGATGAGCACGTGTCGTTCAGCTCCGGTTAAACCGCCGCCGGACGCGCGGAAACATTCCAGCGCCATGCTGGTGGCATGACCGCGTCGTTGCTTTCCGCGAACGTGCCCGAACTCGAGCGGTACGCCCGTCATCTCGAATCCGTGACCTCCGCCGACCTGACCGGAGTCGCCAGGGGTATCTCCGGCCTCAGCGGTGGACAGGTCGGCGCGTTCGGTGTCTTCGCCGCCCAGGCGCTCGGTGTTCCCTGCCGGGTGGCCCTCGCCGGACTCGGCGACCAGGTGACCGACCTCGCCACCCGGATCTCGGAGCTCGCCGTCGCGGTCCGCGACGCCGCGCACGACGTCGAACGCACCGACGAGGAGAACGCGGCCGAGTTCGCCCGTTTCGCGTGGCGCTGATGGGACAGCTGCAGATCGACCCGGCCACCTGGTCGGCCGGAGCCGGGATCGTCGACACCGGCAACTATCTCGCGACGACCATCAGGCAGGCGCACGACCGCGACCAGGCGGTGGTGGCGGCGGAGCTCGGGATCGGCGTCGTCGCACTGACCCTCGACACCGCCGCCATGGTGCTCGACCCCCTGGGCAAGCTGATCGCGGCCGGTCTGGGCTGGCTCATCGAGCACGTCGCGTTCCTCCGGGCGCCGCTGGACCTGCTCGCCGGGGACCCACCCGAGATCAAGGCCATGGCGGACCGGTTGCACCGGCACGCCGAAGACGTCCGCCTCGCCGCCGAGGACCTGGACAAAGTCACCCGGGGCGCGACGGGTGACTGGGAAGGCGAGACAGCGGAGTCCTTCGCCGACGTGCTGTCCGCCTTCCGCACCCGGCTGGATTCGGTCAGCGAGTCGATCGAAACGGCCGGGTACGTGGTGGAGACGACCATGGCGGTGATCGCCGCCGTCCGCGCGCTGGTCCGGGACATCATCACCTCGGTCCTCGGCGACATCATCGCGACCGTCGTGATGGCCCTCGCGCTCGCGCCGTTCACCTTCGGCGCGTCGCTGGTCGTGGGGACCACCCGCTGCGTCGCGCTCGCGGTGCTCGGGGTCGCCAGTACGCTCGCGAAGATCTCGCTGTTGCGGGGCTTCTGCGGCCGCTCGGCGAGCCGACTCGACGACCTGGCGGCTCCCGCGCCGGCGGCGAACCCGCGTCCGCAGGCTTCCTCCGGCTCCGCGCTGGCGAACTTCGAAGCTCCGTGGCTGAAGAAGCACGAGCGATGGCTCGCGGGGCACGGACTCGCCGACCCGAGGCGCAAGGCACGATTCCTCGAACACTGGATGCGACAGCACCATCCGGAGACGTTCCGGGTGCTGAAGTCGCTCAGCGACGCGAAAAGCAGTTCGAACTACGTCGGACTGGCCGACAAGGCCGCGATCACCTTCGCACGGCAGATGACCGACATCCGCATCCAGGCGGAAGCGGCCTGGCAGGAATCGGAGAAGCAGTGGAACGCCGCGCATCCGGACGCGGCAGTCGCATCAGGGCGGTGATCACGGCTCCGGATCCGGCGCGCGCAGGCCGATCGCACGCAGGCCGTCGGCGTCGGTCCGGAACGAGACGAGCTCGGAAGCCGTCCTTTCCCTGGTCCAGTCCGCCCGTGCGGCACCCCGGTACTCGGGGGTGATCCGCCAGGTGACCTGGGCGCGAACCCGGTACAGCGGACCGGTCGTCTTCCCGGTCTGTTCCGAGACGACTCCGCTGGAGCCGACGCCCGTGGTGTTCATCCAGCCCAGCACCGGCCCGACCGCCCGGACCTCCGGAACGTCGACCAGGGAGGTACCGGGGATCAGTCCCTCCGCGATGCTCTTGCCCGCCGTGGCCGTCTTCGGGAAGAGACTCGCGTTGAGCGTGCCGAACAGGGTGCTCCACATCGGACCGGCGGTGGTGTCCTGGCGCACCGACCGGTCCTTCACCGCGGTGACCGAGATCTCGGCGTCGTCCTTGACCGAAGGCCGGACCCATGCTTCGGCGAGTTCCGCGCGGATCACCAAGGCCGACAACGGATTCCGCTGCGCGAAGCCGGCCGCGTAGAACGGGTCCGCGTCCAGCCCTTCGATCCGGTGGCCCGCAGTCGTCAACGCGTCGGGGAGTGCGGCGGCGAGGGCCTCCGGGGAAACGGCGCTCGCCAAGACGTCGCGGGCGGCGGCCGCTTCCGACGGCACCCGGGGAAGCTGGGCGCCGGTCTCCTCCGCGACCTGCACACCTTCGAGGATGTCCGTCACGACATTGGCGACAGCACCACCCAAGACATCGACGTAGGCCTTCGCGGGTAAGGATCCGATGACTCCGGCGGGAACCTCTTCGCCGATTTCCGCGACGAGGGTGCGGCTTCGCGCCGAATCCGGCAGCAGGAGGTCCGGCGCCCGGTACAGAGTGGGGGTCCCGGTGAAGAAGTCGGTCAGGCCGCCGGTGAACGAACGGACGGCCCGGCCCAGACGCGCCGTCCGGCGCAGCTCGACGGTGAACTCGACGTCGTGCCGGTAGACGGCCGCGTCACCGGAAAGGGTCGCGGTTCCGGTCGTCTGGGTCTTGCCGGTCTCCGTCGTGGTGAGTGTCGTGTTCCCGGACAGACCGCTCTGGCCCGACGGGTTGATGCCGCGGATCAGCTTGTGCGGCAGGTACAACGGCATACGGAAGGCGAAGTTGGCGCTGTGGGACACGGTTTCGGCGTGGACCTGGTCCTGGGACTTCGCGTCGCGCGCGGTGAGCACGTCCGACCAGCCTTCCGTGGTCCGCTCGAAGACACCGGGGAGCACCCGGGCCTTGAGGACGAGTTCGATGTCGGTGGCGCCGAGAGGGCCCGCGAAGGAATCGTTCCAGCTCCGGCCACCCGAGACGAGCCGGGGCATCAGCTCCTCCAGCTGCCGGGGCGCCAGATCGGGCAGGACCTGGGCGAGCAGGGCGTCCACGGCTCGCCGGTCACCGGCCCCGAAGACCAGCTGCCCGGCCTTCGCTCCCGCCCACGAAGCCAGGGCGAACCAGGACGGCGGCGCGGCGGCGGGGGTGACCAGCTCGGACAATCCCCGCTCGATCGACCCGATCAGCCGCCAAGTGGTCTCCGGCCGCACGGACATCGCGTCGCCCGGGTCGTAGGCGTGGGGCCGTAGGAGCCGGTCGTGCGTGAGGGACGCGGTGACGGGACCGTCGGTCTTCAGTCCGAGCTGGCCGATCTCCTCGGCCGGGACCCAGAGCTGGACGGTGTCGCGCCGGTGAGCTTCGGCGTGGACCGGGGCACCCGCGGTCGTCGAGTCGTAGGGGCCTGCTCCGAAGTGCCGGTACTCGCGGGCGGAAAGGTGCACGGTGGCGTCGTAGGTGACCAGATAGGCGTCACCGGAGTAGGTCGTGCGCCGGGACCGTTCGTGTTCGGCGCGATCGGTGACGCCGTGGGAGTCGCTTCCGAACCGTCCGTATCCCAGTTGCGGGAAGGAGTACAGGTTGCCTTGGGAGTTTCCCGCGATCCCCGTCCGGCCGTTGCCGTAGGTGTATCCGCCCCGGGTTCGCTGGACACCGTGCGAAAGGGTGGTCCCGGTGCTCGCGGTGAAGGTCAGGGTGACTTTCCGAGGTGGCCCTTCGACGCGCGGATTGAACAGCTCGATCGCCAGGCCGGCTTCGCCCAGTCGTTCCCCGAAACCCGCGAAGTCGCCCTCGCTCCGGCCATAGCGGTGCAGGGGCATCCGGTAGGTGCCGGTCACGACCTGGTCGAGATCGGCGGCCAGCCGGTCCCTTCCGGCGAACATGTGGAGCTGGTGTCGCGCCAGGTGCTGGCCCTTGAGGCCGTCGAACATCTTGTTCGCCAGGTAGCCGGCGATCTCAGGGGGCAGGTCGAGACCGTGGACGGCGAAGTGGTCCGGCAAGGTGCCCGGTGTCCAGTCACGCGGAGCGGTCGGTGTGGCGCTCTCGATCCTGGCGAAGGGGGTGTTGCCGTCGGCGCCGGGTGACTCGAACGACGTTCGCCCGCCCACTGTCGTTTCGGCCAGTCCGCCGGAGACGAAGAAGGTCGTCGACCGGGCACTCTCGCGGATCGTCACCTGATATCCGACGTGGCGGGAATGACCGGTGACGCCCGAGGCCGACCAACCGTGTCCCTGCCCCGATTCCTTCGTGACGCCAAGCTGTTCCGACACATTGCCGAACGACCGGTTGGCGCCCCCGGAAAGTTCGTAGCTGCGCACCATGGCCGATGAACCGGCGCCGATCACGAGACCGCCGCTTCCCCCGGCCGTGACGGACCCTTCGGCCGAGGCGGTCTGCTCGATCTTGCGTTTGCCGGTGACCTCACCGCTCAGCCCGTCCCGGGGTGCCTCCCGGACGTCGTCGCCGTGGCGGTGCCCGGACGGCGCCCCGACGGCACGGACGAGTACGTGGACGAGCTCGGAGGAGCGGTTGGTGAGGTGATGTGTCTCCCGCACGAGCAGGAACGACAGGCCGTCGCCGTTGAGGTCGGCCGAGCGAGCCTTGAAGCCGTCGGGGGAGACGAGGCTGTCCAGCAGCGCGATGTTGTCAGCTGAAGAGCCGTGTCCGGCGCGGCCGTCCTCCGTGGGCAGCACGCCTTCGGGAAGCCGCCTGCCGAGTTCGGCGCGGACGTTCTCGGCGCCGGGGAATCGTGTCTCCGCCGCGCCGAGAACCTTGCGCGGGTCGAAGGTGGCGGTGGCGACGCCGTCGATAGCGGCCGGTTCCGCCACCACCGACCACGTGGTCCGGCCCTCCGGGACGAACTGCTGGCCGCGCACCTCGCGGCCGTCGTCGAACCGGACGCGGATGTCGTAGGTGACGTCGCTGATCCGCGCCCGCAGTTCCCCGGTGGAGGACCAGGTCGTCGACGCGGTGGTCTCCTCGGTGCGGGTCGTCTCACGGTTCTCCGCGGCGGACCGGAAACCGCTGACGTCGAACCGGAAATCGAGCCGGTCACCGAAGATCTCACTGGGCCTGTCGTGGATGCTCCACAGGAAACCGAATCCCAGCGAACCGTTGACGTCGAACGGACTTCGCGACGTCACCGTGGCGGAGGTCTCGGCGCGGTGACCGCGGCCCTGGGCGCTCACCGTGCCTTCCTTGGCGGCGTCGCCCTCCGATCGCGCCTTGGCGATGTGGTCACGGGCGTCGGACATGACGGCGGACAGTTCGACGACCGCGGTGAGCGCGCCGCCGGTGGCGCGTGGGAGACGCAGGCTACGCGACAGCGTGCCACCGCTCAGCAGCTTTTCGCCTGCCTGGGACAGCGTCGCGCTGCCGCTGAGTGACCGGAGGTCGGTGCGCGGCGCCGAACCGGGCGTGTTCATCGCCGCGGCCCAGGCGGGATCGTGCCTCAGCAGGTCCCCGATCGCGGTGAACAGCCGGTGATCGCCGCTGAGGAAGGTGGCCCGCGGCCCGGCTGGCCCGCCGGATCCGTCCGTGACCGGGCTCAGGTCATGCAGCGCTTCGGGCACGCTCAGCCCGACACCGCCCGGCTGGGTTCCCAGCGCGCTCTCGTCCGGCACGCCGGGCCGGGCGAGGGTGATGGTGTGCTTCAGGTCGAACGACTCGCCCGTCCAGTTGTCCGGCGGGGTCACCGAGGACGAGGTCTGCAGTTCGTCGGTGGCGGCGGTCCGCCAGCCGGGCAGCGACGTGACCCCCTTGACGCCGATCGAGGGATCGATGGTCCGCCAGGTGAGCGGCGGGGTCGCGACCGGGGCCGAGACACGGTCGGCGAGCGCGCCCTGCCGTCGAGGGGCGGAAGCGGCGTCCTGGGTCGCGGTGCCGTAGGCGCCACCGGAGACCATGTTGGTCGCTCGTGCCGGATCCGGCGAGCCGACGGTGCCGACGCCCGTGGTCGCCGCGGTGTTGTCGGCCGGACCGCCGCGGACGACCAGCTCGACGGCGTCCGGCCCGTGCCCGTCCGTCACGACATAGCCCTCGTGCGCGAACAGCTTGAAGTTGTCCCGCAACGTCAGGTCGGTCAACGCGTCCAGGATGCGTTCCGTCCGCGCGGAGGGAACGTCGGCGGCTGTGAGCAGGTGCCGTACGTCCGCCCGGATCGCGGTTCCGTCCACCGATGCGGCGACCACGCCGTTGGTGCGCGCGAGTGTGCGCACGTGTTCGGTCTTCGCGGACTGGGGCGGGGCGAGGGGCCGCAGTTCGACGTCGGGCGCCAGAAAGGATTCGAGGGCCGTACTGGACGAACTCGAACCGGCGTGATTCGAAGGCCCGGCCTCGTACCGGCTGTTGGAAGGCCCCGCTTCGGTCTCGAGATACCACTCGGACCGGCTCGCCGGGGCCCCGCCCGGCATTCCCGTGGTCCGCCGGGTCCCGAGTTCGTCCGCGAGGATCGAGGAACTGGCGACCGCCGTTTTGGCGTCCGTGCGGTGGATCTTTTCGGCGACGACGTCCTCGACGTCGTTGATCAGCTCCCGCAGCTGCCATACGGGAGTGGTCGCGACGCCGTCCAGGATGACCGGGATCCGGTGATGCCGCGAAACGATGTGCGCGGCCTGCGCGTAGATCTCCTCCGCGTCGGTCTGGCGGAGCTTGCCCAGTTTCCGCCGGGCGCGTTCCGCTTCGGCGGCGACACGATCGCCTCGGGTGTAGGCGGGCGGCGGTGGTTCTTCGCGGGGCGAGGGGATGAGCAGCTGATGGCCTGGCGGCAGAGTGTCGCTGTACACGGGCAAGTACTGCTTCGGCCCTTCGTTGTTCGCCGTTCGCCCGCCGGAACCGCCTGCCGCGCCGAGGAAACCTCCCCAGACACCGCCTTTGCCGCCGGTCGCCAGATTGGCGAAGACGTTGCCTGCCGGGGTGGCGATCACCTGGCCCGCCACGTCGCCCAGCTTGCCCGCGATCAAGGTGCGGGGAGCGAAGACCTCGCCGGTCTTCCGTTCGCTCCGGACAAGCGCGCGGACACCTCTCGACGCCCCGTAGGCGACCCCGGCCGCGGCACCTCCGCCCAGGCCGCCGAGCGTCGAGTAGCCGACCGAAGACCAGTCGATCCCGTCGCGGTCGGAGAACAGCATCTGTCCTAATTGGACTCCGAGGTCGAGGCCGCCCATGAACGCGCCGCCGGTGCCCGTGAGTATGGCGACGTTCTTGGCCAGATGCCCGGTCGCGACGGCGAGTTGCTTCACGGTGAGGCTCGTCATGCCCGTGATGAGCTTCTGCAGCACCGCCCGCAGCCCGACCTGTGCCGCCGCTTTCACTGCTGGGACGAGGAAGAAAAGCAGGGAAGAGAGCAAGGTGATGACGGTGGTCAGGGCCAGTGCCGCCATCGCGACGAAGATGATCTTCGTCTTCTGGACGTTGAGCGCCGCGGCTCTGGCCATGTCGGCGAGGTCTTCGCTTCGTTCGGCCAGTTCGGTCAGCGCCGCCGAGACGTCACTCCGCAGCCGCGTCGACCCGGCCCGCGCGACGTCGCCGTCCATGGCGTCGTCGACCAGTCTCGCGCCGACCGCCACCGCGTCTTGGTATGCATCGAGGGCCTCGGCGAAGTCCTGCCACGCGTTTTGGATCGAGCGCAGGCCCGACTCGTCGGACTCGGGCCATTCCATGCCCAGGCCGATCCGGAAGAAGGATTGCAGCTCTGGCGGCAATCGGACGCCCCCGCTCACTGGGCACCTTCGACACGGGTCACCTGATTAGGTAAGCAGAGCCTTACCTAATTGTATGGTCTTTGTGGGCAGGGTCATGATCATCGGGCCGAGGCGAGAATTTCACGACTCGGAGTAGTACTTCGCGGCCTCGAACGCGTCCCGCAGGGTTTGGTAGGCGTCGTCGCGCACTTGATCGTGTGCCAGCACGGGTGACAGGGAAGCCGCGAGATCACCCGGGTCGAGTTTGAGCAGATAAGGCGTGTCCCCGGTCCCGTCCTGCCGATCCCGGTCGAGATAGGCCTGGTAGGCCAGGGCGGTGAGCAGCACGTTGTGCACGGGGAGCCGGCTGTCCAGCTGGTCCAAGGGCAATCCCGTGGGCGGCAGGAGGTGGCGCAGCATCCGCGCCCGCCAAGGACTGAGCACGTTCCCCGGAAGGTCCCGGGCCAGCTCGAACAGCCGGATCAGGTGGTCCGCGGCCTGGGCCAGCGATCCGTGGTCGACCGCTGTGTGGTCGAGGTCCACGACGTCGTCGTAGCTGGGTGGCATCTCACGGTGAAAACGCAGGTCTGGCTCTTCGAAGCTGTACGGCGGCGGTGGCTCCTCGTGCGAATCCCGCAGGTATCCGGTCCCCGTCTCCGCGGTGAAAACGCCGAACCCGGTGCGACCCCACAGGTACCGGCTGGTCAGCCGGACGTCTTCAGCGGCCAGCCGCGCTTCCTCAAGGTAATTCCACGAGGCTTCGGGCTCGTTGCCGTTGGCGATGTACCGGCTCAGCGAGGCGAGCAGACCGTTGTGGAACTCTTGCCGGATCCGAGGTGCGACCCCGCCCGGTACTCCGGGCGCCGTTGCTCCCAGCATCGCCTCGGCCTGCCGGCGCGCCAAAAGCACGCGCTCGGCGGACGGCTGGTCCTGCTCCGCTTCCAGCCGCAGTTCCGCCTCGGCCTCGGCGAAGTCGTCCGTGTATCTCGCCAGGGTTTCCTCGGCCCACTGGGTCAAGGCGTCGTAAGCGCGCAGCCGCTCGAACCGCGCGCGGACGCTCTCGGCCGGCTTCCTGCCATCGCCCCCGCGGGCCAGTTCCCCCGCGACGGCTTCGACCGCCGAGTGCCAGAGCTCGCGCTGCCGGGCGCTGACCGGTCCGTAGCCCGGCTCGGGGAGGGGACGTTCGCCGAGCAGTCTTTCCGCCTGGTCGCGGAGAACCGGGTCCGGTAGGGCAGCGGCTTCGGGCAGTTGCCACGTGAACTCCTCGATGAGTTCCCGCAGACGCGGTGGGTCCGTACGCGGACCTGGTTCGGTGGCCGTGCCCTCGGCCGGTTCGGCGGTACTCGTGATCTCGGGGACGGCCTGCTCGGCAGGTACCGCGTCGGACGGGCGTACCTCGGGCGAGGGCGCCGACTCGGTCCGCAACTCGCTCAGCTCCTGGGAAGGCAACGCCGTGTAGTGCGGAGCACCTCTTACCGTTCCCCGCGCTGCTTCGGCGTCCTGGCGAAGCCGGGCGACCACAGGGGCCTCCCAAGCCTCCCGAGGTGAGGCGCCCCGTGCCATCGCTTCGGCGAGCATCATCACCAAACCGTCATGGAGCAGGTGACGCGCGGCTTCGTCGGCTCCGGGCGCGGCGTGCGGCATGGACCGCGCCAGCCGCCTGGCCCGCGACAGGCCTGCCTCGACTTCAGGCCGCCCTGCCCGCGCCGACAGCCAGTCGCGGGTCTCGCGGAGAGGACCGGCCCACTCCGTGCCTGACTGGGGCCCCGAGGCCTCTGCGGCACTCGATGCCATCCCGGCCTCATCGCCCGCATCCGCATAGGGCGCGTCGGGGACATGCTCGCGCAACGATGCGAGGGTTTGCCGTAGACCGGTGACGTCCGCGTGCTGCCAGGCTTCCCGCAGTGACGCGCCACCGAGTAATGCGTCCGTCAAGAGAGTGACGAGCCCCTCGTGAAGGAACGCGTGGATCTCCTCGTCGGCCCCATCGACGTCGGGTGGTTCTCCCACCAGGCTCTCGGCACGATCGCGGACCCGGGAGACGGCCTCCGGGTCGATCTCTCCCCGCTCTGTCATCCGATCGTGTGCGGCACCGATGCGTTCGGACCACTCGACCATCGCGGTGAATTCTGCCGAAGCCGGTTCGTCCTCGATGACCGACGGCACCGGTGACTCGGGAG
The DNA here is from genome assembly GCF_002234405.1 of Amycolatopsis thailandensis. Taxonomy (GTDB): domain Bacteria; phylum Actinomycetota; class Actinomycetes; order Mycobacteriales; family Pseudonocardiaceae; genus Amycolatopsis; species Amycolatopsis thailandensis. Next base: position 24,400 of record NZ_NMQT01000160.1, on the reverse strand, counting down.
GGGCGTCCGATTCCGCGTCGTCCTGCTCGAAAAGGGCGTCACCAGTGGCCGAGGACGCGTCGTCGTCCGAGAAGCCCTCGAAGGTGGGGTCCAACCGGATCCTGATGCCTCCCGGCCGAGGCAGCGTCACCGCGTCGCTGGGAATGCTCAGTCCTGCTTCGGCGTCGTCCGGTTCGAATCCTCCGAGGCCGTCGAACAGCGGCCTCGGAGGACTGGGTACCGTCCCCGGTGCGACGGCTTCGAAGAACGCGCCGCCGGACTTGACGGTGCGCTCGCCGTTCCAGTCCACCGCCACGACTTCCGAAGCCCCCCATACGGTGGTCGGCACGGCCTCGCTTCCCCAGGCTTCACGGATGCCGTAGGCGACCGTTCGACCGGTGCCGATCAGGTTGGCGGAGCACTGGCCCAGAACGACGCCGGCGTTCGGATCGGGTTGGGCTCGGCGGTAGATCTCACTGGCGAAGATGGCGCGCGCTGCCGGAGCACCACTCAAGGAAACGACGTCTCCACGGCGGTAGGGATTCCCTGTCGCGAGCGCGAACTGTAGCCCGGCGGGCGAACCATGACCGCTGGTGAACCAGGGATCGCGGCCGGCCCAAGGCGCTCGGTAGGGAAGAGGAACACGATCGACGCCACCGCGACCGTCCGGGCGGGAGACTTCCCTGATGTAGTACTGCTGCTGACCGCGTGACTCACCCAGAGCCGCGAGTGCTTCGGCGGCGCTGTCGAAGTCCTTGCTGGGAAAGAACTGACCGAAGGTTCCGAGGCGTTCGTTGGCACTCTCGAAATTCACGATGTCCTTCGGGCGAGGTGTCCTCGGCTCGGCTACCCGGAAGCCCGGCCCGGTCAGTCCGAGCCGGCCTCCCGGCCGGAAGGTCAAGGCACCCCTCGGTGCATAGGCCGAGCGGGCGTAGCCTCCTCGCGCCATTCCGGCGGCGAAAGAAGCCAGCCCCACCGTGCGGCCACCCCAGCCGACCAGGAGGTAGGAAAGATCGGGGTCCGCTCCGAGTCCTTGGCGAAGTGCCGGATCGTCACGGAGAACGTCGGCCAGGGCGACCGGGCTGACCACACCCGCCTTGCCGTCGCGACGGGTCGCGAGATAGCCGCGAGGAGCACGTGGTGCGACGATGAGGACCGGCGCTCCGTCCCAGGGTGCGCGGTGACTGCCGCCGTCACGATGGACGTAGGTCGAAAGGGTCTCCCTTGTGCTGTTCGAGGTCCAGTGCTGGAGACGTCGCAGAACGCTTTCGTCACCAGGAGTACGGACGAGCCGTACGGCCAGGGTGCCATCCGGCCGGTGCAGATCGGTGGTCAGGAGATCGCCGGTACGTAACCGGGAAACCGCCGCGTAGCGGGCTTCGTCGCCGGGTTCGCCCTTGATCCCGTACACCGGCGGATATAGGCCGGCTTCGTGCAGGCTCCCGGCCAGATCGAAGCCCAGGCCGCCGATGTCGTTGCGGGAACCGGAATCCGTCGAGTGTACGACGACCGGTCGGCCCGGCCTCAGTGCGAGCTGTTTCCTGAACTCGGCGTTCGACGCCAACAACCGCCCTATGGCGCGTCCCCCGAGCGCGATGTCCTGGCTGCCGCTGACCCGTACGAGCGCGTGCCGTGGGTCGCCGTCGAGAAAGACGTGAATCGGTTCCCGGTCACCCCATGGGCCCTGAAGTGGCGGAGTGGTTTCGGTGAACATTTCCGCTCTGGATGCCGCGTTTCCGGACCGGGAAGAGATCGCGAAAACGGAGTCTTTGGCGAGAAAGTGAAGGTCGGAGACGGAGGGTGATATTTCGGAGAACGTGCCTCCGTGGTCGATCCCGACCACCCCGAAGTCGCGTTCGAAGGTGAGCTTGCCGCTGTGTTCGAACGCGTGCCAAGGGCCGGTCAGCTCGCTCAGCCGGGCGAGGAACCGCCGGTTGAGGGCCGGGTCCGCGCCGCCTGGACGCGTTTCGTGGGTGGCGATGATCAACGGTGGCCGGACCGCACCGCCGGCGGCCCTGCGGAACGAAGCGACCGAGAAGACCTTCTCCGCCATCGCTTCGGGCTCGATCCGTACCGCTGCCTCGCCGGTGGGATCGGTGGCGACGTATTTGCCGTCTTCGCTCTCGAAAATCAGATGGAACGGCCGTGTCGTGTCACCGTCGGTGAAGTCGGCCCAGTCCTGCACGGATTCCACCCGGGACGCAGTGCCGTCTTCCTGCGTCGAGTGAACCGCCACTACTCGTTCCGCATGATCGGTCGACGCGGCGGCTGCCGAGACCAGCACTTCTCCGCGCTCCACCGATCCGGCGAACCCGATGCCGTAGTCGCGGCCGTGCGCGTCAGTGAGTTCATAGTGCCGCGAGTCCGGCGGATCGGCGATCACCGCGTCGCCGACTTCCGAACTCGTCTCCTCCACGAGGTGGGGGAACAGTTTCTCGTGTGCCCGCGCGTGCGACGAGTCCGCCCAGCGGGCGAACTGTTCCGGAGACTGCCGGGCGAGGTTCCCGTATTTCGCGTCGCCCACCACGAAAACGGGTCGGTCGTCCTCCATCGCAGCCCGGAGATGAAGCCAGTGGTTAGGAGTCTTGAGGAACGTTCCGCCTTGAGCGGTCACCTCTTCCCAGAACGCGGTCCGCGATTCCGGCGTGCCGAGCTCGTCGCCGAGGAGGACCGTCCGGGGGGCATGACCGACGGTCTCGTTCGCCCCGAACATCGTGCCGTCCGGCTCGAAGCCCAGGTGCGGCTGAAGCCGCGCGACGTAGGAACTCTGGTCCACGCCGGCCAGGCGGCGTGAGCCGCGATCGACGACCAGGGGAGAGGTCAAGGCGAGACTCGTCAGCCAATCGCCGGGAACGACCTTGCGGGTCAGCACCGGCACCGACACCGCCCGGAGATCGGCCGCGGCCAGTTTCTGCATCGTCCTGCCCCAGCGGTCGGTCAAAGCGTTCCAGTCCCGCTTGGTCGCCGGGGCCGCCTGATCCGCGGACACCAAGGTCATGGCGGCCATTTCGAGGGATGTGAACTCGGCACGGGCATCGGCGATGCGTTTCCGGACCATCTCCTCCAGCGTCCGGCCGAGCGGGCGGTCCCGCCTGCCGCGGACGGCCGGATCCACCCGTTGCAGGTCGCGGCCGGTCGCGTCCGCCACCGCGCGGCCGAGGTGCAGCAACCCGGCGATGGTCGGCACCCGGCCGCGGACGGCCGCGTGGATCGCCGCCGGGGTGCAGGTGTTCAGGAAATGCTGTTCCTCATGCCCCGTGCCGGCGAACAACGCCTCCGTCAGGGCGGCCGGATTCCTCACCAGCGCCCGATACAACGGGTCGGCGGTCACCGCGTCCCGGGATGAAGCGCTCATGTTCACCAAACCGAGCGAGGCGAGACGCACGGCCAGGTGGTCGCCGGGTGAGACGGTCAGTCCCGCCAGCAGCGAAGCCGGAGTACGGGTCGGGTCCTGGCCTCGCTCGATGAAGGTGTTCAGTTCGTCCAGCACCTGCGTGAGCCTGGCCGGGGTGATCGGTTGAATCACCCGCCGGTCCATGGATACTCCGCGGCTCCCGCTCCGCGATCCGAGATCCTGCTGTCGCACCGGGACCAGGGAAGCGGCCAGCAAGGTGTCGCTGACCATGGCGCGGACGCGGTTCCGGAGTTCGGCATCGCCGAGAGCGGCGGTCCTTTCGTCCAGGATGATCAGTTGCGAGCGGGTCGCCGGTGGCAATGGCTGGTGTTCGAGCCTGCCTCCAACGGAGAGTTCACTGAACTCCGCCAACCGGCCGTCGAGTTCGGCCCTGGTCATCCGCAGGCCCGGCAGACCCTCGGTGACCGAGTCGTATGCCTTTATGGTGAGGTTCTCGGCGGTGGATCGTACGGCGGCCACCGACGTCTCGACCACGACATGGTGACGGCCGTCCGAGACCCCGTTCGTGGTGCTGGTCCCGACTTCGGCATGGACCTCGATGTCTTCCAGACGAACGAGAGACGAGGCAGTCAGTTCTTCGGCCAAGGCCGCGCGGAGCAGAGAGCGCACCTGCTCGGCCCGCCGCTGGGGTGCGATTGCCTCCCTGCCCGGGGTCAGGCCCTTCCCGGAATACGCGGTCACCGTGACAGCCGGACCGGGCAACCCCCACTTCGCTCGAAGCGCCGCCGCTTGGGCGACCGCGTGCGCGGTCTCCCGGACGGCTGTGCGATCGATGGAGGTCAGGGTCGCGGCCGTTTCGGCGAAGGACAAGGTGAGGGCCGGTACGCCGGCGGGACCCACGGCTCCCTCTCCGGGGAGGCGTACGGGGGAGTTGTCGCCGAGGTTTTTCGTGCGTTCACCGGTGCGCGCGATGGCGTCGAATTCGGTGTTCAGTTGCGCGGACAGCGATTGCGGATCCGGCACGATCGTCGGCAGGACCAGCGCCTCTGGTAGCACGACGCTTTGACGTGGGGGCGCGAGGTGGAGGGTGTTGTCGATGCCGGGGTCGGTGGTGGTGATCTCGCCGCCGGGCGTGATGTGAATGGGGGCGTCGAGGTAGGCGGGAGTGAGGGTGAGGTGGTTGAGGGTGGGGTTGTCGAGGGTGAGAGTGGTGAAGTGCTGGTGCTGAGTGGCGGTGAGGTCACAGGCCCAGAGGTTGAGGGTGTGCTGGGTAGTCCATTCGACGGGGAGGTTGGTGATGGTGGTGATGAGGTCCGCAGGAGTGCGGGCTGGTTGGTGGGGGAGGTGGTAGGTGTCGGTGACGGTGTTGTGGCGTACGAGGATGTTGATGGTGCCGGGTGTGGGGTGGGTGAAGGCGTTGGTGACGTTTGTGGTGTAAGCGGGGTCGATGAAGGCGTAGCCACTGTTGTGGGGGAGGGGGATGGCGTGGGTGATGGTGTTGTCGTGGGTGAGTACGGGGATGGTGATGGTGTCGGGGAGTGGTTGGTCGGTGCGGACGGCGAGAACGGTGGTGGCGATGTCGCGGAGTTTTTCCTGAGTGCCGGTGATGTGGTTGACGCGCATGTGGCGGACGAGCGCGGTGATGGCGTCGGGCGCGTGGAGGGCGGAGAGCCCGGTGTGGTTTCGCAGGGCCAGGGTGCCGGTGCGGTAGAGGATGGCCTCGCGGTCGCTGTGCCGGTCGGCGGAAAGGCTGACGTAGCGGTCGCCGTTGGCGGTGGCTTCGTCGGCGGCACGCGCGACGAGCGATCTCAATCCTTCATAGGTGCCGGTGATTCCTTGGTGGTGTAGTAGGTCGGTGAGTTGGTCGGTGGTGGCGGTTTTGTGTTCCCAGGCGGTGGTGTAGGCGAGTTTGTCGATGAGGTCGTGGTGGTCGGGGTTGTCGGTGTCGAGTGTTTTGCCGAGGATGAGGGTGGTGTTGGGGAGGGTTGGTGGGCCGTGTTGTTGGGCGGTGGTGAGGAGTTCGGGGTTGTTTTTGAGGGCGTGTTGTCGTTGGGTGACGAGTAGTTCGAGGTCTGAGGTGGCGCCGCGTACGTTGAGGTTTTTCAGTGTTTCGGCGGCTTCGGTGGGGGTGTGGTGGTTGCTGTTGGCGAGGAGTCGGTCGGTGAGGGGGATGATCTGGTCGCGGTTTTTCGCGAGTGTGAGTTCGGGGTGGCGACGGCCGTCGCTCACGGCGGCATCGATCGCTTCCTTGATACCGCGTTCGAGCCGATGGTGATCTGAGACGAAGCCGGCCGCGACGGCGCTGCGAGCGATCGCCAGCGAGGAGTGCGAGGGCTCGGCGATGACCCGTCGGTACAGCCACACCGTGAGGTCATCGGCGTTGTCCCTGTCGAAGGTGCCGGTGTTGCGTACCCCGCGATAGAGCGGGTTCCAGAGCTCACCGGATTCCCGGAGCTTCGTTCGTGCCGTTCCGAGGTGTTTTCTCAAGTCCGCCTCGGATAGCGTGCCTTGAAGGGTCTTACGGTGAACGGCACTCGTCAGGTAGCGGGCTTCCAAGTTCCCGAATTGGAGAAGGATGCGTTCGGCCGCGGCGGTGTGCGCTGCCGTGACTCGCCAAGAACCGGCCTCGGCGTCCTCGCCGTCCAGGCCGGGAGCACGCGTTCCGGGGAGATGTTCCTCCAGGTCGATGGGGTGCAGAGAGGTGTCGTGGAGGAGTTCGGTGATGGGCGTGTGGAGGGCGCGGGTGGCCATGGTTTCGAGGTCCTGCTGAGGGCCGGTGATATGCCGCATTCGCATGTGATTCACCAGCGCTTTGACCGGGTCCGCCAAGGAATAGAGCCTGACAGAGGCGCTGAGGATGGCGGTGGTGCGCGTGTGGATGGCCGCGTGCTGGGCGGGGTCGGTGGTGGCAAGCAGGGGAAGCCGGTCGCCGTTGCGGGCGGCCTCGTCGGTGGCTTTGGCGACGATGCCGCGGAGAGTGTCGCGATTCCTTGAAGTGATTCCTTGGTGGTGTAGTAGGTCGGTGAGTTGGTCGGTGGTGGCGGTTTTGTGTTCCCAGGCGGTGGTGTAGGCGAGTTTGTCGATGAGGTCGTGGTGGTCGGGGTTGTCGGTGTCGAGTGTTTTGCCGAGGATGAGGGTGGTGTTGGGGAGGGTGGGTGGGCCGTGTTGTTGGGCGGTGGTGAGGAGTTCTGGGTTGTCTTTGAGGGCGCGTTGTCGTTGGGTGACGAGTAGTTCGAGGCTTGAGGTGGCGCCGCGTACGTTGAGGTTTTTCAGTGTTTCGGCGGCTTCGGTGGGGGTGTGGTGGTTGCTGTTGGCGAGGAGTCGGTCGGTGAGGGGGATGATCTGGTCGCGGTTTTTCGCGAGTGTGAGTTCGGGGTGGCGACGGCCGTCGCTCACGGCGGCATCGATCGCCTCCTGGACGTAGGTCAAAAGCCGAGAACGGGGCGTGCTGAATCCGGACTCCTGCGCTCTGCGGGCGATCTCCGACGGGGTGAGAAGATTTTCGGCGATGACCCGTCTGTACAGCCACACCGTGAGATCATCGGAACTTTCCTTGCCGAACTTACCGTCGTTGCGCTTCCCTCGATATAGCGGACCCCAAAGCTCGCCGGACTCCTTGAGTTTGTCTCGCTCCTTACTGAAATGTGCGCGGAAATCCTTCTCGAACACGCTATCGGGAAATATTTCGTTCGGCACGAAAGTGCGCAGATTCATCCCATCGATGTCGCCGTGGCGCCGAAGGATCTCATTGGCTGTCATGGCGAGCTTCGCGGCCGTCTCGGGGGCGTTGGGATCAGCGGCTACCCCCGCCCCTCGTTTGCGTTTGGGTGCGAGGTGGAGGGTGTTGCCGAGATGAGGGTCGACCGTGGTGATGGCACCGTCGGAGGTGATGTGGAGGGGAGTGTCGTAGTGGGCGACAGTGAGAGTGAGGTGGCCGAGAGCGGGGTTCCGCCGGAACAGAGTGTCGAGATGGCGGTGTTGTTCGGCGGTGACGTAGCAGGCCCAGAGATTGAGGGTGTGGCCTTGGGTGTTGTTCCAGGTGACGGGGAGAGCGGCGATGGTGTTGACGAGGTCTTGTGGCGTATAGGCGGTGCGGCCGCCAAGGTGGTAGGTGTCGGTGTGGCGGTCGTGACGTGTGAGGACGTTGATGACGCCGGGTTGGGGCTGCGGGAAGGCGGCGTTGACGTTGGGGGCGTAGGTGGACTCGACGAAGGCGACGCCACCGTTGCGGGGGAGGGGGATGGCGTGGGTGATGGTGTTGTCGTGGGTGCGGATGGGGATGGTGTGGGTGCCGGGGAGGGGTTGGTCGGTGCGGACGGTGAGGATGGTGGTGGCGATGTCGCGGAGTTTCGCGTTGGTGCCGGTGATGTGGTTGACGCGCATGTGGCGGACGAGTGCGGTGGTGGCGTCGGGTGGTGCGAGGTCGAAGAGGTCCAGGTTTTTCAGGACGAGTGCGCTGGTGCGGTGGAGGATGGCGTCGTGGTCGTCGGGGAGGTTGGCGGAGAGGGTTTCGTGGCGGTCGCCGTTGGCGGTGGCTTCCTCGATGATGCGGGCGACGAGTGGGGTGAGTCCGTCGTCGGTGTTGGTGATGCCGTCTTGTTCCAGCCGGTGGACCAGTTGGTCGGTGGTGTCTGCTTTGTGGGCCCATACGGTGGCATAGGCGAGTTTGTCGATCCACAGCAGGTCGGCTTCGTTCGCTATGTCCAGGTGCCTGCCCAGGATCCGGTCATCCGGACGCAACGTCGACAACTCGCGTCCGGCGGCGACGTCCGCATCGGAGAAACCGGCTTCTCTGATGGCTTTCACTTCAGCAACGAACATTTCATTGCTGCCATGGACGTTGTAATCCCGTAGGTGACTGACCAGAGCGTCAGTGGTCAGCCCAGGACGATCCGTCGACAAGGCGGCGATCAACGCTCGCAGACGGGGTTTCTCCGCGGGATCGGAGACGGCCGTGATCGGATGCCGTCGCTGATCGTCGACCATGGCGGCTATGGTGCTGTGCGCGGTGGTCACCAGTGCCTCGTTCCCCAGGAAGCCCACGTACTCGGCGCGACGTGCCAGTTGTACCGGACTTTCCTGCGGATGGTCGGTCGCCAAACGCCACAGCAAGGTGGTCAGGTCAGGCGATTGTTGCGCGGCCCGCTGCCGCTCTCGGCCACGATAATTCGGATACCAGGAAGAGCCCGCAGCCGTGATATCGGTCTTCACGGCATCGATCAAGGCGAAGATCCCGGCTTTGCGCTCGACGTTCTCCTTGGCCAACAGGAGAGCCAGCGTTTCATTGCTGATGATGCCGTGAGTGTCGATGGCCTTTCCGGCCAGCTCCCTGATCAGGGATATGTGAAGTGGATTTTCGTGGTCCAACTTTTGCCGGTTGAACGCGTCGGGGTCAGTGAGATCGATCGTGGCCAAGGACAGTTCAGGAAGCGCGAATGCGGCAGGCTCCGGCGCGTTGTCCGCGTAGGCCTCCAGTTCTTCCTGTGGGCCGGTGATGTGGCGCAGCCGCATATGTTTCACCACGGTTTTGACCCGGTCTGACATGTCGGGGTCGAAGAATATGGGTGTGGCTTGATATATGGATTCCAGGCGTGCCTGGATGGCGTCATGGTGGTCAGGGTCGGTGATCGACAGCGGCTGGAGCCGGTCGCCGTTGCGCGTGGCTTCATCGATCGCGGAGGCGACGAGGCGCTGGAGTGTTTCCGCCGACCCGGCAATGCCTTCTCGCTGGAGCTGGGTGACCAATTCATCGACGTTGGCTGTCTTGCGCTCCCAGATCAGGGCGTAGGCGGCGCGGTCGATGATCTCATGGTCGGCATGGTTGTCCGCGTTGAGTGATCGCCCCATGAAGAGCCCGCTCGGCCGCAGGTCGGGCAGTCCTCTGGCCTGTGCTGCCGCCAACAGGGCGGGATCATTCTTCAATTCGCGTTCACGCTCGGCGACCAGATCGGAGAGCTGCTTTTTCGCCCCGTGTACGTTCAAGCTGCCGAGTTCCGCAACGTACCGCTTGCGATCGTTGTAGCCCCGATTGGCGACCACTCGATCAACGAGTAGTTCTATCCTCGCGCGGTGCTCCGGGTTCGCCAAGGACAGGTAAGGACGTCGGTGTCCGTCACCCTCGGCGACCACGGCCGCGCTCTTGATGGCGTCGCGAATCTGCGTATCGCTCGCCGAGAACCCGGCTTCGGCCGCGCGGCGTAGCGTTACGGTGGTGAGCTCATGAGGGTAGGTGATCGCCATGCGGTACAACCAGGCGCTCAGATCGTCAAGAGACTCCGGGGTGCCCTTGTCTTTGTTGTGCCGCCCTCGATAAATCGGGCGCCAAAGACTACCCGATTCTTTGGCGATTTCCAGCTCTCTGGCGAAGCTCTGTCTCAACTTCGACTCGAACCGGCCTGCCGGGAAAATATCGTCAGGGGCGAGAGCAAGCAAGTTCCTGGCCGGAAGGGCGCCATGTTCTTGAATGATTCTTCTGGCCGTTTCGGCGAGTCTTTCAGCCGTCTCCGGGGCGTCGGGATCGGCGGCGACGGTGCTTCCGTCGCGGCGGTGTTTGGGTGCGAGGTGGAGGGTGTTGTCGGTGCCGGGATCGGTGGTGGTGACGGTGCCGTCGGGCGGGATGTAGAGGGGGGTGCCGCTGTGAGGGAAGGAGAGTTCGAGGCCGAGTGTGGTGCGGACGGTGGGTGCGAGGTGGTGGTAGTCAGCCGTGGTGAGGTCGCATGCCAGGAGATCGAGTCGGGTGTAGGTGCCCCAGCGCGCGAGAGCTGGAGGGAGTTGGCGCAAGGCCTGGACGAGCTGGCCGGGCCGGTGGGGGATGCCTTGTTCGCGTTCACCGGGTAGCTCGAAGAGGCCGTCCCTGTGCTGGGTGACGAGCCGGAAGAGTCCGGGGGTGGCTTCGGGGAAGGCGCTGGCGACGTTGGCGGCGTAGGCGGAGGGGACGAAGGCGACGCCGCCGTTCTCGGGTAGCGGGATCGCGCGGACCGGCCCGAGAGGGGAGGCGATGGTGATGCTGTGGGCTGGTCCGGACGGGATGGGGTCCGTGACCGTCGTCGCGATGCTGGGGGCCGCGTCAGGAGTGTGAGCGGTGGAGTGCGCGACGTCGAGCACGGCCGCGGATTCCGGTATCGACTGCGTGAGGAAAGAGCGTGTGCCCTGGGACAGCGCCGGTTCGGCGGTGCGGTTGTGGCCGGCTGGCTGTGCGGTGCTGGTGGTGTCGGGTCGGGTGGCGGTGGTCGGCAGTGATGCCGGGTTGGCCGCGGTGTTCGAGGTGACGATTGCGCGGTCGACCGGTGCGCGTGAGGTCTCCGGGCCCGTGCTTCTGGTCTGCCCCGGGAGGTCCGGACGCGTTTCCGCCGCACGGGGGTCGGCGATGGCGGCGGCCGGGTGAGAGTGCTGGGCGATCTGAGGAGTGGCTGTGAAGGCTGGGCTTTCGCCGGATGTGGCGTGTACCGCTTGGGTGGTTGTCTCCGGTGCGGTCACCGCGGGTGAAACTGTCGGCGAGGCCGTGTCGGGCACGAGCACCGGCGATACCGATGTGCCGGAGCCCAGTGCCGCCGCGTGTCCCGTTGCGACTGTCGCGGGTGTCGCCCGCACGCCGTTCTGCGTGGGGGCGGCGGAGACGGGGGAAGTGCTCGCCCGCGTGGTGGCGCCGTTCGCGGTCGTCACGGCACCACCACCCGTGGAGTGAGTGGTCGCCGTGGAGGCGGTGTAGAGGGTGCCGAGTGCTTGCGGGCTGGTGGTGTAGGCGGGCGTTTTCTCCGGACGGAGGTCCACACCGCCGCCGACGGCTGTGTACGGCGGCGGCAGTTCGGCCTTCTCCGGGGCCGGGGTGGCCTTGGTGCTGTGGGAGTCGCTGGCCGTGGCGGGTTTCTCAGTGACAGCGGGCTTTTCCGCCGGGCCCGGTTTTTCCGTGGTGGGGATGGTGAGGTCGGGGATTTCGGGTGGGTGGATGGTGTCGAGGGCGGCACCGGTGCCAGGGGCCGTGCGTCCACCACCGTATTTGGAGAGGGCTCCCAACGCGCCGAGGGCGGGGTTGCCGACGGGGGCGCCGAGGGCGAGGTTGACCAGGGGCGCGGTGGCCACGGTGGTCACGAACTGGCCGGTGGCGTAGCCGGCGTCTCCGAGGGCGGCGAGGGGTTTGTCGATGGTGGCCATGATGTCTTGCGCGGTGACCCCGGCGGTCTGTTTGACGAGGGTGTCGAGGTGGTCGGGGTCGATGGCGAGGCGGTCACGAAGGTCGAAGGCGGTTTTGCGGATTCCTCCGGCGGCGGAGTGGAAGATGCCGGCGAAGGCGCCGCCGAGTGCGCCACCGACGAAAGACGAGGTCAACGAGCGGGTGTCCCAGCCTTGGCGGTCGCCGTCGGCGATTTGGCGGGCTTGGACGCCGAAGTCGGTGCCGCCCATGAGTGCTGCGCCGAAGGCGGCGAAGCCGCCGGTTTTGATGGCGAGGTCTTTGGCGAACTTCAGTAACGCGGTTTTGGTGGCCTGGGACAGGCCGCCGCTGAGGGACAGTTGACCCATGCGGGTGATCAGGGCCCGCCAGATCGCGGTCAGCGCGACCCTCGCTGCCGCGATGACGACCCCGGTGAACAGCGCGCCGATCAGGGTGGCCATCAAATGAATGATCGACGCCAGAGTGAACGCGGCGAAGACGACGAACATGACTTTGGTTTTGTAGACGTCGGCGGCGGCGTTCTGCGCCATCTTCGCCAGTTCGCCGGCGGCCTCACCGAGCCCGGCGACCCCGTCGGGGATCGTCGCACCCAGGAAATGGGCGAAGAACTCCCCGGTCTCGCCCTCCAGGACCTGCGGGACCGCCACACCGGCGGCCCGGGCAGCGGCCTCGAACACACCGGCGGCGTCCTCGAACGCCTCCCACGCCTTCCACAACGCGACCAAGCCCTGATCGTCACTCTCCGGCCACGACAACCCCAGAGTGAACTCCAAGAACTTCCGCACATCCGGCGGAATGTGCACACCCCCGTTGCTCAAGTGCGACACCTCCTCCGAACATCCGACCAGCGCTGCGGTCGAACCACGGCCGAACCGTCCTCATCCTGTTTTAGACCACTGAACTGGTGAGTAGCACCCAAAAGGCCTAAGCGTAGGGATTTATCTCATGAAATCTGTCTGATAGGGCGATGGTCACCAGGCCACGGGAAGCTCCCTGAGCCCGGCGAAGGTGCGATCCCGGCACAGCACGAGCCGATCGGCCGGCACGGCCAGTTCCAAGGCCGGGAACCGTGTCAGGAGCCGATCCAGCACGACGCGGAGTTCCACCCTGGCCAGGTGCATGCCGACACACAGATGCGGACCGTGACCGAAGGCCACGTTCGTCAGCGCCGGCCTGGTGGGGTCGTAGGTGTCGGCTTCGGCCCAGCGTTCCTGGTCGCGGTTGGCCGCGGGGAGATCGGCCACCACACGATCGCCCGCCCGGATGTCCGCGTCGCCGAGACGGCAGTCCGCCACCGCGGTGCGGTCCACCCCGCGCTGGACGATGGTCGTGAACCTGAGCGTCTCCTCCACGAGGGGATCGAGACGTTCGTCGGCGGCGGCCAGGGTTCTCGGCCTATCCGGGTGACACAGGAGCAGGGCGACCGCGGTCCCGATACTGGCCGCCAGCGAGTCGAAGCCGCCCAGTACGAGGGTCGCGCCTAGGTCGGCGATCTCCGTGTCGCCGAGGTCGCTGTGTTCGATCAGCTCGCTGAGCAGGTCGGATCCGCGTTTGATCCGGCGTTCCGTGACCAGCGTGCGCAGGTAGCCGAGCAGCCAGTCGTTGGTGGCCGCGGCGTGCTCGCGGTCAGGTGAGTCCGACAGCAGGTCGGTGGCGGCTTTCCGCAACGCGGGCCAGTCGTGCCGGGGCAGGTCCATCATCGTGCCGATGACCGACAGCGGGACCGGCACCGCCAGGGACTCGATCAGGTCGACCGGCGGACCCAGATCGGCCATGGCGTCGAGCCGGTCGTCCACCGCCCGCGCGATCGCGGGCTGCCAGGCCGCCACCCGCCGGGGGGTGAACGCGCGGCCGAGCGGCCGCCGGTAGCGGGAATGATCGGGCGGGTCGGTGTGCGGCAACCGGCCGATGAACGGTGCGTCCGCTCCGGGGGTCGCCCGGTGCATCGGGTCACCGGCCGCGCTGAACACGGGATCGCCGAGCATCGTGCGCACGTCGTCGTAGCGGGTGACGAGCCAGACCTGCTCGCCGTTCGCGAGACGCACCCTGGTCACCGGTCCCGCGACGGCGACGGCGGGGAACGGCGGATCGGCGTCACCGTGTCGCATGGGGATCTCCCGGCACCTGGTACCGGCGGGTGCCGGGACTCCAGTTGAGCGGACCGGACATCGTGTGGGTCAGGTTGTCCAGGTAGCCGGGCAGGCCCGGATCGATGGCGAGCCTGCCGTGACTCAGCGCGGCGGTCCGGTCGAGAAAGAGGGCTTCCTGCTCGGCGACCCTTCCCGCGATCCAGTCGACACAGTCCTGATGGGACCGGTCTTCGAGTCGTTGCAGGAGCGGGATGAGGCTGATGTACTCGCCGTCCCTTCGTTCCTTGGCGCAGGAGTACAGGTCGTTGGTGAGCCACAGGTGGTCCAGGACGACCTCGCGCAGCGCCCGAAGCTCAGGATCGGCCGCGGTCTCGCCGGACAGCGGCCGATCGTGCCCCAGCTCCGCGACGGTGAGGAACCATTTCATCGCGACGGTGACGCGACGGCGCTCGGCGTAGGAGTCCAGGTCGGTGAGCCCGTCCGCGTTCCGGGTGGCGACTTCGAGGAGGTAGCCGTCGAGCATGTCCTCGAAGTCCACCACGAACCGGCGCCAGCGGGCCTCGGTCAGGTGCGGTCGCAGCCGCTCGACGGCGTCGCGTGCCGGAGCCGCGGTGTCCGGCACGCTGTCCCAGCCGGTGACCGCGGCCATGATCTGGGCCACGACCTGCCGTGAGGCGTGCACGCTCCCGCCGACCCAGCCGGCGTCGCCGAACGCGTCGTCGATGACGACGATGTACTGGAACAGATCACACATCGGGCGCATGGCCGGATAGGGCAGGCCGGGCAGCATCGCGCAGCACAGCTCGGCGATCCGGCCGGCGAGGAACTTCTCCATCCCGGCGTCGTCACGGAAGCACGGGCGCGTCGTCCGGCGTATCCAGGCGTCGGACTCCGTGACGAGCCGCTCCGTCTCCGGATGGGACCGGGCCGGGAGAACGCTGCGCACCAGCACCTTGGGCGACCGGGCGGCCGTGGTCACGCCCACCGCCTGGAACGCAGGCGCAACCGCAGGGCCTTCGGTTCGAGCATGCTCCGGGCGCTCGAAGTGACCGGGCCCTTGATCATCGGTTCGAGCCGCCACCGCCGGAGCAGGGTCGCCAGGGTGACGATGATGTTGTTGATCGCGAATTCGTCGCCGATGCACCGGCGCGCGCCTTTGCCGAAGGGGAACATGGGGGCGCCGCGGAAGCGGACGTCCTCCTGCTCGCTCCATCGGCAGACGTCGAACCGTTCGGGATCGGCGAAGGCGTCCGCGCGGTGCTGGAGCAGGTACGGGCTGACCAGGATGCCCATGCCGGAAGGAATCCGGTGACCCGCCAGTTCGGTGTCCGCGATCGCCTTCCTGGTGTACATCCACGCGACCGGTTTGATCCGCATGCTTTCGCTGACCGTGCGCCGCAGCAACGGAAAGGAGCCGGTGTCGTCGTAGCCGATCGGTCCGGTCGGGCGAGCCTGACGGACCTCTTCGGCGATCTGGGCGTCCAAAGTGGAATCCCGGGACAGGAAGTACAGCGTCCAGGACAGGGTGGCCGCCGTGGTGCCGATTCCCGCGATGAAGAAGGTGACCGCCTGATCCCTGATCTCCTCGTCGGACAGGCCGTCCCCGTTCTCGTCACGGCCGATCAGCATCGACAGCAGGTCGCCGCGGTCGGCGCCGTCACGGCGGTACTCGGCGACGGTGGCGTCGATACGCTCGTACAGGCGGCGTTTGGCCCCGGAGTAGTGCCAGTTGTTCGGCAACGGCAGCCTGCCGAACCACGGCAGCACCATCCGCACGAAAGCTCCGCGTACCAAGGTCTCGACGGCGGCTCGCGTCCGCTGCTCGGCTTCGGCTCCCTCCGCGGCCCAGCCCGCGAACATCGTGTTCACCACGAACCGCATCGACAGCTGCTGCATGTCGTGCACGGTGTTGACGACCTGACCGTCCCGCCAGCCCTCGGTGACCTCGGCGAGTTGGTCGGCGACGGTGTCGCTGTAGGAAGGGATGCGGGTGCGGCGGAAGGCGGGCTGGACGAGGCGCCGCATCCGGGTGTGGCCGGCGTCGGGGCAGCTGGCGAGTCCGTCGCCGAGGAACTCCCCGACACTGTCGAAGAACGGGCCGCCCTTGTCGAAGACCCGGTTCCGGTTGACCAGCACCTGCTCCGCCAGATCGGGGCGGCAGACCACGTAGGTCGGCTGGGTGCCCAGCATGATCTGGACGACGTCGCCGTGCTCGGGCAGTGAGGCGATGAACTGCTCGGGCGCGCGCAACAGCTGGGGCAGATGGCCGATCAGCGGAACGGCGCCGGGCGCGTGGGTGACGGTCATGCCCTCTCCAAACTGAATCCGGAGTACCGCGCCTCCGTGCCCGCCAGCACCTGATGCGCGGAGGTCAAGGCGGCGAGACGATAGACGCGGGCGAGAATCGGGACGTCGTAGACGAACGGCCGGGGGCCCAGTGAGTCGGGGTCCGCGACCGCGGGGCCCTGTTCGGACAGCCACGGCAACGCCTCCTCGATCAGCTCCACGGGCGGGTCGGGCAGGCTGCCGAGTGCCGCGACGGCGTGTGAGGTGACCATCAGGCTCACTTCGGACTCGTCACGGTGATAGCGCCATCCGCCGCCCGAGCCCGCCGTGTCCCGCAGGAACCGGAGGCAGCCGCCGCGAATCTCGGACACGACCTGCTCCGGGTACCCCGGTGGCAGGTCCGCGGCCGCCCGCAGCACGTGGAGAACCGGGAAGGCGGGGCTGCGGCTCCACTCGTGGGAGAAGCCGCCGTCGGGACGTTGCTTGCCGGCGAGCCATCGCCAGCCCCGGGCGACAGCGGAGGCGGTACCCGTAAACGCGCCCAGCGTGCGCAGGCATTTGGCGGTGATCTCCACTTCGGACGGTGCGCCCCGGACGAACGTGGGAAACCCGCCGTCGTCGTTCTGCAAGGACAGCAGGTGCCACGCGCCCCGCTCGGCGGCGCGCTCGTGGCCGGGGACCCTGCTCAGCGCGAGGGTGATCACCGCGGTGTCGTCGATGTCCGACTGGTCCACGGTTTCGCTGTAACCCCAACCGCCGCTCGGCAGCTGCTGATCGGCCAGGTAACGCGCCGCCCCGGCCAGCAGCGTGGGCGGCAATCCGCTGTCGAGCAGGGTGAGGGTGGTCAGACCGGTGACCCAGGTGTCCTCGTCGGCGATGAACGGCAGGCCCCCGTCCGCCCGTTGCTGGGCGACCAGGAACGCCAGTCCCGAGCGCACGGCGGGGTTGTTCCGGTCCTGTGTGGACAGGGCGAGCAGCGCGATGACGGTCGCGGGCACGTGGCACTGCCAGGAACCGTCCGGCCCCTGGGCCTTCGTCAGTTCCGCCGCCGGCACCGCCTTGTCGGCGTCGTCCGCGGCCAGCAGCCGTAACGAGGTCGCGATCAGGGTGATCCACTGGTGGGCATACGGTCCGGGGTCGAACGCGCGAGCCGGGGACCAGGAGACCTGGGGTACGAGCTCGGCGAGCAAAGCCAGGAAGAAGTCGTGCTTGCGCTTCCGGGAGTGGTGCTCCAGGCCGCCGAGCGCGGCCTTGACGCGGTCGGCCTGCTCGCTGGTGACGGGCAGCCCCAGCGCGCTTGTCGCGATCAGTCTCGCGAGGTCTCGTTCCAGCGCGCCCTGCCACCGCGGGGCGGGCGCGGCGAGCGCTTCGCGGCAGTACGCCGCGAGCTTGCGCGGTGCCGCGCCCTGGACGTTCAGCCGCCGGAACAGGTGCAGGGTGAGCCCGGACTCGAACAACCTGCTCCGGCAGCCGCCCCGCCAGCGGCCGTCGTCCCCGAGCGCCGAAACCAGCTTTGTCTGTGCCCCCTCGATTTCACTGCTCAGGGTCTCCGTGCTCATGATCGCCCACCGCCCGCGGTGGCGGCGGAATCGAGCGGTTCCGGGCGGAGGACGAGGTTCGTCGGGGCCACCGCCGCGGAAAGCACGTTCTCGCCGACCTCCCCGGTGCTCGCCGCCGCCAGCCGCCAGCGGGTCATGATCGTGGCCGCGACCACGGTGACCTCCAACAGCGCGAGCGCGTCACCGATGCATTTGCGGCGCCCCGCGCCGAAGGGGATGAAGGAACTGCGTGGTCGTTCCCGCATCGCCTCGGGTAGCCATCGGTCCGGGTCGAACCGCATCGGATCGGGGTACAGCCGGGGATCGCGGTGGATAGTGGTCGGGCTGAAGACCAGTTCGGTGCCTTCCGGGAAGCGGATGTCCCCGAGGGTGAACTCGGCCCGGGTACGCCGCATGACGAGCCAGGTGAGCGTGTGCCGCCGGACCGTCTCCAACACCACCTGACGCAGGTAGGGCATGCGGCCGACGTCCTCGTATTCGCACGGGCGGCCTCCGAGGACCTCGCGGTTCTCCGCGTAGACCCGTTCGGCGATCGCGGGGTTGAGGCTGAGTTCGTGGAAGAGCCAGGCCATCTGCAGCGCGGTGGTCTCCGAGCCGCCGATGAGCATGGTCATGACCTCGTCCCGGATCTGGCGGGGATCCATCGGCTTCCCGGTCCGGGGGTCCTCGGCGGACAGCAGGAGCGACATCACATTGTCCCCGAGGTCTCCGCCGCTCCTGCCCTCCTCGATGACGCGCCCGGTCAGCTCGTGCAGGGTCTCCACGGCGGTGTCGAAGCGGCGGTTCGCCGGGATGGGCAGGCGCTCGAACCGGGAACTGGGGTACACGGTGCGCAGGATCATCCCCTTGAGGATGTGCGGGGTGGCGCCGCGCACCGCGGCGAAGTCGGCTTGGCTGAGGTGCCGGGAGAACACCAGCACCGAGATCACGTTGAGGGCCAGTTCGTTCATGACACGGGCGAACTGCAGTGGTTTCCCCGGTCGCCAGCCGGAGATGGCCGCCTCGGCCTGTTCCCGGATGAGGGTCACGTAACCGGGCAGCCTGCCGGGGACGAACGCCGGCTGGATCAGCCGCCGCTGTCCGATGTGGAACTCGTTGTCCGTGGTGGCCAGTCCGTTTCCGAGAAAGGCCTGGGAGCGCTCGAAGATCTTGCCCTTGTCCAGCTGCTCGGCCTGCTTCACCAGCATGGTGTGGATGAGTTCGGCGTTGGTGAGGTAATAGATCGGCCGTGAGCCCAGGCGGAGACGGACCACGTCGCCGTGCTCGGACAGCGAGGCGAACAGCGGCAGCGGGGAACGCAGCAACGCCGGAACGTGCCCCACCACCGGCAGGGCTCCTGGAGCGGTCGGTACCCGGTCGGCCGGGATGGTCGTCGCGGCGCTCATGACTGCGAACTCTCCGCGCCGATACCGCGCCAGAAATCGGTGGCGTGCTTGATACGGCCGTCTTCGTAGCGCATGACGCTGACGATCCGGTGCACCTTTTCCGGGTCGGGGCCCACACCATGCCAGCCCCATTCCACCCACACCCGGTCCACGTCCTCGCAGGCCGCCACCAGCTTGCCGGTCATGCCGGGCGCGGCGGTGAACATTCCGGTGAGGAACTCGAACAGCTCCTCGTGCCCCCGCACGACACTGTCGGCGCCGAGATCGTCGAGCACGCAGTCCTCGGTGTACAACTCGATGACGCCGGGGATGTCGTGTGCGTTCATCCGGGTGATGAACTTGTCGAGCCGGGTCAGACAGGTGTCGGTGTTCACCGCGTTGGACATGGAGAGACTCCTCTTACTGGTGAGGCGGGAGGATCTTCGAAAGACCTGCGGAGAGAGTCCGAACGCCCGTGCGCTCGGTGTGGTCGCGGGGCGATCGAGTCCGGAAAAGCTCAGCCGGTGGGCTGTCTTTCCTCTGGTGGGAGGCACTTTCCCATCCGGTCTCCATCGGTCTCTGAGGGAGAATTCCGCCTGCTCTCGTGGCCTGGCTGTGAAATTACGGACTTTGTGCCAAGGCGGGAATTAGTCGTTCCAACGGTTGGAACGCGGCGAGCCCGAGAGGTCTCCCTCGCGTGCTCCTGAAGTACATGAAGGCCCCCTTCCTGTACCTGGGCGCAAGGAAGGGGGCCTTCATGTACTTGGCACGGTGGCCTAGGGGCGCAAAGCCTCGGCGAGTAGCGGAACCTGTTCCTGCGACCACGGGCTGAACAGGAAGGGAGCCCGGGCCATCGCCGCCACCAGATCCGGCCAGGGCAGCCACCGCGACTCGCACACCTCGTCGGGATTCGGGTGGGCCTCGCCGTCGGCGGTCGCCGTCCAGACCGGACAGAACTCGTTCTCCTTGATGCCGCTGACATCGACAGCCTGGTAACGGAAGCGGGGGAGGACCTTGGTGAGCCGGCCGATCGCCATGCCCAGTTCCTGCCCGCCGCGTCGCACGACCGCGTCCGCCATGTCCTCACCGGGCGCCGGATGGCCGCAGAACGAGTTCGTCCACACCCCCGGCCAAGTCTTCTTTTCCAGCGCACGCCGGGTGACGAGGACCTCGCCCGCCCCATTGAAGACATAGCAGGAAAAGGCGAGATGCAGGGGAGTGTCGGTCGTGTGGACCGTCCTTTTGGGGGCGGTGGCACGGGGCTGGAACCGCTCGTCCAGCAGGACGACCAGTTCTTCGGTCCCGGTGGTCCGGTCGTCAGGAGTCGTCATCGGAGCCCGCGTCCTTCCCGACGTCGGGTGTCACCGCCCAGACGTCGCCGGGTTTGCCGTAGGTGACGACTTTTCCACCGAGATTGCCGCGGTAGCCGCCTTCGGCGACCCGGAAGGCGGCGGAACCACTGATTCCATAGACTTCGATCGGCTCGGCTTCGTCACCGGTGAACCCGGTGAAGTCGGCACAGCCGCCCGGGTCGACGGCGGCGGTGGCGATGCCTCGCGCCACGAAAGTCACATAGGACGAGTAGCTGCCCTGCGAACACACGGTCAGCGTTCCCGCCGCCGCTGAAGCGGGTGAAGCGGCGGCGCCCGTCATGATTCCCGCCACGGCGAAAGCGACGATCGCGCGTGCGGCCACATTCCCGGGAAACTTCATCGGTGACTCCGTAGGAGAGAGATTCATCGCGAGCCTAGGTCACGAGCCGGCGCTCAGCTGGTGGCAGGAGCCTGCTCCGTCGTGATGAGGGGAGAACCTTTCACGAACGGGACGCGGGAATGTGGCTCCCGGTGGCGGATCGCCTCGCTGCGGCCGCGAAGGGGAGGTAGCGCCGGCTTTCGGGGAGGAAGTTCACCAGAGCCCCGAGCCCGGCGAAGAACCGCTGGGTGTGGCGACGATCCGCCTCGGTGACCTCGATGCCCAGGCGACGGAGGTAGCTTTCGGGGAGAGTCGGGATCGTGAGGCCGACCGCCAGCCGCCGGAAGGGCGGCCACACCCGGTCCCACAGGAACACTGGCACGTGGGGTGGTGGCAGGGGGCGGATGGCCGCCGGATCGAGCAGGTCGCGGACGACGTCGTTGACCTCGAGTCGGCTTTCGACGGTCTCCCGGAAGTATTCCCGGAACCCCGCGACGGTTTCCGGCAGATCCTTCCGGCGCAGGCCCATCACCGCACCGAGCGCGCGCCACTCGCCGTAGAAGCGCTCCTGCTCGTCTTCCCCGAGCGGTTCACCGGACAGTTCGCTCAACGCGACCGCGGCTTCGAAAAGTGTGGCGTGCACCCAGGCGTAAGCGTCCGGGTCCAAGCCGCGGTACTCGCGCCCCTGCCCGTCGACGCCGTGGATCGGCCGGTGGACCGCCCGCAGCCTCCTCGCCTCCGCGCTCGACTGGATGAGCGGACTGTAGACGAGCCGTTGCAGCGACCGCACTGTGTGGAAGAACCGGCTCACCCCCTCGGACCGGAAGTCCGAGTGCCCATCGACGCCCGCGCCGACCACGGGATGGGCGGTCTGCAGCACGATGAGCCGGAGGCTCATGGTCAGGATGGCCCAGCGGCCCACCAGGTCCCAGCTGAGCGAACCCGGGCCGGGCGGCGCGAGCCGGACCTGGGCGGTCTCGGCCGGTGCCTGGCTCGTGGTCATCCGGCACGCACCTCTCGGGCGAAGGGGGCGAGCTGCTCCGGGTCGAGTGCGTGCGGCAGGCCCTGCCGATACCGTTCGCGGTCGGCTTCCTTCAGCGCGGCGAAGTCGGGGGCGACGTGAAGCTCCCCGAGCGTGCATCGCGGGGCCGCGGAACCGTCGGCGTCGAGTAGGGCGTTGACGGCCTGGCGGGCGCCTTCGTTCGCGCCCTCCATGGTGGTGACGTTGATGTTGGTCCGCACCCAGTCGCCGGCCAGGAACAGGTTGGCGATCGAGGTCCGGGATTCGGGCCGGTCGTCCCACGATCCCGGGCTTTGGATGAACAACGGGCTGTCGTTGGCGACGTCGGGGGTCCCCGGCGCGACGATGGCCGGATCGAGGAACCACGAGTGCAGCATGTCGTCGCGGAGGACCGTCCGGTCTTCCGTGTTCAGGTGGGCCTTGATCTGCTCCCACGCTTCCTTCGCGATCTCATCGGCCGTGCAGTCCTTGGCCGCCTTGCCGTTGAAGGTGCCGGGTTTGAACCAGTCGGAGATGATCCCGGACAGGCAGTCCTTGACCGTGTGGTCGTGGTACTCCGAGAACGGGCGCGTCCAGAACTGCGCCTGGCTGATGGAAGTGATCGCCCAGGGCGAGTCCACGTAGTTGACGTGCCCGTGCACGACCGGCAGTTCTTCCCTGAGGTAGAACATCAGGCCGTTCATCCAGTCCGTGCGCAGCCGGCGGGTACGGGCCAGTTCCGGGGCGGCGTCGAGGACGTCACGGCTCAACAGGCGGGTGAAGCGTTCCACGGGGATCGCGGAAACGACGTGGTCGTAGGAGGTTATGTGATCGCCGCCTTGATCGTCCCGCAGCGTAAGCGCGGTGACCCGGCCTTCCGACACCCTGAGCGCCTCGGCACTCCAGCCCACCTTGAACTCCACACCGAGGCCCCGCAGATGTTCGATCCACGGCGAGAGGAGTTTCTCGTCGGTGGATCCGTTCAGGACGCGGTCGACCGTGCCACCCGGTTCGTTTCCCCGGCCGAGCGCGCTCCAGATGGTCGCTTCCGACACCAGGCCGACAGAATGCGTGCTCGCCTCGTCCGATTTGATCGCCGCCAGGTTGCGAATCATGCCGTCGGCGAACGAGCGCTGGAACTGGACCGACATCTTGTCGGCGTTGAGGAAGTCGTTCCAGGAGATCTTGTCCCACTGGCCGAGACGTCGTTCGTCGCAGCTGGCCCAGTACGCCAGGAACTTTCGTGCGCCGAAGAGCGCTTCGTCCTCCGGTACATGGGAAATCGTGCTCGCGAGGTAGGAGATGATGGCGGTCGCGGTGTCCGGGGTGAACGAATAGACCGCGGGCGGCAGGGGAGAGTCGGGGAGAAACGGGATCATGGCGTCGGGGGTGCCGTCGGCCCGGGCGCCGAGGTACGCCGAGGTGTCCACCAGATTGTCCCAGGTCCCGTTCACGTTGCCGGGGAAGGGAATCCGCCGCATGGTGTCGGTCAGGTTCCGGTAGAAGCCGGGAAAGAAGCGGAACCCGTGCTCTCCTGGAAGACCGCTCCCGGGGGCGGGGATGCTCCGGGCCTTGCCGCCGAGTTCGTGCCGTTCGTAGACGGTCACCGCGTAGCCCCGCTCGGCGAGTTCGAGGGCGGCGGACAGCCCGGCGATTCCCGCGCCGAGGATCGCCACCCGCTTCCCCGTCGGGGCGACGGGTTCTGCCGTCCTCGGGACAGGCCGGTGCTCGACTGCGCCGGCCAGGTCGGTGTCTTCGCCGGGGTGCTGGTCGACCGCCCCGCCGAAGCGCCGATCGCGATCGGCGTACGTTGCCACCGCCTCGATCAGGTCCGTCTGCGTGAAGTCGGGCCAAAGCCGGTCGGGGAAGTGCAGTTCCGCGTAGGCGCTTTGCCACAGCAGGAGATTGCTGATGCGCTTCTCGCCGGAGGTGCGGATCAGTAGATCCACCGGCGGCAGGTCCGGCTGGTACAGGCGCGAGATGATCGCGTCTTCGTCGATGTCGTCGGGGGAAAGCTCTCCAGCCACGATGTCGTCGGACAGGCGGCGCACGGCGTTGACGATCTCCTGCCGCCCGCCGTAGTTGACGCAAAGGTTGAGGGTCAGCCCCGTGTGCTCCGCGGTGCGTTCTTGCCAGCTTCGCAAGGTCTCGGTGAGTTCGGGAAATCCATCGATTTCCCGGCCGCTCCACCGGATCCGGACGCCGCGCGTCTCGAAGAACGGCATGTAGCCGTTGATCGCGTTGGTCATGATCTCCATGATGGTGGCGATCTCGACCGGTTCCCTTTTCCAGTTCTCACTGGAGAAAAGGTAGAGCGAGAGATTGCGCAGCCCCAGATCGATCGCCGTGTTGACGATGACGAACATGGACGGGAGCGCGGCGCGGTGCCCGGCGGTGCGGGGCAGCCCGTGCCGGTTGGCCCAGCGGCCGTTGCCGTCGACGATGATCGCGAGGTGCCGGGGAAGCCGGTCCGGGGAGAGGGTCGACACGGAACTCCTCCATCGTATGTTTCACTGCACGTGGATGTGGTGTTCTTGGTGGTGGACAGCGCTTTCTCGCGTGGCTCGCCGATGATGTCTTTCAGCTTTCATGCGTGTTGAACGAAAGACAAGAGCTGAGAGAATCGATGTGCGAACGTCGAAGGATCGCGCCGTTTCGGGCAGCGGCACCACTCAGCCGACGGTGACGGTGGGTTCTCCCTCGCCGATGGTCTGGCCGGATTCTTCGGCGATGCGCATGGCCTCTTCGATCAGCGTCTCGACGATGGCGTGCTCGGGCACGGTCTTGATGACCTCGCCCTTGACGAAGATCTGGCCCTTGCCGTTGCCGGAGGCGACGCCGAGGTCGGCCTCGCGTGCTTCGCCGGGGCCGTTGACGACGCAGCCCATGACCGCGACGCGCAGCG
>NZ_NMQT01000016.1 GCF_002234405.1 Amycolatopsis thailandensis | reverse complement strand
GCCGCGCCGCCAGCGCCCCGCGACGAACGGTTCGCGACCGGGGATGCCGAGTGTCCCGCCGCAGGGCGGCGAGCGGTGGCCGTCGGCCAACGATCTGGCCGGTCACACCAAACCCGGGGTGAACGGGCACAGCCAGACCCAGGAGCCGCGGCCACCGTCCACTGTGGAGATTTCGGGAACGGCGCTGTTCAGCCCGATCCCCCGGGACGAGACGACACCGCCTCCGGCGCCGCAGCCGCGTCAGCCCGAACCGGAGCCCGCCGCCGAGCCCGAGCCGGTCGCCGAGGAGACGGCGAAGCCCGCCGCGTCCGCGCCGGCCGCGGCCGAAGACGAGCTGCCCAGCGGCAAGGAACTGTTCGAGGCCAAGAACAGCACGACGCTGAGCGAATGGTGGAGCCAGGCGACCACACCGCCCCCGGCCGCCTCACCGGCGCCCACCGCGTCGGAGACGACGCCGATCTTCGACGAGATGCTCTCGGCGTGGTTCCGTTCGCCCGCTCCGGACAAGCCCGCGGCCAAACCCTCGGCCAAGGAGAAGCCGGGAAAGAAGGAACCCGAAGAGAAGAAGACGGCCGAGCCCGCCGACGAAGCCGGTTCCGCCGCCGAGCAGGAAGCCCGCAACTGGGACTTCGCCAGTGACAAGGCTTTCCGCACGGTCCAGGAGGTTTCCCAGCACGCGCCGTCGACGTTCACCCAGGCCGGGTTGCCGCGCCGCCGCAAGGGTGAGCAGCTGCTGCCGGGCAGTGCGGCGTCGTCGGTCCCGGCCGCCGAACCCGCCGCCAAGTCGGACCTGCCGGTCCGCGACCCGGCGAACGTGCGCGGCAGGCTCAGCAGCTTCCAGCAGGGCGTCAAACGGGGCCGCAAGGAAGCGGCGGACAAGGCCGCTCCGGCCACCGCGCAGCTCCCCGCCACCCAGCCGGACACGACGCCGGAGCCGGCTCCCGCGAAGGCCGTGGAGCTGTCGGAGCCGGCGGATTCGGTGGAGACGGCCGCGCGTCCGGCTGCGTCGCCGGCCGCGTTGCCGAGCCGGAAACCGGAGAAGAAACCGCAGGCAGCGCCCCCGGAACCGGAACCGGTCTCCGCTGTCGAGGAGACCGATGCCTGGAACTTCGGCTCCGACGAAGGCTGGAAAGCCGCCCAAGCGGTGTCCCAGTCTGTGCCCTCGAGGATGACTTCGGCAGGATTACCCAGGCGCCGTCGCGGGGAGCAACTGCTCCCGGGCAGCGCGGGACCCCCCGCCGGGGCGGTCACCCCCCGACCACAGCGAGACGCGCACGACGTGCGCGGTCGCCTGAGCAGCTTCCAGCAGGGCATCCAGCGCGGACGGCACCACACAGCCCAGGCGACCGAAGGCAACCACGAAACCCTGGAGGGTGAATGACCTCGCCGAACCCGGCCCAGCCCCAGCAGAACCAGTTCGGGTGGCTGGTCAATGACTTCGCCGAGCGGGTACCCGGAGTGGCGCACGCCGTGGTCGTGTCGGCGGACGGCCTCCTGCTCACCGCGTCCAGCAGGCTTCCGCTGGACCGCGCCGACCAGCTGGCCGCCGTCGCGTCCGGCCTGGTGAGCCTGACCCAGGGCGCCGCGCGCTGCTTCGAAGCGGGCGCTGTCAACGAGACCGTCGTCGAGATGGAACTCGGCATCATGGTGCTGATGTCCATCAGCGACGGCTCGTGCCTGGCCATCCTCGCCGCCCCGAACTGCGACATCGGACAGGTCGCCTACGAGATGACGATGCTCGTCGATCGCGTTGGTCAGATACTCACTCCGGAACTCCGCGCACAATTGCAGGGCGCCGGTGGGTCGCTGATCGGCGAACCGGTGGGATGATGTCCCGATGAGCACCGGATCCGGATCCTTCGGCGACCCGCCGGGGACGGGTGAACACCAGCCTCCGTACCCGGGGGCTGCCCATGCTGCCGGTTCACGGGACGACGGCACCTTCGCCGACGTCTTGAACGGCTTCACCCTGGATTCGGGCCGTGGTCGTCGGAAGCGCAAGAAGAACAAGCAGTCCGAGGATTTCCCGGTGAGCGGAGCACACGCCGCCGGGGAATCGGCAGTCCCGCAGCCGACCGATCAAGGAGACCGCGTGACCTCACTTGCCTCTCCACCCGACAGCGGCGCAGGCGCCGTCGGGCCGAGACCAGGTGGTCTTTTCGACCCGGGTCCACCCAGTGGCGAGTTCATCATGCCCGCCGTCTTCGAGCAGGCGCCGTCGCCGCTCGAGGAGACGGCGATAGTCCGTCCCTATGCCCTCACCGGCGGCCGGACCAAGGCGAACTACGCTCTCGAGCTGGAGACCCTCATCTCCACCAAGGACCACGTAGCGGCGGGTAGCCTTCCCGCGGTGGCCGCGGACCAGATCGAATGCATTTCGATCATCGAGGAGTGCCGGACCCCGCGTTCGGTCGCCGAGATCGCGGCGACCCTGCGTGTACCGCTGGGTGTGGCACGCGTGCTGATCAGCGACGCGGCGGACGCGGGACTGGTCAGCGTGCACAAGACGATTTCGGGCAATGACGGCGCCGAGGCACATCTGGTGTTGATGGAAAGGGTTTTGAGTGGACTCCGTCGGCTTTAAGGCACCGCGGGACACCGCGCCCCCGACCATGACATCCGCGAAGATCGTCGTGGCGGGTGGCTTCGGTGCGGGCAAGACGACCTTCGTCGGGTCGGTGTCGGAGATCGTCCCGCTCACCACCGAGGCGATGATGACCGACGCCAGTCGGGGGATCGACAACCTCGACCAGACGCCCAACAAGTCGACCACCACGGTCGCGATGGACTTCGGCCGGGTGTCCCTGGACGCGGACCTGATCCTCTACCTGTTCGGCACGCCCGGGCAGCAGCGGTTCTGGTTCATGTGGGACGACCTCGTCCGCGGCGCGATCGGCGCCGTGGTGCTGGCCGACACGCGACGGCTGGCCGACTCGTTCGCGCCGATCGACTTCTTCGAGGACCGGGGCCTGCCCTACATCGTCGGGGTCAACACCTTCGACGGCATCCTCGAACACGACATCAACGACGTGCGTGAAGCGCTGTCCATCGACCCCAACATCCCGATCGTCCGGTGCGACGCGCGGGAGCGGGAGTCGACGAAGCAGACGCTGATCACCCTGGTCGAGTACGCGATGCGGCAGTGGATCGCGTTGCGCGCGAGCAACTCGAGGTGATCCCGACGGCGGCAGCGTAGGGGCTGCCGCCCCGGTTTCACGCCTTTTCGTAGGTCAGCAGGACCGCGCGCCCGTCCATCGTGCGGGTGCCGGTCAACCGCAGGTTCGCCCGGGCACCGCCCGCGAGCACTTGCTTCCCGCCACCGAGCACCACCGGGTGCACGACGACGTGGAACTCGTCGATCAGACCGTGGTGGGCGCACGCGGTGGCCAGTTCGGTCCCGCCGGTGAGCAGCAGATCCTTGCCCGGCCTCGCCTTGAGTTCGGTCATGCGCTCGGCGAGGTCGCCGTTGACGACCTCCGTGTCCCAATCCGCCTTTTCCAGTGTCCGGGAGACGACGATCTTCTTCGTCCCCCGCCAGATCGGCGCGAAATCCAGGACGTGCGGGTGGGTCGAGTGCTTCTCGGCCTCAGGCCAGAACGACGTCATCATCTCCCAGACGCGCCGCCCGTAGACGAAGGTGTCCGAGCGGTCGGCCAGTTCCTTGGAGTGGCCGGACAGTTCGGGACCCATCTCGGGCCAGTCGAACTCGCCGTTCGGGCCTTCGATGTTGCCGTCGACCGAGGTGTGGACGAAGTAGACGAGCTTGCGCATGGGGTGTTCCCTTCGGGTTGGCGCCCGCTTCCCGGGCGCCGGACACCTGGGGGTCGGAGCGGCGACGGCGTTCTCGACACGCCCTTCGCACATTCAGAGGACTAAATGCGGCGGGTTTCACGGCACGGCATTCCGTGAAGGCCTCCTTGAGGGACCCAGAGTCCCTCAAGGAGGCCTTCACGGACAGTCCGGCCGGCCGCCTCGGGCGCATCCAGAGGACTAAACGCGTTGGTCTCTGCATCCCGTGGTTGCCGCAAGGTGTGAAGGTCGAGTTTCCTTCGCTCAGCCGAGGGATGGGGGCCTTCACGCGCTTCCGAGGTGGCCACTGAGGTTCGTGGGGTTCCTGGGGCGCTTGTGAAAAGCCTGGCGGTTCCGTGAAGGCCTCCTTCACTACCTTGAGGGTAGGCAAGGAGGCCTTCACGGACTTGTGGCCGGGGTAGACCCCTCGCAGCGAAGCCGCCTCGGGCGCATCCAGAGGACTAAATGCGGCGGGTGCGGGCTCAGTACTCGTCGTGCCGCTTCCACCAGTGCCCGGGGCCGTCGGTCCCGCGGCTGGACTCCTCCCAGGCCTCCTGCCGCCCGAGCGGCGTCAGGTCCAGGTAGCGCAGCGTCCCCACCAGCTGGTCCCCGCCGCGAGCCGTGGTGAAGTAGGTGCGGAACACGTCGTCGCCGTCGCGCAGGAAGACGCTGACGCCGAACCCGCCGTCGATGCCGCAGTCCGCGTTGAAGCCGTCACGCGTGGAGACCCACGGGACGGTCCAGCCCATCCGTTCCTTGTACCGCTCGATCTCGGGCAGGGTCGCCGGCGCGACCACTGACAGCGTGGTGTCGCGGGCGTGGAGGTGCGCGAGGTGGCCGATGTTGTCCACGAGGAACGAGCAGCCGGGGCAGCCCGCCTCCTGCCCGGGGGCGAGCATGAAGTGGTAGACGATCAGCTGGCGTCGTCCCTCGAACAGGTCCAGCAGGGAGACCCGGCCCTGGGGGCCTTCGAATTCGTACCCGGCGTCGAAGCGGACCATCGGCAGCCGTCGCCGTTGGGCGGCGACCGCGTCCGCGGCGCGGGTCAGCTCCTTTTCCTCGGCCAGCAAAGCGTCTCGCGCGATCTGCCACTCGTCCTGCGAGACGATGTCCGGCAGTGTCGTGGTCTCAGTCATCCTTGTCGCCTTTCTGTAGTTCGGCCAGGTGCCGCTCCATCCGGTCGAAGCCGCCTTCCCAGAACTGCCGGTAGCGCTCGACCCAGTCGGAGACCTCGCCGAGCGGGGCGGCTTCGAGCCGGCAGGGCCGCCATTGCGCCGTCCGGCTCCGGCTGATCAAGCCCGCGCGTTCGAGGACTTTCAGGTGCTTGGAGACGGCCTGGAGGCTGACCGGAAAGGGCTCGGCCAGCTCGTTGACGCTGGCCTCGCCCGTGGAGAGGCGGGCGAGGATCGCCCGCCGGGTGGGGTCCGCCAAGGCGGCGAACGTGGCGCTGAGCTGATCAGTGGTCATCGCTGCTCAATCAATCGGTTGTTTAACCCTGAGGTTGAATGTACTGGTGTGAGTTGATCTGTCAAGGACGAGTGAGAGCGCCGTCACGCGAGTGGATGGGTTTAAAACAGTAGGAAGTCCTAGTATTTTGGAGGGATGAGCAGCGACCTGCACCGGCCCGTGAACCCCGTTCGGTTCGTGACGGCGTCGAGCCTCTTCGACGGGCACGACGCGTCCATCAACATCATGCGGCGCATCCTGCAGTCGCAGGGCGCGGAGGTGGTGCACCTCGGGCACAACCGGTCGGTCGACGAGGTCGCGACGGCGGCCATCGCCGAGGACGTCCAGGGCGTGGCCATCAGCGCCTACCAGGGCGGGCACGTCGAGTACTTCAGCTACCTGGTCGAGCTGCTCAACGAACGCGGCGCGGGGCACATCAAGGTGTTCGGCGGTGGCGGTGGCGTCATCGTCCGCGAGGAGATCGACCTGCTGCACTCGCGGGGTGTCGCCCGGATCTTCTCGCCCGAGGACGGCTACGAAATGGGCCTCCCGGGCATGATCAACCTGATGATCAAGGCCTGCGACACAGACCTGACCACGCAGCCGCCGGATTCGGTCGACAAACTGCTTTCGGGTGACATCCCGGCGCTGTCCCGTGTCATCACGCAGCTTCAGCGCGAGGCGCTGCCGCAGGCGTGGCTCGACAAGATCGCCGAAACCGCCAAGTCGCGGACGGTGCCGGTCCTCGGCATCACCGGAACGGGTGGTTCGGGCAAGTCGTCGCTCACCGACGAGCTGATCCGCCGGTTCCGGCTGGACCAGGAGGACAAGCTCCGCATCGCCGTGCTCGCCGTCGACCCGTCGCGCCGCAAGGGCGGGGGAGCGCTGCTCGGCGACCGCATCCGGATGAACTGCCTCGACGGCAGCCCGGTCTACTTCCGTTCGCTCGCCACCCGGACCACCAGCGGCGAGATCCCGACCGGGCTTTCCGAGTCGATCCTCGCCTGCAAGGCCGCGGGCTTCGACCTCGTGATCGTCGAGACGCCGGGTATCGGCCAGGGTGACGCCGGCATCGTCGACTACGTGGACCAGTCGCTGTACGTCATGACGCCGGAGTTCGGCGCGGCGTCGCAGCTGGAGAAGATCGACATGCTCGACTTCGCCGACGCGGTCGCGATCAACAAGTTCGAGCGCCGTGGCGCCGAAGACGCTCGTCGTGACGTCGCGCGCCAGCTCGTCCGCAACCGCGAGGCGTTCAGCTCCTCGCCCGAGGACATGCCGGTCTACGGCACGAGCGCCGCGAAGTTCAACGACGACGGTGTCACCGCGCTCTATCAGCACCTGCGCGACACCCTCGCCGAGCGCGGCCTGACCGTCTCGCCCGGCGTGCTCCCGAAGGTCGAGGGCAAGGTCTCGACCGACGCCAGCACGATCATCCCGGCCAACCGGACGCGCTACCTCGCCGAGATCTCCGACACCGTCCGCGGTTACCACACCAAGACCGAGCAGCAGGTCGCCGCGCTCCGCAAGCGCGAACACCTCGCCGCCGCCAAGGAGGCGCTGGCCGCCGTCGACGCGAGCACCGACGCGCTCGACGGGCTGCTCGCGGCCGCCGAGTCCGATGTGGACGGTGAGTCGACAAATCTGCTCGCCCGCTTCCAGGAACTCGCCGAGTCCTACCGCGCCGACGAACTGGTCGTGAAGATCCGCGACAAGGAACTGCACACCCAGCTCTGGCGCGACACGCTGTCCGGCAACCGGATCCCGCGCGTGGCGCTGCCGCGCTACACCGAGTCCGGCGAGCTACTGTCGTTCCTGCGACGCGAGCACCTGCCCGGATACTTCCCTTACACCGCGGGTGTTTTCCCGTTCAAGCGCGAGGGCGAGGACCCGGCGCGCATGTTCGCCGGCGAGGGCGACCCGTTCCGTACCAACAAGCGGTTCAAGCTCCTGTCGGCCGATTCCGACGCGAAGCGCCTTTCGACCGCGTTCGACTCCGTGACCCTCTACGGGCACGACCCGCACACCCGCCCGGACATCTACGGCAAGGTCGGTACCTCCGGCGTCTCCATCGCGACGCTGGAGGACATGGAGGTGCTCTACGACGGCTTCGACCTGACGTCGCCGAGCACGTCGGTGTCGATGACGATCAACGGCCCGGCGCCGACGATCCTCGCGTTCTTCCTCAACACCGCGATCGACCAGCGCGTCGAGGCGTTCAAGACCGAGCACGGCCGCGAGCCGTCCGAAGCCGAGGCCGTCGAACTGCGCGAATGGGCGCTGCGCAACGTCCGCGGCACCGTGCAGGCGGACATCCTCAAGGAGGACCAGGGGCAGAACACCTGCATCTTCTCCACCGAGTTCAGCCTGCGGATGATGGCCGACATCCAGGAATGGTTCATCGACCACGGCGTCCGGAACTTCTACTCGGTGTCGATCTCCGGCTATCACATCGCCGAGGCCGGGGCGAACCCGATCTCGCAGCTGGCGTTCACCCTGTCGAACGGTTTCACCTACGTCGAGAGCTACCTCGCGCGCGGGATGAACATCGACGACTTCGCGCCGAACCTGTCGTTCTTCTTCTCCAACGGCATGGACGCCGAGTACTCGGTGCTGGGCCGGGTCGCGCGCCGGATCTGGGCGGTCGCGATGCGGGAGCGCTACGGCGCCAACGACCGCTCGCAGAAGCTCAAGTACCACGTGCAGACCTCCGGCCGGTCGCTGCACGCGCAGGAGATGAGCTTCAACGACATCCGCACCACGCTGCAGGCGCTGTGCGCGCTGTACGACAACGCGAACTCCTTGCACACCAACGCCTTCGACGAGGCCATCACGACGCCGTCGGAGAGCTCGGTGCGCCGGGCGATGGCCATCCAGATGATCATCAACAAGGAATGGGGCCTGTCGAAGAACGAGAACCCGTTGCAGGGCTCGTTCATCATCGACGAGCTGACCGACCTGGTCGAAGAGGCCGTCCTGCTGGAATTCGACCGGATTTCGGAGCGCGGCGGCGTCCTGGGCGCGATGGAGACCGGCTACCAGCGCGGCAAGATCCAGGACGAGTCGATCCTCTACGAACGCCAGAAGCACGACGGCACCCTGCCGATCATCGGCGTCAACACCTTCCGCAATCCGCACGGCGGCGAGAACGACGTCGAGGTCGAACTCGCGCGGGCGACCGAGGACGAGAAGGTGTCGCAGCTGAACCGGCTGGAGGACTTCCAGCACCGGCACCACGCCGAGGCGCAGGTCGCGCTCAAGACGCTGCGCGAGGCGGCGACCCGCGGCGGCAACCTGTTCGGCGTGCTGATGGACGCGGCGAGGGTGTGTTCGCTCGGCCAGATCACCGAGGCGTTCTTCGAGGTGGGCGGGCAGTACCGGCGCAACGTCTAGCCGCCGGGAATATCGCGGGGCGTGTTCGGGTAGTTGCTGAACATGGAGATCGGAATCGCCACCTTCATCACCGATGAAGGCATCAGGCCGGACGTCCTCGCCGCGGCCGTCGAAGAGCGCGGGTTCAGCTCGCTCCACATCGCGGAGCATTCGCACATCCCGGTCAGCCGGGAAACGCCGTACCCGGGCGGTGGCGAGCTGCCGCGCGTGTACTACCGGACGCTGGACCCGTTCGTCGCGCTGACGGCCGCGGCCGGGGCCACGTCGAACCTGCTGCTGGGCACGGGTGTCGCGCTGCTCCAGCAGCGCGACGTCATCCACACGGCGAAAGAAGTCGCTTCGCTGGACCTGGTCTCGCGAGGCCGGTTCGTCTTCGGCGTCGGCGTCGGGTGGAACCGGGAGGAAATGCGCAATCACGGCACCGATCCGCGCACGCGAGGCGCCCTCGTCGACGAACAGCTCGCCGCGCTGAAGGAGATCTGGACCAAGGACGAGGCCGAGTTCCACGGCAAGCACGTCGACTTCGACCCGATCTTCGCCTGGCCCAAGCCGGTGCAGAAGCCCCATCCGCCGATCTACATCGGCGGCGCGGGGGAGAAGGCGATGGAGCGGATCGCGAAGTACGGCGACGGCTGGCTGCCGCACGCGCACACCCCGCCGGAGGAGCTTCGCCGGGCTCGCCAGTGGCTGGCCGACCAGGGCCGGACCGACATCAAGTTCTCGGCCTTCGGTGCCACGCCCGAGGTGGAGGCGCTGCGTTCGCTGGAGAGCGGAAGCGTCGACGAGGCGACGATCTTCCTGCCGACCGAGCCCGAAGCGGCGACACTGGAGCTACTCGACCAGTACGCGAAGGTCGCCGAGAGCTTTCGAAAGGGGCAGCAGGCGTGACTGAGGTGCAAATCGGCTTGGCGGCGGCGCTGGAGCAGTTCTCGCCGCGCGAGTCGATCCGGCTGGCGGCGCTGGCCGAACAACACGGGTTCTCCGGCCAGATGGCCGCCGACCACTTCCAGCCGTGGGTCCCTCAACAGGGTGAAGCTTCCTTCGTGTGGAGCGTGCTCGCCTCGTTGGCGGAGAACACCACCGGCGACCTCGGGCCGGGCGTGACGTGCCCGTCGTTCCGGCTGCATCCGTCGATGGTCGCGCAGGCCGCGGCGACGCTGGAGGCGACCTACCCGGGCCGGACCTGGCTCGGCATCGGCTCCGGTGAGGCGCTCAACGAGCACATCATCGGCGGCTACTGGCCCGAGGCGCCCGAGCGGGTGCGGCGGATGTTCGAGGCGCTCGAGGTCATCCGGAAGCTGTTCACCGGCAAGGACGTCAAGCACAGCGGCGAGTTCTTCAAACTGCACACCACCCGGCTGTGGACGCTGCCTGACGAGCCGCCGCCGATCTACATCGCGTCGGCCGGGCCGTACACCTCGCGCAAGACCGGTGAGCTCGCGGACGGGCTGATCACGCCCGGCGCGTCGATCGAGAAGCTGGCGGGGATCCTCGACAACTTCGGCACCGGCGCGCGCAAGGCGGGCAAGGACCCGGACTCGATGCCGAAGCTGCTGCAGGTGCACCTGTCGTGGGCCGAGGACGACGAGACGGCGTGGGCCAACGCGATGGACCAGTGGCCCAACGGCGGCATGAAGTTCCCGAAGGCCGACATCCGCTCGCCGTTCGACTTCGCGCAGATGGCGAAACTGGTGCGGCGTGAGGACTTCGAGGGCCGCATGGTCGTCTCGTCCGATCCGGACGTGCATCGCGCGGCGCTGCAGAAGTACGTCGACGCCGGCTTCAACCGGATCTACGTCCACAACGTGGGCCGGAACCAGGACGAGTTCATCGAGACCTTCGGCCGGGACGTGCTGCCCAAGCTGACCGCCTGACGCGCGCCGACGCTGCGATGAAGGGGCCTTTCATAGCAAAATTTGCTATGAAAGGCCCCTTCATCGCACGAGAAGCGCGCTGCGTCAGGCGTTCTTGTCCAGCAGCAGGTGCACCGACAGCTCCAGCCGGTTCGCGACGTCGGCGGCCGAAGCGCGCCGCGTCACCCAGGCGACGAGGTTCGCCATCCAGACGTCGGCGATGACGTGGAAGATGTCGCGATCGGCCTCGGTCGGGTCCTCGATGCCCATGGCCTTGGCGAACATGTTCTCCATCAGCCGCCCGACCTGCTCGACCTCGGCGGCCGCGGTGGTGTCGGCGAACATGAACGCGCGGACCATGGCCTCGGTGAGATGCGGGTCCCGCTGCATCATCCGGGTGTTGCGGCCGAGGACGAACATGAGCCGCTCGCTCGGGGTTTCGCCGGGGATGGCCGCGCGGTCCAGTTTCTCCTGCGCGCGTTCGAATTCCCTGGCCAGCCCGGAAACCAGCAGGTGGATCTTCGAGGGGAAGTAGCGGTACAGCGTGCCGAGCGCGACGTCCGCCTTCTCGGCGACCGCCCGCATCTGGACCGCGTCGTACCCGCCCTTCGCGGCGAGGGTGAGGGTCGCGTCGATGATGCGGCGCCGCCGGTCGCGTTGGGCCGCGGAGCCGAGCTCCTCGCCGCCCAGCGCGGAGAGACCGTTGCCGCTTCGAGCTTTCGCGCTCGTGGGTGCCTTGGCCTTCCCTGGCATCGCCACGTCCCCCTTCATCGAACGATCTTCGTAACTTGTTCCACTTTCTCCGCGTAGCGTACCCAAGCGGACGAACTGTTCAAGACGTGACCCACTGGGCAAGAAACTGTAACACGTTCTACACTCGCGGGTAGGTCCGACGAGGAGGTCCCACCCGTGTCGATCGCGCTCACCGAGGAACAGGCGGCGCTGGCCGCGTCGATCCGGGCTTGGGCGGCTTCCGTCCATCCGGTCGACTCCGTCCGGAGTGGCCGGATCGCCGAGCCGCCGCCCGGACTGGCGGAACTCGGCCTGTTCGGCGTGGCGATTCCCGAAGACGTCGGCGGCGCCGGCGGCACGCTCGTCGATCTGGCCGCCGGGCTCGCCGAAGCGGCCGAAGCGCTCGTGCCCGGTCCTGTCCTCGGGACGGCGTTGGGTGGCGCGTTGCTCGCGACGGTTTCCCAAGCGGCCAAAGAGATCCTGCCCGGTCTCGCGGACGGGACCGAGCGGATGGCGGTGGTGCTCGGGCGGGGCTTCCGTGTCACGGATTCGATGGTCGACGGCGAGTCGGGTCCGGCCCTCGACGTTCACCCTTCGGCATGGTTGCTGGTGTCCGATGGGGACTTCGCCGCGCTCATTCCACCTGGGACGTCCGGAGTGGACATCGAGGAGTGCGACCCGTTCGACGTCTCCCGGCCGGTCGGCCGTGTCCGGTGCGCGAGCGCGCGGCCCGAGGCCGTTTTCGACGCTCTGCCGGTGGATGCCTACGCCGCCACACTCGGTGCCGCCGAAGCCGCCGGGATCGCGCGATGGTGTCTTCGGACCGCCGTCGAGTACGCGAAGGTGCGAGAACAGTTCGGTCGCCCGATCGGGTCGTTCCAGGCGATCAAGCATCTGTGCGCGGAAATGCTCTGCCGCGCCGAAGCCACCGACGCACTGGCGTGGGACGCGGCGAGGGCGGCCGAAGACCCGGCGCAGCACGCCCTCGCGGCCGCGACGGCGGCGGCCTACGCCCTCGACGCGGCCGTGGCCAACGCGAAGGACTGCATTCAGGTCCTCGGCGGCATCGGATTCACCTGGGAGCATGACGCGCACTTCTATCTGCGCCGTGCCGTGGCCTTGCGGCAGTGGCTCGGGGGTTCCGCCCGCTGGCGGCGTCGCGCCGCCGAACTCGCGCTGCGCGGCGATCGCCGCACGTTGAGCGTCGAAGTCGGTGAAGACGCCGGACTCCGTGACCTGGTCGGCGAAATCGCCGCCCTGCCTGAATCGGGGCGGCGCGTCGTGCTGGCCGATGCGGGGTTGCTGGCCCCGCATTGGCCCGCGCCGTACGGCCGGGGCGCCTCCGCCGCCGAGCAACTCCGGATCGACGCCGCGCTCGCCGAAGCCGGCGTCCGGCGCCCGGATCTGGTCATCGGCGCCTGGGCGGTGCCGACGCTGCTGGAACACGGCTCCGAGGCCCAGCGCGAACGGTTCGCCGCGCCCACTTTGCGTGGCGAGATCACCTGGTGCCAGCTGTTCAGCGAGCCCGAGGCGGGCTCCGATCTCGCGTCGCTCCGCACGACGGCGCGGCGAACCGACGGCGGGTGGCTGCTCAACGGCCAGAAGGTGTGGACCTCACTCGCCCGCGAAGCCGATTGGGCGATCTGCCTGGCGCGCACCGATCCGGACGCGCCGAAACACAAGGGGATCACCTACTTCCTCGTCGACATGACCGCCGCCGGGATCAGCACGCGGCCCCTGCGCGAGATCACCGGCGACGCCGTCTTCAACGAGGTGTTCCTCGACGACGTCTTCGTCCCCGACGACATGGTGGTCGGGGAGATCGACGGCGGCTGGCGGCTCGCGCGGACCACGCTGGCCAACGAGCGCGTCGCCCTCGGCAGCGGATCCGCGGTGGGGGAGGGCGTCGAAAACCTGCTCGCCACCCTCGGCGATGGCGCGGACCTGGAGAAACTCGGCGAGCTCATCGCCGACGGGAGCGCGTGTTCGGTCCTGGATCTACGGGCGACGCTGCGGCGGCTCGACGGTCAGGATCCGGGCGCCGAGTCGAGCGTGCGGAAGCTGCTGGGCGTCCGGCACCGGCAGGCGGTGGCGGAATTCGCGCTGGAGGCGCTCGGCGAGGGCGCCCTCGTGGCCGGTGACCCGGCGCAGCACGAGTTCCTGCTCACGCGGTGCCTCAGCATCGCGGGCGGCACCACTCAGGTGCTGCTCTCGCTGACCGCTGAGCGGCTGCTGGGGCTCCCGCGCTCCTGACGGCCGGGTCGTGAAAGTCCCGGTCACGGCCGTTTCGAGTGTCATGAAAGGGGCTTTCAAGACGTTTTGTGTCCTGAAAGCCCCTTTCATGACACCGCCGCCCGACAGCTGTCGGTCCCGTGCTCTAGCGTGCGGGGCGTGGAGTTCGGCACAGGAACCCAAGCCACCTTCGTCCCCTCGGATCCCCCGCGGGACGGCGTGCTGGCGCTCTGGGGAGACGGCGTAGCGGGTGACACCGCGATCGAACTCGTGCTGCCGGTCGGGAAGGTCTTCCGGCGCACGAAGGTCGACGCGGCGCTCGTCCCGTTGTCACGCGCGATTCCCCGGCTGCTGACAGCCGAGGGCGATCTGAGTCCGGCCATCGCGGCGTGGTCGGCCGTCGCCGAGGCCGGGGTCAACCTCATCGCCCGAGGGAGGCTGCTGCCCGCGGCCTCGCCCGGCGGGGTGGATTCGTGGCGGGTCGGCCCGCTCGACGTCGCCGACGAGGAGATGCTGCGCGGTCTCGCCGCCGCGTTGCCGCCCGAGGCGCACGCGCTGCCGCTGTCCGGGCTGAAACGCATCCGGCTGCACTCGCCGGAGTCGTTGATCCGCGCGTTCTGGGACGCGACGGCGGACGTGCTGGTCCGCACGCCTGCCGCGAGTGTCGCGGCGGGCGGTCCGGCGTTCGCCTCGGCGGAGCCGACGCTGGTCGGGCCGGACGGCGCCGCGTGGCTCGCGGAACTGAGCGCCCGCCAGGCGCAGGGCGCGCATCTCGTGCTGCGTATGGAGGTGTACGAACCCGAGGACCCCGAAGGCGAGGCGACGTTCGCCGCCGTCGTCGCCGTGCGGAGCGCCGCGGATCCGAGCCTGATCGTCGAAGCGGCGACACTGTGGGACGCGCCCGAAGCCGTCTTGGAGCGGATGGGTGAGCAGGTCGAGACCCAGATGCTGCTCGGTCTGCGCCGCGGCGCCAGGGCGTGGGCTCCGCTCGGGCGCATTCTCCGGTCGGCCGCGCCGACCGAGCTGGCGCTGGAGTACGACGAGGTCGTCGACCTGCTGACCCACGGCGACGCGGCCCTCGGCGGCGCCGGTATCGAGGTGCAGTGGCCGAAGAACCTCTTCTCGGGCGAACTCAAGGCGAAAGCGAGCGCGACGCAGGCCCCGGGCAGTGTCACCGGGCCCGAGTTCACGCTCAAGAGCCTGCTGCAGTTCCGCTGGCGGCTGAGCCTCGGGGACGAGGAGCTCACCGACGCCGAGGTCACCGCGCTCGCGGAGGCGAAACGGCCGCTGGTGCGGCTGCGCGGCAAATGGGTCAAGGTCGACGCGCGCCTGATCGCCAAGGTGCGCGCTCATCGCGCGAAGAAGCTGTCCGGAGCCGAAGCGCTGGCCGCGGCGCTCACCGGCGAACTGGAACTGGACGGCGAGAAGGTCGAGTTCAGCGCCCCGTCGGCGTTGACCGGGCTGCTCCAGCGCATCCGGGAAAGCGCCGAAGAGCCGATCGAGCAGCCCGCGGAGCTGAAGGCCACCCTGCGGCCGTATCAGAAGGCCGGCCTCGCCTGGCTGGCCACGATGACCGGGCTCGGTCTCGGCGCGTGCCTCGCCGACGACATGGGGCTGGGCAAGACGATCCAGCTCATCTCCCTGCATCTGCACCGCCGTCCGCGCGGGGAGGGCCCCACGCTCGTCCTGTGCCCGACGTCGTTGCTGGGCAACTGGGAACGCGAGTTCGCCCGGTTCGCGCCGGACATCCCGGTGCGCCGGTTCCACGGCGGCGGACGGCATCTCG
This sequence comes from Amycolatopsis thailandensis, assembly GCF_002234405.1. Classification (GTDB taxonomy): domain Bacteria; phylum Actinomycetota; class Actinomycetes; order Mycobacteriales; family Pseudonocardiaceae; genus Amycolatopsis; species Amycolatopsis thailandensis. Next base: position 153,581 of record NZ_NMQT01000016.1, on the reverse strand, counting down.
ACGAGGTCGCGCCGGACGAGGTCGTGCTCGCCACGTACGGCGTTCTCCGCCGGGATCGCGCGGCACTGTCCGAAGTGGACTGGGGGATGATCGCCGCCGACGAGGCGCAACACGTCAAGAACCCGCTTTCGGTCACCGCCAAGGAGCTGCGGAAGATCCCGGCCGCCGCGAAGGTCGCCCTGACCGGAACGCCGATGGAGAACCGGCTCACCGAGCTTTGGTCCATTGTGGACTGGACGACGCCGGGCCTGCTCGGCTCGCTCGACGGTTTCCGCCGCAAGGTCGCCCGGCCGATCGAACGCGACCGCGACACCGCCGTCACCGAGCGGCTGGCCACGACCGTGCGGCCGTTCCTGTTGCGCCGCAAGAAGACCGATCCGGACATCGCGCCCGAACTCCCGCGCAAGACCGAGACCGACCGGTTCGTCCCGCTCACCGCCGAGCAGACGACCCTGTACGAGGCCGTGGTCCGGGAGAATCTCGCGATGATCCGCGAGCTGGACGGCGCGGCCCGGCGCGGACAGGTGCTGAAACTGCTCACCGAACTCAAGCAGATCTGCAACCATCCGGCGCAGTACCTCAAGGAACCCGGGGTGCTGCACGGCCGGTCCGGGAAACTCGCCGCCTTCGAGGAACTGCTCGACGTCATCCTCGACGAAGGCGACAGCGTGCTCGTGTTCAGCCAGTACGTCCAGCTGTGCCGCCTGCTGGAGAAACGCCTGGCCGAACGCGGGCTCCCGACGATGCTGCTGTCCGGGTCGAGCACGCCCAAGGACCGCGAGGACATGGTCGCCCGGTTCCAGGCGGGCGAGGTGCCGGTGTTCCTGTTGTCGCTCAAGGCGGGCGGCGTCGGGCTCAACCTGACCAAGGCCACCCACGTGATCCACTACGACCGCTGGTGGAACCCGGCGGTCGAGGACCAGGCCACCGACCGCGCGTACCGGATCGGGCAGGACAGGCCGGTCCAGGTGCACCGGCTGATCGCCGAAGGCACCCTGGAAGAGCGCATCGCCACGGTACTGGAGACCAAACGCGGGCTGGCCGACTCGGTCATCGGCGCGGGCGAGAACTGGATCACCGAGCTGTCCGACGACGAGCTCGCCGCCCTCGTCCGGCTCGGGGAGACCTGATGCCGGGCGTGACCGGCCGGAAACGGCGCACCTTCGGCAACACGTGGTGGGGCGCGGCGTGGGTCGAGGCGCTGGAGGAGCGTGCCAAGCTCGACCCGAACCGGCTCCCACGCGGCCGGACGTACGCGCGCAAAGACACGGTCAGCAAGCTCGTGGTCGGCGCCGGTGAGGTAACGGCCTGGGTGCAGGGCAGCCGGGCGGTGCCGTACCGGGTGACCATCCACATGCGGGCGTTCACCGACGCGCAGTGGGAAAGCCTGCTCGGTATGGCGGGTTCCCGGCTCGGGCACGTCGCCGCCCTGCTCGACGGCGAATTGCCCGGCGAGCTGGCCGAGGACGCGCGGGCCGCCGGCGCGGATCTGCTTCCCGGTCCCGGCGACCTCCGCCCGAAATGTTCCTGTCCGGACAGCGCGAATCCGTGCAAACACGTCGCCGCGGTGTACTACCTGGTCGCGGACGAGGTCGACGCCGATCCGTTCGTGCTGTTCCTGCTGCGCGGCAGGCCGAGGGAAGCCGTGCTCGCGGAACTGCGGGCCCGCCGGGCTCCCGCGAGCCAGCCGGGCAAGCGGGTGCGCGCCCCCGCTGCGCCGGGTGTCGATCCGAAACGCGCCTACACCCGGCGGATCGCCGCGCTGCCGCCGCGGCTGGCCGTCCCTGGCACGGTCGGACCGCCCGCGGTCCTCGACGTCGACCCGCCGCACCGCACCGGCTGGAGCAGCGACACATTCGCGGAACTGGCCGCCGATGCCGCCGCGAGGGCCTGGGAGCTACTGGTCATGGGGCCCGAGCGCGAGACGGAACTGTCGTTCGTGGAAGACCTGGCGCGGCGGGCGGCGGCAGTCGATCCCGGCGGTGTCGCCGACCTCGCCGAGGCGGCCGGGATCGCGGTGCGGGATCTGGCCGTCTGGGCGCAGGCCTGGAGTGAGGCGGGCCGGGGTGGGATGGCGGTGATCCGGGAGGTCTGGCGACCGGCGCAGGCTCCGCTCGCGCAGGCCAAGGCGGACTTCGCCGAGTCGGGGCTGCCGGGAACGCCGAAGACCTGGCGGAACCGGATCACCCAGGGCGATCTGCAACTGCGCTACGGCCGCGACGATAAGTGGTATCGCTTCGTGCGCGACGGTGAGGGCTGGCGGGTCGACGGTCCGGGGGCCGCGCGGCCGACGGACGTGATCTACCCGCCCTGACACCGGCGGCTCGGCCGAGGTGAAGACGTGACTCGCGTGCTTGAAGCCGTGACTCGCGTGATCAGAGCCGTGACTCGCGTGCTTGAAGGCGTGACTCGCGTGATCAGAGGCGGAACTCGGGTGTGCGGCCTCTGATCACGCGAGTTCCGGCTTCAAGCACGCGAGTCCCGTGCTCAATCACGTGAGTGCGGTGCCTCCCCGGACCGCCGCCAGGTGCGGTGGCTCCACTCCAGGAAGCGTTCCACCCCGCGGACGACGTGTGCGCTGCGGATCGAGGGGAAGACGTCGAAGGCGTGCTGCGCGCCGGAGATCTCCGCGTACGCGACCTCACGCCGGGACTTCTCCCGCAGGCGCCGCACGAATTCGCGCGCCTCGCCCACCGGCACCAGCGAGTCGTGGACGCCGTGGATCACGAAGAACGGGGGCGCGTCCTCGGTGATCCGGTCCAGCGGTGACGCCGCGATGTAGTCGTCGAGGAAGTTCACCGGATCCCTGTCCGCCTCGAAGACGTGCCGGGCGATCAGGGTCTTCAGCCGGGTCTGGCTGGATCGCCGCCCGCTGGTCGCGGCGAAGTCGTACACGCCGTAGTGCGGGGCGCACGCCTGGACGCTCGTGTCCGCCTCGGTGAAGCCGGGCTGCAGCGCGGGGTCGTTCGCGGTCAGTGCCAGGAGCGCCGCGAGATGCCCGCCCGCCGAACCCCCGGTGACGGCGACGAACGACGGGTCGCCACCGTAGGACTCGGCGTTGTCCCGGATCCAGGCCAGCGCGCGTTTCGCCGCGATGATGTGCGCCGGCCAGCGGGCGGCGGGGGAGAGCGGGTAGTTGATCGCGATACAGATCCAGCCGCGTTTGGCCATGTGCAACATCAGCGGCAGACCCTGCTGGTCCTTGTTGCCGATCACCCACGCGCCGCCGTGCACCTGCAGCAGGATCGGCGCCCCGGTGACCGGTTCGCGCGGGGCGTAGACGTCGAGCAGGAACCGCTTCCCGCCGGGCGCGTAGGCGATATTTCGTGTCCGCCGGACTTCCGGGTCGCGCATGCGGAACGGCATGGCCAGCTGACCCCACGGGGTCGCGAGGTCGGTCGGGCTCGGCGGGTGCTCGAGTTCGTCGGCGTAGGCCTTGCCGATGCCTTCGGTGAGCGCGGACTCGATCTCGCCCCGGGCCCACTGGGACTGCGCGATCAGCGTGCCGAGCCCGGCCGCCGACGCCGTCGCGAGCGCGAGACCGGCCTTGCTCGACCCGCCCCGGTGCCGCGCGACGTGCGCCGCCGCGTCGGCCGCGGTGAGCGCGAGCAGATGCGGGGCCAGCTCTCCGGTGAGCCAGCCCGCGAAGAACGCCGGAACCGCCGTCCGGGCCCCTCTCGGCGGCTTCAGCGCGTTCGCGGTGAGCGCGAGCTGGAGTGCCTGACGGACGACGAAACTCGGTTGCATGGGCACCGATCCTACCGCCGGGTGACCGCCTAGAACCGGTTGCAAAGTTCACTTAAGGTGATTCTTATGCAGAGATTGAGCGGTCTCGACGCGAGTTTCCTCTACCTGGAGACACCCGCCCAGGTCCTGCATGTGTGCGGGCTGCTCACCCTCGACGGTTCGACGATGCCCGGCGGCTACGACTTCGAGCGCTTCAAGGAGAAACTGGCCGAGCGCGTCGAGCTGATCCCGGCATTCCGGCGCAAGCTGCACAATCCACTCTGGAACCTGACACATCCGGTCTGGGTCGAGGACGAGGACTTCGACCTCGAAGCCCACGTTCACCGGATCGGCGTACCCGCGCCCGGTGACCGGAGGGAACTGGCCGACCTCTGCGCCCACATCGCGGGACAACGACTGGACCGCGCGCAGCCGCTCTGGCAGTTGTACGTCATCGAAGGCCTGGCGGACGGCGGGATCGCGGTCTTGCTGAAGATGCACCACGCCAGCGTCGACGGGGTCGGCGGCGCCAGCCTGATCACCTATCTCGCCGGTCTCGAACCGGACGCGCCGCCGCCGGAGATCGCGCGAGACGAACGCCACAACGGAGGCGTCCCGGGCAGGCGTGCGCTGCTCGGCGCGGGGCTGACGTCGTTCGCGAAACGCCCGGCCGAGGTCGTCAAACTACTGCCGGACCTGCTCGGACTCGTCCCGAAATGGCTCGGCAAAGCGTTGCAGGGCAAGGGGATGCCGGTCCCGTTCACCGCGCCGCGCACGTCGTTCAACGGGACGATCACCGCACACCGAAGCGTCGCTTACACCTCTCTCGACCTCGACGAGGTCAAACAGATCAAGAACGCCTTCGGAGTGACGGTCAACGACGTCGTCCTCGCCGTCGTTTCCGGTGCGCTGCGGCGGTTCCTGCTGGATCGCGGCGAACTGCCGGAAGATCCGCTGGTGGCGACTGTGCCGGTGTCGGTGCACGAACGCACCGAACGCGACCACGGCAGCAACAAGGTCTCGGCGTTCTTCGCCTCGCTGCCCACCCATCTGGAGGATCCCGCCGCGCGCGTGTTCATGCTCGCGGAATCGAACCGGCAGTCCAAAGACCACCACCACGACATCCACGCCGACATGCTCCAGGACTGGGCCCAGTTCTCGGCCGCGACCATGTTCGGCCTCGCGGTGCGCGCGTATTCCGCGCTGCGCCTGGCCGAACGGCATCCGGTGGTGCACAACCTGGTGGTGTCCAATGTGCCCGGTCCGCCGATGCCGCTGTACCTGCTGGGCTGCCGGATCACCGGGCTCTACCCGCTCGGGCCGGTGTTCCACGGCGCCGGGCTCAACGTCACCGTGCTGTCCAACGCGGGCCGGGTCGACGTCGGGCTGCTCGGCGCGCGCGAACTGACCGGAGACCTGTGGCCGCTCGCCGACCACTTCCCGGACGCTCTCGAGGAACTGCTGAAAGCCACCTCCTAGATCCTCCCCCTTGCCGTCGGGCCTCCTTCCGGATAAGACTAGAACAGGTTTCAGTATTGTGCCCGTTCGCCCCGGTGAGGAGCCAGTGTGGACTTCCAGTTCGACGAGACGCAGACCGAGGTCATCGCGCTGACCGCGGGTGTGCTCGGCAAGGAGCGCGAGCCCGCGGACACGTGGCGCGCGCTCGCCGACGCCGGTCTGCTCGCCCTGGCATTACCCGCCGAACTCGGCGGTGACGGCCTCGGCGTCGCCGAAGTCGCCTTGGTGCTGACCGAACTCGGCCGCGTCGCCTCGCCGGCGCCCGCGCTGGCGACGCTCGCCTTCGGGGTCCTGCCGGTCACGGCGCTCGGCGGCCCGGACCAGCGTGCGGCGCTGCTTCCGCCGGTCGCCGCGGGCGAATCCGTGCTCACCGCCGCCCTGCACGAACCTTCCGCGCCGTTCACCACCCGGCCCGCGACCGTCGCGGAATCGGCCGGGGATTGGCGGCTGAGCGGGGTCAAGGTCGGCGTGCCGTTCGCGGCGGAGGCCACCCGGATCCTGACGCCCGCCTCGCTGCCCGGCGGCACCGGCGTCTTCCTGATCGATCCCCGGGCCGACGGCGTGACGCTGACTCCGACGAGAACCTCTTCCGGCACACCGGACTACACGATGACGCTGGATTCCGTGACCGTCACCGACGCCGATCTCCTCAACGGGCACGGGCCCGGCGAGTCGATCGCGGCCCTGCACTGGTTCGCGCTCGCGGGCACCGTGGCGTTCGGCGACGGACTGCTCGCCGGCGCGCTCGCGCTGACCACCAAGCACGTCGGCGAACGTGAACAGTTCGGGCGTCCGCTGGCGGCGTTCCAGGCGGTGGCGCAACAGATCGCGGACGTCTACGTCGCGTCGAGGACCGTCCAGCTGGCCGCGCGGTCGGCGGTCTGGCGGCTCGCGGCGGGGCTCGACGCCGAGGCGGAACTGGACATCGCGGCGTATTGGCTGGCGGAGGAGGCGCCCGGGGCGCTGGCCGTCTGCCATCACCTGCACGGCGGGATCGGCGTGGACGAAACGTATCCACTGCACCGGTTCTCGTCGGCGGTCAAGGATCTGGGACGAACGCTCGGCGGCGCCTCGCATCGGCTGGCCGCGTTGGGCGAACAGGTGGCGGGGTGAGAATGCTGATCGAACTGACCGCTGCGCAGCACCAGTTGCGCGCAGAACTGCGAAAGTACTTCGCCGGCCTGGTGAGCGCCGACGAGCGGCGCGCGATGCTGCGCGAGCGGCACGGACCGGTGTACCGCGAGATCGTGCGGCGGATGGGCCGCGACGGCTGGCTCGGCGTCGGCTGGCCCGAACAGTACGGCGGCCGAGGTTTCGGCGAGATCGAGCAGCACATCTTCGTCGACGAGGCAGCCAGGGCCGACGTCCAGCTGCCGTCGGTGACCTTGCAGACCGTCGGGCCGACGTTGCAGGCTTTCGGCACCGAGGAACAGAAGTCCTTGTTCCTGCCCAAGATCCTCGCGGGCGAGGTGCATTTCGCCATCGGCTACACCGAACCCGACGCGGGAACGGACCTCGCGTCGCTGCGCATGACGGCGGTGCGCGAAGGGGACGAGTACGTCGTCAACGGCCAGAAGATCTTCACCACGGGCGGGCATGACGCCGACTACATCTGGCTGGCCGTGCGGACCGCGCCGGACGCGCCGAAGCACAAGGGGATCTCGATCCTCATCATGGACACCCGGGATCCCGGTTACTCGTGGACGCCGATCATCACCTGCGACGGCGCGCACCACGTGAACGCCACCTACTACTCGGACGTCCGGGTGCCCGCGAACATGCTGGTGGGCAAGGAGAACGAGGGCTGGCGGCTGATCACCACCCAGCTGAACCACGAACGCGTCATGCTCGGCCCGGCCGGGCGCGTCGGCGGCCTCCACGACCGAGTCCGCGACTGGGCTTCGTCCCGGAAGACCCCGGACGGCACCCCGTTGCTCCAGCTGCCCGACGTCCGAGGCGTACTCGCGGAAACCCTGGCGACCGCCCGGGTCAACGAACTGCTGAACTGGCAGGTCGCGGCCTCGACCGCGACCGGACCGGTGGCGGTGGCCGACGCTTCGGCCACCAAGATCTTCGGTTCCGAACGCATCCAGCGGCTGGCCAGGAGACTGGAGGAGATCGTGGCGCGACACGGCGATCAGGCCGACGCCGAAACCGCGGAACTGGCGCAATGGCTGGACGTGGTGGCCAAACGCAATCTGGTGCTGACCTTCGGTGGCGGTGTCAACGAGATCCAGCGCGAACTGATCGCCACCGCCGGCCTCGGCCTGCCGAGGGTGCCGCGATGAGCATCCAGGAAGCGGCGGAACGCATCGCCGCACAAGGGGAATCCGCGCCGAGGGCCGCCCGTGACGCGGTCAACCAGGCGATGGTCAACAACTGGGTCGAAGCCATCGGCGACCGCAATCCGGTGTACGTCGACGAGGAGTTCGCCGCCGGAAGTGTCCACAAGGGACTGGTCGCGCCGCCCGCGATGGCGCAGGTGTGGACGATGGGCGGGCTGCACTGGACGAGGGCTTCGGACGACCCGCTCGGCGCGATGATGGAGGTGCTCGACGAAGCCGGGTTCACCTCGGTCGTCGCGACCAATTCCGAGCAGAACTACTTCCGCTATCTGCGGCACGGCGAACGCGTCGAGGCGACCGCGAAACTCGAAAGCGTCGTCGGGCCGAAACGCACCGCGCTGGGCGAAGGCTGGTTCGTGACCACGAAGACCACCTGGTACGTCGGTGACGAGGCCGTCGCGGACATGGTGTTCCGGGTGCTGAAGTTCCGGCCGCCGGGCGCCGAACCCGCCAAGCCCTCGGCCCCGGTCCTGCGGCCGGTGATCAGCAAGGACACCGAGTTCTTCTGGGCCGGACTGCGTGAAGGGGAACTGCGGATCCAGCGCTGGGGCGAGACCCTGCGGCATCCGCCCGGCCCGATGCCACCGGACGGTGACCTCGACGCCAAGCCGGACCACGTCGTCGCGTGCGGCCGCGGGACGGTCTACAGCTACGTGGTGCACCACCATCCGAAGGTGCCCGGCAAGGATCTGCCGTTCGTGGTCGCGCTCGTCGAACTGGAGGAGGGCGTCCGGGTGATGGGCGAACTGCTCGACGCGGATCCGGGGTCCGTCCACATCGGACTCGGCGTGGAAGCGGCTTTCGTGAAGGTCGACGAGGAACTGACGTTGCCCGCTTGGAGGGTCGCGCGATGAAGGACTGTTCGGTCGGCACCGAGCTGCCGCCGCTGATGATCGAGGCCACCCCGACCTTCGTGGTGAGCACCGCGGTGGCGACCCGGGATTTCCAGGACGTCCACCACGACCGTGACGCCGCCGTGCGGCGCGGGTCGAAGGACATTTTCGTCAACATCCTCACCGACACCGGCCTGGTGCAACGATTCGTCACCGACTGGGCGGGACCGGAGGCTTTCGTGCGATCGATCAAGATCCGGCTCGGCGTGCCCTGCTACGCCTACGACACGCTCACCTTCACCGGCCGGGTCACGGAACGGGACGGTGACGACGTGGTGATCTCGGTGTCCGGTGTGGACAGTCTCGGCGAGCACGTGGTGGGCACCGTGGCACTCACGCTGGGAGGCGAGTGATGACCCTGTCCGGACGGGCGGCGATCGCCGGGATCGGCGCGACGGAGTTCTCCAAGGATTCCGGGCGCAGCGAGCTGCGCTTGGCGTCGGAGGCGGTCTCGAGCGCGCTCAAGGACGCCGGTCTTTCTCTGTCTGATGTGGACGGACTGGTGTCGTTCACCATGGACGGCAACAGCGAGATCGCGGTGGCGCGGGAACTCGGCATCCCGGAACTCAAGTTCTTCAGCCGGATCCACTACGGCGGCGGAGCGGCCGCGGCGACCGTGCAGCAGGCCGCGATGGCCGTCGCGACCGGCGTCGCGGACGTCGTCGTCGCGTACCGGGCGTTCAACGAACGGTCCGGGATGCGGTTCGGGCAGGTGTCCTCCGCCGCGGCGGGGCAGGTGAACTCCTCCGGCGTCGACAACGCGTTCCACTACCCGATGGGGATCGCGACCCCGGCCGCGACCGTCGCCATGCTCGCCCGGCGCTACATGCACGAGTACGGCGCGACCAGCGAGGACTTCGGCCGGGTGGCCGTGATCGACCGCGCCCGCGCGGCGACGAACCCGAAGGCCTGGTTCCACGGCAAGCCGATCACGCTCGAAGACCATCAAGCCTCCCGCTGGGTCGCCGAACCGCTGCACCTGCTGGACTGCTGCCAGGAGAGCGACGGCGGGGTCGCGCTGGTGATCACCAGCGCCGAACGGGCGCGCGACCTGCCGCACCGGCCCGCCGTGATCGCGGCGGCCGCGCAGGGGAGTGGTCCGGACCAGTACGTGATGACCAGCTACTACCGCGACGACCTCCCGGCGCTGCCCGAGATGGGGGTCGTTGGACGGCAGCTGTGGGAGCAGTCCGGCCTCGGGCCCGGCGACATGGATCTCGCCGTGCTCTACGACCACTTCACCCCCTATGTCCTGATGCAGCTGGAAGAACTCGGCTTCTGCGGGAAGGGTGAGGCCAAGGACTTCATCGGCGGCGGCACCCTGGAGCTCGACGGGAAACTCCCGCTCAACCCGCACGGCGGGCAGCTGGGGGAGGCCTACATCCACGGGATGAACGGGATCGCCGAAGGGGTCCGGCAGCTGCGGGGCGACGCCGTCAACCAGGTCGACGGGGCTTCCCGGGTGCTGGTGACCGCCGGAACCGGCGTACCTACGAGCGGACTGGTCTTGACCGCGGGCTGAGATCACCCCGATGCCCGATGGTGTACTAGTGCGCCACCTGCGACGGTGAGAGGGATACCGGCCAGGAGGTGACATGTCTGGACCACTCGTCGTCGCGTGGGCCCTGACCGCGGTGTTCGCCGCGCTGGTCCTGCCGTGCGTGCTGAGACTCGTCCGGCTGGACTACGGGCGCCAGGGCGCGGCGGTCCGCAACGGCGATCTCGCCGAGCTGCTGCTCGTCGTCGCCATGGTCGCGATGCTGTCCCCGGTGGGCGGCCCGATCCCGGCGGCCGGCTGGCAGGCGGTGCTGGCGCTGACCGCGGGCTGGTTCGCCGTCTCGTGGTGGAAGGGACGGCGGTCCGGGCACGCCGCGTGCGGGCACCACGCGGTCTCCGCCGCCGCGATGCTGTTCATGGTGACGGCCATGCCACACAGCGAGGTTTCTCACGGTCCGTGGCTGGTGATGTCCGGCCCCGGCGGCGGTTCGGCGCTGTGGCTTTCGCTGGTCTTCGGTGCCGTGGCCGCGTACTTCGCGGTGGACGCGGTGCGCGCCGGTGTCCTGGCGGCGCGGGGCACCGAGCGCTCCGGTCAGGTGTCGCGGTGGGTGTGCCGGGTGATCATGGGCGTGGGGATGGGGTACATGCTGGTGGGCGCGGCCCTCTGACGTTTCCCGGCCGCATTCAGAGGACTAAACGCGGACGCGGCGGCTGCGTCCCGTGTGTTGTGAAAGCCACTTTCGCAACACTCACCGTTGCGAAAGTGGCTTTCGCAACGTCCGCGACAGGGCAAGGCCGGATGTAGTGAAGGGCTCCTTAGCTACCCTGAAGGTAGTGAAGGAGCCCTTCACCGCACGTGCCGGCGTGAGCGAGGCCAAGAAGGCGCGATGCGAAAGCCACTTTCGCAACGTTGAAGGTTGCGAAAGTGGCTTTCGCATCACAGGCGCTCAGCAGCTCAGGTGAGCGGTACCCGTCGGACGACGCCGTCCTCGGCGTCGCCCGCGTCCGGCAGGCCCTCGGCCGGGTTGTCGGCGGCCCACTTGCCCGCGTCCGCGATGTCGGTGTCGAGCGCGGCGATCAGCGCTTCCGACGACGGGTACGCCTTCTGCTCCCGCAGGTGGTGCCCCAGCCACACGGTCAGCACCTCGCCGTAGAGGTCGCCGCTGAAGTCCAGCAGATGCGCCTCGACGAGCCGGTAGCCGTCCGCGCCGTAGTACGTCGGGCGCCTGCCGACCGAGACCGCGGCCGCGATGCGCGTGCCGTCGGCGCGTTCGGCCCAGCCCGCCCACACTCCGTCGCCGACCTGGCCGTCTTGGTCGCGCAGCGCGATGTTGGCGGTCGGGAAGCCCAGTTCCCGGCCCCGCTGATCGCCCTTCTCCACCTGGCCACGGACCACGAAGTACTCCGCCGTCATGCCGCCCCCGTCCTCGCTGTCACGAAAGCCATGAATACCACGCCTCGCAGCGGAGGTCGACCGCCGTCCACGCCACGGACAGTGTCCACTGTGTACTCGGTCACGTCGTGACGAGCCGGTATCCCAGGTCGAGTTCCGTCCGGCCCAGCAGGCCGACGTGATGCCGGTGCCAGTGCCCGTCGGCGAGGTCGGCGCGCAACCGGCCGACGGCGTCGGCGACGACGTTCTGGTCCAGCAGGGCCACTCCGGACATCCCCGCGCGCACCCGCTCGGACAGATACGCCTCCGGCCTGCGCCAATACGCGCCGAGGAAACCGTCGACGCAGTCCGAGGGAACCGGCAGCGGAGCGACCTCGGGTGTCTCGCCCGCCGCGCGCAACTCGTCGACGATCCTGTCGAGGCAGGCCAGCCTGCTCTCGTGCTCGGCGATCTCCGGCAGGTAGTCCCGCACCAGCCAGAACCGCGCGAACACCGCCTGGTCCCAGGTCACGATCACCTGGCGACGGGACACGCGCCGCAACTCGGCCAGCCCGGCGGTCACGTCCGTCCAGTGGTGCACGGTGAGCACCGCCAGGGCGACGTCGAAGGCGTTGTCGCGGAAAGGGAGCCCTTCCGCACAAGCCTGGACGGCGGGGGCCGCACCCCCGGGACGCTGCGCGATCATCCGCGACGACGGCTCGACGGCGATCACGTCGCGGTCTTCCGGCTCGTAGGAACCGGCGCCGGCGCCGACGTTGACCACCGAGCGCGCGTCGCCGAGAGCGGCTGTCACGGTGGCCGCGATCCTGGGGTCCGGACGTCTTGATCGCGCGTAGTCCCGGCCGAGTTCGGCATACGGATCGGAGATCAAGGGGCGCACCCGGCCGAGTCTAGCCAGACCCGCTACCTGCGGGAACGATGATTCAGTCTGTCGTGGTCAAGAAAGTGTCGGAAAGGACGGGTGCCTCGTCCCGATCCGGTGCCGACGTCGTGATCAGCAGCCCGGCCTGCTCCCGCCAGACGCGCGTCCGCAGCGGTTCACCGGGGAAGACGACGCCGGCGAACTTGGCCGAGAACGACGCGACGCGGGAGGTGTCGCCGTCGAGGAACTCGTCGGTGACGGCCTTCGCGATGACGCCGTAGGTACACAGCCCGTGCAGGATCGGCTTGTCGAACCCGGACGCCGCGGCGAACGCGGGGTCGGCGTGCAGGGGGTTGCGGTCCCCGCAGAGCCGGTAGAGCAGCGCCTGCTGCGGCAGCGTCGGGGTGTCGATGACCGCGTCCGGCTCCCGCGACGGGAGTTCGACGCGGTCGGACGGGCCGCGTTCACCGCCGAAACCCCCTTCGCCACGGGCGAAGATGCTCGACCGCAGCGTCCACAGTGGAGTCCCGTCGGAGTCGGTGGCGACGGTCTCGTTCACGATCACGGCCGCCTTGCCCTTGTCGAAGACGTCGACGATCCTCGTCCGCGCCACGGCCTTGCCCGAGGTCGGGATCGGCCGGTGCGCGATCACCTCCTGCTTGCCGTGCAACACCTTCCCGAGGTCGACCTCGACGCCGGGGAAGGAGACCGCGGGCGGTTCGAACACGCGCAGGTTCGCCGCCACGGTGGCGAACGTCGGCAGCACCTGGAGGCCGTCCTCGTAGGTGTAGCGCAGCTCTCGCGGGCTCATCGGATCCGCTCCGGCGCCCAGCGCCAGATGGTAGAGCTGCACGTCCGACGCGGTCCAGGCGAAGCTCACCTCGCCGAGGTCGGCGCCGATCGCGACCGAAGGATCGATGGGCACGGGAAGACTCCTACTCGTAGGTGACGGTGACCTCGTCGGTCAGCGGCAGGGACTGGCACGCCAGCACGATGCCTTCGGCGATGTCGTCGCCGTCGAGGACCTCGTTGTGCAGCATCTTGACCTCGCCGGAGGTGATCCGGCAGGCACACGCGCTGCACTGGCCCTCGCGGCAGGAATACGGCGCGTCGAAACCCTTCTCCAGCAACAGGTCCAGCAGTTTCGTCCGGCGCGGCCAGCCGAGGTTCCTGGTCTCGCCGTCGAGGGTGACTTCGACCTTCGCCGGGGTCTCGGCCTCTTCGACGGCGACGGGCTCGGCCACCTCGAACGGGTTCCCGCCGAGGGACAGGAACCGTTCCAGGTGGATCCGTTTGCGTGGCAGCCCGAGCTCCTTGAGCACCGTGCGAGCGGCGTCCATGAACGGGCCGGGGCCGCAGATGAAGGCCTCGTGCGCGGTGTACGGCGCCACCAGCGCGCGCAGGTGCGCCTCGGTCGGCAGCCCTTGCAGGCTTTCCAGCCAGTGCACCACGACCAGCCGGTCCGGATGCTTCCCGGAGAGGTCCGCGAGCTCCTTCGCGAAGATCACCGACGCTTCGTCGCGGTTGGCGTAGAGCAGCACCACCTTGCCGGTCCCGTGCTCCAGCGCGGACTTCAGGATCGACATCACCGGCGTGACGCCGCTGCCGCCCGCGAGCAGCAGGAAGTCCTCGTCGAGCGACGCGGGGCTGAACACCCCGGCCGGCGGCAGGACCTGGACCTCCTGGCCCGCCCGGAGGTTGTCGCAGAGCCAGTTCGACCCGTAGCCGTCGGCGGTGCGTTTGACGGTGACCTGGACCCGGTTCTCGTGCGGCGCGCTGGAGAGCGAATAGCAGCGGGCCACCGACCCGGTCCGCTCGCTGGGCACCCGGACGGTGAGGAACTGCCCTGGCGTGTAAGCGAAAACGGAGACGTGCTCGGCCGGGATCTCGAACACGATCGAACGCGCGTCGGCCGTCTCGGTGATCACCTCGGCCACGGTCACGGTGACGGGACCGCTCATTCGGGAACCTCCAGCAGTCCGTCCTTCAAGGCGATCTCGATGCTTTCGCTGAGATTGCCGCAGGTGTCGAGCAACGCCGTCTGCGCCCCGGAGGCCTTCTGCTCCGCGAACACCGGGCAGCTGCGGGACGCGTCGCTCGTCCACTGGATGCTGGTGTGCTGCATGCTGCTCTTCTTGACCAGCACGCAGGTCCCGCAAGCGCGGCAGTTCAGCGGCCGCAGCCCGGCGGTGAGGAACTCGACGGTCTCGGGCTTCACACCCCGGCCTCTTCCGCCTGCTGCCTCGCCAGGTTCTCGGCCACCTCCGCCGCCCAGACCTCGTTGGCGCGGCTGGTGTCCACTTCGAACTCGAACCGCCGCGTCATGTCCTCGGTGACGTCGGCGGCGTCCACGTAGAACTGGTCGTACCAGCGGCGCAGCTGATAGACCGGCCCGTCCTCCTCGCACAGCAGCGGGTTGTCGATCCGCGTCTTGTTGCGCCAGATCTCCACGTCCTGAAGGAAGCCGACGCCGATGCCCTTGGCGAACTTGCCGGCGATCTTGTCCGCGTGCTCGTCCGAGACGCCCTCGAACTTCTTCACGCTCACGCCCCACTGGAGCACGAACGAGTTCTCGGTGACCGGGTAGTGGCAGTTGATCAGCACGTTCTCGATCTCGAAGCCCTGGTACGTGTTGAGCAGCTTGTTGATCATGTACGAGGGCCCGAAGTACGACGCCTCCGACCGCAGCAGGTTCTCCTCGCCGCCGTAATTGGACGCCATCCCCTTGTCCGGACGGCCCTTCGTGTTCAGGTACTGGGTGGCGATGTGCCCCTCGAACACGTTCTTGAAGTAGGTCGGGAAGGCGTAGTGGATGTAGAAGAAATGCGCCATGTCGACCATGTTGTCGATGATCTCGCGGCAGTTGGAGCCCTCGATCAGCACCGAGTCCCAGGTCCAGTTGCTCCACTCGCCGGTGAACACGCCCTCGATCCGCGGGATGACGACGTCCTCGGGCGGCGGCTTGCCTTCCGGGTCGTGCCAGACGAACAGCTGCTTGTTCTCCTCCAGCACTTGCCACGTCTTGGTCCGCGCGCGGAGCGGAACCCGCTTGGCGTAGGGGATCGAGACGCATTTGCCGTTGCCGTTCCAGCGCCAGTCGTGGAACGGGCAGGCGATCTCGTCGCCCTTGACCTCGCCCTGCGTGAGGTCGCCGCCCATGTGACGGCAGTACCCGTCGAGCACGTTCAGCTTGCCGGACGAATCGGCGAAGACCACCAGTTTCGTCCCGAACGCCGTGATGGCGTGCGGCTTCCCGTCCCGGAACGACTCGGCCAGGCCGAGACAGTGCCAGCCGCGCGCGAACCGCGAAGGGAGCGCGCCCGCGTCGATCTGCCGTACGGATTCCGTCGTCATCGGCTGCCTCCCGCTTTGGTGTGATCTTGCTTCGCGAGGTGCTCGGCCGCAAGGTAGCCGAACACCATCGCCGGGCCGATCGTCGCGCCGGGGCCCGCGTAGGTGCGGCCCATCACCGCCGCGCTCGTGTTGCCCGCCGCGTAAAGTCCGTCGATCACCGAACCGTCTTCGCGCAGGACGCGCGCGTGCGGATCGGTCCGCAAACCGCCCTTGGTGCCCAGGTCGCCGGGCACGATCTTCACCGCGTAGTACGGCGCGACGTCCAGCGGGCCCAGGCTCGGGTTGGGCTTGTTCCGCGGGTCGCCGTAGTAGTGGTCGTACGCGCTGCGCCCGCGGTGGAAGTCCTCGTCCACGCCGCTCTTCGCGAAGCCGTTGAACCGCCGCACGGTGTTCTCCAGCGCTTCGGCCGGGACCTCGATCCGCTCGGCGAGTTTCGCGATCGTGCTCGCTTTGACCGCGATGCCCGCTTTGAACCAGCGGCCGGGCAGCGGCTGGCGCGGGCCGAGACCGGTGAACATGTACCGGTTGCGGTTGCGCTGGTCGAACACCAGCCAGGTCGGGATGTTCTCGCCGGGCCCGTCACCTTCGCCGTACATCGCGTGCACGGCCTCGACGTAGGGCGCCGACTCGTTGACGAAGCGTTCGCCCCGCGTGTTGACCATCAGGCAGCCCGGCCGCGACCGCTCGGCGAGCGCGAACCACGGCCCGCCGGTCAGCGGGATGGACGGGCCCCACCAGGCGTCGTCCATCAGGTCGACGGCCGCGCCGAGTTTGAGCCCGGCGTCGATGGCGTCACCGGTGTTGGCCTCGGCGCCGACCGTCCACTCCGTGCCGATGGGCGCGCGCTGGTACTTGACCCGCATCTCCTCGTTGCGCTCGAACCCGCCCGCGCCGAGGACGACGCCGAGCCGCGCGCGGATCAGTTTCTCTTCACCCTCGTGGCGGACGACGACGCCGACCACGCGATCGCCCTCGACCTTCAGGTCCACCAGCGGCGTGTTCAACCAGACGGGGACGTTCGCCCGTCGGAGACCCTCGCGCAGCCCGGCCGCAAGCGCTTGCCCCATGGAAAGGAGCCGCTGTCGCCGGATCCGGCCCACGAGCCAGCGTCCGCCGAGGCCGAGGACGCGGAGGATCCCGCGTGGATGCCGGGCGAGCAGGCTCAGCCACCGGTAGTCCGCCTGGGTGATCGGGACGCCCAGCGGGGGAGCGCTGTACGGCGGCTCCAGATTCGCCAGTTCCGGTCCGAGCAGGTTGCCGTCGAACGCGGCCGGCTCGACCGACCGCCCGCCGGGCCGCCCGCCGGGCGCTTCCGGGTGGTAGTCCGAGTAGCCGCGGACCCAGCGGAAGCGCAGCGGCGTCTTGTCGCAGACGAAGGACAAGACCTCGGGGCCGCGGTCGAGGAAGGCCGACCGGAGTTCCGCCGGGACCACGTCACCGACGATCGATTCGAGGTATTCGTGCGCCCGTTCCGGGGGTTCGGAGATCCCGGCGGCACGCAGCGCGTGGTTGCCCGGGATCCAGACGCCGCCACCGGAACGCGCGGTCGAGCCGCCGAAATGGGCGGCCTTCTCCACGACCAGGACGTCGAGTCCCCGATGGGCTGCGGACAGTGCGGCGGTCATCCCGGCGGCACCACTGCCCGCCACGATCACGTCGTAGTCCATACGCCCCTCACCTGAAACACGTTGTAGGAAGCATGTAGCAGCATTCGCGCTGCTCCAGTCACCATAGACGAGAACGTGTTCTAGTTCTAGGGTGGGGTCATGGACTACCTCGTCGCGGATGTGGTGATCGTGGGCTTCGGGGCGGCCGGCGCCTGTGCGGCGATCGAAGCCGCCGACGCCGGAGCCAGGGTGCTGATCCTGGACCGGTTTTCCGGTGGTGGCGCGAGCGCCGTCAGCGGAGGTGTCGTCTACGCCGGTGGCGGGACGGCGCAACAGCGGGACGCGGGCGTCGACGACAGCGTCGACGCGATGTACGACTACCTGCGGCTGGAGGTCGGCGACGTCGTCTCCGAGGAGACCCTGCGGCGGTTCTGCGCGGGGAGTACGGAGATGATCTCCTGGCTGGAAGGCAACGGCGTGCCCTTCGAAGGCAGTCTCTGTCCTTATAAGACGTCGTATCCGAGCGACAAGCACTATCTGTACTACTCGGGCAGTGAGGCGGCGGGTGGCTTCCGCGACGCGGCCAAGCCCGCGCCGCGCGGGCATCGGGTCAAAGGCCCGGGGACCTCGGGAAAGCTGCTGATGAAACGCCTGGCGGAGGCTGTCCGGCGTCGGGGGATCCAGGTGCTGCCGCAGACTGCGGCCCGAAATCTGATCGTGGACGCCGACGGGACCGTGACCGGCGTCGTCGTGTCCACTCTGCGGGACGCTCCCGCGCGCGTGCGGGCGACGCATCGGAAGCTGGCCGCGTACGCCGCGAAACCGGGGATCTACGTGCCGTCACTGCGGAAGTCGCTGCATCGGCGGGTGGAGCGGATCGAACGCCGCTACGGCCGTGAGCTGCGGATATCCGCCTCGCGAGGGGTCGTCCTCGCGGCGGGCGGGTTCATCGCGAACCGCGAGATGGTGCGCGAACACGCGCCCGCGTATCGCGGCGGCCTGGCGCTCGGGACCTCCGCCGACGACGGATCCGGGATCCGGATGGGGGTCGAGGCCGGCGGAGCCACCGCGGAACTCGGGCGGATCTCCGCCTGGCGGTTCATCACGCCGCCGTCGGCGTTCCTCGGCGGCCTGCTCGTGAGCGAGACGGGCGGCCGGATCATCGACGAATCCCGGTACGGCGCGGCCGTCGGCGAACGCATGATCGCCGACCACGAAGGACGCGGGTGGCTGCTGGTCGACGACGCCATAGTCCGGGAGGTCAAGCGGGACGCGCGCGGGCAAAGTCAGTGGTTCCAAGGACTTCAGGTGCGCTACCTGCTGCGGCAAAGAGTCGTCGCGGGTTCGCTGGAAGACGTCGCGCGCAAGGCGGGTGTGGACCCGGCGGGGCTGGTCGCCAGTGTCGAGGCGTCGCGTTCCGGTGCGGATCCGACAGGTAAACCCCCGGAGTTCGCGCGCCCGCTGGACCGGGCGCCGTACTCGCTGATCGACGTCTCGATCAAGCCGAATCTCGGTTATCCGTGCCCGATGCTGACGCTGGGCGGCCTGGTGGTGGACGAGGAAACCGGCGCCGTGCGTTCTGGCGCGGGTGTCCCGATCCGTGGTCTCTACGCGGCGGGGCGGACCGCGGTGGGAATCTGTTCTAGGTCCTATGTGAGCGGTCTGTCGCTGGCCGACTGCGTGTTTTCCGGCCGCCGTGCTGGAGCGCACAGCGCCCTCGACCGGGGATCGGTCGACAAAAACGAGAACGTGTTCTAGTCTTGGATCCGGTTCACGGAGTATGGCGAGAGAGGGAACGCATATGAGCGAGCACGCCGCGCAGGACGTGATCGCGGGGATCCGGGAGCTGCTGCCGGTCCTGCGGGAACGGGCGCAGGAGGCGGAGGACGCCAGGCGCGTTCCCGAGGCATCCGTCAAATCCCTGCAGGAGACCGGTTTCTTCAAGCTGTTGCAGCCGAAGACCTTCGGTGGTCTCGAAGCCGACCCGGTCAGCTTCTACACCGCCGTCAAACTCGTCGCGAGCGCGTGCGGGTCCACGGGCTGGGTCGCCTCCATCCTCGGCGTCCACCCGTGGCATCTCGGCCTGTTCGAGGCGCAGGCGCAGCAGGACGTCTGGGGTGACGACGTCGACGTCCGGATCTCGTCGTCGTACGCGCCGATGGGCAAGGCCGACGTCGTCGACGGCGGCTACCGGCTCAGCGGGCGCTGGAGCTTCTCCTCCGGCTGCGACCACGCGACCTGGGTGCTGCTGGGCGGGCCGGTGTTCAAGGATGGCAAGCCCGTCGATTTCTGCACGTACCTGGTGCCGATCTCCGACTACACGATCGAAGACGTCTGGGACACCGTGGGCCTGCGCGGCACCGGGTCCAACGACATCATCGTGAACGACGTCTTCGTCCCGAAGCACCGCGCGCTCAGCTTCATCGCGACGTCGAAGTGCAAGACGCCCGGCCAGGAGATCAATCCCGGGCCGCTGTACAAGATGCCGTACGGTTCGGTGCATCCGAGCACGATCACCGCGCCCATCATCGGCATGGCGCAGGGTGCCTACGACGCGCACGTCGAGTACCAGGGCAAGCGGGTCCGCGCGGCGTACGCGGGGGAGCAGTCCAAAGAGGACCCGTTCGCCAAGGTGCGGATCGCCGAGGCGGCGAGCGAGATCGACGCGGCCTGGCTCCAGCTGACGCACAACATCGACGAGCTGTACCAGCTGGCGTGCAAGGGGGAGAAGCTTCCGTTCCCCACCCGGCTGCGGGTCCGCCGCGACCAGGTCCGCGGCACGGAGCGGGCGATCTTCGCGATCGACAGGCTCTTCGAGAACTCCGGCGGCCGTGCGCTGAAGGCCGGAACCCCGATCCAGCGGTTCTGGCGTGACGCTCACGCCGGCCGGGTGCACGCGGCGAACGACGCCGAGCGCGCGTACGTCATGTTCGGAACCGGCGCCTTCGGGCTGCCCGTCGAGAATGCGATGGTCTGATGACCGAAGGCAAATACGTCGCCGTCCAAGGTGGACTCAAGCTGCATTACCACGAAGCGGGCGTGGAGCATCCGGAGACGGTGATCCTCCTGCACGGTGGTGGTCCGGGCGCGTCGGCGTGGAGCAACTTCGGCCGCAACCTGCCGGTGTTCGCCAAGAACTACCGGACGCTGGCGATCGACCAGCCCGGGTTCGGCCGGTCGGACAAGCCGACCGAGCATCCGCAGTACTTCCGGCACAGCGCGGACGCCGTTGTCGGGCTGATGGACGAACTCGGCATCGAGCGGGCGCATTTCGTCGGCAACTCGCTCGGCGGCGGGGCCTCCGTACGGCTCGCGCTCAACCATCCGAAGCGCGCCGGACGGCTGGTGCTGATGGGGCCGGGTGGGCTGAGCGTCAACCTGTTCGCGCCCGACCCGACCGAGGGCATCAAGAACCTGGGCCGGTTCAGCGCGCCGCCGGGGCCGAGCCGGGAGAAGCTCGAAGCCTTCCTGCGAATCATGGTGCACGACCAGTCCTTGATCACCGAAGAACTGATCGACGAACGGTTCGCGACCGCGAGCGCGTCCGAGTCCCTCGCCGCGATGAAGGCGATGGGCAAATCGTTCGCCCAGCCCGATTCCTACGAAGAGGGCATGCTCTGGCGTGAGGCGCATCGCCTGCGTCAGCGGGTGCTGCTCATCTGGGGCAGGGAGGACAGGGTCAACCCGCTCGACGGCGCGTTGCTCGCGCTCAAGACGATCCCGCGTGCCCAGCTGCACGTGTTCGGCGGCTGCGGGCATTGGGCGCAGCTGGAGAAGTTCGACGAGTTCAACCGGCTGGCACTCGACTTCCTGGGAGCCTCCTGATGGGTATCCGTTCACTCGCCTACTTGCGCATCGAAGCCACGGACATGGCCGCGTGGCGCGAATACGGACTGAAAGTCCTCGGCATGGTCGAGGGCTCCGGTACGAATCCGGAAGCGCTGTACCTGCGCATGGACGACTTTCCGGCGCGGCTGGTGGTCTTCCCCGGGGAAAAGGACCGGCTCGCCGTGGCGGGCTGGGAGGTCGCCACGGCCGGCGAACTCGACGAGATCCGGGACTCGCTCGACGCGCACTCGGTGCCGTACAAGGAAGGCACGCCCGATCAATTGGCCGATCGCCGGGTCGACGGCCTGGTGTCCTTCGAGGACCCTTCCGGTAACACACTCGAAGTCTTCCACGGCGTCGCGCTGCAACATCGGCGTGTGGTGAGCCCGTACGGCCACAAGTTCGTGACCGGCGAGCAAGGACTCGGGCACGTCGTACTGTCCACCCACGACGATGACGCGTCTTTGCGGTTCTATCGTGACGTGCTCGGGTTCCGGTTGCGGGACTCGATGAAACTGCCGCCGCAGATGGTCGGCAGGCCCGCCGACGGCGCGCCCGCGTGGCTGCGGTTCTTCGGCTGCAACCCGCGTCACCACAGTCTCGCGTTCCTCCCGATGCCGACTCCGAGCGGAATCGTGCATCTCATGGTCGAAGTGGAGAACACCGACGACGTCGGCCTCTGTCTCGACCGGGCCATCCGCCGGAAGGTGCCGATGTCGGCGACCCTCGGGCGGCACGTCAACGATCTGATGCTCTCGTTCTACATGAAGACCCCCGGTGGCTTCGACGTCGAATACGGCTGCGAGGGACGTCAGGTGGACGACGAGAGCTGGATCGCCCGAGAGAGTACGGCGGTTTCGTTGTGGGGGCACGACTTTTCAGTCGGCGCACATCGAGTATCAGGTCAGTCGTGACCCCGGTGACGGATATCGGATCGGGGATCGACGCGGCGCGGTTCCGGACGGTGCTCGGGCACTTCTGCACCGGTGTCGCGGTGGTGACCGGGCACGATGGCGAGGCGCCGGTGGGCTTCGCGTGCCAGTCGTTCGCGGCGCTCTCCCTGGATCCGCCGCTGGTGCTTTTCTGTCCTGCCAAGACTTCCCGGACGTGGGCGGTGCTCGCCGAGTCGGGCCGGTTCGCCGTCAACGTGCTCGCCGAGCATCAGCAGGACGTCAGCGCGGTGTTCGGCGCCCGGGGCGCGGACAAGTTCGCGTCGGTCGACTGGGCGCCCGCGCCGTCCGGATCCCCTTTGCTGGCAGGGGCATTGACGTGGATCGACTGCACGCTCGAAGCCGTGCACGAAGCGGGTGACCACTACGTCGTCGTCGGCAAGGTGACCGCGCTCGGGGAGCCGTCCGATGATCGGCCGCTGCTGTTCCACCGCGGCCGGTACACGGTGACCGAACCGGTGACGGACGCGCTCTCCGCGCTCATGCCGTGGCCGCGTCCCGATGATTGGCTTTAAATGGATAAACGAAAAAATGTAAAGCTGTCCTTTCCGGGTGCTTCCGCTTAGCGTTTTCGGCGGAAGCTCACCAAGGAATGGGGACAGCAACGTGAATTCTCGCAGACTGACCGGAATCGGCTTGGCCGCCGCCGTCGTCACGGTCTTGGCAGGCGTGACGCCGGCGCAGGCCGCCGAGGGCGCGATCGTCGGCGCCGGTGCGGAAGGCGCCATCGCCGACAGCTACATCGTCGTGCTCAAGGACGGGTCCACCGCCGACAAGCCTTCGCTGGCAGGCAAGTTCGGCGGCACCATCGGACGGCAGTACTCGCAGGGTCTCAGCGGTTTCTCGGTGGCGCTGGGCGAGCGGCAGGCGAAGCGTCTCGCGGCCGACCCGGCTGTCGCCTTCGTGGAGCAGAACAAGGTGCTGCGCGCCGAAGCGACGCAGACGAATCCGCCGTCCTGGGGGCTCGACCGGATCGATCAGCGTAAACTTCCGCTGGACAACAAATACACTTATTCGACCACCGCTTCGAATGTGAACGTCTACGTTCTGGACACCGGGATCCGCGCCACGCACACCGATTTCGGCGGCCGGGTGAAGCAGGGGTACGACTTCATCGACAATGACACGAACGCGGACGACGGTTACGGCCACGGCACGCATGTCGCGGCCACGATCGCCGGCGCGAAGTACGGTGTCGCCAAGGGCGCGTCGCTGTATCCGGTGCGGGTCCTCGGTTCCGACGGCAGCGGCACGACCGCGGGGGTGATCTCCGGCGTCAACTGGATCACCCAGAACGCCAAGAAGCCCGCGGTGGCCAACGCCAGTCTCGGTGGTGGCGCGTCGAGCGCGCTGGACACCGCGGTGCGGAACTCCATCAAGGCGGGCGTCACCTGGACGATCGCGGCGGGTAATTCGAACGTCAACGCCGCGAACACCTCGCCCGCCCGGGTCACCGAAGCGCTGACGGTCGCCGCGGCGGACCGCACCGACCGCCGCGCTTCCTTCTCCAACTACGGTTCCGTGATCGATCTGTTCGCGCCGGGCGTCTCGATCACCTCGGCCTGGAAGGACAACGACACCGCGACCTACACCGGTGACGGCACCTCGTTCGCCGCTCCGCACGTCGCCGGTGCCGCCGCGCTGTACCTGTCTTCGCACACCGGTGCCACCGCGGCGCAGGTGGCTCAGGCGCTGATCAGCGCTTCGACTCCGGGGCTGGTCACCAACCCCGGTAGCGGTAGCCCGAACCGCACGCTCTACGTCGGGTAGGTTCCCTCGGTGGTGGCTCGGTCCCGGCGTTGCGCCGGGACCGAGCTTTTCCGTCCGCGTGGTCGTGGCGGGCCGAGGAGTGACCGCAAAGCCAACGGCGGCAAGGACAGCAGCTGTTCGAGTTCGGCGAGCGCCCGGAGGGATTCCGGGCGTTCCGGTCTGCGTCTGCCGGACTGCCAATGGCTCAGCGTCGGCACACTGATGGAGACGCCGCGCAGTTCGAGACGATGGCGGATCCGGTCCAGCGGGAGCCCGCTGGCCGTGATCGCCGCGCGCAGGGCTCGCGGGAACGGTTCTGGATGCAGGGTGGCGCCGGGGAAGATCTTCGGGGGCGTCATGCACTGAAAGTAAGAAGCCGTATCTGGAGTGTCAACGACGTCCGGTGGCCGTCTCAGCCGGTGAACCCTCCGAAAGTCGGATCGGCTCACCCGCTTCGTGCAGACTGCGCAACGCGAGCCGATACGACTCGACGAGCCCCGTCTCGTGATACGGGACGCCAATTTCGGCGCAGTATCCTTGGACGATGGGCCGGGCGCGGCGAAGGTGCGGCGACGGCATACTCGGGAACAGATGGTGCTCGATCTGGTAGTTGAGCCCGCCGAGCGCGACGTCGACGATCCTGCCGCCGCGGACGTTGCGGGATGTGAGCACCTGCTTGCGAAGGAAGTCGAGTTCGGCGTCACCGGACAGGATCGGCATGCCCTTGTGGTTGGGCGCGAAGATCGATCCCATGTAGACACCCCACAGTGCTTTGTGGACGATGAAGAACACGAGCGCCTTGCCGGGCGAGAGGACGACGAGCAGCGCGCTGAAGTAGAGCGCGAAATGCGTCAGCAGCAGGGCGGCTTCGAGCCCGCGCCGCCGGATCCCCGGCTTCGAGACCGCGCGGATGCCGGAGAAGTGCAGGTTCAGGCCTTCGAGGGTGAGCAGCGGGAAGAACAGGAAAGCCTGGTAGCGGCCGATGAACCGGGGGAGCCCCTTGCTGGCCCTGGCCTGTTCCTTCGACCACACGAGGATGTCCGGATCGACGTCGGGATCGAGAGCCTCGTGGTTCGGATTCGCGTGGTGGCGGGTGTGCTTGTCCATCCACCAGCCGTAACTCATGCCCACGCCGAGATTGCCCGCGATGCGGCCGGCGATCTCGCTCGGACGGCGGGTCCGGAACACCTGGCGGTGCGCGAGATCGTGCGACAGCAGGGCGATCTGGCCGAACATCACCGCCTGGAACACGGCGATCCCCAGCTGCCACCAGGAATCCCCGATCGCGAAGAAGGCGACCCAGCCGGAGACGAAGAGGGTGGCGACCAGGCCGATGCGGAAGACGTAGTAGCCGGGACGGCGGTCGAGGAGGCCCGCTTCGCTGACGCGGCGGGACAGGCGGGCGAAATCGCTGCCTGTGCGGAGGTTTGCGGTCACCGGTCCGAGTCTGGCCGGGCGGTGGGGTGGGGTGAATGCGGTGCGCCGGTGGGTCGATGCGGGGGCTGGCCCTACCCTGGGGGAGTGATGCGTGTATGTGGTACTTGAGGTGCTTTTGGTCGCACGAGTTCGCCGAGGAACCCGTGGAGATCTTCAGTGAGGTGGGCGCAGATGGCTACGAGTGCCGGAAGGTGGAGCGCTTCCGGGGTGGCCGCCTCGGCTGGGCTGATGAGCGGCACGAGGTGGGCGGCACGCGCTTGGGTGCCCCTTGACGAGATCAACGCGCAGCAGGAGTTCTCGGCGTCCCGGATCGACGGCGACGAGTTTGAACGGGTGTGGAACAAGGCTCTCGGCAGGGCTGAGGACTGAGCTTGCTCTTGTCCTCGACCGCGCTTGAGGTTCTACCGTCTCCGTATGGGAAGAAGTACGACATGACGGCTCGGCCGATATCCGACGTCGAACTGGCCGGACAGCCCGCCGCGTATTGGACCGGTGTCGCCTACGAGGCACTCATCGCGTTCACCCGGGCCCGGCAGGCGGAAAAGGGCTACACCCAGCCCCAGTTCTGGCTGCTGCGCAATCTGTCGGCGAACGACATCTCGCCCGATGGTCGGGGAATGACCCTGGCTGAACTGCAAGCGGCGATGGTTTCCTACATCCGTCCCGAGGACGATCTGGTGGCGGAGGCCGAGGTGCTCCTGGAGCGCGGCTGGCTGACTCGGGACAGCGAGAACCGGCTGTGGCTCACGGAGGAGGGGGAACAGGCCCGTGTCGACCTCGCGCGTAATGCCCCTGCCATCCGCGCCGCGCTCCACGACGGCATCGACGACACGGACTATGTGACGACGGTGAAGGTGCTGCAACGGCTGATCCGGAACGCGGGCGGGATGGTCGTCTAGCTGGACTTGGCTCAAATGGTCAGTGCGTCACTGGCGGTACTTCCCCAAGGCGCTGACCTTTCCAGCCACGGCAGCCAGAACTCGACGCCATCGCCGACGAACTCAACGACCGCCTACGCGAAACTTTCGGCTGGCACAAACCCGCCGAAGTGTTCAACAAGCTTTTCCTAAGATCTGTCCCGTAATCCCAGTGACCTGATGCTCGACGCCGGATACGGTCTGCGGGTGATGTCGACGGAACCGCACGTATGTCCGCTGCATGGAGCGGCGGTGGATCACGACCGCCTGGTGGGACGTCGCGTGGTGCAGATCGTGGCCGCCCGGCATCGCTACGATTCCGAGGAAGCTGTCGGCCCGCTGGAGATCTGGCTCGTCGACGGCCTCGGTGACTACATCCACATCAGGACCGGATCCGACTGGTGCCTGATTGTGGATGACGCGGCACCCCACGCGGGATACGACCTTGGTGAGAGTGGCCGGGTCGAGGTGGTGACGAGTGGACACGGGACACCGTTTGCCCGCTACGTGGGAGAGGCCATCTCCTCGGTGGACGAGAGGTTCGACGCCCGCACCGGACGGGTCGGCCTGGAGATCTGCTTCTCCACAGGCAGCGTGCAATGCGGGAGTTGGCGAGGAGACCTGCATCTGGCCGGTTGACCGCCGAGGGAATGATCTTGGATGTGGCTGGCGTGACCACGGCGTCCGAGCCGTCATCTATCGCCCGTTCACCGGGCTGGGCCCTCGCGCTTCGGCAAGTTGTTGACTCAACTGCGAAGTGAAGGCGCTGGCGTCGGCGGCCGGGGCCGACTATGGAAGCTCTCCCTGAGGGCCGGGTGCTGCAGGTCGCCGCGTACTGACGGACCATCCTCACCATGCGGCAGCTGACCCCGCTGTTCGGGGTGTCGAAGTCGGCCGCGCCGACCGGGTAATCGACGAGCGCGGGCCGAAGCTCGCTCTGCGACCCCGCGGCGGTTCGCCTAGGACGCCGTGCTGATCGTAGACGGCACCCTAGTGCCCACCCGCGATCACAAGATCGCCGAGCAGTCGAAGAACTACCGCTACTCCACCAACCACCAGGTGGTCATTGACGCTGACACCCGCCTGGTGGTCGTGGTCGGCCGACCGCTGCCGGGCAACCGCAACGACTGCCGGGGCCTGGCGGAGTCCGGTGCCAAGGACGCGGTCGGCAACACCACGACCATTGCCGGCGGCGGCTATCCCGGCACCGGATTGGCAATGCCGCACCGCCGTCGCAAGGGCGAGGAACTGCCGGAGTGGAAGCAGGCGCACAACAAGTCCCACAAGCAAGTCCGGGCCTGCGTCGAACACTGCTTCGCCCGAATGAAGATCTACAAGATCCTGCGCGACTGCAGGCTACGTGGCGAAAGCGTCCGCCACGCGATGCTCGGCATCGCTCGCCTGCACAATCTCACCCTTGCTGGATAGACGAGCGCGACCGCTCCAGGGCAGGCACGTCCCGAACTGCTGGGAGATCATTTACGGGACAACCCTTAGACTTAGGTGGCGCACTGACCACTTGAAACCGCCAGGCTTCGTTCATGGCGATCGAACTCATGTTCGAGTATGATCATGGACATGACCACATCTCTTGCTTTCAATCCGAAAGCCGCTCGCCTTCTCGATGCCGCCCACGACGAGGAGATTCTGCTTCGTCAGGCGCAGGGTCGTCAGGTGCGGTCCATAGCCGAGTTTGCCGCGGTGGGTGGTTCGCGAAGATCGGTGACCGAGGAGGTCGCCCTGTGCTTCTCGGTCTCTCGCAATCAAGCCTTCCTGCTGGTCGAAACGTCCTGCGCTCTTGTGGCGCGCTTGCCGAACACGTTGGCGGCACTGGAGAAAGGCGACATCGATCTGTACAAGGCGTCGAAAGTCAGTCAGCTGACTCGGGAGGTCTCGGACGAGGTCGCCGCGCAGGTGGACGCGTTCATGGCCAAACGGCTCGCCGATCGTGATGTCAGGGCGATCGGTAGATCGGTGAGCGGCGCGGTGCAGAAGTTCGACCGGGAGGGCTATAAGGAGCGGGCGAAGAAGAAACGCGCGCGACGGCACATTTCGTTGGAACACGAAGACGAAACCATGTCCACCCTTGCCGGCTATTTGCCGTCCGAGGTGGCGAGCTCGATTTACGCGTCGATGAGCCGCGCCGCGCAGGCGCGCCGGGCGCAGGACAAATCCCGGACCCTGGATCAGCATCGCGCGGACGTGTTCGCCGAACGGCTACTGGCCGAGGACGGTCACGGAAAGCCTCGCGCGCACATCCACGTCTACGTCGACTTCCTGACCCTGGCCGGCGCTCGCGACGATCCCGCGACCCTCGCCGGTTACGGACCCATTCCCGAATGGCTCGTCCGCGAGATCGCCTCCGATCCCGGCTCGACCTGGTCACGGCTGATCACCGACCCCGCCACCGGGCAGCTCCTGGAGGCAGGTGCCGACAAGTACCGGTCGCCTGCCTCGCTGGCCCGGTTCATCAAAGCCCGGGACCGGGAATGCACGCATCCCGGCTGCCACCGTCCCGCCGAGTTCTCCGAGATCGACCACATCCTCGCCTGGGCGCGGAACGGCAAGACCGATCACCACAACTGCCATGGTTCCTGCAAGATCCACAATCTGCTCAAGGAGGAACCGGGCTGGTCCGCGGCGCCTACCGGCAACGGCGGCATGATCATCACCACCCCCACCGGTCGCACCTACGACGCGACACCCGAGCCACTCCACGACCCGCGGCCGGAACCGGAGGATGACATCCCACCCTTCTGACAGGCACGCACCTGACCGATGCTCACCCGGACGCAGGCTGGGTGACGGTAGCCGCGCGCCCAAGGCGTGTCGTGTATGTGGTCTAGCCACGGTTCGGTTGAATCGCGGACGTGGTTGGTCGTGGTGCACGGCGATGGCAGGTTCATCGTCAAGTCATCGAACGCGATCTTGTGGAAGCTGCGCACCTGCACGCCCTAACCTTTACGGGCCTGGAGGACAGCGCGAACGGCTGCGGTCGTGGACCGAAGACGGCACCTGGGACCTGGCCTCGACCGGATGATCCTCAAGGAGGACGCCGTCGGCGAGCTCGAAGGGATCGTTTCCGTCGACTCGAGTGTGGTCCGGGCGCACCACCATGCCGCCGCCCGAAAGAAGGACGTAGCGACGGATCGAAGCCCTCGCTTCCGGTGGGGGAGGACTCGGGCGGTCCTGCGGTGTGCTGAGCACCAAGATCCACGTCGCCGCGGACGGGCGGATCCGCCGATGCGGTTCCGGCTCATCCCGGGCCAAGCCGGAGACGACCCGCTGCTGGCTGGGCATCACCGTCGCCCGGATCGCCCGCCGCGCAGCCAAAGGCCACAAAAGACGCAAAAGCCGCAGCGGCGGGCGACCGCCCATGTTCGACGCCGAGGTCCATAAACAGCGCAACGTGGTCGAACCGGTCCATCAGGACAGGTTCGAAGGACGCGCCCGGTCCACGACCACACACCCCGCGCCCGCGTGCCGCTAAGCGCCCCGCGCCCACATGCAGCTAAGCGCCGCGCACCGTTAACCCCGCAGCGACCACGTGCCCTAAGACCCAGCAGCAGCAGCCCTCGCCGCATCGAAAGGAGCCCGATCGAACACGATCCGCAACTCCACGATCTTCCCCTCCCGCACGGTCAGCATCTCCGCCCCGGGTGCGCTCGCCACCGGCAAGGTCGCCGTGTCGTACATCAGCAGCGCCGTCGTCTCGTCCCCGAACGCGGAAAGCAGCGTCGACCCGGTCAGGATCTCGGTGAACGGCCCCATGAACCCGCGAAACGCTTCCGCGCCGGAAAGCGGTCCACCGGGCGTGTGACAAACGATGCCGTCGGCGATGTAGGTCATCGCCTTCTCGAAGTCCTTGCCGGTCCACGCCTGGTGGTAGGCGAGTGCGACGTCCAAAGCCGGACTGGTCATGATGGTTCCTTTCGTCGACCTTCACCTCGTCAGACACCATTCCCGCCCGGAACGGAACGGTGCGCCACGAAGTGACAGGATCGGCCCGTGAGCACCAGGACGACGGACGAGCGGGGCTTTCGCGAGCTCAGCGACACCTACCGGCATGAGCTGCACCTGCATTGTTACCGGCTCCTCGGTTCTTTCGCCGACGCCGAGGACGTCGTCCAGGAGACGCTCCTGGCCGCCTGGCGCGGCCTCGAAGGCTTCGAGGGCCGTTCGTCGCTCCGTACCTGGCTGTACCGCATCGCCACCAACCGCTGCCTCAACGCCCTGCGGGACGCGGGCCGCCGCCGGCCGCCCGAGCCGGTGCCGCCGTTCGATCCGCCGGAGCCCAGCCGTCGCGGTGAGGTGACCTGGTTGCAGCCGTACCCGGACGAGCTCCTCGAGCGCGTCGCCGACAGTGAACCCGGTCCCGAAGCGCGCTACACCGCCAGGGAGGCGATCGAACTCGCCTTCGTCACCGGTCTCCAGCTCCTCCCGCCGAGACAGGCCGCCGCGCTCGTCCTCCGGGACGTCCTGTGCTTCCCCGCCGGTGAGGTCGCGGCCATGCTCGGCACCACCGAGACGGCGGTCAAAGGCATCCTCCAACGTGCTCGCGCGTCGCTCGCCAAGCATCGCGACGGCGCCGGGCACCGGCCCTCACCCCGGGAACGCGAGCTGACCAAGCGATTCGCCGACGCCTTTACCGCGGGCGACCTCGACGGTGTCCTCAGTCTGCTCACGGATGACGCGTGGCTCGCCATGCCGCCGGCGCCGCACGAGTACCACGGCCTCGAAGCGATCGCGAGCTTCCTCCGCGTCACCATGGCCGTTCCGGTCCCCGAGGGCTTCACCATGACACCGGCCCGGGCGAACAACCAGCCCGCGTTCCATTGCCGCCACGGCGCGACACCGGCCGGGTTGATGGTCCTCACGCTCGACGGCGACCGGATCCGCGCCGTCACCCGGTTCCTGGATCAGAAGTAGCCCGCGAGGCGGCCGCAGAGCGCGTCGATGTCCACGACCGGGGCGCCGCTCCACGAAGGACCGTCCATCCACCCGATCTCCGCGGGCGTTCCCCGGTGCCGTGCGAACACGTGCTGATGGAAATGCGCGACACTCCGCCCGGCGATGGCGGAGAACACGTGCTCCGGTGCCAGTTCCGCCCGCAGGCCACGAGCCGCGCACCACGCAGCCCGCGACACCGCCGAGACCTCGTCCGAGGTCAGCTCGTCGAGTACGGCCACGTGCCTCCGGGTCTCCACGAACAGGTACCCGGGGAACTCACCCGGCCGGTGCGACACGATGACCAGGTCGTCGGCCCGGACGACCGGCCCCACCAACGGCCCTTCGCCGCGGTGCTTGGCGCAGATCGCACAGTCCACCCGGTCACGATAGCGGCGGTCGCACCCGCCTCAGGTGCTCATCGGGCGCCCCGAAGAGCCGCGCCGCCCCGTGCGCCCGCTTGAAATAGCGGTGCGCCGGATGCTCCCAGGTGATCGCGATCCCGCCGTGCAGCTGGATCATCTCGCCCGCCACCGTCGCCAGCGCCTCCGAGCAATGGACCTTCGCCACCGCGGCCAGCCTGCTCGACTCCGGCGCCGCGTAGGCCGCCGAGCGCGCGGTTTCCACCAGGACGTGGAGATCCGCCATCCGATGCTTCAGTGCCTGGAAGCCGCCGATCGGCCTGCCGAACTGGCGGCGTTGCTTGCTGTACTCCACTGTCAGCTCGAAAGCGCGCGCGGCGGCCCCGGCCTGCTCGGCGGCCAGGACGGCGCACGCCACGTCGCGCAGCGCGCCGAGATCGACCGGGCCGAGCAGCCGGGCAGGGACACGATCAAAAGTCAGGCGGGCCAGGCGCCGCGTTTCGTCCATCGCCGGGGTACGCACCCGCGCCGCCTCGGTGACTTCGTACAGCGAGCCGTCGGCCACCACCAGGAGGATCTCTGCCTCGTCGCCGTGGAGGACATAGTGCGCTTCACCCGTCAAAGCGGAGTCGGCGACTCGGCACGCCGGCGCGTCCCACCGGCCGTCGGCGTCGGTCCAGGCCACCGCGCCGACGGCACCTTCGGCGAGGCGGGGGAGCAGTCGCTCGCAGGCTTCGTCGTCACCGGTGGCCAGGACAGCGTGCACGGCGAGTACGGCCGAACCGAGGAACGGGACGTCGGCGAGAACCCGGCCCAGCTCTTCGGCGACCACTTGCAGTTCCATCGTCCCGGCGCCGAGCCCGCCGAACCGTTCGGGGACGGCCAACGCCGCCACGCCGATCTGTTCGCACAGCTCCGGCCAGGGATCCGCTTCCCGGTCCAGCAGTTTCCGGACGCTGTCCCGCAGCGCGTCCTGCTCGGCGGTGAACGTCATGACAGCACCCGCTCCCGGTGGAACCGCGGCGTGCCCCAGGCGCCGACCAGCGCGCGGACCCTGCTCAGCCGCAGACCGAGCGCGTGTTCCGCGGTGTAGCCGATCGCGCCGTGCACTTGCAGCCCGGTCCGGGCGGCGAGATGCGCGGCGTCGCCGCACGCCACCTTGGCCGCGGAGACGTCGCGTGGGTCGAGGGTGACGGCCGCGCCGAACAGCAGCGGTTCGGCGAGCGCGAGCCCGGTCGCGACATCGGCGAGCAGATGCTTGACCGCCTGGTACCCGCCGATCTCCCGCCCGTACTGCTTGCGTTGCGCGGCATACGCGACGGACGTGTCGAGCAGCCACCGCCCCGCGCCGAGAAGGTGCGCGGCGGTGGCCAGACAGCCCAGTTCGAACGCGCGGTCCGCGTCGAGCGCCGTGCCGAGGTCGTCTCCCGCCACCGGCGGGAACAGCCGCCGTGAACCGTCCACAGAGGACAAGAGAGCGCCAGGTGTGAACGCGCGCAGCCTGCCGTCCTCGACGGAGAGCCGCGCGTCGGCGACATCGGAATCCAAGGCGTACGGCACATGCGGGGCGAACGAGACCGACGCCAAGGTCTCGCCGGACGCGACCGAGGTCAGCAGCTCGTCGTCCAGCAGAGACGGCAGAATGGCCACCGTGTCGGTCCACGGGCCGGGAACGCAGTGGTACCCGAGCCGTTCGAAGCCGACGGCCAGATCGACCGGGGTCGCGCCGAGCCCGTCGTACTTCTCGGGAACGGCCAGCGCGGTCACCCCGAGTTCCGCCAGCCGCCGCCAGATCTTGAGACCGGGCCCGTGATCGCCCACCGCCCAGGATCGGTTGGCCGCTTCGGTGTCCAAATCGGACAGAAGATCGTGCAGGCTCGAGGAGAACTGCTGCTGCTCGCCGGAAAGCGTGAACCTCATCGGGCCCCCTTCGGCAGGCCGAGCAGTCGTTCGGCGACGATGGACCGCTGGATCTGATCGGTCCCGCCGTAGATGGGGCCCGCCAGGGAGAACAACCAGCCGTCGCTCCAGCGCCCCCGCAGTTCGGCGTCCGGGCCGAGGACGTCGAGCGCGGTTTCGTGCAGTTCGACGTCGAGACGCGACCAGAACAGCTTGTTGACGCTCGATTCCGGCCCGAGTTCGGCGCCGTCCGCGAGACGGGTGACCGTGCCGAGGGTGTACAGCTGATACGCCCGCGCGCCGATCCACGCGTCGGCGACCCTGTCGGCGGTGTGCGCGGGCCGCCCGGCGCCGGTCCAGAGCGAGACCAGCCTGTCGGCTGCGGCGAGGAACCGGCCTGGGCTGCGCAGGGAAAGTCCGCGTTCGTTGTTCGCCGTCGTCATCGCGACCCGCCAGCCCTCGCCCGCCGCGCCGATCACGTCCGCGTCGGGGACGAAGACGGCGTCGAAGAAGATCTCCGCGAACCCCGGTTCGCCGTCCAGCTGGGGGATGGGCCGGACGGTGACACCTTCGGACCGCAGATCCACCATCAGATAGGTGAGGCCCTTGTGCCGCGCCGACTCCGGGTCGCTGCGGAACAGGCCGAACGCCCGGTCGGCGAACGTCGCCCGCGAACTCCAGGTCTTCTGCCCGCTGACCCGCCAGCCGCCGTCGCAGCGGGTCGCGGTGCTACGGAGCGCGGCGATATCGCTGCCCGCCTCGGGCTCCGACCAGGCCTGCGCCCAGACTTCTTCCGAGCGCGCCATCTTCGGCAGGATCCGACGCTGTTGTTCTTCCGTGCCATGGGAGAACAGCGTGGGCGCGAGCATGAAGATACCGTTCTGGTTGACCCGCAACGGCGCCCCCGCCGCGTAATACTCCTCCTCGAACAGCACCCACTCCAGGAGGCTCGCGTCCCGGCCACCGAACTCGCGCGGCCACGAGACGACCGACCAGCGAGCGTCGGCCAACCGGGATTCCCAGTCGCGATGCTGCGCGAATCCCTCGGCGGTGTCGAACGACTTCAGCGGCTCGGCCGGAACGTTCGCGGCGAGCCAGGCGCGGGCCTCGTCACGGAAGGCGAGCGTGCGCTCGTCGAGATCGAGATCCATCACGAAGTCCTGTTCGCGTCTCGCATCGAGCGCGCGTCCTGTCCGCCCAGCGAGTCACCGCCGGACATCTCGGCGTTGTGCGCGTGCGCGAAGTGGTGCAGTCCGAACACGGAGTCCATTCCGGACCGCAGGCCCATCAGGTCTTCGGCCTGGTTGACGGCCTTCTTGGCGAGCGCGAGACCCATCCTCGGCATCACCGCGATCTTCTCCGCCAGCGCCATGGTCTCCGTTTCGAGGTCGGCACGGGGGACGACGCGGTTCAGCATCCCCCATTCCTTGGCCTGCTGCGCCGTGAAGCGCTCACCGGTGAACAGCACTTCCTTGGCCGCGCGCGGACCGAGGACCCAGGGGTGCGCGAAGTACTCGACACCGGGAATCCCCATGCGCACCACGGGATCGGCGAAGAACGCGTCGTCGGAGGCGACGATCATGTCGCACACCCACGCCAGCATCAGCGCGCCCGCGATGCACGCGCCCTGCACACTCGCGATGGTCGGCTTCGGGATCTCGCGCCACCGGCGGCACATGCCGAGGTAGACCTCCGACTCGCGGGCGAACCGCTGGTCACCGCCCTCGGCACCGACGTGGTCCCACCACAGCACCGCCTTGCGCTCGAAGGAGACGTCCACGTCGCGCTCCGGCGTCCCGATGTCGTGCCCGGCGGAGAAATGCTTGCCCGCCCCGGCCAGCACGATCACTTTGACCTCGGGATCGTCGACGGCACGGCTGAACGCGGCGTCGAGCGCGTAGGTCATCGCCGAGTTCTGCGCGTTCCGGTACTCCGGCCGGTTCATCGTGACGACGGCCACCGGCCCGCGTCGCTCGTACTCGACGGTCATCCGTTCTCCTCCCGCAACACGCGTTTCAGCACCTTCCCCGACAGGTTCCGCGGAAGCTCCGCCACGAACTCGACATACCGGGGGAGCTTGTAGTTGGCCAGATTGCTCTTGCAGTGCGCCAGAACGTCCTCTGTGGACAGTTCGGATCCGGGGCGGAGCCTGATGTAGGCCTTGCCCGCCTCGCCGTACACCGCGTCGGGAACGCCGATCACCGCGGATTCCGCGACGCCGTCCAGCCAGCTGAGGGTCTGCTCGATCTCGGCCGGGTAGACGTTGAATCCCTTGCAGACGTACATGTCCTTGATGCGGTCGACGATCCGCAGGTAGCCGCGGTCGTTGAGCACGCCGACGTCGCCCGTGTGCAGCCAGCCGTCGGCGTCGACGGCTTCCGCGGTGGCTTCCGGATCGTCGAGGTAGCCGAGCATCACGTTCGGCCCGCGCAGCAGGACTTCGCCGTGCTCGCCGAGCTTCACCTCGAAGCCCGCCGTCGCGCGTCCGGAGAAATGTGCCACCAATTTCGCTTCGTCCTCGGGACGGGACATCGTGGCCACTACGGCCTCGGTGAGCCCGTACGCGGTGAGCACCGTGTCGAAACTCAGCTCCGCCTGCATGCGTTCGACCAGCGCGACCGGCACGGTCGCCGCCCCGGTGACGGCGAGCCGGAGGCTGGACAGATCGTGTTCCCCGCGTTCGGGCGCGTCCAACAGGACTTGGTAGACCGTCGGCGCGCCGGGGAGAACGGTGATCCGCTCGGTCTCGATGAGGCTCAAGGTGCCGCGGACGTCGAAGGTGACCTGCGGGACGATCGCCGCGCCGCGCAGGATGGCCGCGAGGATTCCCGCCTTGTAGCCGAAGCTGTGGAAGAACGGGTTGATCACGAGGTAGCGGTCTTCCTCGGTCAGTCCACCGCAGTCGGCCCAGGCCTCGGCGACGCTCAGCGCCTGCCGGTGACTGCTCATCGCGCCCTTGCTGCGGCCGGTGGTCCCGGAGGTGAACAGGATGTCGCTGACGTGGCCGGGCTCCGCCCGGCTGACGAAATCACTGTCGAGATCGGCGAGAGCGTCCCATTCCGTGACGCCGTCCATCGGCGCTTCGGCGCCTTCCACGGGGATCCGCAGCACCGTGCCGGGCCGTGAGGAGCCGAGGGCCGCCAGCCGGTCCGTGCCGAGGAACGTGCCGGTGATCGCCAGCGCGGAGACCCCCGCGCGGTCGAGGACGTCGATGGTCTCGCGGGCGGTGAACCGGGTGTTGACCGGGATCAGCGTCGCGCCGGCGTACAGCGCGCCGAGTCCGGCGACGACCCAGTGCCAGGTGTTGGGGGAGCAGATCGCGACCCGTTCGTGGCCTTCGAAGAACCGCGCCGCCTGCCGGACCCGTCGCGCGAGTTCGGCATAGGTGAGCCGGACTTCGCCGTCGACGAGTGCTTCTCGTGTGGCGAAGCGTTCCGCGGCCTGATCGAGCGCCGCCGGGATGGTCCCCTCACTCATCGACGTCTCCCTGTTGTCACCCGAGTGCCGCGAAGTCCGAATCATTTCTCCCTAGCAAGTGCTTGGTAGGGTAGCCTACGCAGCAGGCTCTGGTTTGGCTAGAGGAGGCACGTGTGGCTCAGGACGGTTTCCGCGACCGTGTGCGCACCTGGCTGGCGGGCAATCTGCCGCCGGAACTGCGGGGGCTGGGCGGCCCGGGGCGGGAACACGAGGCCTTCGACGAACGCGTGGAGTGGGAACGGAGGCTTGCCGCGGCGGGCTGGACCTGCGTCGGCTGGCCGGTCGAGCACGGCGGGCAGGGCGCGACGCTGGAACAGCAGGTCGTCTTCCACGAGGAGTACGCGCGAGCGGGCGCCCCGGCGCGGGTGAGTCATCTGGCTCAGGAACTCCTGGGCCCGACCCTGATCGCCTTCGGTACGCCGGAACAACGGAAGCGGTTCCTGCCGCCGATCGTGGCCGTCGAGGAACTGTGGTGCCAGGGCTATTCCGAACCCGGCGCGGGCTCCGATCTCGCCGCGGTGTCGACCACCGCGACCCTCGAAGGCGACGAGTGGGTGCTGAACGGCCAGAAGGTGTGGACGTCGCTCGCGCACGTGGCCGACTGGTGCTTCGTCCTCGCCAGGACCGAGCCCGGTTCGAAACGCCACAAAGGACTGTCCTATCTGCTCGTTCCGATGCGGCAGCCCGGGGTCGAGGTCCGCCCGATCCAGCAGCTCACCGGGACGTCGGAGTTCAACGAAGTCTTCTTCGACGGCGCCCGCACGGCGAAGGACCTGGTCGTCGGCGAACCCGGCGACGGCTGGCGGGTGGCCATGGGCACCCTCGCCTTCGAACGCGGCGTCGCAACGCTCGGCCAGCAGGTCGGCTTCCGGCGGGAACTCGAAGACCTCACCAGGATCGCGCCGGACGACCCGGTGATCGCCGAGCGGATCGACCGCGCGTGGGTCGGCCTGGAGGTCATGCGGGCGCAAGCGATCCGCACCCTGGGCGACTCGTCGCCGGGCGTCGCCGAAGTGTCGAAACTGGTCTGGGCGAACTGGCACCGCGACCTCGGCGAGCTCGCGATGCTCGTCCGCGGCGCGCGGGGCATGCTCGCCGAAGATGGGCTCGACGCCTGGCAACGGCTTTTCCTCTTCACCCGGGCCGATACGATTTACGGCGGCTCCAATGAGATCCAGCGCAACGTCATCGCCGAGCGGGTGCTCGGCCTTCCCCGGGAGGTGCGACCGTGATTCCGGTGCCGAAGTACCCCGAGGGGGCGAATCTCCTGCGGGACAAGGTGGTCGTGGTGACGGCGGCGGCCGGCACCGGGATCGGTTCCGCGGTGGCGAAACGCGCGCTGGAGGAAGGCGCCCGGGTCGTGATCAGCGACTGGCACGAGCGACGGCTGGGAGAGAAGGCGGCCGAACTCGGCGACGTCCACGCCATTCCCTGTGACGTCACGCAAGAAGATCAAGTGCGGGCACTCGTCGACGGCGCCGCCGCGCACTACGGCCGGATCGACGTGCTCGTCAACAACGCCGGTCTCGGCGGCACGAAGTCCATAGTGGACATGACGGACGAGGAATGGTCGCGCGTGATCGACGTGACCCTCAACGGCACCTTCCGCGCGACCAGGGCCGCGGT
This sequence comes from Amycolatopsis thailandensis, assembly GCF_002234405.1. Classification (GTDB taxonomy): domain Bacteria; phylum Actinomycetota; class Actinomycetes; order Mycobacteriales; family Pseudonocardiaceae; genus Amycolatopsis; species Amycolatopsis thailandensis. Next base: position 115,194 of record NZ_NMQT01000016.1, on the reverse strand, counting down.
GAACCGGTTCATCGCGCAGGGCGACGGAGGGGTGATCGTCAACAACGCGTCCGTGATCGGCTGGCGCGCTCAGGCCGGTCAGGCGCACTACGCGGCCGCGAAAGCGGGAGTCATGGCGCTCACCCGCTGCGCCGCCGTCGACGTCGCCGAACACGGCATCCGGGTCAACGCCGTCGCGCCGAGCCTGGCGATGCATCCGTTCCTGGCCAAGGTGACCAGCGAGGAGCTGCTCACCGAACTCACCGCCCGCGAGGTCTCGGGGAGGGCGGCGGAACCCTGGGAAGTGGCGAATGTGATGGTGTTCCTCGCCAGTGAGTACTCGTCGTACCTCACCGGCGAGGTCTTGTCCGTGAGTTCCCAGCATGCGTGAGGTTCCGATGAAAGCCAGTCCAGGGTCCCGCCGCGCCGAACTGCTCGCCCTCGCGGCGAAATTGTTCGCCGAGCGCGGCTATGTCTCCACCACCGTGCGGGACATCGCGGACGCGGCGGGAATCCTGTCGGGCAGCCTCTACCACCATTTCGACTCGAAGGAGTCGATGGCCGACGAGATCCTCACCGGGTTCCTCGACGAACTCTTCGGCGCGTACGCCGAGATCGTCGCGGAAGGCCGAGGACCGCGGGAAACGCTCGAAGCCATCGTCGTGGCGTCGTTCGAATCCATTCACCGGCGGCCCGCCGAGGTCGCGATCTACCAGTCCGAAGCGAAACACCTGATGCAGTTGCCGCGCTTCGACTACCTCAACGACCGCAACACCGAATTCCGCAAACTGTGGAACGCGATCCTCACCGACGGCATCGCGGCCGGCGCGTTCCGCGAGGACCTCGACGTCGAACTCACCTACCGGTTCATCCGCGACACCGTCTGGGTGGCGGTGCGCTGGTACAACCCCGACGGATCGCTGAGCGCGGACGACGTCGCGCAGCAGTACCTCGGGATCCTGCTGGACGGCATCGCGACCAAAAGGAGGCGGCGTGGCTGAATCGATGAGCCCTCGGAGGGAAAACGTACCTCGGGCTGAAGCTTACGTACTGGACGCGGTCCGGACGCCGGTCGGCAAACGCGGGGGAGCGCTCAGCGGCGTCCACTCCGCCGATCTGGGCGCCCACGTCATCCAGGCCGTCGTCGAACGATCGGGCGTCGAGGCCGACCTGGTCGACGATGTCATCCTCGGCTGCTGCGACACGCTGGGGCCGCAGTCGGGGAACATCGCGAGGACGGCGTGGCTCGCGGCGGGATTCGGGCACCACGTGCCGGGCGTGACGATCGACCGGCAGTGTGGTTCGAGCCAGCAGGCCGTGCACTTCGCCGCGCAGGCGGTGCTGTCCGGGACGATGGACCTCGTCCTCGCCGGCGGCGTGCAGAACATGAGCGCGATCCCGATCAGCGCGGCGATGCTCGCCGGACGAGAGTACGGCTTCGAAGACCCGTTCTCCGGCTCGAAGGGCTGGCAGGAGCGGTACGGCAGCGTCGAGGTCTCGCAGTTCCGCAGTGCCGACATGATCGCCGAGCACTGGGACCTGACCCGTGAGGCGATGGAGGAGTTCGCCTTCCGCAGTCACCAGCGCGCGATCGCGGCGATCGACGAAGGCCGGTTCGCCGCCGAGATCACGCCGTTCGCCGGAGCGGGCCTGGACGAGGGGCCCAGGCGCGACACCACGTTGGAACGGATGGCCGGGCTGAAGCCGCTGAGCGAGGGTTCGCGGGTCACCGCGGCCGTGGCCAGCCAGATCTCGGACGGCGCCAGCGCGACACTCATCGCGTCGGAGAAGTTCGTCGAGGAACACGGCCTCACCCCGCGCGCCAGGATCCACCACCTTTCGGTGCGGGCGGCGGATCCCGTATGGATGCTGACCGGGCCGATCCCGGCGACCGCGCACGCGCTGCGCAAGACCGGCTTGAGCATCGAGGACATCGACCTGTTCGAGGTCAACGAGGCGTTCGCGAGCGTCGTCCTGGCGTGGATCGAGGAGACGGGCGCCGATCCGGACCGCGTCAACGTCAACGGCGGCGGGATCGCGCTCGGCCATCCCATCGGGGCGACCGGGACGAAACTGTTCGCGACCCTGCTGCACGAACTCGAACGCCGCGGCGGACGCTACGGGTTGCAGACCATGTGCGAAGGCGGCGGGACGGCGAACGTCACGATCATCGAGCGGCTTTGACACTCCACACGGCAAGGGCCGACGCGCTGAAGGCCGCGCCGAGCAGGCAGACTCCGGTCCAGCCCGCGACCGCGTAGACGGCTGTCGAGCCGATGGCTCCCATGCCGCTGCCGACCGAGTAGAAGATCATGTACCCGCCGATCAGCCTGCTGCCGGCGTCCGGGCGGAGCGGGTAGATCAGCGTTTGGCTCGTGACGTGGACGGCCTGGACCGCCAGGTCGAGCAGGATGGCGCCCGCCGCCAGCGCCCACAGTGACGAACGCGTGAAACCCAGTGGCACCCAGGAAATCAGGAGCAGGCCGAGCGCGAGCCCGGTCGTCCACCGTGCCCGGCCGCGATCCGCGAGCCGTCCGGCGGGCGCCGCCGCCAGTGCCCCCGCGGCCCCGGCCAGCCCGAACGCGCCGATGGCGGTGTGCGAAAGGCCGTCTTCGCTGAGCGGCAGGGCGACGGAACTCCAGAGGGTGCCGAACGCGGCGAAGATCAGCAGCGCGAGCGTTCCGCGCGTCCGGAAGACCGGTTCCTCAGCGAAGAGGGACAGGGTGGAACGCAGCAGCCGCCGGTAGGTCATGCCGTTGCCGGCCGGGGACGAAGCAGGCAGCACTCGGTACAGCACGATCGCGATCAGCACGGTCACCCCGGCGGACACGACGTACACCGCGCGCCAGCCGGCTAAGTCGGCTAGCGTCCCGGAAACCGTGCGCGCGAGCAGGATCCCGAGGACGACACCGGTCGTCACGAGGCCGACCACGCGCCCTCGTCCGGCCGGATCCGCCAGCGAGGCCGCGAACGCGACCAAGAGCTGCGTGACCACCGCGAGCACGCCGATCGACGCCATCCCGGCGAACAGCACCAGGCCGTTCGGGGCGGTCGCGGCCACCAGTTCGGCGACCGCGAGCAGCGTCAGCAACCCGGCGACGAGGCGTCGGCGTTCGAGCAGGTCACCGAGCGGGACCAGCAGGAACAGGCCCAGGCCGTAGCCAAGCTGCGTGAGCGTGACGATGCCGCCCACGGTCGACGCGGCGATCCCGAGATCGGCGCCCATGGTGACGAGCAAGGGCTGGGCGAAGTAGATCGTGGCGACGGCCGTCCCGGCGGCCACGGCGAACAGCAGGACGACTCCGAGCCGCACTGACCCTCCAGATGGTTTCAACTTGCTACCACTCGAACGGTAGGGCAAACCGGTAGTAAGATGCAACCATGGTGAAGCGGACGACGTTCGACGAAGCCCCGTGCCCGGTGGCGCGCTCGCTCGACACGATCGGCGACTGGTGGTCACTTCTGATCGTGCGTGACGCCTTCGACGGCGTCCGCCGCTTCGGGGAGTTCCAGCGTGGCCTCGGCGTCGCGAAGAACATCCTGTCCGCTCGATTGCGGGCGCTCGTCGGGCACGGGGTGCTCGACGTGGTCCCGGCTTCGGACGGGAGCACGTACAGCGAGTACGTCCTGACGGCGAAGGGGCGCGACCTGTTCCCGGTGATCGTCGCGTTGCGGCAGTGGGGCGAAGCGCACTTCTTCGCCGAAGGTGAACCACGGTCCGAACTGGTGGATCGTGATGGCGGGCTTCCGTTGCGGGCACTGGAGATCCACGCCTCGGACGGGCGTCCGGTCGGTCCGGACGACACGGTGGTGGTGAAGGCGCCGGCCTCGTGAGTGGTGAGTCCGTGAAGGCCTCCTTCACTACCTTCAGGGTAGGGAAGGAGGCCTTCACGGGCAGGCGAACGGCTGGGCGGGCGGGTGCCCTGCCAGCTGGCCACCACCTCGGCGGGCGGTGTCGCGAAAGCCACTTTCGCGACACCTGATGTCCTGGAAGTGGCTTTCGCGACACCTGGAGGCGGCCCGGTGCGGTGTCGCGGGAAAGCAGTGCCGCGAAAGCCACTTTCGCAACGTTGAAGGTTGCGAAAGTGGCTTTCGCAACGCGTTCCGAGGTGGGCATCTCGACGCGAAGGGAGCCTCCGCGCGTGCGCTGCGGTGAAAGTCCACCCCGCACTCGCGTGCTCAAAGACGGAACTCGCGTGATCAGAGACGTGACTCGCGTGATTGGAGACGGAACTCGCGTGATCAGGCGCCGCACACGCGAGTTCCGCCTCCAAACACGCGAGTTCCGGCCTCGATCACGCGGGTCACGTCTTTGCGCACGTGAGTCACGAGGTCATAGATCGGGGCCCTCCCAGGTGAGTCAAGCCTGGAAGGGCCCCGACCGGATGCGGGGAGGCTGGAAGGACGGTTTCCGACGGAGCCCGAATCTCCGTCGGTCCGGGATCCTTCCGGCGTCCCCAGGGGGTGGCGGTGGGTGCGGAGGCCCAGCTGCCCACCGCCACCTGAGGGGACCGCGGCCGCCGCGCGCGGCCCCGGTCCGGTCGCGAACCCGGGTCACCCGGCGGGAACGCGAGCCCAGGGCATCTCCTCCTGCGCGGGTACGGCCGCGGTCGGGGTGTCGGACAGGAAGTCCCGCTCGAACGGGGCGAGGACGTCCTCCCCGATCGGCGTCGGCTCCCCAAGGCCGGCCACGAACGAAGGTTCGGCGGGAGCGGGGGCGGGGGCCACCGGTTCTGGCACCGGCAGCCGCCGGTCGAGTTCGGCGGTCCAGTGGATCATCGCCTTCGGCCGGTCCCAGCCCGCCGCGCCGATCAGCCTGCCGTCACGGACGAAACCGGTGACCCCGTCGGAAAGTTCGATCGTGTCCTTGCCCAGCGACGGCATCCCGACGGTCTGCAAGCGCGCGTCGTACAGGGACGACCAGGCACGGGGGAGCGGCGTGTACGGCCGCGCGTTGCCCCGGCCCAGCATCAGGCTTTCCGCCGCCGCGCGCCCGGATTCGACACCGTTCATCCAGTGCTCGACCCGGCGCGGGGTCTCGTCGATCCGCAGGTTCGGCCATTTCGCCACGTCGCCGGCGACCACGACGTCCTCGGCCCCGGTGGCGAACAGTGTGGCTTCGCACAGGACGCCGTCGTCGATGGTCAGCTCCGAGCCGCGCAGCCAGTCCACGGCGGGCACGCTGCCGATCGAGAGCACCACGCAGCTGGCCACCAGGAACTGGTTGTTGGTCAGGTGCAGCCCGACCGTCTCCTTGGTGCTGATCCAGTTCCGCACCTCGGTGTTCATCGCCAGCTTGGCGCGATGATGCTGGTGTTCCTTCGTGAGCGCCGACGCGATCCGCTCCCCGAAGCGGTGCAAAGGCGCCTTCGCGTGGCCGATGAGGGTGACGTCGCGGCCCATGTGCCGCATCGACGCGGCGAACTCGTTCCCGATCAGGCCGCTGCCGATCACGACGACGGCTTTGTTGCTGTTCCCCAAAGCCCGCCGGACGGCCAGTGAATCCTCCACGGTGCGCAGCACACGGACCCGGGGGTCGTGGCGCGGCGAGCCGGGCAGATGCCGGGGGTAGACCCCGGTCGCGATGATCAAACCGTCGTACCAGAGGGATTCCCCGCCGGGCAGGTGCACGGTGCGTTCCTTGCTGTCGAGCCAGGTCGCGCGGGTGCCGAGCCGCCAGTGGACGTCCAGGTCGAGGTACGGCTCCAGGCTCGCGGCCACCGGCTTCACCCCGCCGGTGACGAGTTCCTTCGACACCATCGGCCGGTGGTACGGCTTCCGCGGCTCGTCGCCGACCAGCACGATCTCGCCGTCGAAACCGAGCTCCCGCAGGCGTTCCGCGGAGCGGAGCCCGGCGACGCCCGCGCCGACGATGACGATCCGGTCTCCGTCACTCATCGTCGTACGCTCCTTCTCCCTTGACTCTGATGGCTTGTTTCGGGCAGAGCCTGGCCGCCGAAATGGCCTGGTCCAAGCCGTCCCGGTCGACCATCCGGCGGATGCGGAGCTTGCCGTCCGGTCCGATCTTGAACGTGGCGGGCGCTTCCATCTCGCAGAAGCCGAAGATCTCGCACCGCTCGTTGTCGACGCTGACACGGGTGCCGCGCCGTACGCTTCCGAAGATCATTTTTTCGTTTCTCCCAGTCGTTTCGTGCGGCCGTCAGACCAGTTCCTCGACCAGGCCCAGCCGTTCCAGGTACCGGGTGGGCGTGAACCGCAGCGCGGTCAGCAGCAGCGCGGGGACCAACAGCGTGATCCCGCCGAACCACAGGAGGCCGAGGTGGCCGTTGGCCATGGCGCCGAAGAACGAGTGCAGCGCCGTGATCGCGACCGCCGGGTAGGCGAGCCGGTGGATCCACAGAAAGCGCCGGTAGGAACTGAACCGGCTGATCCCGCCGGTCAGCGCGATGGCGATCATGACCTCGAGCCCGATGACGCCGAGTTCGTGCCGCGCCAGCGTGCCCGGCAGGAGCGGGATCGAGATCTGCGCCAACGTGAACCCGTCGGGCAGGAACAGGAAAGACGTCGCGTGCACGACACCGAACGACAGCGCCAGGATGCCGAGCACCATATGCGAGTTGCGCAGCGCTTTCCGGCCGGTCAGCGACTTGATCCAGCCGGTCGCGGTGAGCACGCCCCAGCACAGGGTCAAGCACATGAAGCCGTAGGAGATCCGGGCGGAGGTCTGTGCCATGCCCTTGATTCCGGGATCCGTGTCCGTCTTCTGGGTCAGGACTATCACCACCTCGGACCACTGGTCATACATGGATCTCTCCTGAGGCACTGGGAACCGGTTCCGGTTCGGCGGCGGCCGCGCGTTTGCGGGTCCGGGTGTTCTTGGCTCGCAGGGTCCGGACGGCGAGGAACAGTCCGCCGCCGAGCGCGACCGCGAGCAGCAGGCCGAGGGCGAGGTCACCGAAGCCGACGTCCATCGCGGCGTTGGCGTTGTTCGCCTGCGGCACCGGGGCTTCCGGCATCAGCGACTGGTCGACGACGCCGGTGCTCTCCAGCAGGGTCATGTGCCGCAGCACCGCCTGGTTGGCCGTGGTGGCGTAGTCACGCACGACGTCGTTGCGGGTACCGGCCCTGACCTGGGCGATGATGGGGAACAGCACGCCGTGCGCGTACCGGAGCCGGTTGGCGAAGATCCGGTCGAACTCGGTGTCGTCGCGGGCGGCCTTCATCTCGCCGAGCCACGCGGACTGCTGATCGGACGGTTCGGTCGGCAGGGTGACGCCGAAGCGGTCGGCGATGCCGTGCGTCGCGGTGTCGAGCCTGCCGTGGTCGATCATCAGCGTCCGGCCGACTTCGCGGACCCGCTTGCTCTTCCCGCGTTCCTGCGCCCACATCCCGGCGGGCATTTCCCACAGCCCGGCCAGTTTGACGTTGACGATCAGGTTCCGGTCCGCCGCGGACAGTTGCTGGGCGTGCGCGTCGCCGACGGGGCCGAGCAGGGTCACCACGGCCGCGACCAGCAGGACGAGCACCGGGCGGGAGAATCTGGGGAGGTCAGATGCCGAGGTCATCGGCCTGCCAGGTGTCCGCGGTGAGCAGCACTTTCGTGCCGTCCGGTTTGACCGGGAACCACGCGTCGTCGACTCCCTGCCCGCCGGTGTTGCCGGGCATCGCGTCGTCGGCGTTGCGGTAGAGCGGCCAGCCCGCGAGCGTGACCTGCTCGGTGCCGTCGTCCCTGGTCACGGTGCCGACCAGGGCGCGATCGAGCCCGGTCACCACGAGGTCGCCGCCCGCTTTGGCGGGAATCCAGGTGCGCGAACAGGTTTCGGCGCAGTTCGACTTCGGCGGGTTGACCGTGTCCTTGTCGTAGCGGTAGAGCGTGAAGCCGTTCGTGTCGGTGACGATCGGTCCGAGATCGAACAGGATCGCCGCCGTGACACCGGGGGCCGGTTCGGCCCTGGGGTCGGGCATACCCGGGATCTGCGCCGCGCCGGCGGCGGGAGCCGCGCCCGGAGTGCCGTTGGGTCCCGCGGTACCGGTGGTGCAGGCCGAGGTCAGCGCGATCGCGGACAGGGTCAGGGTCAGAGGTATGACCGAGCGTGACACGGGGTTCACGGAAATCCTCCTGTCGGGGCCAGAGGAGTGTGTGCAGGCAGGTTTAAGTACACTGTGGACAGTCATGATCCACAGTGGATTCGGCGATGCGGGGGACAGCGCCGGGTCGGGGTCTTCGGTAGGGGATACGGTCACGAGTCGGGAACGGTTCAAAAAACTTTCACCGCGTGGAGAAACCGGTACCGAACGGTTTTGGTACTGGACTTATCGCCCCTGATCGCACAAAGATGTGCCGCGTGGGACGCCACTCTCGGATACTGCAGCCAATTGTCGATCATGAACCCGTGTCGAACGGGCATGACGACCTCATCAGGGCGTTGTACCAGGAGTTCGGGTCGAGCCTGATGGCGTTCGTGCTGAAGCTGACCGGTCACGATCGCCAATGGGCCGAGGACGTGGTCCAGGAGACGCTCATCAAGGCGTGGCGCAACGCCGGCAAGCTCGACCGGCAGCCGGAGATGCTGCGCGCCTGGCTGTTCACCGTGGCCAGGCGCATCGTCATCGACGGCTGGCGGAGCCGCAGCGCCCGCCCTCAAGAGGTGGAGGAACTGGAGTCGGATTCGATCGGAGTACCGGACGAATCGGAGAAGACGCTCGCGGCCATGATCGTTTACGAGGCCCTGCGCAATCTTTCCCCGGAACAACGTGAGGCCGTCCAGCAGACCTACCTGCGTGACCGCACCGTGAACGAGGTCGCGGCGACGCTGGGGGTTCCGCCGGGTACGGTGAAATCGCGGATCCACCACGCTGTGCGCGCGCTGCGCAGGGCGTTGCAGGAGCGGGGGTGAGCGAGGTGTCCGGAGCGCCGCACACGGATATCGCCGCCTACGTGCTCGGCGTCCTCGGCGAAGAGGATCACGTCAGGTTCGAGGCGCATCTGCTTGAGTGTCCGGAGTGTCAGGTCGAACTGGTGGAGATGTACCACCTGCCCGACATCCTGGACATGGTCAAGAAGAGCTGGCCGGACCCGCCCGTCAAGGGGCCGGGGCCGCGCGTGCTGCGGATGCTGCTCGCGGACGCCGCCAAGGCGAACCGCCGTCGCCGGATCATCCGGCTCGCGACGGCCGCCGCCGTACTCGTGCTCGTCATCGGCGGACCGCTCGTCGTTCTTTCGCTCACGAACCGTGAACCGGTCATCACGCAGGCCGCGCCCACGGTCGTCACCTCGGTGGTGACACCGCCGCCGTCGTCGTCCAGGGAGGCGGGCCCGGACGGTGGTGCCGCCCCCTTCGGCTGGTCCGAGGCGGGCAACGCGGTCGCCGCCGAGGTCACGGTCCAGGAGAAGGAGTGGGGCAGCGCCGTCGAGCTCGAACTGCGCGGCCTCACCGGGCCGATGACCTGCCAGCTCTTCGCCTACTCCCGCGGCGGAGAGGCCTACGTCGTCAACAACTGGAGCGTCCCGGCCAAGGGATACGGGGTTCCCGGTTCCCCGGACCCGCTCGTCATCACCGGTTCGACGGCGTTGCGGAAAGCCGACGTCGAACGTTTCGAGGTGCACAAGCAGGACGGCACCGTGCTGGCCGTCGTGCGCCGGTAACCTTTTTCGATCTTTTTTTGAACCGCTCCCCTTCCGGAACCGTATCTCCCAGTAGCCGGATCGAAATTCGGAAACGAATGAGGTGAGCGGCAATGGGACGAAATCAAGGGCGCCACCGTATCGCCCGCAGGACCAAGATCGCGACCGCGTTGCTGGGCCTGTCGATCGCGGTCGGCGGACTGGTGGTGTCCACCACGACCGGCGACCCCGAACGCGCCTCCGCGGACGAGGCGGACAAGTCGCAGTTCGTGGACATCACCGAGGTGCGGCCGAACGCGGGCAAGCCGCGGCCGGGCCGGAACGCTTCCACGGGCTCGTTCACCGTCGACTGTGGACGGAACGAGAACGGGCATTTCAATCCCGACAACTTCATCGCGCAGCCGGGCATCCGCAACGGCGCGCAGCATCTGCACGACTACGTCGGAAACCTTTCCACGAACGCGGATTCGGACAACGACAGCCTGCTCGGCGCCGGGACCACCTGTGAGAACGGCGACGAATCGACGTACTTCTGGCCGGTGGTCCGGATCGACACCGGGCGGGAGCGGAACGCGGACAACGAGCTCGCCGGCAACGACGGTGAGATCCAGCGCCCCGCGGTCGTCGACATCACCTTCAAGGGCAACGCCCAGGAGAAGGTGCAGGAGATGCCGAAGTTCCTCCGGATCCTTTACGGTGACGCGAAGGTCACCACGAACGGGCCCGCCAACGCGCGGGAGAGCTGGACCTGCACCGGCTTCGAGAACCGGGTCGTCAAGCAGTACCCGATCTGCCCGGAAGGCAGCGACGTCAAGCGGGTGCACACGTTCCCGAGTTGTCTCGACGGGAACGAGATCGACAGCGAAAACCACCGGGACCACATCAAGTACCCCGACGAGAACGGCGAATGCGGGAACGGCCTGACCGCGGTTCCGGAGCTCACCATCTCGCTGACCTACGAGATCCCCCGGCGGATCCAGGTCGATGGACAGTACAAAGTGGACTCTTTCCCCGAAGAGGATCACAACCCCTTCTCCGACCACGACGATTTCGCGAACGTGATGCCGGACCGGATCATGGATCGCCTCGTCGACTGCGTCAACGAAGGTCGCCAGTGCCGCGAATGAGGTGCTGAGCGACCATCCCGGACGTCCTCGGCTCACTCCGACGGCCGAGGCGGTTCAACGCCAACGAGCACCGGCGAACAGGAGGAAGATACTCCGGCCCGGCGGGTCCCCCCTACACCTCACCCACCCGCCGGGCCGGCCCTACTCGAAACGATCGACACAACTGAAGAACACTCCGCCATCGCTTCACCCGCCCTGCCGGCGGCTTCCCGGAGAAGCCCGCCGGCGGGGCACTTTCGGTAGGTTGGCGGCATGGGTGAGCAAAAGGACCGCATGCTGCGCGGAGAGCTGTACCGGGACAACGACCCCGAACTGGTCGCGGACCGCAGGCGCGCGCAGGCGCTTGTGGACCGTTTCAACGGCACGGGCGCCGAGGAGACCGGTGAGCGGGACACGGTTTTGCGCGAGCTGCTGGGAAAACTCGGTGAGGGTTCCTGGATCATGCCGCGGTTCCAGTGCGACTACGGCTATCTGATCGAGATCGGCGCCAACAGTTTCCTCAACTACGACGCGATCCTTCTCGACTGCGCCCCGATCAAGATCGGTTCGGACTGCTCCATCGGACCGCGCTGTCAGCTGCTGACCGCGCTGCATCCCATGGAGGACCACGAACTGCGGCGGGAGCGCTGGGAGTCGGCCGCGCCGATCACGATCGGGGACAACGTCTGGTTCGGCGGCGGTGTCATCGTCTGCGCCGGGGTGACCATCGGGGACGACACCGTGGTGGGCGCGGGCAGCGTCGTCACCCGGGACCTGCCGTCGAAGGTGTTCGCCGCGGGCAACCCGGCCCGCGTCATCCGGGAGCTCTGAGGCTCGGGCGCAAGGGGACACCGACGCCGTGGCTGAAGGGGACCTTCACCGCGTCGCACGCGGTCAAGGGAGCTTTGCTCGCATCGCATGCGGGGAAAGTCCCCTTCAGCCTCAGGACCAGGTGCGGCAGCGCGGCGTCAGTGAATCGAGAGACATGGCCTGGTCCCGCGCCCGCTCACTGGTCCACCGGCGTGATCCTGGTACGCCTGCTGTGCTCGAACACCATGGAGGTGCGCACGTCGGCCACCTCCGGGCGCTCGGTCAGTTTGTCGATCACGAAGGCGTAGAGGGCGTCGTTGTCCGGGACCGCGACATGCAGGATGAAGTCCTCGGTCCCGGTGGTCACGTAGAGCCCGACGAGGTCGGGCAGCGCGTTGACCCAGTTCCGGAAGCCTTCGATGTTCCGTCGCGAGGGCGGGCGCACCCGCACCGCGATGAGCGCCTGCACCCCGCGGCCGATCGACGGCAGATCGACGTCCAGCAGCGCGCCGCGGATCACGCCGCGTTCCCGCAGACCACGGGTGCGGTCCAGCGCGGTGGTCGGCGAAACCCCCACCGCGGCGGCCACCTCGCGGTTGGTCTTCCGTGCGTCCGACTGCAATTGCGCCAGGATCGCCTTATCAAGTTCGTCCAGTCGCGCCATCTCGGACCTTCCACCGTATTAAGTACGAACACGGTGGACTGTACTCGTATGTCCTCTTAGCTTGGCCTTGTTCATCCGTTGATGTGAGCAGGAGTCCAGCTGAATGTCCGAGTACGGTACGGCCATCGGGTTCGCCCCCGACGAGATCGACTTCACCGCGTCCACCCGAGCCGCCAGGCTGAAGTGGGTCATCGTGGTCAACAGCGAGCTGCCGCCCGGTCGCGCGGTCAACGCGGCGGTCTGCACCGCCGTCGCCACGACGAAGGCCGTGACAGGTCTCTTGGGTGACGAAGCGGTCGACGCCGACGGCGAGCACTACACGGGCTTGCCGTGGGTCGGTTGCTCGATCCTGACGGCCGACGCCGAGAAGCTGCGGGCCGTCCGCGCGAAGGCCGCGGCCTCGCCGGGCTGTCACGTCGCCGACATGCCCGGGGTCGCCCAGCAGATCCGGGTCTACACCGATTTCCTCGCGACGATGAAGGAGATCCCGACCGAGGAGATGGACTTCTGCGCGGTCGGCATCGTCGGACCCCGCAACCGGATCGACAAGCTGGTCGGGAAGCTGCCCCTGATGGCGTGAGGCTCAGCCGTCGAGCAGGTCCCGCAGCGCTTCGGTGAACTGGGCGGGGTTCCGCTGCGGCGCCAGATGCGCCCCGGGTACCTCCGTGAACGGCAAACCCAGTTCCAGCGCGAGGATCTTCGCGGGCTGGTAGTGGTAGTGCCCCCGGCTGCCGACACCCGCGACGGGGAAGATCTCGGTCCTGGCCCTGCGCAGCGCCCGCAGGTCGGGAAGGTAGTCGAGGATCTCGGCCAGTTCGCGGCCGAACAGCCGTTTCCAGTCGTCCTCGTTCGGCAGCCGGATCGCGCGCAGTTCGGGCAGCGCGGCACCGGCGATACCGTCGGTGAACCGTTTGAACGCCCCCATCAGATCGCCCGCCTGCGCGAGCCGCACCTGCGCGTTGGCCTCGTCGAGCCAGCCGAGCGCGTCCGGGAGCAGCTGGACGGCGGGCGGTTCGTGCGCGACCAGGACGCTCGCCGCGTCCGGGTAGCGGGCGACGAGGTCGAGGCCGATCAGGGCGCCCGCGCTGGTCCCGAACACGCTCGCGGGCCCGCCGCCGACGTGCTGGAGGACGGCGTGGGCGTCGTCGGCCTGCTTCGGCACGCTGACCGGCCCGGTGCTGGTGTCGGTACTGCGGAAGTGGCCGCGCCGGTCGTAGGTGACGACGGTGTGGTCGTCGGCGAGCAGCTTCGTCATCGCCCGGAAGGTGTCCGCCGAGCCCAGCCCACCGGCGATCAGGAGCAGAAGCGGCCCTTCGCCGGTACTGCGGACGTACAGCTCACCGTCCTCGACCGGACAACGACTCTCCGAGATCATGGCCGAAGTCAAGCACAGCGCGCTCGGTCCTTCACTCGGAGGCCAGCCGCCGCAGGGCGTCGGTGGCGTCGGCCACGATCGTCTCGATCAGCTCGCCGACCGCGGGCAGGTCGTCCAGCAGGCCGACGACCTGCCCGGACGCCAGCACCCCGGCGGTCCGATCGCCCTCGACCAGACCGGCGCGCAGCAACATCGGCGTGTTGGCGGCCATCAGCACCTGCGACCACGTCCGGTCGCCGCCCCGTTTCATCCGCAGGCCCTCGGTGGCCAGCGAGCGCCACGACAGCCCGCTCAGCTTCCGGAACTTCGCGGCGTTGCGGACCGACCTGGCGAGCCCGCTCACCGGACCGGCGGATTCGAGCGCGTCGACCAGTTCCGTGCGCAGGACGCGATGCGGCATCCCGTCCACCTTGCGGGTGACGACGGTGCCGTTGAGGTCGCGGGCGAGGTACGCCTGCTTGATCTCGTCGGGGACGGTGCTTTCCTTCGTCAGGAGGAACCGGGTGCCCATGGCGACCCCCGCCGCGCCGTAGGCCAGCGCGGCGGCCAGCCCCCGGCCGTCGAAGAAGCCGCCGGCCGCGACCACCGGGATGTCGACGGCGTCCAGCACCGACGGCAGCAGCAGTGTCGTCGCGACCCCGCCGGTGTGCCCGCCGCCCTCGCCGCCCTGCACGATGACGGCGTCGGCGCCCCAGCCCGCGACCTTCTCCGCGTGCCTGGCCGCGCCGACCGAGGGGACGACGAGGATGCCGTGATCCTTCAGGCGCGCGATCATGTCCTTCTTCGGCGCGAGCGCGAAGGAAGCGACCTTGACTTCCTCGGTGATGAGCAGTTCGACCCGGCGCCCGGCGTCTTCGGCGTCCGCGCGGAGATTCACCCCGAAGGGCCGCGACGTGCGGCTCTTGACCTCCTTGATCGCCGCCGCCAGTTCGTCGTAGGTCATCGTCGCGGAGGCGAGGATGCCGAGGCCGCCCGCTTCCGCCGTCGCGGACACCAGCCGCGGCCCGGCGACCCAGCCCATGCCGGTCTGCACGACCGGGTGCCGGATGCCCGCCAGTTCGGTCAGCGCGGTCTTCACGACGGGACTTCCTTGTCCCGCGACGACTTCGGGTCGAGGCTGGTCCGGATCAAAAGCAGTTCGGCCTCGGTCGGCAGGCGGGTTTCCGTGACGCCGTCGGTGATCAGCGGGAACGACGTCGCCGCGGCGACCTCGTCCACGGAAACCCCCGGATGCACGGAAAGCAGCCTCGGCGCGTGGTCTTCCCCGCCGAAGTCCAGGACGCCGAGGTTGGTGACGACGCGGTGGACGTCGTGATGCCGCAGGCCGGCCTCGCGCGCCCTGGCGTAGCCGACGCCGGACACGATGTCGACCCGATCGACGAAGACCCGCTTGCTGTGCCGGGGAACCCAGTAGCTCGTGCGATGGTTGGCGGTGTTGCCCGGCCCGCCGCGCACGCCGAGAAGTTGCTTCTTGGGCTGTGAATGCTCGCCGATCGCCGAGATGTTCTGGTTGCCCTCACCGTCGATCTGGTTCGCGCCCATCACCACGTGACGTTTTCCGCGCGGCACCACGGTGTCGAGGACCTTGCGGAACGGTTGCCAGCCTTCGACGACGGCGTCGGGCGTCATCAGGTACGCCTCGCCGTCGGACAGCAGGATGTCCGGTTCGAACGTCTGCCTGGCGAGCCTGGCGCCCAGCGACGGGATGAAACCCATGGGGCTCACCACGATCTCGCCGTCACCGCGGAACAACTCGGCGCAGGCGACGACCGCCACTTCGGCACGACTGATGTCACTCACGCGGACTCCCCGAACTCGGCGACGGCCTTCTGGTACTGCGCTTCGTCCCCGGACAGGAACCTGTCGACGAAGTCCGGCCACGCGTCGAGATCCTTGGCGGCCTGGGCGTAATGACGCTGGAAACGTTCGTCGCGTCCGTAGTCCGGGACGGCGGTGGTGAAATGCGCGCCGTTCGGCGTTTCGGCGACCCCGGTGACGAGCATGCGGCTCAGCAGCAGGCTCTGCACCGGCCCCGCTTCGGCGAGTTCCGCGGTCTCCACGATCTTTTCCGTTGACACGTAACACTTGTCGGCGGCGAGCGCGAACAGTTCGTCGAAGTAGGGGTCCGGGCCGAGGTACTGCGCGTTGCCGCGGGCGTCGGCGCGGTTGAGATGGACGAAGGCCGCGTCGAGTTCCAGCGCGGGCACCGCCAGCAGTTCCTCGGCGTCGTCGTAGGGCGACCGGACGACGCGCAGCGACGGGTTCAGGTCCATGACCCCCGAGCCGAGGCCCGCGCGCGTCGGCAGGAACGGAAGTCGTTGCGCGGCGGCGGAAAGGCCGGTCCCGAAGACACCTTCGTCGTACTCGGTGACGGTGATCGCGCCGGATTCCCGCACCCGGGAGAACCACGGGTCGTAGGGGATCGTGTCGAGGGTGACGAAGCCGAAGACGAGGTGCTTGATCTTGCCCGCCGACGCCAGCAGTCCGACGTCCGGACCGCCATAGGAGACCACGGTGAGATCCTTGACCGGCGAACGCAGGATCGCGCGCACCAGCGCCATGGGCTTGCGCCGGGAACCCCAGCCGCCGATCCCGATCGTCATGCCGTCCTCGAGTTCGGCGACGATCTCGTCCGGCGTCATCCGCTTGTCGGCCATCACTTCCCCTTACCGTCCAAGAACTCCTGGCGCGCACCGTCGGAGACGCCCGCCAGGTTGAGTTCGAAGGTGAATCCCTGCTCGAACCGGTAACTGCGGTGGACAGGCTGGACGTCGATGCCGTTGATGGCCTGCTTCGCGGCGCGGATCACGCGGGTGTCCTTCGCCGCGATCTGCCGCGCCACGCCGAGCGCGGTCTCGTCGAGCTCGTCGGGCGAGACCACGGCATAGACCGAACCGTGGTGGTGCAGCTGGGCCGCGGTGATCGTCGAAGCCGTGTAGTACAGCGCCCGCATCAGATGCTGGGGGACCAGCCGCGCGAGATGGGTCGCCGCGCCCAGCGCCCCGCGATCGACTTCGGGGAGCCCGAAGGTCGCGTCCTCGGCGGCGATCACGATGTCCGCGTTGCCGACCAGGCCGACGCCACCGCCGAGGCAGAAGCCCCGCACCGCGGCGATCACCGGGACCGCGCAGTCGTACACGGCGGAGAACGCCGCCGCGCAGCCCTCGTTCGCGCCGATCAGCGCGCCGTATCCCGGATCGCGCTGGATCTCCTTGATGTCGACCCCGGCGTTGAACCCGCGGCCCTCCGCGCGCAGCACCACGACATGCGTCGCGGGATCCCGCCCGGCGTCGGTGAGGGCGGATGCGAGGGCGAACCAGCCCTTCACGCTCAGCGCGTTCACCGGGGGCGCGTCGACCGTGACCACGGCGATGCCGGGCTCCGGTGAGTGGGTGGAAACGGTCATCTTGCACCCTTCTCGGCTACCAAACCTAGCACTTGCTTGGTACGTTAGCAGGACGTCCGGCCCGGGTACAGCGACCGTGAAGGAGGACCGGCATGACACTCGAACTCCGGCTCGACGGTGCCGTGGTGCTGGTGACCGGCGGGGTACGCGGCGTCGGCGCCGGTGTCACCAGGACTTTTCTGCGGGCCGGCGCCGAGGTCGTCACCTGCGCCCGCACCGAACCGGAGCGGCCGGTGCGCGCCGGGGACAAGGCGTCGACCTTCATCTCCTGCGACGTCCGCGACCCGAAAGAGGTCGACGCGCTCATCGAGGAGGTCGTCCGGCGGCACGGCAGGCTCGACGTCGTGGTCAACAACGCGGGCGGCGCGCCATACGCGAAGGCGTCGGACGCGTCACCGCGGTTCCACGAGAAGATCGTCGCGCTGAACCTGCTGGCGCCACTGACCGTCGCCCGCGCGGCGAACGCGCTCATGCAACGCCAGGACGGTGGCGGCGTCATCGTGAACATCAGCAGCGTCAGCGCGACGAGACCGTCGCCGGGGACGGCGTCCTACGGCGCGGCGAAAGCGGGCCTGGACAACCTGACCGCGACGCTCGCCGTCGAGTGGGCGCCGAAGGTGCGGGTCAACGCGCTCGACGTCGGCATGGTGCGGACGGAACACTCGCATCTGCATTACGGAGACGAGGCGGGGATCGCGGCCGTGGGCGCGACAGTCCCGTTAGGACGGTTGGCAGAGCCGGACGAGATCGGTTCCTGTGCGGTGTTCCTGGCGTCTCCGCTGGCCTCCTATGTCAGCGGGGCCTGCCTGACCGTGCACGGCGGGGGAGAGCTGCCCGCTTTCCTCTCCGCTTCCAATTCCGTGGCAACAGAACGAAAGGAGCCGGTGTGAGCGGGATCGCCGACGGCCGGATCGTCGTGGTGACCGGGGCCGGTCGAGGCATCGGACGGGCGCACGCGCTGGCGTTCGCCGCCGAGGGCGCGCGGGTGGTGGTGAACGACCTCGGCGCCGGGATCGACGGCAGCGGCGGGTCGGCTGGCCCGGCGCAGGACGTCGTCGACGAGATCGAGGCGCTCGGCGGCAAGGCGGTGGCGAACACCGACGACATCGCGTCCTGGGACGGCGCCGCCGCGCTGGTGCGGACAGCCGTCGAAACCTTCGGCGGGCTCGACGTCCTGGTCAACAACGCCGGGTTCCTGCGCGACCGGATGCTGGTCAACCTCGGCGAGGACGAATGGGACGCCGTCATCCGCGTCCACCTGAAGGGGCATTTCGCGCCGACGCGGCACGCCGCCGAGTACTGGCGAGCCGAGGCGAAGGCGGGCCGGACGCGGGCCGCCCGGGTGATCAACACCAGCTCCGGAGCGGGGTTGCTCGGCAGCGTCGGGCAGGGGAACTACTCGGCCGCGAAGTCCGGGATCCTCGGGCTCACGCTGGTCGCCGCGACCGAATTCGCGCGCTACGGCGTCACGGTGAACGCGATCGCCCCGGCCGCCCGCACCCGGATGACCGAAGAGGCGTTCGCCGACGACATGGCCGCGCCGGAGGCCGGTTTCGACGCCATGGCACCGGAAAACGTGTCCCCGCTGGTGGTGTGGCTCGGCAGCGAGGAGTCGTCCGGAGTGACCGGGCGGGTGTTCGAGGTCGACGGCGGACGCGTGTCGATCGCGCAGGGCTGGCGGCATGGCGCGGTGCGGGACAAGGGATCGCGGTGGTCGCCCGCCGAGCTCGGGCCGGTGGTGAGCGAGTTGCTCGCGGAGGCTCCGGTGCCGGAAAGTGTTTACGGCGCTTAGGTTTCGGTCCAGGTGGTCGTGAGTGTTTTGGGTCGTTCTAACGACACTTTTCACTCACGACCACCCCGGCCCAGGGCTCAGGCGTCGCGCGTCAGGTCCCGTGTCTCGGGCCACGGCTGGAACCCACCCGACTTGTAGGTCGTCACGGCGGCTACGTTGGAACTGGGCGTGTTCACGACCGCGCTCGACGAGCCGAGCTCCCGGAGCGCGGCCGCCGCGGCGACGGTGATCGCCCGGCCGTAGCCGTGGCCGCGCTGGTCCCGGTGCACGCCCATCGGTTCGAGCAACCCGGGTTTGCCGGGACCGGCCGACCATACGGCCACCGCCGCGACGGCGGCCCCCCGGTCGTCATAGCCGAGCAGGCACCGGGCATCGGCGAACGCCGGCCCGGCCGCCATCGTCCGCCACTTCTCGGCGGTGAACGTCGAGCCGTTGAACGCCGTCCCGATGACTTCGGCCCACGCGGCCGCCAGGTCTGCTCCGACCGTCTCGATCCGCAGGTCCGGCGCCTTCACCGGCTCGGTGAGGTCGAGGCTCAGCGGCGTCCACGGCTCTTCGTCGTCGACGTGCCAGCCGTGTCCGGGCAGCACTTCCTGAAGCAGCGCGTCCGGCGGAGCCTCGACGAAGACGTTCCCCTCGGGCAGGACACCGCGCTCCGGGGAGGCCACGTCTTCGGCCACTCGCCGAGCCAGTTCCTCGTCGCGGCGGACGTCCGGCGCGGTCGTGAACCGCAGGAGGTCGGCTCCGTCCAGGAACCCGACGGCGAGGATCCGGCCGTCCCGGCGCCAGATCCGGACCGACGCGGCCGTCTCCTCCGGTCCCTTGCGCCAGAACCAGCCGAGGTCACCGGGATGCAGTTGCCAGGCCACCCCGTCGGACTGCCACTCCCGTAGCTCGGCCACGGCCTCTTCAAGGCCGTCGATGCCCGGCTTCTCCACAGTGATCGCCATGCCCGTGATCACACACCACCCGGCGACGAGCCGCATCCGGTTTTCGGCGGGGGCCAAGATGGGGAGGTGAAGTCACTTCAGCGCCGTCTATGGGAAGCGGTCGAGCCGCTGCACGCCGTCGTCTACTTCGCGCCGGAAACGGCGGCCGCGGCCAAGGCGGTGGGCCTGCCGAGCTGGTGGATGGGCTACTTCGCCGGCCGTGTAGCGCCGCTCGGGCCGCTGCCGGAACCACCCGCGACCGCGATGCTCTTCGGGTTCGCCCCACGCATGGTGGCGCGATCCCTGCCCGACGCGTGGCAGTACGCCGAGCCCGCCGTCGTGCTCCAGACCCGAATGGACGCCGTCGAGGTCGCCCTGAAGCGGCTCCTGCCCGCTGACGCGCCTTTCGAAGAACTCGCCGAACTGCTCGAACTGGCTGTCACCGGCTGCGACTACGCGGCCAGGCCACTCGCCGCCGCCTGGTCCTCCGTCGCCCGGCCCGCGACGCCGATCGGGAGGATCTGGCTCGCGGCGACGGTGCTGCGCGAACATCGCGGGGACGGTCACGTGCTTTCCGCCGTCGCCGCCGGGCTGCGCGGGCTCGACACCACGTTGACCCACGTCGGCAGCGGGGCGGTGACGCGCGAGGTTCTCCAGAGCAACCGCGGCTGGTCCGACGAGGATTGGGACGAGAGCGTCGCGCGGCTGGCCGGGCGAGGCATCCTCGACGGCGACCTGAGGCTCACCGAGCCGGGAATCGTTCTGCGCCAACGGATCGAGGACGACACCGACCGCCTCGCCACCGGTCCTCTCGACGCGCTGGGGGAGGACGGCGCCGCGGAGGTGGTGCGGATCGCAGTCCCGTTGAGCCGCCGGATCTTCGACGCCGGGGCGATCCCGCTGCCGAATCCGATGGGGGCACCGCGGCCCTGAGCTCTCGAAACTGTCGGACCCCGGTGGGATGCTTTTCCGCATGGCGACGTGGCAGCAGTTCAGTGAAGAGGCACCCGCGCTGGCGGAGAAGATCAAGGAGCGGTTCACCGCGGCGAAGTCGCACGTGCTGGCGACGGTCCGGCGGGACGGCTCGCCCCGGGTCAGTGGCAGTGAGGTCGATTTCCGCGAACAGGATCTGCTGATCGGTTCGATGATCAACGCGATGAAGGCGAAGGACCTGCGACGTGACGGCAGGTTCGCGATCCACGCCGCCTCGGCGATCGACGAGGGCGGCGCGGACGCGAAGGTGTCGGGAAACGCCGTCGAGATCACCGATCCGGCGGAGGTCGCCCGCCTTCAGGGTGACGACGGAGAGGCCCACGTGTTCCGCCTCGACCTCACCGAGGTCGTGCTGACCTGGGTCGAGGGCAACACCATCTATTTCGACTTCTGGAAGGAGGGCCAGGGGAGCAAACGGCTCGCGAGGCCGGACAACGGTCCGGTGGTCGAGGTCGCCTTGGGTCAGGCCTGAGCGGTGAGGTGGTTCCCTTGAGGGCCAAGTCAAACGTGTCCTGGCGGGCGGCGAGTCCGTGAAGGCATCCTTCGCGTCAAGCCCTGCCGGGTTCTGGCGCCTCCGGCCGCGCTTCGGGACGTCTCAAAGGGAGCCTTCGAGACACGGCCCCCAAGTCCACCCGATCCCAGGGGGCGCCCAATGTGGCATTGGGGACACTCGACGTCCCCAATGCCACATCGGGCGCACACCTCGACGGCACGACACGTTCGCCTTGCCCTAGATCCGTTCGATGATCGTGCCGGTGGACAGCGCGCCGCCGGCGCACATCGTCACCAGCGCGGTGCTCGCGTCACGGCGCTCCAGTTCGTGCAACGCCGTGGTCAGCAGGCGGGCACCGGTGCTGCCGACGGGATGCCCAAGGGCGATCGCGCCACCGTTCACGTTGACCTTGTCCTCGTCGGGCCGGTGCACCCGTTGCCACGAAAGCACAACTGAAGCGAAGGCCTCGTTGACTTCGAAGAGGTCGAGGTCGCCGATGGTCATCCCGGCCTTGGCCAGGACGCGTTCGGTCGCCTGCACGGGGCCGTCGAGGTGGTAGTACGGCTCCGCGCCGACCAACGCCTGCGAGACGATCCGCGCCCGGGGCTTCAGGCCCAGTGCCTTGGCCCGGTCCGAGTCCATCAGGAGGAGCGCGGCGGCGCCGTCGGAGATCTGCGAAGACGTGCCGGCCGTGTGCACGCCGCCTTCGAGGACGGGCTTGAGCTTGGCGAGCCCCTCGACGGTCGTCTCACGCAGGCCCTGGTCGCGGGTCACGAGCCGCGTCTCGCCGGTCGGGGTGCCGTCCTCGCCGAGTACGGGGGCCTTCACCGCGACGACCTCGCGGTCGAAGTGCCCGGCCGCCCACGCGGCGGCGGCCTTGGCCTGCGATGCCGTCCCGAACCGGTCGACGTCGGGGCGGGTGATCCCGCGGCGTTCCGCAATCCGCTCGGCCGCGCCGTACTGGTTCGGCATGTCGATCGACCACGACCCCGGCCGCGGCGTGCCGATGCCTTCGCCTCGGTTCGCGCCTAGCGGTACCCGGCTCATCGCCTCGACACCGCAGGAGATCCCCGCGTCGATCGCCCCGGCCGCGATGAGACCGGCGATCAAGTGGGTCGCCTGCTGCGCGGAGCCGCATTGGGCGTCGATGGTCGTCGCGCCCGTGGTCTCGGGGAGCCCGGCGTGCAGCCACGCCGTCCGCGTGACGTTGCCCGCCTGCTCACCGGCCTGGGTCACGGCACCGCCGATGGCCTGTTCGACCAGCTCGGGAGCCAGCCCCGCGCGTTCGAGCAAGGCGCGCTGCGCCGTGCCGAGGATCTCGGCGGCGTGCAGGCCCGCCAAGTGGCCCCCGCGCTTGCCGACAGGGGTGCGGACCGCCTCGACGATCACCGGACTACCCACGTTCGCCTCCTGGGAAACACTGTTCACTACCGAGAAAAGTAGAACACGTTCTTGATTTGAGCAAGCCGCCCCTGGGTCGGCCTGTTTTTGATCACTGGTCGCGGTTTCCGCTTCTCGCTGGGATTCCTTGATCGGGCCCGGTTGAGTTAACGGGTTTCACTAAAACTCTTCACGTGACGGACGCCATATGCTTCAATCGGGTCTAGAACGTGTTTCATTGGCGAACCGCGTAGGAGGTAGCCCGTGGCCGCTCCCCTGATCCCCGCCGGTTTCGATTTCACCGATCCGGATCTGTACGCCACCAGACTGCCTCTGGCGGAGTTCGCGGAACTCCGTCGCACGGCACCGGTCTGGTGGAACCCCCAGCCGCACAACACCGCGGGCTTCCGCGATGACGGCTACTGGGTGGTCAGCCGGCTCGAAGACGTCAAGGCGGTGTCGAGGGACAGCGAGCTGTTCTCCTCCCGGGAGAAGACCGCGATCATCCGCTTCGACGAGCACATGACCGACGACAGCCTCGAAGCCAACCGGCTGGTCCTGCTCAACATGGACGCCCCGCAGCACACGAAACTGCGGCGGATCGTGTCGAAGGGCTTCACACCGAGGTCGATCGCGAAGCTCGAGGACACCCTGCGCGACCGTGCGGAGCGGATCGTCAGCGAGGCCAAGAAGAAGGGCTCCGGTGACTTCGTCGTCGACGTCGCGTGCGAACTTCCCTTGCAGGCCATCGCCGAACTGATCGGCATCCCGCAGGAAGACCGGTTGAAGATCTTCGACTGGTCCAATCAGATGGTGTCCTACGACGACCCCGAGTACGAGGTCGAGCCGCTCGCCGCGTCGGCGGAGATCGTCGGCTACGCCTGGAACATGGCCGAAGAGCGGCGAAAGTGCCCGATGGACGACATCGTCACGAAGCTGGTGCAGGCCGACGTCGACGGCGAATCGCTGGCGTCCGACGAGTTCGGGTTCTTCGTCATCCTGCTCGCCGTCGCGGGCAACGAGACGACGCGCAACGCGATCACCCACGGCATGAAGGCCTTCCTGGACCACCCCGATCAGTGGGAGCTGTACAAGAAGGAGCGGCCGAAGACCGCGCCGGACGAGATCGTCCGCTGGGCCACCCCGGTGGTCGCCTTCCAGCGCACCGCGACCAGGGACACCGAACTCGGCGGGCAGCGCATCCGCAAGGGCGACCGGGTCGGGATGTTCTACAGCTCGGCGAACTTCGACCCGGATCACTTCGACCAGCCGGAGAAGTTCGACATCCTCCGCGAGGACAATCCGCACGTCGGCTTCGGTGGCACGGGATCGCACTACTGCATCGGCGCGAACCTCGCACGGCTGGAGATCGACCTGATCTTCAACGCCATCGCCGACGTCATGCCGAACATCTCCGAGGTCTCCCAGCCGGACCGCCTCCGGTCGAGCTGGCTCAACGGGATCAAGCACTACCAGGTCCGTTACGCCTGATCGGCCCGGAGTGGCGCGGTGGGGCACCATGGGGCCATGGGTCCCCACGTACAGGTCGATGTCGAAATGTCCTTCCGGGTCACGAAACCCGGTCCCGCCGCGTTCGTGGTCGCGTTCGCCAGCGGGGCCGACCAGGAGGAGTTCGCCTATCCCGCGCCGCCACGCCAGGTGGCGTTCGAACACGGGACCCGCGCCCAAGTGCTGGATCTCCCGGAGGGCGAGCACGTCGTGCGGTACCGGGCCGGACGCGCGCTCGGCCAGGCCGACGCCGAGCGCGCCGGCCTGGAGGACGTGATCCGCTACACCAGGCCCAGCCGGTACTGCCCCTCGGACCGGATGGGCGGGCTCGCGCTGTCCCGCTTCGGCGACCTGCCCGACGCGCGCACCCAGGTCGAGGCGATCGTCCGGCACGTGGGCGAGCACCTGTCCTATGTGGTCGGTTCCGGTTCCCCGACCGACGACGCCGTGGACACCTACCTCGCCGGGGAAGGGGTTTGCCGCGACTACGCGCACGTGTGCATCTCGCTGTGCCGCGTGCTCGACATCCCCGCCAGGTTCGCCGCGGTCTACGCGCCCGGACTGTCCCCAATGGACTTCCACGCCGTGTTCGAAGCCGCGATCGACGGCCGCTGGTACGTGTTCGACGCCACCGGTCTCGCACCGAGGCAGAGCCTGAGCCGGATCGCGACCGGGCGGGACGCCGCCGACACCGCGTTCCTCTCCACCCTCGGCTGTGAACTGGACTTTCTCGGCAACACCGTGCTGGCGACCGCGGGCCCGTCGCTGCCGGAGGACGACGGCTCGCAGCTGATCGCGCTCGCCTGATCGCGTGTTGCCCACGAGCCGTGACCTGCCTGAGGTAGACATTGGCGTGTGAGGGAGAAGCGAACACCGACGAAATGGCAGCGGCTGCGTGCCCGCTACCGCTGGCTGGACCACGTGGCGCGGGCGGTGAACCGCTACATCGAGTACGGCGGGTACCACTACGTCGCGTCGATCACCTACTTCAGCCTGTTCTCCCTGGTGCCCATCCTCATGGTCGCGGTGTCGGTGGCCGGCTTCGTGCTGGCGAGCCAGCCGCAGCTGATCGAGTCGATGCTGAACGCGATCACCGGCACGCTGCCCGGCGGGCTCGGCGACAAGGCGGGGGAGCTGCTCACCGGTTTCGTGGAACAGCGCACCAGCGTCGGGCTCATCGGTCTGATCATCGGGTTGTACTCCGGCTGGAACTGGATGAACTCCCTGCGGGACGCGCTCACCGCGCTGTGGGGCCAGAACCGGTCGGATCTGCCGCTGCTGCGCACGATCGCCGCGGACCTGCTCGCGCTGCTCGGTCTCGCGTCCGCGCTGCTGCTCTCCTTCGCCATCACCATCTCCGGGTCCGCGCTCGGCCGGTACCTGCTGGGGCTGGCGGGTGTCGACGACACCGCGTGGGGGCACAACGTGCTGTCGGCGATCTCGATTCCGCTGGCGCTGCTGGCCAACTGGCTCGTGTTCCTCTGGGTGCTCACCCGGCTGCCGCGGAAGCCGGTCGGGGTCCGCAGCGCGATGCGCGGCGCTGTCGCGCTGGCCGTGGGTTTCGAACTGCTGAAGCAGGCCGGTGGGATCTACCTGCGTTTGATCGGGAACTCGCCGACCGGGGTCGCGTTCGGCTCCATCATCGGCCTGATCTTCTTCATCTCGCTGGTGGCGAGGATGCTGGTGTTCGTCACGGCCTGGACGGCGACCGCGCGCGACGCCCCGCCGGACCCGGTCAAACCGCCGCCTCCCGTGGTGGTCCGGCCGGTGGTGGAGCAGGGCGACCGGCACGGCCTCAAGCCCGCTTTGGTCGGTGCGGTGACCGGGGTGGTCGCGACCTTGGCGGCGCAACGCCTCCGGCCGCGCCGCCGAAGCTAGCCTCACCTCTCGCGTGTGTCATGAGGGGTCCCCATGAGACGAAATCTGTCTCATGGGGACCCCTCATGACACGCTCCGGCATCAAGCCCGAGGCTTCAGGAACCGGGCTTCGCCGAACCCACCACCCACATCGAGAAGAACTGCGAACCGCCGCCGTACGCGTGCCCGAGCGCGATGCGGGCGCCGTCGACCTGGTAGTCCCCGGCCCGGCCCATCACCTGTTTGGCCGCTTCGGAGAACCGGAGCATCCCGGACGCGCCGATCGGGTTCGACGACAGCACGCCGCCCGACGGGTTGACCGGCAGCCGTCCGCCGAGCGCGGTCTCACCCGCCTCGGTGAGTTTCCAGCCCTGGCCTTCCTCGGTGAACCCCAGGTTCTCCAGCCACATCGGCTCGAACCACGAGAACGGGACGTAGATCTCGGCGGCGTCCACTTCGGACAGTGGGTCGGTGATTCCCGCGTCGCGCCACAACGCGGCGGCCGCGTCGCGTCCCGCCCGCGGGTTGACCTGGTCGCGTCCGGCGAACGTCGTCGGTTCGGTGCGCATCGCGGTCGCGTGGATCCACGCCGCCCCACCGGCGACGGCGTCGCCCGCGGCCTCGTTCCCGATCACCATCGCGCACGCCCCGTCCGAGGACGGGCACGTCTCGTCGTAGCGGATCGGATCCCACAGCATCTGCGACGCCTGCACCGATTCCACCGTGATGTCGGACTGCCGCAAGTGCGCGTACGGATTCAGGGCGCCGTTGCGCCGGTCCTTGGCGGCGACGATCGCGCCGATGTGGTCGGGCGCGCCGGACCGCCGGATGTAGGAGCGCACGTGCGGCGCGAAATAGCCGCCCGCGCCGGCGCCCACGGGCATCTGGAACGGCGGCAGGATCGACAGGCCCCACATCGCGTTCGACTCGGACTGCTTCTCGAAGGCCACCGTGAGGACTCGCTGGTGCACTCCGGCTTGCACCAGCGACGCGGCCACGAGCGCGGTCGACCCGCCGACCGAACCCGCGGTGTGCACGCGCAGCAACGGTTTCCCGTTCGCGCCGAGCGAGTCGGCGAGGAACAGTTCGGGCATCATCACGCCCTCGAACAGGTCCGGCGCCTTGCCGAGGACGACCGCGTCGATGTCGTCCCAGCCGGTCCGCGCGTCGAGCATCGCCCGGTCGATCGCCTCCCGGAGCAGTCCGGGCATGGACACGTCGGTGCGCTTGGCCTTGTGGTGGGTCTGGCCCGTTCCCAGTACGGCCGCGAGGTGCTTCACGAGAGGACCTCCAAGGTCGCGACCAGGTTCTGCTGGAGGACGGGGCCGCTGGTCGCGTGGGCGAGGGTCTTGCGCGCGCTGCCGTCGAGGACGCGGTTCGCCGCCTCGCCGATCCGCGCCAGGCCCGCCGAGAACATCGGATTGCCTGCCAGTACCCCGCCAGAAGGGTTGATCCGCACCTGTTCGCCGAGGCCCAGCGCCTCGCGCAGGATCAGTTCCTGGTGGGTGAACGGCGCGTGCAGTTCGGCGACCTCGACGCCGTCGAGGTCCAGCGCACGCCCGGCGGCTACGGTGGACGGCGAGACGGTCAGGTCCCGCACGCCGAGCGCGGGGGAGTCGACCCGGTGCTCGATGCCGGTGATCACGGCGGGGCTGTCGACGAGGTCCGCCGCCCGCTCGGCCGAGGCGAGCACGAGGACCGCGGCACCGTCGGTGACAGGGGCGATGTCGTGGGCCCGCAAAGGATCCGCGAAGTACGGGGCATCGAGGAGTTCGGCGACCTCGACCGTCCCGGAGACCTGGGCGGCGGGATTCCCGGCGGCGTCGGCGCGGCTGCGCGCGGCGACCTCGGCGAGATCCTTCTCCGACCACAGCCCCGCTTCGAGGCCCAGCCTGGCCTGGATCCCGGCGACGCTCACCGAGTCGGGCCACAGCGGCGCGACGACGTACGGGTCCATCTGCAAGGCCAGCACGCGCCGCAACTGCCCGGCGGAGGACTTGCCGAAGCCGTAGACGAGCGCGGTGTCGACCTCGCCCATCCGGATCTTGAGCCACGCCTCGTAGAGCGCCCAGGCGGCGTCCATCTCGACGTGCGACTCGTGGATCGGCGGGAAGGCGCCGATGGCGTCGACAGCGGCGATGAACGAGAACGCGCGGCCGGCGAGGTAGTCCGAGGAACCCGAGCACCAGAACCCGATGTCCTCTTTGGACAGACCGGTTCGCTCGAAGACCTCGGCGAAGATCGGCACCAGCATTTCCACGCCGTTGGTGGTGCCCGGGGTGCTGCGGACGTTGGGGGCCTGCGCGAAGCCCACGACTGCTACATCTGGCACGGTGTCCTCACAGATGGTGGGCGAAGGATTCGTACGGCGCGTCGGGCTCGCCGGTCGGTTCGAAATGGCCGATGTTCTCCAGCGACGTCCACCATTCGTCCCGCGGTTTCCAGGCGGCGCGGACGCGCATGCCCATCCGGACGTCGGCGGCGTCGCAGCCGAGGACGAGGTGCAGGAACGCGATGTCCGCGCCGTCGAGCAGGATGTACGCGGCCACGTACGGCGGTTTGATCTTCTGGCCGAGGAAAGGCACGTTCACGACGCAGAACGTGGTGACGATGCCGGTGTCGGGCAGTTCGACCTCGTCGGTGGTCGGCACGCCGTCGGTCGGGCAGGCGCCGCGCGGCGGGATGTAGACCTTCTCGCACGACGGGCAGCGCTGGCCGATCAGCTTCCCTTCGGCGAGCCCGCGCAGGTACCGGCTTTCCTCCGGCGACGCGGAATGCTCGTAGCGCAGGTGGATCGGCGTGATCACCACGCTGACCGGCGCGTCCTCCTCACGTTTCGCGATCGGGGGAGGAGCCTCGGTGGGCTCGGTGTCGGGGCCGTCGGCGGGGACGAAGTAGGCGATGTCGCGGATGTGGCCGACGGTCTCCTCCGCCCACCGGATCCGCACGCGCTGTCCGGTGTGGACCTTCGAAGGATCGCCGGCGTCGACGGCGTGCAGGATCGAGGTGTCGGCGCCGTCGAGTTTGACCAGCGCCCACGCGAACGGCCGTGACAACGGCTGGCCGTCGACCGGTTCGGCGATCCAGGACCAGGAGACGATCTCGCCCTCGGAGGCCACCGGCACGAATTCGGACAACGCTTCGGCGGTCACGGGATCGTATTCCAGCGGTGGCACGTGGACGCGGCCGTCGCTGCCCCGGACGCCTTCGACACGGCGCTCGCGCAGGGCGTTGACGAACCGGCCGAGTACCGGGCCGACCGAACGCGTGTAGTCGAAGCCCACGTTGAGCGGGGCCGACAGCGGGAGTTCAGGTGCGCTCACAAACTTGAGTGAAACACGTTCTCGATTTTCGAGCAAGGCGTGGCATCTAGGCCGTGCTGGCGGTTGCTCTTGAGTGGAACGCGTTCTAGATTCGCGGGTATGTCGACTGCCACCGGGACACTTGGGGTCTGGAACATCGCCGCGCAGGAACCGGAGCGGGTCGCGCTGGTCGATCCGGACGGCCGCTCGATCGGCTACGGGGACCTCGCCGCGAAAGCGAACGCGTACGCCCGGGGCCTGCGGGCCCTCGGGCTGGAAGCCGGGGACGTGGTCGTCGTCCTGCAGCCCAACGGCGACGAACTCGTGGCGGCCTATTTCGCCGCCATCCAGTCCGGGCTGTACATCGTCGTGGTCAACTGGCATCTGGTCGGGCCGGAGGTCGCCTACATCCTTTCCGACAGCGGCGCCAAGGCCTTTCTCGCGCACGAACGGTTCGCCGATGTCGCGATCGCCGCCGCCGACGAGGCGGGGATTCCCGAACGCGGGCGGTTCGCCGTCGGCGACGTCGAGGGCTTCCGTCGGATCGAGGAACTCGGGTCCGGTGAGGGCGACGGCCGGCCGGAGGGGCGCACGGCGGGCTCGCCGATGCTCTACACGTCGGGAACCACGGGGCGGCCCAAGGGGGTCCGCCGTCCGCTGACCGGCGCCGATCCGGACTCCGTTCCGGCCGCGTCCACGTGGTTCTTCGGCATCTTCGGGCTGGCGCCGCACGACGATCACGTCCACCTGTGCGGGTCGCCGCTCTATCACACGGCGGTGCTCAACTTCGTCGCGATCTCCCTGCAACTGGGGCACACCGCGGTGCTGATGGACCGCTGGGACGCCGAGGACATGCTGCGGCTGATCGACCGGCACCGCGTCACGCACAGCCACATGGTCCCGACGCAGTTCCGGCGCCTGCTCGGACTGCCGGACGACGTCCGCGCGGCCTACGACATGAGTTCCCTGCGCGTGATGATCCACGGCGCCGCGCCGTGCCCCCTGGAGGTCAAGCGCCGGATGCTCGACTGGTGGGGCCCGGTCGTCACCGAGTACTACGCGGCCACCGAGGGCGGCGGGACGGCGATCTCGGGGGAGGACTGGCTGAAGAAGCCGGGTTCGGTGGGGCTGCCGTGGCCGGGTTCGACGATCAAGATCCTCGACGACGAGGGCGCGGAACTGCCCGCCGGCGAGACCGGCACGGTGTACATGAAGATGGGCGACTCGAAGTTCGAGTACCACAAGGACCGGGCGAAGACGGACAAAGCGCGGGTCGGTGACCTGTTCACCCTCGGCGACGTCGGGCACCTCGACGAGGACGGCTACCTCTTCCTGCACGACCGCAAGGCGGACCTGATCATCTCGGGCGGGGTCAACATCTACCCGGCGGAGATCGAGGGCGAGCTGGTGATGCACCCGAAGATCGCCGACGTCGCGGTGTTCGGCGTCCCGCACGAGGACTGGGGCGAGGCGATCAAGGCCGTCGTCCAGCCCGCCGACGGCGTCTCCCCGTCGGACGACCTGACCGCGGAGATCCTGGAGTACGCCGCCGCGCGCCTGGCGAAGTTCAAGCTCCCGCGTTCCGTCGACTACTTGCCCGAGCTTCCGCGTGACCCGAACGGGAAGCTCTACAAGCGGAAGCTCCGCGACCCGTACTGGGAGGGCCACCGCGTCCCCTGATCCGCCCCGTGTCATGAGGGGTCCCCTTGAGACGAAATTCGTCTTAAGGGGACCCCTCATGACATCAGCGGCCCCGGAAGACGGGCTTGCGCTTCTCGGCGAAGGCGCGCGGGCCTTCTTTCGCGTCTTCGCTCGCGAAGACCTCGATGCCGTACTGGGCGTCCAGCTTGAAGGCTTCTTCCTCGTGCATGCCCTCGGTGTCGCGCATCGTCTTGAGGATCGCGCGGACGGCCAGCGGCCCGTTCGCGGCGATCTTGCCCGCCAGTTCCAGCGCCTTGTCCAAGGCTGTCCCGTCCGGGACGACATGCCCGATCAGGCCGATCTCCAGTGCCTCGGCCGCCGTGATGTGCCGTCCGGTCAGCAGCAGGTCGGCGGCGACGGTGTACGGGATCTGACGGGGGAGCCGCACGGCCGAACCGCCCATCGGGAACAGGCTCCAGCGCGCCTCGGACACTCCGAACTTCGCGCTCTCGCCCGCGACGCGGATATCGGTGCCTTGCAGGATCTCCGTCCCGCCCGCGATCGCCGGGCCTTCGACGGCGGCGATCAACGGTTTCGTCAGCCTTCGCCCCTTGAGCAGTCCCTCGATCCTGCTGGGATCGAACGTGCCCTTTTCGAACGAATCGGACGGCGAGTTCTTCGACATCGACTTGAGGTCCGCGCCCGCGCAGAACGCGCCGCCCGCGCCGGTGAGCACACAGCACCGGACGTCGTCGTCCTCGTCGACCCGGTTCCACGCCTCGACCATGATCCCGAGCATCTCGCCGCTGAGCGCGTTGCGGGCCTCGGGCCGGTTCATCGTGACCACGAGGGTGTGGTCGATTTTTTCCACCAGCGCGTGTGGTTCGCCCACCAGAACCTCCGTGAAAGAGCGGCCATTGCCCAGAACGATAACATGTTCTACTTTGAGGACGTGGCACTCAACATCGCGGATCTACTCGAGCACGCCGTCGACGCCGTGCCGGAGCGCATCGCGGTCGTCTGCGGCGATCGGCGGGTCACCTTCGCCGAACTGGAAGAGCGCGCCAACCGGCTGGCGCACCACCTCGCCGCACACGGCGTGGGACCCGGATCCCACATCGGTGTCTATTCCCGGAACTCCATCGAGGCCCTGGAATCGATGATCGCCGCGTACAAGCTGCGCGCGATCGCGGTCAACGTCAACTACCGATACGTCCACGGCGAACTGCGGTACCTGTTCGACAATGCCGACCTCGTGGCACTGGTCCACGAGCGCGAGTATTCGGACAAGGTGGCCGCCGTCCTGCCGGAGGCGCCGAAACTGAAACACGTTGTCGTTGTCGACGACGGAAGCGACGGCGACTACTCGTCGTACCACGGCGTGGACTACGAAGCCGCGCTCGCCGAAGGTTCGCCCGAGCGTGACTTCGCCGAACGCAGCGCCGACGACATCTACATCCTCTACACCGGCGGCACCACCGGGTATCCCAAGGGCGTCCTGTGGCGTCACGAGGACATCTGGCGCGCGCTCGGTGGCGGGATCAACTTCGTCACCGGCGAATACGTCCCGGACGAATGGACGCTCGCCGAACAGGGCAAGTCGGGCAGTCTGGTCCGGCTCCCGGCCGCGCCGCTGATCCACGGCGCCGCGCAGTGGGCCGCGTTCGGCGCGCTGTTCACCGGCAGCCCGGTCGTGTTCGTCCCGCGGTTCGACGCGCACGACGTCTGGAAAGCCGTGCAGGACAACAAGGTCCAGGTGCTCACCATCGTCGGCGACGCGATGGCGCGGCCGCTGATCGACGCCTATCGCGAGGGCGACTACGACGCGTCGTCGATCGTCGCGGTGTCGAGCCACGCCGCCCTGTTCTCCCAGTCGGTGAAGCAGGAATTCCTGGCGCTGCTCCCGCACGTGGTGATCACCGACGCGATCGGCTCGTCCGAAAGCGGGTTCACCGGCATCGGCATGGTCAGCAAGGACAGTGATCATTCGGCCGGGCCGCGGGTCAACTTCGGCAAGGACGCCATCCTGGTGGACGACGACGGCGCGCTCGTCGAGCCCGAACCGGGGGCGATCGGGCTGATCGCGCGACGTGGGCACGTCCCGCTCGGCTACTACAAGGATCCCGCGAAGACCGAGAAGATCTTCGTCGAGATCGACGGCAAGCGGTACGTCGTCCCGGGCGACTACGCGCGCTACGAAGACGACCTCACGGTGACCCTGCTCGGCCGGGGATCGCAGTGCGTGAACACCGGCGGCGAGAAGGTGTATCCGGAAGAGGTCGAAGGCGCGCTGAAGTCGCATCCGGACGTCTTCGACGCGCTCGTCATCGGCATCCCCGACGACCGGCTCGGCCAGCGGGTGGCCGCGGTGATCCAGCCGAGGAACGGCAAGGAACTGGACTTCACCGCGCTCGAAGCGCATGTGCGGAGCGAGATCGCCGGGTACAAGGTGCCGCGCAGTCTCTGGCTCGCCGAGGAGATCGGCCGGTCGCCCAGCGGGAAACCGGACTACCCCTGGGCGGAGCGCTACGCCTCCGAGCACGAGCCCGTCACCATCCAACCGGCGTAAAGGAGTTTCATGCGGACGTCTCTGTGTGACCGGCTCGGGATCGACCTGCCGATCGTCGGGTTCACCCCGTCCGAACACGTCGCCGCGGCGATCAGCCGGGCGGGCGGGCTGGGCGTGCTCGGCTGCGTGCGGTTCAACGACGCCGCCGAACTCGACTCCGTCCTGTCCTGGATGGACGAGAACACCGGCGGCAAACCGTACGGTGTCGACATCGTGATGCCCGCGAAGATCCCGGCCGAAGGGACGTCGATCGATCTCGCGAAGCACATCCCGCAGGAGCATCGCGACTTCGTGGAGCGGACGCTGCGTGACCTCGCGGTGCCGCCCTTGCCGGACGACACCGACGAACGCGCGGGAGTGCTGGGCTGGCTGCATTCGGTCGCCCGGTCGCATGTCGAGGTCGCGCTGAAACACCCCATCCGGTTGATCGCCAACGCGCTGGGGTCACCGCCGGTCGACGTCATCGAGCAGTGCCACGCGAAGGGCGTGCCGGTCGCGGCCTTGGCAGGCAAGGCCGAGCACGCCGTCCGGCACGTCGACAACGGCGTCGACATCGTTGTGGCGCAAGGATACGAGGCGGGCGGGCACACCGGCGAGATCGCGTCGATGGTCCTGTTGCCCGAAGTGGCCGACGCCGTCGGCGACCGCGTGCCGGTGCTCGCCGCCGGCGGGATCGGCTCGGGCAGGCAGGTCGCGGCGGCGCTCGCGCTGGGCGCGTCCGGGGTGTGGATGGGCTCCTTCTGGCTCGCCACCGAGGAATATCTCCAGACCATGGGGGAGTCCGAGGCCATGCAGCGCGCGCTGGTCGCGGCGGGTTCGTCCGACACCGTCCGGACCCGGATCTACACCGGCAAACCGGCACGGCTGCTCAAGACGCGGTGGACCGAGGCGTGGGCCGCGCCCGACGCGCCCGAACCGCTGCCGATGCCGTTGCAGAACCTGCTGGTTTCCCACGCGCACAACAGGATCCACCACGCGGCCGACCCCAGTGTCGTCTCGATGCCGGTGGGGCAGATCGTCGGGCGGATGGACCGGGTGCGCCCGGTCGCCGACGTGATCGCGGAGCTTGTCTCGGGGTACGAAGAGGCACTGTCGCGTTTGGACAAGACTCGCTGAGGCGTGTCAGGTGAGCCGAAGGGGACTTTGCCCGCGTGCGATGCGGGGAAAGTCCCCTTCGCGTCGGCTCCGCCGGTTCGCGACTCCCCGGAAGAGGTTGTGAAAGCCACTTTCGCAACCTTGAACGTTGCGAAAGTGGCTTTCGCAACACGCCTGTGCCTCACCGCCGCAGGGCTGCCCCGCCTGACACCTCGCCGTAGCTTCGGGTGTCGCGAAAGCCACTTTCGAGACGTCAGGTGTCCCGAAAGTGGCTTTCGCGACACCCTTCAGCACGCGCGGAACGCCCAACGTCCTGAAACAGAAAGAAGGCCCCCTCCACCACGTCATTGTGGTGAAGGGGGCCTTCAGCGCATGCCGTGCGACGGAACTACAACCCGGCGGCCGCGTTCTTGATCGCGGTCGCGAAGGTGCTCACCTCGGCGTAGACGCCAGGAGCGTGCGCCCGCGCGCAGCCTTCGCCCCAGCTGACGATGCCGACCTGGATCCAGGCGTTGTTGGCGTCGCGGCGGAACATCGGGCCGCCCGAGTCACCCTGGCAGGTGTCGACGCCACCGGAGTTGACGTTGCCCGCGCAGATCTCGGCGCTGTCGATCAGGTCGGCGTAGCTGCCGCCCTGAGCCTTGCACGTCGAGTCCGAGACGAACGGGACGTTGGCCTTGAGCAGGTAGCGCTGCTGCGCGCCGCCCTCGGAAGCGGCACCCCAGCCGGCGACGGTGAACGTGCCGTTGTTGTACGCCGTCGTGGTGGCGATCGGCAGCGTCGCGATACCGGTGACCGGGCTCGCGAGCTTGATCAGGGCCCAGTCACCACCGGTGGAGGTGGGGTAGGTCGGAGACCGGTGCACGTAGGTCGACTTGACCTTCTTGGCCGAGCCGCTCTGCAGGTCCACGACACCGAGGGTGGCGGTGATGCTCGTGTTGGCCCCGGTCCGCGACACGCAGTGCGCGGCGGTCAACACGATCTGCGGGGTGTAGAGCGCACCACCGCAGCCCATGGAAAGCCTGACCATCCAAGGGAATTCACCCTGAGCGGCGCGCGTTCCACCGACCACGTCGGTGGACGGCGGCTGCGCGGCTGCGGCAGGGGGAGCCGTGGCGAGGGCCGCCAGGGTTCCGGCCGCCGCGACGGCGATCAGGGTCTTTTTGAGCAGGCTGAACCGACGCTTGATGTCCAAGGGTTCATTCCTTCCGGCTGTCCACAGTGGAGGCAGGGAGACTGACTGCGGCCACTTGACTACAGCAGGTGGGGATACACCTGGACAACCAACTTTCTTCGGATCTTTCGGCCGATGGTGGTGATTAACGGACGTTCGCTGCGAATCGCCGACGAATGGCGTAGCCCAGAGCGCCTAGTGCCAGTACTCCGGAACCGGTGAGCGCCGAAACCGCCGGAAGGCTGAAAGCGAGAATCGCGCAGCCGAGCAGGCCGAAAGCGGGGATCACCCGACCTTTGGGCAGGGTCAGCGCGCCGGCGTTCGCCACGGCGTAATAGGCGAGCACGGCGAAGGACGAAAAGCCGATCGCGTCACGCAGATCGAGCGTGCTCGCGAGCAGGGCGACGACGGCACCGACGGTCACCTCGGCCCGGTGCGGTACCCCGAAGCGGGGGTGCACCGCGGCCAGGAAGCGGGGGAGGTGCCCATCGCGCGCCATGGCCAGCGTGGTCCGTGAGACACCCAGCACGAGTGCGAGCAGTGAGCCGAGCGCGGCGACCACGGCGCCCACCCGCACCGCGGGCGTGAGCCAGGACCAGGACGACCGCGCGACCCCCTCCGCGATCGGATCCGCGCTCCGGCCCAGCAGATCCGGCCCGAGCCGGTACAGCAGGACGAAGGCGAGCACGGCGTAGACGACCAGCGCCAGTCCGAGCGCGATCGGCACGGCGCGGGGGATGGTGCGCGCCGGATCGCGGACCTCCTCGCCCAGCGTCGCGATCCGCGCGTAGCCGGCGAACGCGAAGAACAGCAGGCCCGCCGCTTCGAGCACGCCGCCCACGCCGGGGGCGGCGATCGGCCCCGGCGACCCGGCCCGCATCGTGCCGCCGAAGGTCATCGCCACGACGGCCAGTGCCAGGATCGTCAGCGTGATGGTCACGATCACCCTGGTCGCGAACGCCGAGCGCTGGACGCCGCGGTAGTTCAACCCGGTCAGCACGGCCACCACGGCCACCGCGGACACGCTCCGCCACGGCTGCCCGAGTCCGGGAGCGGCGTAGGTGA
This sequence comes from Amycolatopsis thailandensis, assembly GCF_002234405.1. Classification (GTDB taxonomy): domain Bacteria; phylum Actinomycetota; class Actinomycetes; order Mycobacteriales; family Pseudonocardiaceae; genus Amycolatopsis; species Amycolatopsis thailandensis. Next base: position 78,469 of record NZ_NMQT01000016.1, on the reverse strand, counting down.
CGACGGTCAGAGTCATCGCCGCGCAGCTGGCCGTCTTGCCGACCACGAAACCCCAGCCGGCCAGATAGCCCCAGAACTCGCCCAGCCGCTCCCGGCCGTAGACGTAGGTCCCGCCGGACGCCGGGTACAGCGCGGCCAGCCTCGCCGACGACGTCGCGTTGCAATAGGCGATCACGGCGGCGATGGCGAGCCCGGCGGGAAGCCAGGCTCCCGCGGCGCGGGCGGCCGGGGCGAACGCGACGAAGACGCCCGCCCCGATCATCGAGCCGAGCCCGATGAAGACCGCGTCGCGGGTGCCGATCCGCCGAATGAGTGTGCCCTTTTCGTCCACGAGTGTGAGCGTGGCATGAACACTTCGTTCGGGTCAGTACAGGCACGGGGAAATCGCTCTAGGATCTCCGATTGTGAAAGCGCGTTCGCCCAGAGTTCATCCGCCCGCCGAGGGCCCGGTCCGGGACGGAATTCCCGAGCACGGCCGCATTCCCCGTTATTACGCGGTCAAAGTCGATCTGCTCGACGTGATCGCCGAATTGGGTCAGGGAGCGGTACTTCCCACCGAAAGGGAACTGTCCGAACGCTTCGAGGTTTCCCGCGCGACGGTACGCCAGGCCGTCGGCGAACTCGTGCTCGAAGGCCGTCTCAGCAGGCGGCAGGGGAGTGGCACCTACGTCGCGGGCCCCAAGCTCGTCCAGCCGCTCGCCTTGGTGAGTTACACGGAAGGACTCAGGAGGCAGGGCATTCAGCCCGGCCGGAATTTGATCTCACTGGAGCGGCGGGAGGCGGGCCCGTCGCTGGCTTCGGAACTGGAAATCGATCCTGACGACGACGTCATCCACATCGAGCGGGTGCTGCTCGCCGACGACGAGCGGGTCGGGCTGGAATCGACCTATCTCACCGCCGCGCGATTCCCGACGCTGATGGATGTGTTCGATCCCACACAGTCGCTCTACGCCTGTTTGCGGGAAAGGCTCGGCGTGGTCTTCGACGGCGCGGAGGAGCGGGTCGAGACCGTACTCGCGACGCCGCGGGAGGCGTTGCTGATCGGGACGAACCCGGCGCTGCCGATGCTGCTGATGCACCGGACCTCCTGGGGGACCGACGGCGTCCCGTTCGAGCGCGTCCGGTCGCTGTTCCGGGGCGACCGCCTCTCCTTCGAGACCCGCCTGGGCCGCGTGGAGTGATCCCTTCCCGCATTTAGTCCTCTGGATGCGGTGGTTGCAGGTTCAACGACCGCAAGCAGAGGACTAAACGCAAGATCAATGTAACGCGAAGATAACAGGTCTGGTCCACATTTCGGAGGTCCTTCACCTGGAGTTAGAATCGCGGTCACGGAGCGTTGGTGCGCGCAGGCGAGCGTCTGCGGTGTGCGAATCCTCATCATCGGCGGCGGAGTGCTCGGCACCCAGCACGCCTGGCAGGCCGTCGAACGCGGCCACGACGTCGTCCAGATCGAACGCGAACCCGAGGCCCGGGACGCGTCCGTGCGCAACTTCGGGCTGGTCTGGGTCGGCGGCCGCGCCAGCGGCCCCGAACTGGAGACGGCCGCGCGGGCGCGGGTGCTGTGGGAGCGCATCGGCGAGCGCGTCGAGGGGATCGGTTTCCGGCCGAACGGCTCCCTCACCGTCGTCCGCACGGAGGCCGAACTCGCCGTCGCCCGGGCCGCGGCCGCGAGCCCGGAGGATCGCGGCTTCAAGCTGCTCGACGCCGCCGAGACCCGGGAGCTGAACCCGGCCCTGCGCGGCGACTTCCTCGGCGCCCTCTGGTGCGATCGCGACGCCGCCGTCGAACCACGCGTCGCCCAGCCCGCGCTGCGCGCCGAACTGGCGAAATCCGGCCGCTACACCTGGGTGCCCGGCCGCGAGATCCGCGACCTGACCGCCCACGGCGTCGTCGACGACGCGGGCGAGACCCACGAAGGCGACGTAGTCGTGCTGTGCACCGGCGCCTGGACCGGTGGCCTGGTCAAGGAACTCGCCGGGCAGACGCCGGTCCGCCGGGTACGGCTGCAAATGGCCCAGACCGAGCCACTCGGGGAAACCCTCACCACCACGGTCGCCGACGCGGACAGCTTCCGCTATTACCCGGCGTATCGCGGAGAGGCGCTCGACGGCCTCAACGCGGGCCAGCCGCAGGGCGAGATCGCCGCGGTCAACAAGATGCAGCTGCTCATGGTCCAGCGCCTCGACGGTTCGCTGACCATCGGCGACACCCACGAGTACGACGAGCCGTTTTCCTTCGACACCACCGAAGACCCGTACGACCACCTCGCCGAGGTCGCCGGCGCGCTGCTCGGACGGCCGCTCCCGCGGATCGCCCGCCGCTGGGCCGGGGTCTACGCCCAGACCACCGACACCGCCCGGATCGTCCACCGCGCCCGCGTCGCGGACAACGCCTGGCTCGTCACCGGGCCGGGTGGCCGGGGCATGACCTGTTCCCCCGCCATCGCCGAAGACACCGCCGAGGAGCTCTCATGGTGAACACCGAACTCGTCGTCCTGGACATGGCAGGGACCACCGTCGCCGACGACGGCCTCGTGATCCGGGCCTTCACCGAGGCGATCGGCGCCGCCGGAGTGTCCGAAGAGGACAGCCGCTTCGCCGGAATGCTCGACTACGTCGTCGAAACCATGGGCCAGTCCAAGATCGTCGTCTTCCGCGCCCTGCTCGACGGTGACGAGAAGCTGGCCCAGCACGCGAACTCAGCCTTCCAGGACGCCTACGCCAAGCTCGTCGCCGACGGCCACTGCGAGCCGATCCCCGGCGCCGAGGACACCATCCAGGAGCTGCGCGCCCAAGGCGTGAAGGTCGCGCTCACCACCGGCTTCGCCGCCGGAACCCAGAACGCGATCCTCGACGCGCTGGGCTGGCACGGTCTCGCGGACACCGTCCTGGCACCGGGCGAGGGTGTCCGTGGACGCCCGTTCCCCGACCTCGTCCTCGCCGCCGCGCTGCGGCTCGAAATCACCGACGTCCGCCGCATCGCCGTCGCCGGTGACACCCCTTCCGACGTCCAGACCGGGCTCTCCGCCGGTGCGTCGATCGTCGCCGGGGTGCTCACGGGCTCGGCGAAGAAGCCGGAACTCGACGCCGCCGGTGCCACCCACGTCCTCGAATCCGTCCGCGACCTCCCCGCCCTGCTGTCCTAAAAGGAGCTTTGACGACATGAAGAAACTCGCGGCCGCGGCCCTCACCGGGCTGCTCACGATCACTTTGGCCGCCTGTGGCGGCACCGCCGGCGGCGCGTCCGGCGACCAGACCGTCACGATGTACACAGTGGACGGCCTGGAGGACTGGTACGCCCAGCGCGTCGAGGAGTTCAAGGCCAAGACGGGCATCACCGTCCAGGCGGTGACCGCCGGATCGGGCGAGGTCGCCTCGCGGGTGGAGAAGGAGAAGGCCAACACCCAGGCCGACATCCTCGTCACGCTCCCGCCGTTCATCCAGCGCGCCGCGTCCCAGGGCCTGCTCGCCGCCACGGCACCGGCCGGGATCGACCAGGTCCCCGCCGGGCAGAAGGACGCCCAGGGCCGCTACTTCGCCGTCATGAACAACTACCTCAGCTTCATCCGCAACCCGCAGGCCTCGCCCAAGACCTGGGACGACCTGCTCGCGCCGGCGCTCAAGGGCAAGCTCCAGTACTCCACCCCCGGCGAGGCGGGCGACGGCACCGCGGTCCTGCTCCAGCTCCAGCACGTCCTCGGTGACCAGGGCGCGCTCGACTATCTCGCCAAGCTCGAAGCCAACAACGTCGGCCCGTCGTCCTCCACCGGCAAGCTCCAGCCGAAGGTCGCCAAGGCCGAGATCCTGGTGGCCAACGGCGACGTCCAGATGAACCTCGCCGAGATCGAGAAGAGCGGCGGTTTCGAGCTCTTCTTCCCGGCCGACGCGCGGGGCAAGCGGTCCACGTTCGCGCTCCCGTACTACGCCGGTCTCGTGAACAACGCGCCGCACGCGGAGAACGCCAAGAAGTTCCTGGACTTCCTGCTCTCGCCCGAGGTCCAGGGCAAGGCCGTCGACGCGTTCGGCGCCCCGTCGCGGGCCGACGTCACGCCCTCCGGGCCGCGCGCGGACAAGGTGAAGGCCGCCCTCGACGGCGTCGAGATCTGGCAGCCGGACTGGGACGCCGTCCTCGCGAAGCTCGACGCCGACCTCGCCGCGTACAAGAAGGCCGTGGGCCGATGACCGCGGCGGTCGAGTTCCGCGGGGTGTCCGTCCGCTTCGGGCAGACGACCGCGCTCTCACCACTGGACCTCACCGTGGCCAGAGGGGAGACCCTCGCCATGCTCGGCCCGTCCGGCTCCGGCAAGTCGACGGCGCTGAAGGCCCTCGCGGGGTTCGTCGTGCCGAGCACCGGCCGGGTCCTGCTCGACGGCGAGGACGTCACCGATCTCCCGCCGCACCGGCGCGGCCTCGGCGTGGTCGTCCAGAGCTACGCGCTGTTCCCGCACATGCGGGTCGAGGCCAACGTCGCTTTCGGCCTCAAAGCAAGGAAAACCCCGCGGACCGAGACCGCGAGCCGGGTCGCCGAGGCGCTGGAACTGGTCGGGATGGGCGAGTACGCCCGCCGCTACCCGCGTGAGCTTTCGGGTGGGCAGCAACAGCGGGTCGCGCTCGCGCGGGCCTTGGCCATCAGGCCGAGGGTGCTGTTGCTGGACGAGCCACTGTCCGCTTTGGACGCCGCCCTGCGCGAGGACATGGTCGCGGAACTGCTGCGGCTGCGGGCGGAACTGCCCGACACCACACTGATCTACGTCACCCACGATCAGGGCGAGGCGCTGGCGCTCGCCGATCGGATCGCCGTCATGCGCGATTCGAAGCTGGTCGAACTCGGGCCGAGCCGCGAGCTCTACCAGCGTCCTTCGATGGAGTTCACCGCGAGCTTCCTCGGCGCGTCCAACCTCATCCCGGTGGAACTGATCCAGCCCGACGGCACCCGGGTCCGGCTCGGCGACCGCGAACTGGCGGCCGACCCGTCCGGGACGTTCCGGACCGGGCAGTCCGTCGCGCTCGGCGTACGGCCGCACCGGGTCGGGATCACCGCGGTGGACGCGCCGGGCGCGCTGCCCGCCGTGCTGCGCGGTGTCCAGTGGCGGGGCACGGGCTTCCGGCTCGACCTCGAACTCGCGCACGACGGGGGCGAGGTCCGGGCCGAGGTGCCGGACGTCGAAGGGCTTCCGAACGTGGGGGAGCGGGTCGGAGTGTCCATTCCGGATGGTTGCCCGCTGGTGGGTGTCGGATGACCGGCCTCGCCCTGGCCGCCACGGCGGCACCGGCGCGGCGGCGGGAGAAACAGCCCGGCCGCGGCTGGCTCCTGCTGCCGCCGGTGCTCGTCCTGCTCGGCTTCTTCGGCTACCCGCTGGTGCTGGTCGTCCTCCAGTCCCTGGAATCGAAGACCGGCGAGTTCGGGTTGTCGGTGTGGCTCGACGTCCTGGGCTCGGCGGAGTTCCGGGACGCCGCCTGGAAGACCGTCGCGCTCGCGCTCGGCGCCACCGCGGGCTGCGTCGTGCTCGGGACCTTCCTCGCGCTGGTGATCGCGTTCGTGCCGTTCCCCGGCGCGCGGACGTTGTCGCGGCTGGTGGACACCGTGCTCGCGTTCCCGTCGTTCCTCATCGCGCTCGCGTTCACCTTCATCTACGGCAGCGCGGGCATCCTGGGCGCGGGCGGGTTCCTGTACTCACCGTTCGGGATCCTGCTGGCGGAGATCACCTTCTACACGCCGTTCGTGATGCGGCCGGCGCTCGCCGCGTTCGGCCAGGTGTCGTCGGCGCAGATGGAGGTCGCGGCCAGCCTCGGCGCGAAACCCGGCCGGGTGCTGCGCCAGGTGATCCTGCCGGAGGCCTTGCCGTCGCTGGCTTCCGGTGCCTGCCTGACCATGCTGCTGGCGATGAACGAGTTCGGCATCGTGCTCTTCCTCGGCGCCAAGGACGTCACGACGCTGCCGATGCTCGTGTATGGCAAGGGAATCGTCACCTTCGACTTCCCGCAAGCGTGTGTGATCGCGGTGGTCAACGTCGTGTTTTCCCTCGCCCTGTACGGAACCTACCGGCGACTGACGAAGGGAGGCCGCCGTGCTGCTGTGGACCAGGCGTAGCCGTTTCCTGCTGTGGGCGGTGTTCGCGGTGCTGTTCACCGCGATCGTGCTGGCGCCGCTGCTGATGATCGTGCTGGCTTCGGTCGCCGGGAGCTGGACGGGATTGCTGCCGGGCGCGCTCACCGGCTCGCATTTCGCGCAGGCGTTCTCCGGCGAGACCTTCGCGAGTCTTTCGGTGAGCATTCAGACGGGGGTCATCGCGTCGGCGGTCTCCGTGCTGCTGGGGACCTGGGCCGCGCTCGCGTCGCAGTCCGCCGGTGGCCGGGTCCGGAAGGTCGTCGACACCCTGTTCCACCTGCCGATCGCGGTGCCGTCGGTGGTGCTGGGGCTGGCGCTGCTGGTCGCGTTCAGCCGTCCGCCGCTGGCCTTCAACGGCACCCGCTGGATCGTGCTGCTCGGGCACGTGATGATCCTGCTGCCGTTCTCCTACAGCACCGTCTCCGCCGCGATCGCGCGGATGGACCCGCTGCTGGCGCAGGCCGCGGCGAGCCTCGGCGCGGGGCCGGTCCGGGTGCTGCTGCGGGTGCGGCTGCCGGTGCTGCTGCCGTCGATCTCGGCGTCGGCGAGTCTCGCGCTGGCGATGTCGATGGGCGAACTGGGCGCGACGATGATGCTGTACCCGCCGGACTGGCGGACATTGCCCGCGAGCATCTTCGCGCTCACGGACCGGGGACAGGTGTTCCTGGCCTCGGCGAGCACGGTGCTGCTGCTGGCCGTCACGCTCGCCGGGGTGGTGATCCTCGGACTGGCCCGCGGGCGCGCGGCCCAGCGTTGATGCAACCCGATGCGGTCATGGTTCCGTCTTGCCGCCATGAAGAACGCAGCGAAGACGCTGGGCGCGGGGCTCGTGCTCGCCGCGACGGCCGCCTGCGGCGCGGGCGGCCCGGGAGCACCGGCGAACACGAGCATCCCACCGGTCGTCACCACACCCTCGGATCTGCCCACCTCGCTCCCGGCGAGCCCGCCGGTCGCGAAACCACCGATGTCCAGGCCGACCGTCGGCCCGCCGCCCATGGACAAGATGCTGCCGCCCGGCCAGGTCGACGCCAAGGTGCCCGCGCAGGTCAGCGCGGAGAACGGCGGCGTGAACGTGCACCTCGAACTGAGCGGTTGCGACGAGGCGACGGCGAACCTCGCCGACCAGAACGCGCAGCGGGTCGTGGTCAAGGTGAAGATCGACCACGGCAAGCCGGGGCAGATGTGCCCGCAGGTCATCCGCTACGCCGTCCTGCCGGTGAAACTCGCCGAGCCGCTCGGTGCGCGGACCGTCGTCGTGGAAGCGGGTTGAGATCATGTGCAACCCCACGGCGGCTTCGTTCCGTCCCAGTCGCATGAGGTACTTAACGAATGCCATCGGCCTTGGCCTGATCGTCGTTGCGGTATCCGCCTGCGGGGCGCAGAACCAGGCGGCGGAACCCGCGGCCGGACCCGGGAGCGGCACCCTGAGTACCGTGCCGCCGTCCCCGACCGTGCCGCCGTCCCCGACCGTGCCGCCGTCCTCGACGCCCCCGCCGGTCAGCCAGCCGGGGATGCCGGGCGCGCCGCGGCAGGAGGTCCCGGAAGGCAGCACCAAGCTGCCGGACAAGCAGCTCGACGCGGCGGCGCTGCCCGCGGACTACCCGCGTGAGGTGTACACCAGCAACGGCGGGACGATCCTGAACATCCGCGGCCAGGAAGGCGGCTGCGGGCACGCGACGGCGGAGGCCGCGCAGCAGGACGGGAACCGGGTCACCGTCAACCTGACCGAACTGAAGGGCCAGACGGGCCAGATGTGCACCATGGACATCCGGCACCCGGTGATCTCGGTGGCGCTTTCGGCGCCGCTGGGGGAGCGGACCGTCGTGCTGAAGCAGATGCGGTAACGCTCACCCGCGGTGTGTCATGAGGGGTCCCCATGAGACGAAAAACGTCTCATGGGGACCCCTCATGACACTTCCGTCAGCGGAAGCTGATCTGCAGCACCGGTTCCGAAGTGGCCTCGAAGAAGTCGTTGCCCTTGTCGTCGATGACGATGAACGCGGGGAAGTCCTCGACCTCGATCTTCCAGACCGCTTCCATCCCCAGTTCGGCGTACTCGAGGACGTCGACCTTCTTGATGCAGTCCTGCGCGAGCCGCGCGGCCGGGCCGCCGATCGAGCCGAGATAGAACCCGCCGTGCTCGTTGCACGCGGCGGTCACCTTCTTGGACCGGTTGCCCTTCGCCAGCATCACCAGTGAACCGCCCGCGGCCTGGAACTGCTCGACGTAGGAGTCCATGCGGCCCGCGGTGGTCGGCCCGAAGGAGCCCGACGCGTAACCCTCGGGCGTCTTCGCCGGGCCCGCGTAGTACACGGGGTGGTCGCGAAGGTACTGCGGCATCTCTTCACCCGCGTCGAGCCGCTCGGCGATCTTCGCGTGCGCGATGTCGCGGGCGACGACGAGCGGGCCGGTCAGCGACAGGCGCGTCTTCACCGGCAGCTGCGAGAGCTGCGCGCGGATCTCGGCCATCGGGCGGTTCAGGTCGACGGTCACCACCTCGTCGGACAGGTCGTCCTCGGTGACGTCCGGCAGGAACTGGGCCGGGTCGCGCTCCAGCTGCTCCAGGAACACGCCGTCGGCGGTGATCTTCGCCTTGGCCTGACGGTCGGCCGAGCACGAGACGGCCACGCCGACCGGGCAGGACGCGCCGTGGCGCGGCAGGCGGATCACGCGGACGTCGTGGCAGAAGTACTTGCCGCCGAACTGCGCGCCGATGCCGAACTGGCGCGTCATCTCCAGCACCTGCTGTTCGAGGTCGACGTCGCGGAAACCGTGGCCCAGCTCGGAACCCTCGGTGGGGAGGTCGTCGAGATAGCGGGCCGAGGCCAGCTTCGCGACCTTCAGGTTGAACTCCGCCGACGTGCCGCCGACCACGATCGCCAGGTGATACGGCGGGCAGGCGGCGGTACCGAGGCTGCGCAGTTTCTCGTCGAGGAACTTCGCGAGCCGCTTCGGGTTCAGGACCGCTTTCGTTTCCTGATAGAGGAACGTCTTGTTCGCGCTGCCGCCGCCCTTGGCCATGAACAGGAATTCGTAGCTCGGGTCGCCTTGACCGTCTTTGTGATAAAGCTCGATCTGGGCGGGGAGGTTGGTACCGGTATTGCGCTCATCCCAGAAATTCACCGGCGCCATCTGCGAATAGCGCAGATTCAACTCCTGATAGGCGTCGAAAATGCCGCGGGACAGCGCGCGCTCGTCGTCGGCGCCGGTGAGCACGCCTTCGCCGCGTTTGCCGATCACGATCGCGGTGCCGGTGTCCTGGCACATCGGGAGGACGCCGCCGGCGGAGATCGCCGCGTTGCGCAGCAGGTCCATCGCGACGAACCGGTCGTTGCCACTGGCCTCGGGATCGTCGACGATCGCGCGCAGCTGAGCCAGGTGTGACGAGCGCAATAGGTGCTGGATGTCGGTGATCGCGGTCTTGGCAAGCTTGGTCAGCGCCTCGGGCTCGACCTTGAGGAATTTCCGGCCCGCGGCCTCGACGACCTCGACACCTTCGGTGCCGAGAAGCCGGTATTCGGTGCGAGTGTCCTTGGCGAGCGGAAGGACTTCGGTGTGCTGGAACGTGGTGGGCGCCACTGCGCGGGCTCCTTTGCCGGCATCGGGAACCCGCCCACGGTACCCAAGCCCGGGCGTCGGGCCGGACAGGCCACGGCTGAAGTAACCGGGGCCACTGCCGGTGGGCGCCGACGCGAGTGGGTCGTGAGTGGTAAGTGACGTTAGAACGTCACTTACCACTCACGACCCACCTGACGGACTGCAATTCCCGCGCTGCACTTTGCCACTGGGGTTGTCTTGTCGCCGGGGCATTTTGTCGCCGCGCCGCACAAATAGTTCGGGAGGCCGGGCCCACCCCGACGGACCCGACCTCCCGGGGAAAGCGATCCGGGCGCGAACACCCGACCGCGAAGACTTTCGACCTGCTCGACGGTCTCGTGACGCAGGTCATAAGTCAACGCTGCCGAACGGGTGTCGCTTTTTCCGAGCCCCGAAGGGCTCAACAGGGTTTACGAAGCGTAGGCGCGCAGGCGGTCTGCCCGCTCACCCTGACGAAGCTTCGACATGACCTCTCGCTCGATCTGCCGAACGCGCTCACGGGACAGCCCGAAGTGCTTGCCGATCTGGTCGAGCGTGCGGGGCTGGCCGTCGTCGAGGCCGTAGCGCAGGCGGATCACCTGGGACTCCCGGTCGTCCAGCGTCGCGAGCACGCGGCGCAGGTCGTCCTGGAGCAGGCCGGAGATCACGGCGCTCTCGGCGTCGGTCGCCTCGGAGTCCTCGATGAAGTCGCCGAGCGGGGCGTCCTCCTCGGTGCCGACCGGCATGTCGAGGCTCACCGGGTCACGCGAGTGGTCGAGCAGGTCGGAGATCTTGTGCGCCGGGATGCCCGATTCGGCGGCCAGCTCCTCGTGGGTCGCGTCACGCCCGAGCTGCTGGTGCAGATCGCGCTTGATGCGGGCCAGCTTGTTCACCTGTTCCACCAGGTGGACCGGCAGCCGGATGGTGCGTCCCTGGTCGGCCATCCCCCTGGTGATTGCCTGGCGGATCCACCAGGTGGCGTAGGTCGAGAACTTGAACCCCTTGGAGTAGTCGAACTTCTCCACCGCGCGGATCAGACCCAGGTTCCCCTCCTGGATCAGGTCGAGCAGCGGCATCCCCCGGCCGGTGTACCGCTTCGCGAGCGAGACCACGAGGCGGAGGTTGGCCTCCAGCAGGTGGTTCTTCGCGACGTGGCCGTCACGCACGAGAGCGCGCATCTCCGAGCGGCGCTTGGGCGTGAGGCCTTCGGCCGTGTCCAGCATGTGCTGGGCGAACACTCCGGCTTCGATGCGCTTGGCCAGCTCGACCTCGTCGGCGGCGGACAGCAGCGCCGTCTTGCCGATTCCGTTGAGGTACACGCGAACGAGGTCCGCGGCCGGGCTCTGGGCGTCGAGGTCGGCGTCGGTGAGCGCCCCCGTGCTCACCGGCTCCTGGGTGGATTGCGCCGGGATACGGCGCTCGCGAATCCCGCGCGCTTCGCGTTCGAGAGTCTGGACTGACATTCTGCCTCCCCGGTCACGGGCTGAACGTGCTGCGGTGTGTCCGCCGGATCCGCCTCGGTGTAGCAAGCCCTGTGGAAAACCCGCTACTCCTCGTCGGCCCAGCTTGGCTGGACACTTGGCTCAACGCCGGGAGGTCCGAAAACGTTCCCGGCCGCTACAGGAGAGACGGGTGGCTGACCTGGGACGTTGCTCGACCAACCCTGAGCTTTTCCTGAGAATGACCGTGCGCGGGAGAAACCGAGATGGTCTAGACCTCTAGGAGAAGGGTGAACGGACCGTCGTTCACGCTCCGCACTGCCATCATCGCGCCGAAGCGGCCGGTCTCGACCCGCGCGCCACGTTCGCGCAGGGCGTCGACGACGGCCGTCACGAGTGGTTCGGCGGCTTCGGGGCGGGCTGCCGCCGTCCACGACGGACGGCGGCCTTTGCGGGTGTCCCCGTAGAGGGTGAACTGGCTCACGACGAGCAGGGGAGCGCCGGTGGTGGCGCAGGATTCCTCGTCGCGAAGTATGCGAGCTTCGTGCAGTTTGCGTGCCATGGTGGCCACCTTCGACATCTCGTCGTCGACGTGGATTCCCAGCAGTACCAGCAAACCCGGCTCGTCGATGGCGCCCGTCACCTCGTCGCCGACGGTCACGCTCGCTTCCGTGACCCTCGCCACCACCGCCCGCATCAGGCGGCGGGGAGGAGCATGCCGTGCCGGACCAGCTCTCGCACGACCGGCAGCGCGGCCTCGGCCAGCTCCTCGGGTTCCAGGCCTTGAGCGGCCGCCAGGAGCACGATCAGGTCCTCCAGCGGCAGCGCGCCCTGGCAGCCCGCGAGCAGCCTCGTGGCGAGTTCGTCGACCTCGTGCGACCACCCGGGCCCGTCGGTGCGGTGCAGGCGCTGGACGGTCGTGGCCCAGCCCTCCTCGCCCGGTTCGGCGACGCTCTCCAGAAGAACGCTTTCCGGCACCCGGAAACGGACATCGAGGAGGGAATCGCCGTTGGTACGCAGCCATTCCACGCGATCCAGCCAGTTCGCCGCCTCGGCGCCCAGCGGGTCGTCGTAGGCCTGGCGCAGGTCCTCGCACACGATCGTCGGGGTCGCGCCGCCCGCCCGGCGAAGGGTGACGAAGCCGAAACCGATGCCCTGGACGTCGTTTTCGGCGAACCAGTCGAGCCAGGCGCCGGATTTGGCACGGCCTTCGGGGGAGCGGGGGTCGATGCCCGCGTCGCGCAGCCACGTGCCGACGTACAGGCCCGGATCCGCGATGTCCCGCTGGACGAACCACGCGTCGGTCTCCGCCGGCAGCCAGCGGGTCACCCGATCGCCCCAGTCCTCGCCCTCGACGTGCAGCCAGGACGCCAGGAGCTGGCCGGTGCCGCCGTCGTTGAGGAACCCGGGCAGCTGCCGCACCACGAGCGCGCTGGCGTCGTCACCGGCGAGACCGGAGTCGCGGTAGGTGTAGTCGACCCGCGGCGGGCCGACCACGAACGGCGGATTGCAGACGATCTGGTCGAACCGGCGCCGCGCGACCGGTGCGAACCACTCGCCCCGCACGAGCTCGACGTCCAGCTCGTTGAGCCGGAAGGTGGCCGCGGCCAGTGCCAGCGCGCGGGCCGAGACGTCGGTCGCGGTGACCTTCTTCGCGTGCCGGGTGGCGTGCAGCGCCTGGACGCCGTTGCCGGTGCCGACGTCGAGCAGGCTGCCGACCTCGCGGCGGCTGGTGGCCCGGATCAGGCTCAGCGACGCGTGCCCGACGCCGAGCACGTGGTCTTCGGGCACCGTCTTGCCCAGGATGTCGGCGTCGAGGTCGGCGACGACCCACCACGAGCCTTCGTCGTCGCCGTGCGGCCGGACGTCGAGACCTGCCCGGTAGCCGTCGGCGACGGGCACGAGCAGCGTGGCGGCGACCGCGTCATCGAGGGACAGTGGCGCGAAAGCGGCCTCGACGTCCTTCTCCGCTTCGGTCGAACCCAGCAGGAAGAGCCGGATCAGGGTGCCGAGGTCGCCGGAGTCGCGGGTGGCGCGATAAGCGAGTTCGGGTTCGCCGCGCCCGAGGGCGGCGTGTGCCGGTCCGAGGGCGTCGACCACGCCGTCGGCGTCGTAACCCGTCCGGCGGAAGGCGTCCCGCAGCCTCGCGCAGACGTCGTCGGACAGGTCGGGGAGGGCCGCTGATGTGCTCACGTTGGGTAATTGCGACGGGCGGGGTGCGCTGGGGCCTCTGCTCACGTGGGGTAATACTGCCAGGATGAGGTGGTGAGCCTCGAACGTGTCCTGGCACCGCTGCAGGCGGCGCTGCCCGGATTGGAAGACCTGTACACCGACCTCCACCGGCACCCGGAGCTGTCGTTCGCCGAAACCCGGACCGCCGCCGAACTGGCCCGGCGCCTGGAGGCCGACGGTTACGAGGTGCACACCGGCATCGGGCGCACCGGCGTCCTGGGCGTGCTGCGCAACGGGCCCGGCCCGAAGGTGATGCTGCGCGCCGACATCGACGCGCTGCCGGTCGAGGAGAAGACCGGACTGCCCTACGCGAGTACCGCGCGCGGGGTCGACGCCGACGGCCGCGACGTCCCGGTGATGCACGCCTGCGGCCACGACATGCACGCCACCTGGCTCTCCGGCGCCGCCTCGCTGCTCGCGTCCGGACGCGAGCACTGGTCGGGCACGCTGATGGTCGTGTTCCAGCCGGGTGAGGAGGCGGGGGACGGTGCTGTCGGGATGGTCCGGGACGGGGTCTTCGGTCCCGCCGGCAAACCCGACGTCGTCCTCGGCCAGCACGTCGTCCCCGGTCCGGCGGGATGGGTGCTGACCAGGCCGGGCGTGATCATGGCGGCCACCGACGCGCTGCGCATCACGCTGCACGGCCGGGGCGGGCACGGCTCGCGCCCCGAGACCACGGTGGATCCCGCCGTGCTCGCCGCGTCGGTGGTGCTCAAGCTGCAGACCATCGTCTCGCGGGAGATCTCGGCGACCGAATCAGCGGTGGTGACCGTCGGTTCGCTGCACGTCGGCACCGCGCACAACATCATCGCCGACCACGCCGTGCTCGAGGTCAACATCCGGTCGTTCGACCAGGCGGTGCGGGAGAAGGTCGTCGCGGCCGTCGAACGGATCGTCCACGGCGAGGCCGCCACCGCGGGCGCCCCGAAACCGCCGGACATCGAGCGGATCGGCGCGTTCCCGGTGACCGAGAACGACGAGAAGGCCACCGAAGGCCTCGCGGCCGCTTTCGCCGACCACTTCGGCGAAGGCCGCGTGATGCCCGCGCCCCTGGTCACCGGCAGCGAGGACTTCAGCGAGTTCGGCCGGGCGGCCGGGGTGCCGTCGGTGTTCTGGCTGGTCGGCGGCCTGGACGCGGAGAAGGTCATCGCGGCGATGACCGCCGGGCGGTTCGAACAGGACATTCCTTCGAACCACTCGCCGCTCTTCGCGCCCATCCCGCATCCGACGCTCTCGGCGGGCGTCGAAACGCTCGTGGTCGCGGCCCTGCACCGGTTCACCCACCCAGGTGTCGGATGAGCCCGGGGAGTGGGAGCATGGATGCCGGAGGTGGTGCTGTGAACGCGCCCGCCCACGGTCCCGAACCGAGGGAACCCGCTCCGGTGCTGATCACCGAAGCCGCCCCGTCCTACGAAGACCAGCTCGCCAAACGGAAGCGGAAGTACATCATCATGATGTCGTTCCGCATCCCTTGCCTCATCCTGGCCGGGATCTTCTACGAGACCTGGTGGCTCGCGCTGGCGCTGATCGCGATCTCGATCCCGCTGCCCTGGATCGCGGTCCTGGTCGCCAACGACCGGCCGCCGCGCAAGAGCGAGTCGGTCAACCGGTACGAGGCGGAACCGACCCGCATCGAAGGCACCACGCACCGCGTCATCGACGGCGGCTGACCCGTTTCGCGCGCGCAGTCACGTGCTATGAAAGGTCCTTTCCTTGCAAAATTTGCACGGAAAGGACCTTTCATAGCGTTTTTCGCTACGGTTGCGGGCCGACCTTCGCGACCGCACGCGCACCCAGACGCGTACCGGCCCGAAGCACCTCCACGGTGGACTCGCCGCGCAACCACGCCGCCAGCACACCGGCGTCGAAGGCGTCTCCCGCGCCGGTGGAGTCCACGCACTCCGCGGGCTGCGCGGGCACCGAGGTGATGGTGCCGCTCGCGTCCACCCAGCTGGCGCCGTCGAGACCGGCGGTGACCACGACCTCGCCCACGTAGTCCAGCAGTTCCTTCGCCGCTTCGGGATCGCTCGACCCGGTCAGCGCGACCAGTTCGCTCGTGTTCGGCATCAGCAGGTCGACGCCGCGCACGTCGTCGAGGAAGGTCGCCGGATCGGTGATCAGCGTCGCCGCCTGCGGGTCGACCGACGTCGTCAGCCCGGCCTTCTTCGCCGCCGCCAGCGAGGCGAGCGCCGCCGGACGCGACGACGGATACAGCAGGACGTAGCCCGAGAGGTGCAGGTGGCTCGCCCCGGCCAGCGCCGCCTCGGTGACGTCCTCGGGACTGAACTTTGCGTTCGCGGCCCGGTCGGCGAGCATGCTCCGCTCGCCCGCGCCGTCGACGAGCACCACGACACAGAACGTCGGTTCTTCGGGGTCCACGGCGAACTCGCAGCGGACGCCGGCCGCCTCCAGCTCGGTCTTCACCATGCGGCCGCCGGAATCGTCGCCGATCCGCGCGACCAGCGTGGTCTCCACTTCCTCGGACCGCAGCCAGAGCGCGGTGTTCGCGCCCGCGCCGCCGCTGGTGAAGTGGACCTTCGCGCGGATGTCGCCGCCGTGCGGGATGGGGCCCTCGTGCCGCGCGACCACGTCGAGGCCGACGTCGCCGACGACGACGATGCCGCCGCTCATGCCGCGTTCCCGGCGAGCGCGACGGCCACCTCGGTGGCCAGTTCGGCGTTGGACAGCACCAGTGCCTCGTTCGCGTCGAGGCTCACGCCGCCGCTCGCGGTGTGGAAATGCTCCAGCAGCACCGGCGTGACGTCCTTGCCGTGCACCCCTTGGGCCTTCAGCAGTTCCAGCCCTTCGGCGAGCAGGCGATCGTGCAGCTCTTTGTCCATTTCGGACGCTTCGGGGATCGGATTCGCCAGCAGGACACCGGAATCCGCGTGCGCGCGGTGCGCGGCGATGACGGCGGCGGCCTGCGCGGCGTCATCGACCCGCCACGGCACCTCGAAGCCGGACGAGCGGAGGTAGAACGCGGGGAACTCGCCGGTGCGGTAACCCAGCACCGGTACCGAGTTGGTCTCCAGCAGCTCCAGCGTCGCGGCGATGTCGAGCACCGATTTCACCCCGGAGCAGACGACCGTGGTCGGCACCTTCGCGAGCACGCCCAGATCCGCGGAGACGTCCCAGCTCTGGGCCGCGCCCTGGTGCACGCCGCCCAGCCCGCCGGTGGCGAACATGCCGATCCCGGCCGCGGCGGCCAGCGCCGCGGTGCTCGCGACCGTCGTCGCCCCGGAGCGGCCGAGGCCGACGGCCGGGCCGATGTCGCGCAGGGACAGCTTGTCCAGCTCCGCGCCGGGCGCGCAGACGCGTTCCAGCTGCTCGCCGGTGAGGCCGATCAGGGGGACGCCGTCGAGCACGGCGATGGTCGCGGGAACGGCGCCGCCGTCGCGCACGACCTTCTCCAGCCGCCGGGCGACGTCGAGGTTGCGGCCCGGCGGGAGACCGTGGGAGAGGATGGTGCTCTCCAGCGCGACGACGGGATCACCGGCGGCGAGGGCGGAGGCGACCTCTTCGTGAAGGGACAGTTGCGGAGTCACGAACGAACATCATCGGTGATCCGGCTCCGCGTCACGCCATCGGGTCAGTTCGTTCGCCAGGTTCTCGCGCGCCTTGCTCTCCCAGCGTGCCCGCGCGATGTCGCTGCGGTACAGCCGCGGCCGGGCCAGCAGGTTCTCCAGCACGCTCGCGCGGCCCGCGCGCCAGTCCTCGTCCGAGTAGATCGAGTACTCCTCCCGGACACCGTTCGCGTACCCCTCGTAGCTCTCCGGTGAGGAACCGAGGATCGCGAGGTCGGCGTCGAGCAGCGCGGTGGCGAGGAGGTCGTCGTCCGGGGCGGTGTGGTGGATCGTGCTGAGGACCAGGTCCTCCGCGCGGGTGACTTCGGCCGCCGGCACCCGCGCGTTGGTGAGCTCGTCGCGGGTCCAGGCCGCGCTCGCCCGCTCGTCCTCTCCGGGACGGGCGTCGTAGACGACGTCGTGCGTCCAGGCGGCGACGGCGACGAGGGCCCGCTCGCGCGCGCCCAGGCCGAAGGCGACGGCGAGGGCTCCGCTGTCGCGGGCGACGGCCGTGACGTGCCGCAGATCGTGATAGCGGCGATGCGGCTCGGCGTAGCGGGTCTGGAGGTCGTCCCACGCGACGGCGGCGATCTGGTGATCGCCTCCGAGCCGGGTGATCGCGGTCGGCCAGTCCATCTCAGTCGAAGATTCCGCGTGATTTGGCCACCTCGTGCAGCCAGCCTTCGAGCTGTGGCTCCCAGTTGACCCGGTCCAGCGCGGCGTGGTCGACCTTGAACAGGCCGAGGAACTCCTGCCCGCGGCCGCCGAATCCGCCGCTCTTGGACACGCGGACCCGTTTCGTCACCTCCAGCACGACCTGCGTCTCCGAAGGCGAGGACAAGAACGTCACCGCCACGGAGGTGAAAGCGGGCGCGAACCGCGGCGAGGGGGTGAAGCGGATTTCCTGGAAGAACGGGAGCTGCTGCGTCGCGCCGTTGATCCGGCCGCGTTCCAGCAGGGCCTCACGGAAGACGAAGCCGATCCGGCTGAAGGCGTCCAGAATCCGTTTCTGCGCGGGCAGCGGCTCGATCGCGGCGGCGTCGACGTCGACCGGGTCGGTGACGGAGTTCGCGATGTCGAGGCTGGTCTGGAGGCCGATGGCCATGCCGTTCAGCGGTTTGCCGAAGACGCTGGAGATCGGCGTCTCCCAGGGCAGGGCGACCTCGAACGGGATCCGGACCTGCTGACCCGGCCCGATCCGCTCGCTGCCCGCCAGCTGCTGGGTGCCGAATTCGAGGTCCTCGACACCGGGACGGCGCTCGTCCGGGAGGGTGACCCTGGCGAGCAGCTTCACCGAAAGGCCGTTGATCTCTTGATCGACTTCGCCGCCGAGCAGCAGGACCTCGCCGCGCAGGGGTCTGCCGGGGGACACCGTGCGGTCGAGCAGCCGGGCGTCGATCTTCGCCCCGCCCGAACCGAATGTCGCGAGCACCTTCTGGAACATGGGCGAGATCCTGCCAGGTCGCCGGTGTGCGCAGGAGGATTTGGGGCATTATGGAGGGGTGAGTACACAGACCCTTCCGAAGCCGGATACCCGTCCCGAGGGCACCGACGGCACCGATGACGACGCGCCGAAGATGTTCCACTACGTGCGCAAGAACAAGATCGCCGAAAGCGCGGTCATGGGCACGCACGTGGTGGCGCTGTGCGGCGAGGTCTTCCCGGTGACGAAGTCGGCGAAGCCCGGTTCGCCGGTCTGCCCGGACTGCAAGAAGATCTACGACGGTCTCAAGCCGGGCGACTGACACCTGGCCGTCCGGTGTCCGAAACCGGACAAAATCTGAAAATCCTTCACATGGTGGCTGCCCGTCCCGGTATTCGCTGGTAATCAGTACCCGCCAGCGAAACCCCGCCGGGACGGAGCCTTCATGCGTAGAACCGGGATCGTGCTCGCCATCGCCGCGTTGGTCGCGGTGTTCTCACCCGCCGCCGCCCAAGCCGTGACAGGCTGGACCACGGTCGGTTCGGACAACGCCCGCCCGCTCGACGAGGGCCAGGGCCTGGCCACCATCGAGCGGCCTTCCGGGACGATCTACCGCTACACCGGGATCACGACCGTTCCCGTGGACCTGTCGTCGCAGGGCTGGGGCCACGTCGGCGACCCGGGCTCCGCGCAGGGCTGGTACGTGGAGCCCTACCAGCGCGACGACCGGGGAGAGAAGCTCTTCCGCGTCGAGTCACCCGACGGGAAATGGGCGAACTACAAGCACGCGCTGGAGTCGTGGGAAGCGAACAACAACTCGTTCGCCGCCGTGACGCCCGACGCGCGCTGGATGGTGGCGGGCGAGTGGGGCACGATGGACCGGCTCCTCGTGCACCCGATGCCCGGCGTCGCGCACACGAACCCGTCGGCGAACCTGCCGTACTCGTCCGCGATCCGGCTCGACAAGCCGGTGCGGGACATCCAGGGCTGCGACTTCGTCACCGCGACGCGCCTGCTGTGCTCGTCCGACGATCCCGAAGGTTCGCTCTTCGGGACGACCAAGCCGCTGTTGCAGGTGGATCTTTCCGGTGCGCTGTCCGGTTCGGACGTGACCGGGCGGGTGACCTCGCTGGGGCAGCTGCCGCTGAAGAGCACCTGCAGCGGGAACTTCGAGACCGAGGGCATCGACGTCGCCGCCGACGGGACCCTGCGGGTGGTCGTGCTGTCGCCTTCGTGGTGCGTGGCCTTCGACAGCAAGACCTGGCGGTTCCGGAAGTCCTGAGACCCGTGCCCGAAGCCGTGACTCGCGTGCTTGAACCCGGAACTCGCGTGATCAGAGCCGTGACTCGCGTGCTTGGAGCCGGAACTCGCCCAAGCGCGTGAGTCACGGCCTCAAACACGCGAGTTACGGCTCCAAGCACGCGAGTTCCGGGCTCAAGCACGTGAGTTCCGGGCTCAAGCACGCGACCGGCGCCGCCCTTCGGAGCTCGGCGCAATTAGCCGACTAACTGCGAAGCGGCGAAAGGCACGCCGAGCCCCCACCAGGCCCGGCGTGCCTCTCTTCCCCTGCCCCCAGGTCTACGCGGTCGGCTCCGGCGTCAGGGTCTCGGAGGCCGGCGCCTCCGAAGGCGACCGCCTGGCTTCCTTCTTCGCGCGGCGCTTCTCTTTCCGCGTTTCGACCATCGTGTACAGCGTCGGCACCAGGATCAGCGTCAGCAGGGTGGAGCTGACCAGGCCGCCGATGACCACGATCGCCAGCGGCTGCCCGATGAACCCGCCCTGGCCGGTCAGGCCGAGCGCCATCGGGACCAGCGCGAAGATGGTCGCCGCCGCGGTCATCAGGATCGGCCGCAACCGCCGCCGTCCACCTTCGACGACGGCGTCGGCGACGCTCATTCCCGAAGCCCGGTACTGGTTGATCAGGTCGATCAGCACGATCGCGTTGGTCACCACGATGCCGACGAGCATCAGCATCCCGATCAGTGCGGGCAGGCCCAGCGCGGTCCCGGTGGCCAGCAGCAGCCCGATCGCGCCGGTCGCCGCGAACGGGATCGACACCAGCAGGATCAGCGGCTGGATCAGGCTGCGGAACGTCGCCACCATGATCAGGTACACGATCGCGACAGCGGCCAGCAGCGCGAGGAACAGGTTCCCGAAGGCCTCCTGCTGATCCTCGCTGACCCCGCCGAGCTTGTACGCCGCGCCGCCGGTGAAGGTCAGGCCGTCCAATTCGGACTGGATGGCCTTCGTGGTGGCGGCCAGGTCCGCGCCGGTGTTCTTGGCGGTGACCGTGGTGCTCAGCTCGCCCGAGGTGCGGTGCACCGCGGCCGGGCCGTCCACAGTGGACACGTCCGCGACGGAGTCCAGCCGGACGACACCGGTCGCGCTCGGGATCGGCAGCGCCTTGACCGCGTCGACCGACAGTGGCGCCGAACCCGCCCGCAGCACGATGTCCGTGCGCTGACCGTCCACCGGCAGCTGGGTCACCGTGCGGCCGGCGATCGCCTGGTTCGCGATCTGGCCGATCGTGGTCGCCGAAAGCCCGCTCGCGGCGGCCTTGGCGGCGTCGACCTCGACCTGCACGCGCGGCGCGCCCTGCGCGAGGTCACTGGTCACCTCGGTCAGGTCCGGCACCCCGGACAGGGCCTGGCGGATCTGCTCGGCGGCCGGTTTCAGCGCGGCCTCGTCGGGGGCGGTGACGGTGATCGACACCTGGTCCGAGTTGAACCCGCCCGCTTCGGCGCCGATCTTGACCTCGCCGAGTTCCGGCTTGTCCAGCTTGCCCCGCAAACGCTCCGAGAGCGCGTCGAGGTCGGTGTCCTTGGCGACGGTGACCTGGATGCTGGTCGCCGTCCCGCCACCGCCGAAGAAGTTCCCGCCGCCGATGCTGACCTGGTAGGTCTCGACGGCCGGTTCGGCGGCGAGCGCCTGCTCCACCGCGCCGGCGGCCTTCTCCTTGGCCTCGGGGCTGGTGCCGGGCGGCAGCTTCTGCGAAAGGCTCAACGTCGTCGAGCCGGATTGGTCGAGGAAGTTCGTGTTCAGCTGTGACGCCAGTCCGACCGTGCCGCCGAAGATGATCAGCGCCAGCAGGACCACGGTCACCCGGCGCCGGGTGGCGAACCGGATCACCGGCACGTATCCGCGCTGGAGCGGCCCACGACGTTCCTTGTCCTCGGCAGCCTGCCGCGTGAGCTCGGCTTCGTGCTCGTTCGCGGGGGTCTTGGGCGGCTTGAGGAACCAGTACGCCAGCACCGGCACGATCGTCAGCGAGACCAGCAGCGACGCCAGCAGCGCCACGGTGACCGTGATCGCGAACGGTGAGAACAGCTCGCCGACGAACCCGCCCACGAAGGCGATCGGCAGGAAGACCGCGACGGTGGTGAGGGTGGACGAGGTCACGGCCCCCGCCACCTCGCGCACGCCGTCGAGGACCGCGCGCTGCTTCTCCTCGCCGTACGCCAGATGTCGTTTGATGTTCTCCAGCACCACGATCGAGTCGTCGACGACCCGGCCGATGGCGATGGTGAGCGCGCCGAGGGTGAGCAGGTTCAGCGACAGGTCGCCGGTCCACAACGCCAGGAGCGCCACGACCACCGAGAGCGGGATCGACACCGCCGTCACGAGCGTGGAGCGCAGCGACATCAGGAACAGCAGGATCACCACGACCGCGAACGCCAGCCCCAGCAGCCCTTCGGTGGTCAGGCCGCTGATCGCGTCCTTGACCGGGGTGCCCTGGTCGAACACGACGCTCATCTCGGCGCCGATCTTCTTCGACAGCTCGGGCAGCTTGTCCCGCACCGCTTCCGAGATCGCGACCGCGTTCCCGTTCTCCACCATGGTGATCGACAGGCCGAGGCTCGGCTTGCCGTTGGTGCGCGTGATCGACGTCGCCGGCGCGAACCCGGCCTGGACGTCGGCGACGTCACCGAGCTTCACCGGCTTGGGCGCCTGCGCGCCGGGGCGCGATCCCGCGGTGGCCGACGGTGTCAGGTAGAGGTTCTTGATCGTGTCCACTGTGGTCGGTCCGCCGCCGACCTGGACGGTGAGCGTCTTGTCGCCCTCGGTCAGCGTCCCGGCCGGGACGGCGGCGCCGGCGGTCTGCAAGGTGGTGGCGATCGACGACGGGTCGACCCCCGCGGCGGCCAGCTTCGCGTAGTCCAGCGCGATCGTGACCCTCGCCTGCCGCGCGCCGGTCACCTCGACGTCGCGGACGCCGTCGATCTTGCGCAGCTCCGGCGCGACCTCCCCGGTCAGCGCGGGCGCGAGGGTCTGCGGGTCACCGGTGGTCCCGGCGGCGAGCAGGACGACCGGGAGGTCGTCGGTGGATCCCGCCGACACCGACGTCTCGCTGTTCTGCGGCAGCCGAGCCTTGAGCCCGTCGACGACGCGCTGGATCTGGCCGACGGCCGCGTCGATGTCCGTGCCGAACTCGAACTGCGCGGTGATCCGCGACAGCCCTTCCGACGACGTCGAGCTCAGCTCTTCGAGGCCCTTGAGGCCCTGGAGACCGCCTTCGAGCGGCTCGGTGACCTGGCGGTCGACCGCGTCCGGCGACGCGCCCGCGTACGGCGTGATGATCTGCGCCTGCGGGAATTGCAGTGACGGGAACAACTGCTGCTTCAGCTGCGGCAGGGCGAAGGCCCCGAAGCCGATCACCACCAGGGCGAGCAGCCCGATGAGACTTCGGTTGCGCAGGCTCAATCTGGCCAGCGTGGACATGACGGGATCCCCCAGAAAGACAACTCGGGAACGTGCGGATTACCGGGAGCTTTTCATGGCGGGGGGTGGATTGGATTCACACCACGGGTGGAATCGGAGTACGACTTCGGGATGAGGTCGTCGACCGAACGGAGTCAACTTCGCCGTTCGGTCACCTGATCGGTTTCGCTCTGCGTTTCTTCGTTCACCGATTGTTCCGGCACGTGTTCGCCGTCACTTTCGGGAGAATCGCCGTTCTGGCGGGGACGGCGGAGCGGGACGGTCGTCCGTTCCCACAGTTTGCGACCCTCTTCGGCGCGGATTCGTTCCCCGGCACGTTCCATTTCCAGCCGTCGCCATTTCCGGCGCTGGCGTTTCGTCGCCCTGGCGGGCCAGAGTTCCTGGATCGCGCTGTTGAAGTACGCGCCGCCGACCACCGCGAGCCCGATGAAGAACATCAGCAACAGGAACGCGATCGGCGCGGCGAGCGCGCCGTAGGTGTAGCCGGTCTTGGTGATCCAGTTCAGGTAGATCCGCAGCCCGATGCTGGAGAGCAGGAAGACGACCATGGCGAGCATCGCGCCCGGCAGCCCGCGGTGCCACGGCAGCCGTCGCGGCAGCGAGAGCTTGTAGAGCGTGGTGAGCGCCAGCACGATCATCACGGCCAGCACCGGGTAGTACAGCGTGCCGACCCAGAACGACACCGTGTCGCGCCAGGCGTTCGGGAAGAACTGGGGGAGCAGGTCCGGCCCGATCGCCAGCAGCGGCAGCCCGACCACCAGGATCACCAGCCCGGCCAGGTACAGCAGCAGCGCGAAGATCCGCTGCCAGACGTCGTTGCGGACGCCGTACTGGTCGTGCGCCACGGTGATCGCGTCGACGAACGACGACATCGCCGACGAGCCGGCCCACAGGGAGATCAGGAAGCCGACGGAGACGATCTCGCCCTTGCCGACGAACAGGATGCTGTTGACCGTCGGCTCGATGATGTCGTGGACGGCGTTGTCGCTGAAGATCGTCTTGCTGAAGGTGATGATCCGGTCGTGGACCGCGACCACGACCTCCTGGCCGAACCAGTCGCCGATGAAGCCGAGGCAACCGAGCAGGCCCAGCAGCAGCGGCGGCAGCGACAGCGTCTGCCAGAACGCGGCTTCGGCGGCCTCGGAGAAGATGTTGCCTTCCCAGGCCTTGTTGAGCGTGCGGCTGAGCAGGCGCAATGGACCTCTGCGGGCCTTCGCGACCTCCGCGGCCGCTTCGGGACGGCCGTTCTCCTCGCTCATGCAGCTCCTCCGCCGGCGCCGAGCGCCCTTGACGGTGTCCAGCATGGTCCATGCTGCGGCATTCGGCTCGCCACCCCTGGGTTTTCGGGTGAGTAAACCGACAACGGGGGTGGCGCTTCAGGCGTTCCACGGGCCCGGCAGGTAGGCTCTCCGGAGTGCCCTCACCTCAGGCGCCGGCGTCGCAGCCGGATACCCAAGTGGGGGTTTTCGCTTGTGGCTAGGCGATTGACCAGCGGTTTTACCGTGAGGGAGGTGGGGAACCGGCATGGCGGAAACGGTTGAACGTGGTCGAGGCGAGCTGGGTGCGCCTCCCGCGGCGAAGGACAGCACTGCCCGCCCGTTGCGTGCGTGGCAGCGGCGAGCACTGACGAAGTACCTGACGAAGAAACCGCAAGACTTCCTGGCCGTCGCGACGCCGGGCGCGGGCAAGACGGTGTTCGGTCTCCGGATCGCCGCCGAGCTGCTGAGCGACCGGACCATCGAGAAGATCACCATCGTCGCGCCGACGGAGCACCTGAAGCACCAGTGGGCCGCCTCGGCCGCGGCCGCGGGGATCGCGATCGACTCGAACTTCCGCAATGGCACCGGCGTCACCTCGCGTGACTACCAAGGTGTCGCGGTGACCTACGCGCAGGTCGCGGCGCATCCGACGCTGCACCGCGTGCGCACCGAGAACCGTAAGACCCTGGTCATCCTGGACGAGATCCACCACGGCGGTGACGCGAAGTCCTGGGGCGACGCGGTCCGCGAGGCGTTCACGCCCGCCGTCCGCCGTCTCGCGCTGACCGGGACCCCGTTCCGCAGCGACGACTCGCAGATTCCGTTCGTCACCTACGAGCCCGACGGTTCGGGCTTCCAGCGCAGCAAGGCCGACCACTCGTACGGCTACGCCGACGCGCTCGCCGACGGCGTGGTCCGCCCGGTCGTCTTCCTCGCCTACTCCGGTGAGGCCTCCTGGCGCACGAGCGCGGGGGAGGAGTTCACCGCGCGGCTCGGCGAGCCGCTGACCGCCGAGCAGAACGCCCGTGCCTGGCGCACCGCGCTCGACCCGGCGGGCGAGTGGATCCCCTCGGTGCTGCAGGCCGCGGACACGCGTCTCGCGCAGCTCCGCGCCAACGGCATCCCGGACGCCGGTGGCCTGGTGATCGCCACCGACCAGGAGTCCGCGCGCGCCTACGCCAAGATCCTGGAGCGCCTCTCCGGCCAGAACCCGACGGTCGTCCTCTCCGACGACCCGAAGGCGTCCGGGCGGATCAAGGAGTTCTCGGATTCGACCGACCGCTGGCTGGTCGCGGTCCGGATGGTGTCCGAGGGCGTCGACGTCCCCCGTCTGGCCGTCGGCGTCTACGCCACGAGCGCGTCGACTCCGCTGTTCTTCGCGCAGGCCATCGGCCGGTACGTGCGTTCGCGCAAACCCGGCGAGACGGCTTCGGTCTTCCTGCCGAGCGTGCCGGTGCTGCTGGAGCTGGCCAGCGAGCTGGAGGCTCAGCGCGACCACGTCCTCGGCAAGCCGCACCGCGAGAAGGACGGCTGGGAGGACGAACTCCTCGCCCAGGCCAACCGCACCGAGGACGAGCCGGGCGAAGAGGAGAAGGCGTTCACCTCGCTGGGTGCCTCCGCCGAGCTCGACCAGGTCATCTACGACGGCAACTCCTTCGGTACCGCGGTGTTCTCCGGTTCCGACGAGGAGCAGGAGTACCTCGGCCTGCCTGGGCTGCTCGAACCGGACCAGGTCCGCGCCCTGCTGCGGAAGCGGCAGGAGGAGCAGCTCTCCGACGAAAAGCGGCGCAAGCCCAAGGCCGAAGAGGCCGCGCCGGTCGCGCGGCCGCAGTCGGTCAGCGAACGGCTCGGCGCGCTGCGCAAGGAGCTGAACGCGCTGGTGGGCGTGCACCACCACCGGACGAGGAAGCCGCACGGCGCGATCCACAACGAACTGCGCCGGGTCTGCGGCGGACCGCCGACCGCGATGGCTTCGGT
The DNA here is from genome assembly GCF_002234405.1 of Amycolatopsis thailandensis. GTDB lineage: Bacteria > Actinomycetota > Actinomycetes > Mycobacteriales > Pseudonocardiaceae > Amycolatopsis > Amycolatopsis thailandensis. Next base: position 52,173 of record NZ_NMQT01000016.1, on the reverse strand, counting down.
GGAACAGCTGGAAGAGCGGATCGTCACCCTGCGTTCCTGGTGACCGCCCCGTACCCGAGAACGTCATGAGGGGTCCCCTTAAGACAAATTTCGTCTTAAGGGGACCCCTCATGACATCCGGCGCGAGAGCACAGGGTCGTGAGTGCCCTGGTGTGCAGTGCGGTGATCGGACGACACGCGTGCTCGGATGGACGACACGCGTGATCAGGCGGACGACTCGCCGCGGGAGGCGGCCGGACGCCGTGTCGTCCGTCCAATCACATGAGCCGTCCATCCGATCACGAGTGTCGTCCATCCAGTCACGCGAAGCCGCCAGGTCGGTCCAGGGGGCATCGGCGATCCCGCCGGTCCTCACACCGCGATCAGCTGCGCCGATCACGCTGAGTGAGTGGTGGCGGTCACACCGTCAGCGGACCTAGACTTCATACGCCTTGCTACGGCCACGTTGCCAAACCGTGTCCATTTGATGAGGCTTAATCGATCCAGCCATCTTCCGCGAAACACGTTCGGCGGCATATGTTGTCGCCCACAACATATGCGCGATGGTGCGACCGGTCCCTCAGGATCGCCGCCCGCGAGCAAGATCCGGAAGGAACGAGGATGCGCAGCAGAACCCTTACCCTCCTCGCCGCGACGGTGGGCGCCGGCCTGGTGCTCTCCGCGTGCGGCGCCAACACCGCCGACTCGGGCAACAGCGGCAACTCCTCGCAGTCCGCGCCCGCCCCGGGTGGTGCCGCCGCCGGCGGCAAGGTCGGCGTCATCCTGCCGGAGACCGCGACCTCCGCGCGCTGGGAGTCCTTCGACAAGCCGTTCCTGACCAAGGCGCTCAAGGACGCGGGCTTCGACGCCGACGTCCAGAACGCCCAGGGCGACGTCCAGAAGTTCACCACGCTGGCCGACGGCATGATCGCGCAGAACGTCAAGGTCCTGATCATCGCCGCCATCAACGGCGAGGTCGGTTCGGCGGTCGCCAAGAAGGCGCAGGCCGCCGGTATCCCGACGATCGACTACGACCGCCTGAACCTCGGCGGCAGCTCCGACTACTACGTCTCGTTCGACAACGAGAAGGTCGGCCAGCTGCAGGGCCAGGGCCTCGCCGACGCGCTGAAGGACAAGAAGGGCGCCGAGGTCGTCATGATCGAGGGTGCCCCGACCGACAACAACGCGACGCTGTTCGCGAACGGCCAGAAGTCCGTCCTGCAGCCGAAGTTCGCCAGCAACGACCTCAAGCTCGTGCGTGAGCAGGCCATCGACAACTGGGACAACCAGAAGGGCGGTCAGACCTTCGAGCAGATCCTGACCGACAACAAGGGCAAGGTCGACGGCGTCGTCGCCGCGAACGACGGTCTCGCCGGCGCGGTCATCACCGTGCTGAAGAAGAACGGCCTCAACGGCAAGGTCCCGGTCACCGGCCAGGACGCCACCGCGGACGGCCTCATGGCGATCCTGCGCGGCGACCAGTACATGACGGTCTTCAAGCCGATCAAGGAAGAGGCCGAGGCCGCCGCGAAGCTCGCCGTCCTGCTGGCCAAGGGTGACAAGGCGGGCGCCGACGCGCTGGCCACCGGCAAGGCGAAGGACCCGAAGGGCAACCGCGAGGTCAAGTCCGTGCTCCTCGAGCCGAAGCTGACCACCAAGGAAGGCGTCAAGGAGGTCGTGACGCAGGGCTACGTCAAGGCGGCCGAGATCTGCGGCGGCGACCTGGCCGCGGCGTGCACGCAGCTCGGTATCTCCTGACCCGTCAAACCCAGACCACCGGGCCGGGGCGCACTCGGACACAGCGCGCCCCGGCCCGGTATCCAGCCGGGAGAACCCCCAATGAGTGAACCCATCCTCGAACTGAAGCAGCTGAACAAGAGCTTCGGGCCGGTCCACGTCCTCCACGACGTGGACTTCAACGTGCGCGCCGGCGAGGTCACCGCGCTGGTCGGCGACAACGGTGCCGGCAAGTCCACTTTGGTCAAGTCGATCGCCGGCATCCACGGCTACGACTCGGGCACGGTGACCTTCCAGGGCAAGCCGGTGAACATCCACGGCCCGCGTGACGCCGCGGATCTGGGCATCGAGGTCGTCTACCAGGACCTCGCCCTGGCCGAGAACCTCGACATCGTCCAGAACATGTTCCTCGGCCGGGAACGCGGCAGCAAATGGCTGCTCGACGAGGCCAGCATGGAGAAGGCGGCCCGCGAGACGCTCGCCTCGCTTTCGGTCCGCACCGTGAAGTCCGTCCGTACGCCCGTTTCGGCTCTCTCGGGCGGGCAGCGGCAGACCGTCGCGATCGCCAAATCCGTGCTGTGGGACTCGAAGGTGGTCCTGCTCGACGAGCCGACCGCCGCGCTCGGTGTCGCGCAGACCCGTCAGGTGCTCGACCTCGTCCGCCGCCTCGCGGAACAAGGCCTCGGTGTGGTGCTGATCAGCCACAACATGGCCGACGTCTTCGAGGTCGCCGACCGCATCGCGGTGCTCTACCTCGGCCGTCTCGTCGCCGAGGTGCACACCAAGGACGTCACCCACGGCCAGGTCGTGGAACTGATCACCGCCGGCCGCTCCGGCGACCTCGGCCTTGCCCGCCCCGAAGCCGCCGTCCTCTAGTACGAGGCGAGAAAGAACCGGAAATGACTGAGACACCTGCAAAGCCCGCTTCGCCGGAAGGGGGCAAGTCCGCGGCCGCAGCGCTGAACCCGTCGGCGGCCATCACGGACTTCGGCATCGACACGACATCGATGTCAACGCGCGAGGCCGTCGGTGACTACTTCTCCCGGCTCAAGGCGGGACAGCTGGGTTCGCTCCCGGCGCTGCTCGGCCTGCTCGTGCTGGTGATCGTGTTCGCCTCGCTGTCGGACACCTTCCTGACCATGAACAACATCGCGAACCTGATGGCGCAGGGCGCCGGCAAGGCGATCATCGCGATGGGCATCGTGTTCGTGCTGCTGCTCGGCGAGATCGACCTGTCCGCGGGTACCGCGTCCGGTGTCACCGCCGCGGTGCTGGCGATGCATTACGTGCGCAACGGAAACCTGTTGGGCGGTATGGGGAACGGCGTGTTCATCACGTTCCTCGTGGTGCTCGCGATCGCCGGCCTGCTCGGGGTGATCCTGCGGATCTGGGCGGGTGTCGGATTCGCCGTGCTCGCGATCGCGCTGGTGCTTTCGGGAACCGCGGCCAACCCGTGGATCGAGATCCTTCTCGCGATCAGTGTCGGTGGCGCTATCGGTGTCCTCACCGGCTTCCTCGTCTCCAAGATCGGCATGCCGTCGTTCGTCGTGACACTGGCGCTCTTCCTCGCCTGGCAAGGCGTCATCCTCCAGTTCATCGGCGAGGGCGGCACGCTCGGCATCAGCACCTCGGACGTGCTGTTCAAGGTCGCCAACGGCAACCTGTCCACTTTGGGCAGCTGGATCCTCTTCCTGATCTTCGCGGGCGGTTTCGCCGCAGTGAGCCTCGGTCAGCACTTCTCGCGGCTCAAGCGCGGACTGGTCACCCAGCCGACGCCGATGGTGCTGTTCAAGGTCGGCGCGATCGGCGTGGTCGCCGCGATCGCCACGTACCTGCTGACGCTGAACCGCGCGCCCAACCCGAACATCGTGATCTCGGGTGTCCCGTACGTCGTGCCGATCGTGCTCGCGCTGCTGGTGCTCGGCACCTACGTGCTCAACCGCACCCAGTACGGCCGCCACATCTACGCCGTCGGCGGCAACCGCGAGGCGGCCCGCCGCGCCGGGATCAACGTCGAGAAGATCCGCGCGTCGGTGTTCGTCATCTGCTCGGCGGTGGCGGCGGTCGGCGCGATCGTCTACTCGTCGAAGGTCGGTTCGGTCGACCCGCAGGCCGGTGGCCTCAACACGCTGCTGTTCGCGGTCGGTGCCGCCGTCATCGGTGGTACGTCGCTGTTCGGCGGCAAGGGCCGGGTCGTCGACGCGGTGATCGGTGGCCTCGTGCTCGCGGTCGTCGAGAACGCGCTGGGCCTGCTCAAGCAGTCGGCGGCGGTGGTCAACATCGTCACCGGTCTGGTGCTGCTGCTGGCGGCAACGGTGGACGCGCTGTCCCGGCGCCGCGCGGCTGCGTCGCCGCGCTGAGTCCGCATGGAATGATGAAGTCCGTGACCAGCACACCCGTTGCACGACCAGACGAGGTGCGCAGGCACAACCGCACGACCCTGCTCAGGTTGCTGCACGTCAGCGGCCCGAGCACCAGGGCGACCCTGGCCACCTCGCTGGGGCTCAACCGCAGCACCATCAAGACCCTCGTCGACGGCCTCGCGGAAGCGGGTGTCGTCGAGGAGCGGGTCCCGAGGCCGGGACGAGGGGCGGGCCGCCCCTCGCTCCTGGTCCTGCCGCAGCCGCACGCGGCGGTGGTGCTCGCGGTCGACCTCCAGGTCGAACACGTGGCGATCGCGCTGGTCGGGTTCGGCGGCCAGATCCTCGGGCGCAACAGCTGGAACCTCCGCGGCCGGATGCGGGAGGCCGACGAGGTGATCACACACGTGATCGAGTCGACCACCGTACTGGCGGGCGACCTCGGCGTGCAGCCGATCGCCGCGGGGGTGTCCGTGCCCGGCGTCGTCCGCCGGGCGGACGGGCACGTCCACGAGGCGCCCAACCTGCGCTGGACCGACGTGGCGCTCGGGGAACGGCTCGGCGGTGTGCTGCGCATCCCCATCCTGGTCGGCAACGACGCCGAACTCGGGGCCATCGCCGAACACCTGCGCGGTGCCGCGCGGGGCTCGTCCGACGCCGTGTACGTCTCCGCGGACGTCGGTGTCGGGGGAGGGATCATCGCGGACGGTTCGGCGCTGCGCGGTGGCTCCGGCTACGTCGGCGAGATCGGGCACATGGCGATCCGGCCGGGCGGCCGTCCCTGCTACTGCGGATCCAGCGGCTGCTGGGAGACCGAGGTGGGCGAAGCGGCCCTGTGCCGTGCGCTCGACCTGCCCGAGGACACCCCGCGCGGGGCGATCCTGTTCGAGCTGCGCGAGCTGGGCCGGGACCCGCACGCGGCCGAGGAACGGCTCTCGGAGTTCGCGGAATGGCTGACGCTGGGCCTGGTGAACGTGGTCAACCTGCTCGGCCCGCAGCTGGTTGTGCTGGGCGACCTGCTCACCGTGCTGCCCGACTCGGTGGTGAAGTCGGTGGCGGCCGAGGTCCGGCGGCGGAGCCTCGTCAGCCGTGCCGTGGGCGGGACTCAGATCGTGAGCTCGGCGCTCGGCGCGGACGTGAAACTGCTGGGCGCGGCCGAAGCGGCGTTCGAGATGATCCTCGACACGGTCTAGGACCGCGTTTAGTCCTCTAGATGCGGTCCTTGCGTGTGCAACTACAGCATCTAGAGGACTAAACGCGGTCTTTCGCGAGGCCTGAAAGCAGGGCCACCAGGGCGGCGAGGGACTTCTCCTTCGCCGCTTCGGGGTCTTCGGCGTGCGCGATCATCAACGCCGCTTCGGCGCAGGCGCTCAGCACCAGTTGCGCCAGCTCCGGGATCGGCCCGTCGACCAGCCGCCCCTCCGCGGCGACACCTTCCAGGAACTCCGTGATCAGGCCCAGCCCATAGCGGTTCTCCAGCTCGCGCCAGGCAGGCCAGCCGAGGACGGAGATGGCGTCGGTGAGCGAGATCCGCACCACTTCGGGCCGCAGGCACACGTCCAGGAAGTGGCTCAGCGCGCCGATGGCCGCCGCCCACGGATCGTCTACCGACTGCCCGAACGCCTTGAGTTCCTCGGTGATCTCCGTTTCGATCTGCTCGATCACGGCGCGGAACAGGCCCTGCTTGTCCCCGAAGTGGTGGTACAGCGCACCCCGGGTGACGCCCGCCGCCCGGACGATCTCGTCGGCGGGCACGGCGGCGTAACCCGGGTCGGCGAACAGCTTCCGTGCCGCGGTGATCAACGCGGCCTGCGTCGACTGCGATCGTTCGGTCTGGCTACGTCGTGGCGTGGGCACGCATGAATTCCACCACCATGCCGCTCAGCCGCTCCGGCTGGTCCTCCGGCACGAAGGTGTACGAGTCCTCGATCGTCTTCAGTTCGGCGTCGGGCAGCACACCCGCGAGCTTGCGGCCCAGCCACAGCGGGAAGTGCCGGTCCTCGGGCGCCCAGACCAGCAGCACCGGCTTCTCGAACGCGGGCAGCCGCTCGGCCGCGGTCAGCGTGTAGCGCTTGTCGACACTCACCATGAACCGGCGCAGGTCGTCCCGGATCTCCGGGCTCCGCCTGCTGGGCAGCAGGTACGCGTCCAGGACGTGGTCCGGGACCGGCCGTTTGGTCAGCCACAGGAAGTCCGTGGTCTTCAGCAGCCATCGCCAGCGCAACGCCTGGACCACCGTCCGGGTGCCACCGGGGATCCGCGCCAGCGGGCCCAGCGCCGAGAACGCCGGCGGCAGGAAGTACTCGAAGCAGTCCGACGGCGTCAGCACGACGCGGCCCACCCGTTCCGGGGACGTGGTCATCAATAGCTGCGTGAGCGCGCCGCCGGTGTCGTTCGCGACCACGGTGACGTCGGTCAGGTCCAGTACCTCGAGGAACCGCGCGATGAGCGCGGCGACCCCGGGCGGGCTCAGGTCGGCGCCGGGGACCGGGATCTCGTGTGAGCCCAGTGGCCAGTCCGGGGTCAGGCAGCGGAAGCCGGCGTCGGCGATCGCAGGGGCCACCTCGCGCCAGAGCAAGCCGTTGGTCAGCAGGCCGTGCACGAAGACCACAGGAGGGCCTTCACCACGGTCGCGGTAGCGGATGCGGGCGCCGCCGAGGTCCACCTCGTGCGTCTCGCCCAAGAGCTCACTGGTCGTCATACCCTCAACATACATGCAGTCTGTATGTTTTTGAGGGTGAGTCTTCCGCCTGGGCAGTCGGAGTCGCCTGCCGGGAGTGCCCCCAATGTGGCATTGGGGGCACTGAGCGTCCCCAATGCCACATTGGGGACATCGGATCGTGTGCCTGGGGCGTCAGCGGGGCAGAGCCAGGGCGGCAGCAGGCGAAAAACAGGGCGGCAGCAGGCAAAAAACAGGGCGGCAGCAGGCAAAAACAGGGCGGCCGGCTCTCTCCCTGGGGAGTAGCCGGCCGCCGGTGGTCGTGGACTGGTGGGTTACCGCTGAATGTCCGCGGACATTTCCTTGAGCTTCGTTTCGTGTGCGCGGGCGTGGTGACCACAGAAGAGCAACTCGCCACCGGTGCTGAGAATGGCTCGAACCTGAGCTGCCGCTCCACACCGGTCGCATCGGTCGGCAGCGGTCAGTTCGGGGCGGGTGAGCGTCGGCGAAGTCATTGGAGTCTCCCTCCGTCCCGGCACCGGTCGCCCGGTGCCATCGATCCAGCTACGACCACTTCGGCACTGATACCGGAAACGTTCGTTCCCGGCCCCGCCGTGTTCGTGCTTCCACTCTTCCAGACGTTTGGCGACCCGCAAGTGTTCCCGTGCGGGTGTCTCATTTGTCACTGGTAATTACCTCGGATGCCGTAGCGTAATCACGCAACGTAGGAGAAGACTCCCCGTCGAACCGACTTTTCCCACGTCAGGCACCATGCAGGGGTGGTTGTCGCAGTCGTCCGGAACCGTCTCCCCAGCGTGCCGGCACCGATCTTGTTCGTTCTCAGCGGAATTTCGATGTACGCCGGTGCGGCCGTCGCCGTAGGTCTCTTTTCGGTCGCCTCCCCCGCGGGGGTGGCCTGGCTCCGCTGCCTCGGCGCGGCGATCGTCCTCCTCGCGTGGCGCAGGCCACCCCGCTCGGCCTGGACCGGGCGCACGTTCCTGCTCGCGGGTGCGTTCGGGGTCGTCACCGCCGGGATGAACGTGCTCTTCTACGAGGCGATCGCGCGGCTGCCCCTCGGGACAGCGGTCGCCCTCGAATTCGCCGGGCCCGTGGTGGTGGCGGCCTTCGGGTCGCGGACCCGCCGCGACGTCTTCGCGCTGCTGCTGGTGGCGGCCGGGGTGATCGCCATCGCGGACGTCAGGTTGGAAGGCAGCCTGCTCGGCGTGCTCTTCGCGCTGGGCGCGGCGGCGGCGTGGGCCGGGTACATCCTGCTCGGGAAGCGGGTCGCGGTCGGCGGGAACGGGATCGACGGGCTGGCCGTCGGGTTCGCCGTGGGCACCGTGGTGCTGTCGCCGCTGGCGTTCGGCACGGGGGCGGTGTGGGGTTCGCCACGCCTGCTGTTGCTCGGCATCGGCGTGGGGGTGCTCTCGACCGTCGTGCCGTACGCACTCGATCAGGTGGTGCTGCGCAAGGCCGGGAAGGCGCGGTTCGCGCTGCTGCTCGCCTTGCTGCCGGTCACGGCCGGGCTGATCGGCTTCCTCTGGCTCCGCCAGGTCCCCACCCTGCCCGAGGCGCTCGGCACGCTGGCCGTCGTCGCCGGGGTGGCGCTGCGCTCTCCGGGGAAACGTGATGACTCGGCGCCCCTCTGAACGGGATACTGACCAGTCTGTGGCGCTTCGAGCACCGGGAGGACACGTGACCGAGATCCGGCGGGCCAAGACCGTCGAAGAGGTCGTCGCCGCCCAGCACCTGTTCGACGGACCCGCGCGGCGGACGGCGTCCGAGAAGTTCCTCGCGGGGGAGGAGAACCACCTCCTGATCGCGTACGAGGACGGCGAACCCGCGGGCATGATCACCGGCACCGAGGTGACGCATCCGGACAAGGGCACCGAGATGTTCCTCAACGAGCTCGACGTCAGCCCGGACTACCAGCGGCGCGGGATCGGCCGCGACCTGGTCGACGCGCTGGCCGGGCTCGCTCGGGAGCGTGGCTGCCGCGGGATGTGGGTCGGCGTCGAGACGGACAACGAGGCCGCGCTGGCGACCTACGCCGCGGCCGGGGCGGCGAACGAAGGGCCGTTCATCATGCAGTCGTGGACGTTCGAAGACTGATGTCCTCCGGAATCGACGGCGACCGGACGGGGCTGTCCGGTCGCCGCTGGCTGCCCGGCGGCGAGCATCTCGTCGCCGTCGCGCGGGCCGAACTCCCGCAGAAGGACGGACTCGCCGGGCCGTTCACGGCGCTGGCCGCCCTGCGCGCGGCCGGGTTCGCCGTCGGGGGCCAGGACGAGGTCGCGGCTCTGTCGGGAACCACGATGGAGGGTCTGTCGCGGGCGATCGAGTCGTTCTCGGGTGGACGGCTCGTGGCGGTGCCCGCGACCGGGAATCGGTCACCGCAGTCGTTGTTCATGCTCCTGGCCGAGCTGTGGAGGCTGACGCGGGTCGCCGTGATCGCGGAGGTCGACCCGGCCGAGTTCGGCGCGCACGACACACCCGAGCGGGCGCTGCTCGACTACCTCGACACCGGGATCCCACCACTGTGGTCGTCCCGCTGGCGGCCGGCCGAGACGCAATTCGTTCTGGTGGCCGGGATGCGGATCGGCGCCGAGGGAACGCTGGTGTCTATTATGGATAGTCGGCACGGGTTGCACGACCAGCCGGTGGAATGGCTGGCCGCGGCGCTGAAACGGATGCTGGTCGTGGTGGACGACGGTGACACCGAGGCCGCCGTCGCCGCGGTCACGACGGCAGGTCTGTGGAGCTGAGGTCGTCTTTCGCGAAGCGGGAATGCTTGCGCCCGTAGAAGACGTAGATCAGCAGGCCGAGCAGCAGCCACGCGGCGAACCGCAGCCAGGTCATCACGTCCAGGTTCAGCATCAGGTAGAAGCACGCCAGCGCCGCGACGATCGGCAGATACGGCGAGAACGGCACGGTGAACGGGCGTTCCAGGTCCGGGCGGCGCTTGCGCAGCACCGGGACGGCCAGCGCGACGATGATCATCGCCGACAGCGCGCCGATACTGACCATGTCGGCGAGTTCGGAGATCGGGACGAAAGCGGCGAGCACCGCGATCAGCACGGCTCCGGCGATGGTCATCCGGTGCGGGGTGCCCCAGCGCGGATGCGCCGTGCCGAACTTCTTCGGCAGCAGGCCGTCGCGGCCCATCGCGAACCCGATCCGGCCGATCGTCACCAGTTCCACCATCATCACCGACGTCAGTCCGGTGACCGCGCCGAGCGAGATCAGCGCGCCCACCCAGTGCTGCCCGACGCGGTCGAAGGCGTCGGCGAGCGGGGCGCCCGTGTCGATCTCGGTGAACGGCACCATCCCGGTCAGCACCAGCGAGACCCCGATGTAGAGCAGCGCGCAGACCCCGAGCGCGCCGAGGATGCCGACCCGCAGATCGCGCTTGGGGTTCACGGTCTCCTCGCCGAGGTTGGCGAGCGCCTCGAAACCGGTGTAGGCGAAGAAGACGACGGCGGCGGCCGTCACCATCCCGGCGATGCCGTAGACGGACTGTTCGAGCCCGAGCGCGGCTTGCACGATCGGCTGGTGCAGCGTCCCGGCGGTCTCCGTCGGCGCTTGGGCGGTGGGGATGAACGGCGTGAGATTCTCGCCGCGGATGTAGAACACGCCGACCGCGAGGATCAGCACGCACACGGCGACCTTCACCAGCACGAGCAGATTCGTCACCCGCGCCGACTCCTTGATCCCGATGACGGCGATCACGGTCAGCACGGCGATGATCGCGACCGCGCCTATGTTCACCTTCGCGTCTTCGCCGAACCACTCGGGGGAGAGCCCCATCAGATTCGCGAGATAGCCGGACCAGCCGCGCGACACGACGGCCGCGCCGAGCGCGAACTCCAGCAGGAGGTCCCAGCCGATGATCCAGGCGAAGGTCTCGCCGAGGGTGGCGAACGCGTAGGTGTAGGCGCTTCCCGCCGTCGGCACGCTGGACGCGAGTTCGGCGTAACACAGGGCGGCCATCCCGGCCACGACGGCGCCGAGCACGAACGACAGCGTGACCGACGGGCCCGCGTGCGACTTCGCCTCGACACCGGCGAGGGTGAAGATCCCGGTGCCGATGATGATCCCGACCCCGAAGCCGATCAGGTCACGCCCTTTGAGACGGCGTTTCAGCTCGCCCGAGTCCTGCCGTTTCAGGACCTCGTCCACGTCCAGAGTTCGCCGCATGAAAAGTCACGCTAGAAGATCGCCGCCCACCTCGCAGATCGGTGGCAGCCGAAGGGGACTTTCCCCGCACGAGACGCGGTGAAAGCTCCCTTCGCCCCGTCGCATGCGGTGAAGGGCCCCTTCAGCCCTCCAGGACGACGCCGTTCTCCTGCGCCAGGATCGCCGCCTGTACCCGCGACCGCAGCTCCAGTTTCGTCAGCACCCGCGAGACGTGCGTCTTCACCGTGGTTTCGCCGATGTGCAGCCGCGTGCCGATCTGCGCGTTGGACAGGCCGCCGCCCAGGCACGCCAGCACTTCGCGCTCTCGGTCGGTCAGCTCGTCGAGCCCGTCGGGGACGAGCGAGGGTTCGCGGGTCCCGGCGGCGAAAGCGGCGATCAGCTTCCGCGTGACCTGCGGCGCGAGCACCCCTTCGCCCGCCGCGACCAGTTTCACCGCCTCGATCAGCCGCGACGCCTCGACCGACTTCAGCAGGAACCCGGCCGCACCGGCCCGCAGCGCGGCGTGGACGTATTCGTCGAGGTCGAAAGTGGTCAGCACGAGGACTTCGCACAGGCCTTCGGCGGTCAGTTCCCGCGTCGCCGCGATGCCGTCGACGCCGGGCATCCGGACGTCCATCAGCACGACGTCCGGCCTCAGCGCCTTCGCCTGGCGGACGGCGGTGGCGCCGTCCGCGGCCTCGCCGATCACCTCGATGCCCTCGGCGTTGCCGAGGATCATCATCAACCCGGCGCGGATCGCGCCGTGGTCGTCGGCGACCAGCACTTTGATGTTCCCGTCGCTCAAGACCCCTCCAGAGGCAGTTCGGCGCGGACCAGCCAGCCACCGCCGGACGGCCCGGCGGCGAGAGTGCCGCCCACCGCGGCGGCGCGTTCCCGCATGTTCAGCAGGCCGAGTCCGGTCCCGCCGTCGTCCCCCGAGCCGGAGCCGGGACGGAGATCGTTGCGCACTTCGACGGTGAGTATGCCTCCGTCGGCACGGATGTCGAGCACGGCCCGGCCACCCGCGGCGTGCTTGGCCGCGTTGGTGAGTGCCTCCTGCGCGATCCGGTACGCGGTCAGATCGACAGCGGCGGGGAGATGAGGGGACAGGACCGGGACGGAACCGATCTCGACCTCCAGCCCGCTCGCCCGCGCCGATTCGACCAGTTTGGACAGTTCGGCGAGCCGGGCGGGCGCGGTCGGTTCGATCTCACTGTCCCCTGTGGAGGGATCCGCGCGCAGCAGCCCGATCATCGCGCGCATCTCGTCGAGCGCGCTCACACTGTTCTCCCGCACCGATTCCAGGACCTTCCTGGACAGTTTCGGGTCGGCGGTGGCCATCGACAGCGCGGCCTCGGACTGGATCGCGATCGCCGAGAGATGCCCGGCGATGACGTCGTGCAGATCGCGCGCCATCTTCGAGCGTTCCCCCGCCACGGCGGCCTTGCGGTCCAGTTCGCCGATCGTGGCCAGCTGCACCGCGTTCGCCCGTTCGTTCTCGGCGATGTCCCGCTGCTGGCGCACGTTGGCCGCCCACCACACCGGGGTGACCAGAAACGGCAGGAGGGCGAACGCGGCCAGCACCGCCATGCGCCACTGGTCGGCGAAGATGAGCGCCAGGCAGACCACCGCGAGCGTCCCGATCGAGGCGACGCCGATCATCAGCCTGCTGGTGCGCCGCGAACCGTAGAGCGTCGTGGCGTAGAGGAAGTCGGTGAAGACGATGAGGATCGGGAGTGAGGGGCCGAACGTGATGTCCACGGCGAGCACGGCCAGCGCGCAGATCAGCGCCAGCGGGATCTTGCGGCGCAGCATCTCCAGCGCGCAGATCGCGGTCAGTTCGCTCAGGCGGATCCACAGCGGAGTGTCGTCGCGGCCCGCCAGCAGCACCTGCATCCCGCTCACATAGACCAGCACGCCGAGGACCCACGTACCGAAGGCGATGACGAGGTCCTGTTTCCATTCGGCGAGGTGGTTCAGGCGCGGGACGAACGTGGGCACCGTCCCATCCCAGCACACCCGGACGCGTGGCGGGGTCCTACTAACTGATGACGGTGATCTCGGTCCGTACGCCGACGCGGGCGCGCCGGATCCCGGCGAGACTCGGACCGTGAACAAGATCTGGGACTTCATCGCGGAAAACCCCATGGCGGCCGTGGTCGCCGGCGGGGAGATCGGCTTCTGGGTCGCCATCGTCGCCGGCCTGGTGGCCCGCTACCTGCTCAAGCTGAAGCGGACCAGCGTGTTCCTGCTGCTCCTGACGCCGGTGATCGACCTGGTCGTGCTGGTCGCGACGGTCATCGACCTGCGCAACGGCGCGACGGCGAACTTCGTGCACGGCCTCGCCGCGGTGTACCTGGGCTTCAGCGTGGTGTTCGGCCACTCGATGATCAAGTGGGCCGACGTGCGCTTCGCCCACCGGTTCGCGGGCGGGCCGCCACCGCCGCCCAAGCCGACGGGCCGGGCGAAGCTGCGCGCCGAATGGCGTGACTGGTTCAAATGCGTGCTGGCCTGCGGGCTCGCCTCGGGCGTGCTGCTCCTGCTGATCTTCATGGTCGGCGACACCGAGCAGGTCGCGCCGCTGTGGGACTGGCTGCCGAGGATGGGGGTCGTGACGGCCATCTGGTTCGCCACCGGACCGCTCTGGCAGGAGTTCTCCAAGAACGACGACCGGGTCAAGGAAGGGGCGCGACGATGATCGAACTACTGGGGATCCTCCTCCTGGTGCAGGGCGGGGGCGGGCTGATCAACCGGCTGCTGGGCAGTACCGAACCGAGCTGGTTCGTCCAGCTCCACCTGCTCCCGCCGGGGATGCACGTGGTGGCCAGCGCGCTGATGGTGGCCGCGGGCGTCGGGCTGCTGTTCGCCGAACGCTCCCGCAAGCAGCGCCGCCGGTCAGAGTGAGACGAGCACCTGCAGGACGCCGAGGACGATGGTGACGACCGTCAGCACGACGGTCACCACGGTGAGCCGCGTGACCCGCGCGCTCACCGTGTTCTCGTAGGAGTACCGGGTCTCCTCGTCCATCGCCTCGGCCTGACGGTCGAGCTGGGCGATGATCCGCTCCACGCCCATGCTCGTCACCAGGCGGCGCTCCAGCGAGTCGACCTCGGGCGGCAGGACGGAATGCAGCATTTCGAGGATGTCGTCGAGCGATCCCCGCAGCAGCCGGGTGCGGCTCCCGGCCTGCTTCATCGACGCCAGCCATTGGTCGGCCAGCGCCATCCGGATCAGGACCCGTTCGAGGATGAAGAGCATCCCGTGGTCGAGCCCGCCGACGTCGCTGTCGATGCCGAAGTACGGTTCGGCCGCGCCGAACGGGCCGCGCATCAGCTCGTCCTGCCGCTCGACGTAGTCGGAATCCTTGCTGTTGAGGCAGACGATCCCGCCCGCCATCGTGTAGGCGGCGACGAACGAGCGCGTGCCCCAAGACGGGCCGAGCGCCTCCCTGGCGACCTCGCGGGGCACGAACCGCCAGCCCTCGTCGCTGGTCGCCATCCCGTAGAACGGGCGAGGGTCGGTGGCGACCCGCTGGGCGGGCGGATGACCGTCGTGGGACCGCAGTTCGACGCACCAGCCCTTGCGGCCGAGCCCTTCGGTCAGTCCGCAGCCCTTGGTCAGGTCCTCGAAGATGTGGGTGACGGCCTTGAGCAGCGAGGGGAAGGTCTGCTCGCCGTAGCCGCCGTGCAGTCCGTTCGTTCCGTTCACCGTTTCGCGGCCTTGAAGGCTTTGCAGGACGGCGATGGCGAGATCGAACTCGGCGGCGGGCCCGTCCGCCGCCCGCCCGGTGATCGTGGTGGCGAGGACCAGCGTCATCGCGTGATAGGCCGGATGCCAGGTGACGATCAGTTCGCACGGCAGGCTGACCGCGCCGATCCGGATCGACAGCCGCGAGCCGCCGGTGCGTTTGCGCAGCACCCGTCTCCGCGGTGGCGTCGTGTAGTTGGCGAGGAAGTTCTCCGCGGCCGTCCACTCCTCGCCGAGTTTCCCGTCGAGGTGGGCCAGCAACCCCCGGTCCCGGCCGCCGTCCAGCACCTTCTCCGCTTCCCGCTCGGACAGCGGGACGGCCCAGGCGAAGGTGAGGAGTACCGCGGTCATGCGCGGCGCAGCAGGGTGATCAGGTCCCGGCCGAGGTGGCGGCGCAGCGGGCCGGAGGCGTTGACGAGTTCGTCGCGGTCGATGTGCTCGTCGGCGGGGCCGAGATCGTCGAGGACGTGGTAGGTCCACTCCCAGTCGGTGCGCCAGCCCGCGTCGGCTGCTTCGGCGGCGACCTCCACCGGGTCGAGGTAGTGCACCGGAAGCGCCGGGCCGCCGTCACGCAGCGCCTTGTCGAACTCGTCGCGGGACACGCGGCGCGAGCGGACCTCGCCACCGGCTTCGACACTGTCGAGACTGAACGCGCCCCGCCCGATCGGCGACCGGCTGTAGGCCAGCACCAGGGTGCCGCCGGGCGCGGTGACCTCGGCCAGCCGCCGCAGGATCGGCGCGACGTCCGGGGTCGGCACGTGCTGGACGACGTGACTGCACAGCACGAGGTCGTACGGGCCGCCGTCGAGTTCGGTGATCGGCGAGACGGTGAAGGAGAACTCAGTGTCCTCGACGACGGTCTCGCGGGCCTTCGCCAGCCTGTCCGGGTCGGGGTCCGCGGCGGTGACGTCCGCCGAGAACCCGGCGAGCCAGGGGAGGAGCCGGCCCTCGCCGCAGCCCGCGTCGAGCGACTTGACCTGATCGCGGCGGCCGAGGGACGCGGTGAGCTGTTCGGCGACCTTCCCGAGAGCGCGGTCCTCGCTGGCCGTCCAGTAGCCGTCGTAGGGCTCGTGCCGTCGGATGAACATCCCGGTGACGTGGTCGCCGGTGTCCGGATAGCGGTAGCTCTCGGTCAGCACAGCCGCGAATATAGCCCGGATTCACGGATTCTCCGGTGGTCCGCCCGGGGGTTACCATCGAGTCGTGGCCACCGGGCCTGTCGCGCTGTACACCGTTGTCGCCGTGGCGCCGTCGGTTCTTTTCTGGTGCGCGCTGAAAGCGCCCGTCGTTCTGCGCCGGTGGCACCGTCGCCGCGAGCCGGCAGTCCCGATCGGACCGCCCATCGAAAAGCTCGCAGCCGACCTCCGTCGCGTTCACCGGCTTCTGGCGGAACTTCCTTCCGGGGCGTCCGCCGTCCGCCGGTACGGCACCAGGCAGGCGTACGACGCGCTGCTCGTCCAGGCCTGCCGCGAGGTCGAAGTCGACCATCGGCTGGACGAACTGCCGGAGGGTTTCGACCGCGGCATCGAACGGCTGCGTGTCGAGGAATCCCTGGCGGAGCGCGGACTTTCCGTGTCCTGACGCGGTTTGTATCGAAAGTATGCGCGTGGCCGGGAAGCTCGCGGGCATGAAGAGGCTGGGACTTCTCGCTTCACTCCTGCTGGTGTTCGCGCTCATCCCCGGGGCCGCCTCCGCCGCGGCCGCCTTCCCCCGGATGGACGCGGCCACGGTCGACGGCTTCCGCTGGACGTCCGGGACGACCTTCGACACCTACGGCGCGCGGATCGCCGCCCTGGAGAGGCAGCTCCCGGCACGCGGCCTGCCGGAGATCCTGTCGTCGGCGAACCGGAAGGCACGGCCGCTGTGTCACGGCACGTACCTCGCGGCGGCGCTGAAACCGGCGGGATTCTGCTGGGAGGACGCCAATGACGACAAGACCAACGACTGGATCCCGCAGGGACTGACCGGTTCCGGCGACGCCGACGCGGCGACCGGGAAGGTCGGCGGCAAGCGGGTCATGGCGGCGTCCTGGCACACTCCCGGCGACACCATGGTCCGTCTGTCCTTTGTGGACGCGACTGGACTGGGCTACCGGCACGTGCTGCTCGTCGAACCGACGTCGAACGACAATTTCGCCGTCGTGCAGGGGCACGGGCACGGCATGACCTGGATCGGGAACCGGCTGTTCGTCGCGACTACCGGCGGCGTGGTGCGGGTCTTCGACACGACACACTTCTGGAAGGTCGACGACAGCTCCGGTGTCGTCGGCAAGGGCTCGGACGGCAAGTACCACGCGGCGTACTACGACTACGCGATGCCGCAGATCGGCGCGTACTGGTATCCCGGCGGCGGCGCCTGCACCAACGCGCCAGGGCCACGCCCGTGCCTCTCGACGATGTCCTTCGACCACAGTGACGGTTCGATCGTGACCTCCGAGCACATCTCCAACGCGGCCGGGAGCCGGGTGCTGCGCTGGCCGTTCGACCGCGCGACCGGTCTGCCCAAGGTGTCGGCCGACGGGACCGTGCACGCGAAGGAAGGGTTCGTGTCGCCGGTGTGGGGCATGCAGGGAGCGGTGGCGCGCAACGGGTATTTCGTGATGACCGGTGTGTGCCCGGAGTACGCCGGGGTGGCCGGCGACCATCCGTCGTGCCTGCACGGCGGGGTCGGCGGCACCTCGACGTCACGGTTGAGCGGCCAGGCGCCGGTGAACTCGCAGAACCTGTCGTACTGGCCCGCGACGGGGGAGCTGTGGCTGATGAACGAGCAGCTGCGGGAACGGGTGACCGTGCACGTCCCCTGGACCACCCTGACCGGCCGGGCGTGATCAGACCCGGAACTCGCGTGCTTGAACCCGTAACTCACGTGCTTAGACCCGTAACTCACGTGCTTGGAGCCGGAACTCGCGTGCTTGGAGCCGGAACTCGCGGGACTGGCTGCCGCACCCGAGTTCGCCGCCCAATCACGTGAGTTCCGTGTCTGATCACGTGAGTTCCGGGTTCAAGCACGCGAGTCACGTTTCCAAGCACGCGAGTCACGGGTTTGAGCACGCGAGTCACGGGGTCAGGGGGTGAAGTCCCAGCGGGTGGCGCCGTGCGGTTCGGCACCCGCGACACCGATGGCGCGACGCAGGGTGAGGCGGTACAGGTGCCAGGGCGGCGCCCCGGCGCTGGGCGCGCTGAAGGGGGCCGTGAGCGCGTCGCCCTCCACCGAGGCGGGCCAGCCGCCGGTCCGGTAGACCGCCGCCACCCGCTCCAGGGTCGCCGGGTCGGTAACGCGGTGTGCCTCGCCTTCCAGCGTGAGGTCGATACCCCGCAGGCGCACCGAAACGGCGCACGCCGGGTTCTCGGCCAGGTTGCGGGATCGGCGGGTGCCGGGTCCGCCCTTGAAGTACAGGGCGTCGTCCACCCAGACCGCCCCGACGCCCGCCGAGTGCGGACGCCCGTCGGCTCGCACGGTCGTCACGAAGAAGGTCAGGTCGGCGGTGGGCGTGTCCTCGGCGAGGATGTCGCGGGGACGGCTCCACGGCAGCTCCGCGGAGCCGTAACGGTCGAGGTTCTCGGTCGCGTGAGGTTTCGTCATACCCACGCGTCGAACGGGCGGGCCGCGTTTCGACACCGGACACGAAAAACCCCGCCACCGAAACGGTGACGGGGTTCTCCGTGAACCTGAAACTCAGTCCAGGTAGTCGCGCAGCACCTGCGAACGCGACGGGTGACGCAGCTTCGACATCGTCTTCGACTCGATCTGCCGGATGCGCTCACGGGTCACCCCGTACACCTGGCCGATCTCGTCGAGCGTGCGCGGCTGGCCGTCGGTGAGGCCGAACCGCAGCCGCACCACCCCCGCCTCACGTTCGGACAGTGTCTGCAGCACCGACTGGAGCTGGTCCTGCAACAGCGTGAACGACACCGCGTCGACCGCGACGACAGCCTCGGAGTCTTCGATGAAGTCACCGAGCTGCGAGTCGCCTTCGTCGCCGATGGTCTGGTCGAGCGAGATCGGCTCGCGGGCGTACTGCTGGATCTCGAGGACCTTCTCCGGGGAGATGTCCATTTCCTTCGCGAGCTCTTCGGGAGTGGGCTCGCGACCGAGGTCCTGCAACAGCTCACGCTGTATACGGCCGAGCTTGTTGATGACCTCGACCATGTGCACCGGGATACGGATGGTGCGGGCCTGGTCGGCCATCGCGCGGGTGATCGCCTGCCGGATCCACCAGGTGGCGTACGTGGAGAACTTGTAGCCCTTGGTGTAGTCGAACTTCTCGACCGCGCGGATCAGACCGAGGTTGCCTTCCTGGATCAGGTCCAGGAACGCCATGCCACGGCCGGTGTAGCGCTTGGCCAGCGAGACCACGAGCCGGAGGTTCGCCTCCAGGAGGTGGTTCTTCGCCCGCTCACCGTCGCGCACGATCCACTTGAGGTCGCGCCGCATCTGGGTGACGAGCTTCTCGCCCTCCTCCTCGGCGTTGCGGACGCGCTCGGCGGCGTAGAGCCCGGCCTCGATGCGCTTGGCGAGCTCCACCTCCTCCTCGGCGTTCAGCAGGGCGACCTTGCCGATCTGCTTGAGGTACGCGCGGACCGAGTCGGCCGAAGCGGTGAGCTCGGCGTCCTTGCGGGCCTGGCGCAGCGCCTCGGACTCTTCCTCGTCCCAGACGAAGTCCGGGTTGTCGGAGGTCTTGCCGGCGTTCTTGTCGGTCGACGTGCGGCGTCCGCGGGCGGGCGTCTCTTCGACGTCCTCCTCGGACTCCGCGTCCTCTTCCGTCTCCTCGGTGACGGAAGCGTCGACGACGTCCACCTCGACCTCTTCGAGGTCCGAGAGATCCGGGGTTTCGAGGTCGGCTTCGTCGAGCTCGCCGGGACCGTCTTCCGGATCGCCGTCTTCGGTCTTGGCGCCCTTGGTGGTGGGTTTCTTGGCCGGAGCCTTCTTCGCCGGGGCCTTCTTCGCGCCGGCCGCCTTGGCGGCGGTCTTGCGCGCCGCGGGCTTCGCCGCGTCGGTGGCTGCCTCGTCGGCCGGCTCGCCGGCTGCGGTCGCTGTCTTCGTCCCGCTTCGGGTTGCGGTTCTTGCGGCTGCCACTTACGCCCTTTCGCAGCGGTCGATCATGACGAGCCGAGGCGTGATGGTCTCGGCTGCCTCAAATTCGGGGAACACCCCTCGGCCTGCGGTTTCCCTCGTTCTCATGGGTGCCGCCGCCGTGGGCCGTGTTCCATTGTAACGACGATACGTGACAGCGTCGCGGCGCGGACCACCACCCGGCGGGCGCGACACGCCGTGCGACCCGCCGAAGTGACATCCATGGCGCGGATGTCAGCCCGGTCGCGTCAGTGCTCGATGCCCTCCGCGGCGGCGGCCGCCGCGCCGACGATGCCCGCGTTGTTCTGCAGGGACGCGACGATGACCGGCGTGCGGATGTCCAGCAGCGGAACCCATTTGTGCGACTTCTTGCTGACGCCGCCGCCGACGATGAACAGATCCGGCCAGATCAGGTTTTCCAGCACGGAGAGATACCTGTTCACCCGTTCCGCCCATTCGGGATACGAGAGTTCCTCGTTGTCCTTCACCGACGCCGCGGCTTTCTTTTCCGCATCGTGACCATCGACCTCGATGTGGCCGAACTCGGTGTTGGGCACGAGCTTGCCGTCCTGGAAGACCGCGCTGCCGATGCCGGTGCCGAAGGTCAGCAGCGCCGTCACGCCACGCCGGGCCACCGGGTCGCCCCAGCGGATCTCGGCCATTCCGGCGGCGTCCGCGTCGTTGAGCATCGCGACCTGGTCCACGCCGCGGCCGAGCCGCTTGGCGAACAGGGCGTCGGCGTCGGTGCCGATCCACTTGCGGTCGATGTTGGCCGCGGTGTGCGCGACCCCCTTCTTGACCACCGCGGGCAGGGTGACGCCCACCGGGCCGTCCCAGCCCGCCTGGCCGGTGATCTCGGCGACGACGTCCGCCACCGCCTCGGGGGTCGACGGCTTCGGCGTGTCGATGCGGATCCGGTCGCCGATCAGCTGTCCCTGCGCCAGATCGACCAGCGCCCCCTTGATCCCGCTGCCACCGATGTCGATACCGAAACCTCGGGTCGCCTCCACCACGGACGTGGTCCCTTCTCGCACGATTCAGAAGCCTGCCTCGGAGACTTTAACCGGATGTGGTGACATGGCGGACGTGGGAGTTGACGAGACGTTGCTGAAGAGTGTCGCCGAGCGTGTCGCGGGCGAGGCCGCCGAACTGGTCCACGAGGCCTGGACCGGGATGAACGCGGGCCGCGAGGTGCGGGTGGACACCAAATCCGCCGACACCGACGTGGTGACCGCGGTGGACCACGAGTCGGAACGGCTGGTGCGCGCCCGGCTCGCCGAACTGCGCCCGGACGACGCCGTGCTCGGTGAGGAGGGCGGCGGGATCGCCGGCGACGGGGTGACCTGGGTGGTCGACCCGATCGACGGGACGGTGAACTTCCTCTATGGGCTGCCGTGGTTCGCCGTTTCGGTGGCCGCCCAGGTCGGCGGGGTGTCAGTGGCGGGAGCCGTGATCGAACCGGTCAGCGGGCGCCGCTGGACCGCCGCGCGCGGGCAGGGCGCGTTCCTCGACGGGCGGCCGTTGTCGGTCAACACCCCTTCCCGGCTGGATCTGACGCTCGTCGGCACCGGATTCGCCTACAAGGTCGAACGGCGCGCGAAGCAGGCCCGGTTCGTCGCGGAACTGGCGACGCGGGTGCGGGATGTCCGGCGCAACGGGGCCGCCTCACTGGATCTGTGCGCTGTCGCGGCGGGCTGGCTGGACGCCTATGTCGAACACGGCCTCGGACGCTGGGACTGGGCCGCCGGCGCTCTCATCGCCGCCGAGGCGGGTGCCCTGGTGTCGGTGCCGGGGGAGGACGCCGAGCTGGGGCCGGACGCGACGTTCGCGGTGGCGCCGTCGATCGCGGCGCCATTGCGTCAGGCGCTGATCGACTCGGGTGTGGGCACGATCTGAGCTCCCGGTAAGCGCTATGAAGGACGCTTTCATTGCAAAATTTGCAATGAAAGCGTCCTTCATAGCGCTTGAGGGTGGGTCAGCAGGGCGCTTCGCGGGCGGCCTTCAGCAGGGCCTGGTCGATGACCGGGGCACCGCCGCCCGCGGACTGCTCACCGCCGCCGTTGCCCTGCTGCGCCTTCGACCAGTGCGTGAGCTGGTCGAGGACCTTGCGGGCCTCCGCCTTCGGGCGGATGTCGCCGAGCAGGGTGCCGGTGGTGAGCGTGACCGAAGCGTCCTTGCGGTTGTCCTTGACCAGTTCGGCGCACGGGACCACCAGGCTCAGCGTGCGGGCCGCGGCCGCGCCGTTCTCGCCGAAGCGGATCTGGCCGCGGCACTTGGCTTCGGCGTTCTTGTAAGCCGGGTCGCTGGCGGGTTCGAGCACCTGGGTGAAGCCGATTTCCCGGAGCGTGTTGGTGGCGATGCCGCCCTGGCCGCGGACCTGCGAGCCGTTGAGCACCTGAAGGGCGACCTTGTCCGGCGGCACCGGCGCGCGGTCGTCGAGACCGTCGTGCGCCAGGGGCGTGTACGTGACGCCCTCCTGGGCGATGGGCGGAGGAGAGCAGCGGATCTTGGCGTCGATGTCGGCGTTGCTCGCCACGACGTTCACCCAGACGATCACCGCGCCGAGCGCCAGCACCCCGATGACGATGAGTGCGGGCAGCGGCTTGTGCTTGCGATACGGCCTCGCCCCGCGGTCCCCGATGCCGTTCCCCGACGCCACCTGCCAGTCCCTTCCCCAAAGCCCGGATCCCCGGACGGTGCTTTATCTCACCATCGTGTCCGATCAGCCTATGCGTTGCGGCGGAAGCGATCGGCGCGGGCCTCCGGATAGCACCACGCGATGGCCACTCCGGGCAAGCGGCCGGGCCCATGCGGTGAGGTACCCGACGTGGGGGCAACCCATTCGGAGGACAGACGTCTTGAAGACAGGTTCCCCCTGTTGGGTGACGTAATCGCGGCAATGTCTGACTCGTTGCAGAGCCGGTATCGAGGTGAGCTACCCTTCGCGGGCTCAGGCGGCAGTAAGAGGCGCAAAAGAGAGACCTCGCTCACTGCCCAGCCGGGCACAAACAGGGGCGCTGGGACGTTAACCAGCGGCACGAAGGACTCACGAGCCGCGCGCTCGTGTGTCCGGGCCATCTGACATCGAAAGCATCGCAGGGGTGAGGGACTAATGGCGACCGACTACGACGCTCCGCGCCGCAGCGAAGCCGACGAGCTGGCCGAAGACTCGTTGGAAGAGCTGAAGGCACGGCGCAACGAAAACCAGTCCGGCGTCGTGGACGTCGACGAGGACGCGACCGCCGAGAACTTCGAGCTGCCGGGCGCGGACCTCTCCGGACTTTCCGGGGAGGACCTGACCGTCAAGGTCGTGCCCAAGCAGGCCGACGAGTTCACCTGCTCCGTCTGCTTCCTGGTGCATCACCGCAGCAGGCTGGCGGAGGAGAGTGGCGGACGGCTCATCTGCCGCGACTGCGCCTGAGCCTACGGGCACAGGGGACGGCGCGACAGGGGTTTCGGGGACTGAACAGGAATAAGGGGGTCGGCCACATGGCCGGCCCCCTTTCCCGTGTCCGGGATCCGCTACTCCGAAGACTTCGAAGCGGTCCGGCGCAGCAGCGCCGCCACCTTCTCCGGATTGCGCGTGCTGAACAGCCAGTACGGCGTCGGGTCATCGGGGTCGGTGAGCCAGACCCGCACGACCGGGCCGACCCAGCCCCGGTGCAGCACGAAGGCGGCCGGATCGGCGTCGCGGCCGAGCGCCTTGCGCTTCGCTTCCTTGTCGATGACCTCGACGTCGCCGACGAACTTCAGCGGCAGGTGCGCGTCTCGCAGCCACAGTTCGGGCTCGGCGCCTCCGGTGACGCGGACGCGAGACCGGCCGAGCGAGATCATCAGCGCGATCACCGCGGGGATCAGCACCACATACGGCAGCCAGCCGCGGAGCCCGGGATAGCCCATGTCGATCTCCGCCGCCAGCAGCCCGCCGCCCAGCAGCGGCAACGGCCAGCCCCACCAAGGGACGTAGAGCCGCTCTGAATGCCCGACGGTGCCGCCTTCGGCCGTGTTCACGCTTTCACCCACGTGTTCAGGGTAGTCTCGCCGCCCGTGTCCACCGTTCAGGTACTGCTTTCCCGGATCGATCCTTCGGTCCCCCTCCCCGCCTACGCGCGCCCCGGTGACGCGGGCGCCGACCTCGTCACCACTTCGGATCTCGTGCTCGCGCCCGGCGAACGCGGCGTGGTCGGGACGGGCGTCGCGATCGCCCTGCCACCCGGCTACGCCGGCTTCGTCCATCCGCGGTCGGGTCTCGCGGCCCGGGTCGGCCTCTCGGTCGTCAACACCCCGGGCACTATCGACTCCGGGTACCGCGGTGAGATCCGCGTCTGCCTGATCAACCATGATCTCTCCGAGAAGGTCGTGCTCACCCGCGGCGACCGGATCGCGCAACTGGTCGTGCAACGGGTCGAACAGGCCGAGTTCGTCGAGGTCGCCGAGCTCGAGTCGTCCGAGCGCGGCGAGGGTGGGTATGGCTCCACGGGCGGACACGCCACACTGGGAGCCGGAGCCAGGGAAGGAACGGAGAACTAGTGGGGATTTTCGGACGCAAGCGCGACGCGAAGCCGAGTGGACGGCACGCCGCGCCCGAGGTCGAGGAGCGCCCCGACAGCGCCGCCGACGACGCCGAGGAGATCGAGTCGCAGCTGTCGGAGACCGCGGACGGCCCGTTCGACCTCGCCGACGCGCCCGAGGACGGCATCCCGAGGATCGACCTCGGTTCGGTGAAGGTGCCGGTGCCCGACGGTTCCCAGGTCCAGGTCGAGATGGACCCGGAGAGCGGCGGCGTCCGCGCGGTGCACGTCGTCACCGAGCAGGGCCAGATCACCGTCAGCGGTTACGCGGCGCCCCGGTCCGGCGGCCTGTGGAAGGACGTCAGCACCGAGCTCACCGAGCAGCTGCGGGCCGACGGTGCCAAGGTCTCGGTCGGCATGGGGGAGTGGGGGCTGGAGCTGTCCGCGATCGTCGGCGACGTCGCGTTGCGGTTCGTCGGGGTCGACGGCCCGCGCTGGATGCTTCGCGGCGTCATCGCCGGGCCGCAGTCCCAGGCGTCGCAGGCGCCGGCGGTGCTGCGGGAGATCGTGCGGCACACCATCGTCGACCGCGGTGACGCGCCGATGCCGGTCCGCACCCCGCTGACCATCACGCTGCCCGACGCGGTCGCGCAGCACATCGCCGAGCAGCAGAGCTAGTCTGTCGCGCGCTGACGAAAAGCGCGCCGAAGGGGCGCCGTTTCGTACGTAACTCACGTTGGGTGCGGAGGCGCCCCTTCATCGCGTTTTCGTGGGCCTTCGGCCCGAAAGAGGGCGCGCGACGGTGAAGTCTCCGTCGGGCGCGGGGCGCCCTTGGGGAGACCGTGCGCCACCGGTCGCCCTGCCGACGCCGGTTAGCGGTTCCGTGCCTTCAGCCAGGCCAGCACGGTCGCCCGGCCCAGGGATTCCCGGTCCGCGCCGAGGGCGGTGAGCGTCGACTCGCCGACCTCGGCGCGCGGCAGGGCGTCCGCCCACACCCGGGCGACTTCCACTGGATGGATCGGATCGTCCACGCAGGCGCCGATCCCCGCGGGCACGTCGAGGCCCTTGAGGTCTTCGAGCGACGGCGCGGGATGTGACGCGGCCGTCCGCAGGCTCGCCACCAGTCCCTCGCCGTGCCGCCGCCACGCGCGGCCGAGTTCGGTGGAGAGCCAGTCCGGGACGCCGTCCGACGATTTCGCCAGCGCGCCGTCGACCCCGTTTCCGGCCACCAGATCCGCTGACAGCCGCGCGGCGAGCGACGCGGGTGCTCGCCCGGCCGGGCCGTTCCAGGCCGGGAGCGCGGCCAGCAGGCCGGTGCAGCGCCCCGGATTGCGGACGGCCCACTCCGCCGAGAGGTGCGCGCCGAACGAGATGCCGCCGACGAGCAGCGGACCGTGCTCGCCCGACAGCCTGTCCAGCTCCGTGAGATAGCCGTCCGCGAGCCGGTCTCCCGGGGGCGGCGGCGGGGTGAGCAACCGGACGCCGAGTGCCCGCAGCGGACCGGAGAACACGCTGCGCGCGAACACTTCGTCGGACCCGGTGCCGGGGAGTACGACTGCCGTCGTAGGCGGAATAGCGGAGGTCACGTTGCGATCTTCTCCCAAACAGGTTGTCCTGGTCCGGACACAGTTACGCTGGATCACGCACGGGCCGTTCAGTCGGGGGCCCCGGAGCACAGGAGCACCGTTATGCCCGCCAAAGACGGCGGCTACTTCAGCCGGTTGGTTCGCAAGCTGACCAGCGACGTCGAGGATCTCGACGCCGACGACCTCTCCGAAAAATCCGAGGCCGGCGGAGCGCAGCGCGCCTGCGACTGCCGGTCGGGTCAAGAGGTGACGGTGCTCGGCAGACTCCGCACTGTGGAGCTCTGCCCGACCAACGAAGCGGCGACACTGCAGGCCGAGCTGTTCGACGGCACACAGGGTGTGACGCTAATCTGGCTCGGACGCCGCCGGATCCCCGGGATCGAACCCGGGCGAACCATCAAGGTGCGCGGCCGGATGGCCGAACGTGATGGTCAGAAGGTGCTTTACAACCCGTATTACGAACTTCAGAGCCCTGTGAGTTGATCCCGCATCGTGACTGAACCCGCCGGCGGCGACCAGAAGAAGACCGGGGAACCGGACGAGGCCGACAAGCCGCAGCCCACCCTGCTGGAACAGATGGGCGGGCTGTCGGGACTGTTCTATTCCTCGCTGCCGGTCATCGTGTTCGTCATCGCGAACTCCATCTTCGGCCTCACGGTCGGGATCTGGGCCGCGGTGGGCAGCGCGGTGGCGATCACCGTGCTGCGGATCGTGCGCAAGGAGCCGCTGCAGCCCGCCATCTCCGGGTTCTTCGGCGTGGCGATCGCGGCGTTCATCGCGTACCGGACCGGATCGGCCAAGGGCTTCTTCCTGTTCGGCATCTGGACGAGCCTGGTCTACTTCGGCGTCTTCGTGCTGTCGATCGTCGTGCGCTGGCCGCTCGCCGGGGTGGTGTGGAACGCGCTCAACGGCAGCGGTCAAGCCTGGCGCAAGGACAAGAAGTCGCTGATCGCCTATTCGATCGCGACCGGCGCCATGGCGCTGATCTTCGGTGCCCGGTTCGTCGTGCAGCGCTGGCTCTACGACGAGGACTACACCGGCTGGCTGGCCTTCGCGAAGATCGCGATGGGCTACCCGCTGTACGCGCTCGGCCTGCTCACCGTCGTCTGGGCGGTCCGGCGGTCGGACAAGCACCTCAAGGCGCTGGCCGAAGAGGCCCCCGCCGAGGAGACCGACGAAGAGGTCGAGGCTCGCCTGCGCGCGAAGTACGCGCAGGCGCCCGTCACGGAGAACTAGTAACCCCGCTTCTAATAACCCAGCGCGGTCCGGATCTCCGGCTCCACGTCCGACGTCGCCACGAACAGCAGCTCGTCACCCGGCTCCAGCGGGTCTTCGGGCTGCGGCACGATCACCCGGTCCCCGCGCAGGATCGTCACCAGCGCCGCGTCCCTCGGCAGGTTGATCTCGCTGACGGCCTTGCCCGCCAGCGGGGTCTCCTCCGGGAGGGTGAGTTCGACGAGGTTCGCCTGGCTCTGCCGGAACGTCATCAGCCGCACCAGATCGCCGACGCTCACCGCCTCCTCGACCATCGCCGCGAGCATCCGCGGGGTCGACACGGCGACGTCGACGCCCCAGGCGTCGTTGAACAGCCACTCGTTGGCCGGATTGTTCACCCGCGCCACCACCCGGCGCACCGCGAACTCGGTCTTCGCCAGCAGCGACACCACCAGGTTCGCCTTGTCGTCGCCGGTCGCGGCGATCACGACGTCGCACTGCTCGATCCCGGACTCCTCCAGGATCGACACCTCGCACGCGTCGCCCAGCACCCAGTCGGCCTGCTCCACGGTGTGCGGCTCGAACTGGTCGGCCTCGCGTTCGATGAGCATCACCTGGTGACGCCCGTCGATCAGCTCCGCGGCGATCGACCGGCCGACCGCGCCGGCCCCGGCAATCGCGACCCGCATCAGTTCTCCTCTTCCGGTTCGCGAGCGGCGACGCTGGTCACGTCGCTGACGGTGCCTGATTTCGCGGCGACGTACACGACGTCGTCCGCCTGGATCACGGCCTTGGTGTCGGGCAGGACGGCGGTGCCGAACCGCATGATGAACGCGACCCGCGCGCCGGTGGTGTCCTGCAGGTCGCGCACGCTGTGCCCGACCCAGCCCTCGTGCAGGGGGAGTTGCAGGAGCGCCACGCTGCCCGAGGGATCCCGCCACTCCGAGGCGACGCCGTCGGGCAGCAGGGTGCGCAGGAACCGGTCGGTCGTCCACGGCACGGTCGCCACGGTCGGGATGCCGAGCCGTTCGTAGACGGCCGCGCGCTTGTGGTCGTAGATCCTGGCGACGACCTTGTCGACGCCGAAGTTCTCCCTGGCCACGCGAGCCGAGATGATGTTGGAGTTGTCGCCGCTGGACACCGCCGCGAAAGCACCCGCGCGTTCGATCCCGGCCTCGATCAGCACCTGCCGGTCGAAGCCGACGCCGACCACCTGCTGACCGTGGAAATCACTGCCGAGCCGCCGGAACGCCTGCTGGGTCTTGTCGATGATGGCGACTTCGTGCCCCAGCCGCTCCAGCGCCGCGGCAAGGGATGCGCCGACCCGGCCGCATCCCATGATCACCACGTGCACGCCCTGCCTCCTTAGTCTTCGGACGTTCACCCGTCCGCAGGTACCCAGACATACCAGCGCCGAACCTACCGTGGGGACCGACCGTTACTCCACCGTCCTCCCCGCCGCCACCCTCAACGGAGACGCTGCGCGTCACAGCTAGTCTTCCCAGGTGTCGAAGTTCCCGACCGTATTGAAGCGGCTCGTCCTCGGACGTCCATTCCGGAGTGACCGCCTCTCGCATACGCTGCTGCCGAAGCGCATCGCGCTGCCGATTTTCGCGTCCGACGCGTTGTCGAGCGTCGCCTACGCGCCTGAGGAAATCTTTCTGACCCTCAGTGTCGCGGGCCTGTCCGCGTACGCGTTCGCGCCGTGGATCGGCGTCGCCGTCGCGCTCGTCATGCTGGTCGTGGTCGCCTCCTATCGGCAGAACGTGCACGCCTATCCCAGCGGCGGCGGTGACTACGAAGTCGCCAACACCAACCTCGGCGGCAAATTCGGCCTCACCGTCGCCAGCGCGCTGCTGGTCGATTACGTGCTCACCGTCGCGGTTTCGACGTCTTCCGGCGTCGCGAACATCGGTTCCGCGATTCCGTGGGTGGCGCAGCACAAGGTGATCGCCGCGGTCATCATCGTGGTCGTGCTGACCGCGCTGAATCTGCGCGGAGTGCGCGAATCGGGCAAAGCGTTCGCGATCCCGACCTACGGATTCATCATCGGCATTCTCGGGATGGTCGTCTGGGGGCTGATCGAGGCCGCCTCGGGTGCCGACATGCGCGCCGAAAGCGCCGATTTCGGACTGCACGAAGAAGCCTCTTTGACCGGTTTCGCGTTCTTCTTCCTGTTGCTGAGGACGTTCTCCTCCGGTGCGGCCGCGCTGACCGGTGTCGAGGCCATCAGCAACGGTGTCCCGGCGTTCCGGAAACCGAAGTCGAAGAACGCGGCGACCACGCTGCTGATGATGGGCGTGCTCGCGGTCACGATGCTGGTCGGCATCATCACGCTGGCGATCGTCACCGAGGTCAAGTTCGCCGAACATCCGGAGACCCAGCTTTCCGGCGCGCCGGCGGGGTACGAGCAGAAGACGATCGTCGCGCAGATCGCGCACGCGGTGTTCGCCGACTTCACCCCGGGCTTCTACTACATCTCGTTCGTCACCGGGATCATCCTGCTGCTGGCCGCGAACACCGCGTTCAACGGCTTCCCGGTGCTCGGCTCGATCCTCGCGCAGGACCGCTACCTGCCGCGGCAGCTGCACACCCGGGGCGACAGGCTGGCGTTCTCGAACGGCATCCTGTTCCTCGCGGCGTTCGCGCTCGTGCTGATCATCGCGTTCGACGCCGAGGTCACCAAGCTCATCCAGCTCTACATCGTGGGCGTCTTCGTGTCCTTCACGATCAGCCAGGCGGGCATGATCCGGCACTGGAACCGCCTGCTGGCCAGGGAAACCGATCCGGCGGTGCGGCGGCGGATGCGGCGTTCGCAGACGGTCAACGCGATCGGCCTCACCATGACCGGCACCGTGCTGATCATCGTGCTGGTCACGAAGTTCCTGCTCGGCGCCTGGATCGCCATCGCGGCGATGGTGGCCATCTACGCGCTGATGACCGCGATCCGCAAGCATTACGACCGGGTCGCCGAGGAATTGCGCGAGATGGACCGGAAACCGGCCGTCCTGCCGTCGCGCAACCACGCGATCGTGCTGATTTCGAAACTGCACCTGCCGACCCTGCGCGCGCTTTCCTACGCCAAGGCCGTGCGGCCGGACGTCCTCGAGGCCGTCACGGTGAACGTCGACGACGTCGAGACGCGCAAACTCGTCCAGGAATGGGACGACCACAATTTCAAGGTGCCGCTGAAGGTGATCGAATCGCCGTACCGCGAGATCACGAAACCCGTACTGGACTACGTGAAGCGCGTCCGCGGCGACAATCCGCGCAACGTGGTGACCGTGTTCATCCCCGAGTACGTGGTCGGGCACTGGTGGGAGCAGGTCCTGCACAACCAGAGCGCGCTGCGGCTCAAGGGGCGGCTCCTGTTCCAGCCCGGTGTCATGGTGACCAGCGTGCCGTGGCAGCTCGAATCGTCGGAAAAGGCGATCAAACGCGACCGGAAGGCACGTCCGGCGGCGGGCGACGTGCGGCGCGGCTTCTCCCCGGTCGTCAAACAACCCGAGAAAACGAAGGACAAAGCAGAATGAGTGTGGACGCGTCGACCGGTACCTGGCTCGGCCGGACGATCGAGCTGGAGGTCGGCGCGGTCGCGCACGGCGGGCACTGTGTCGCGCGGACCGAAGGCCGGGTCGTCTTCGTGCGGCACGCGCTGCCCGGCGAGCGGGTCCTGGCCTCGGTCACCGAGGACAAGGGCGGTTCCTTCTGCCGCGCCGACGCGATCGAGGTCCTGGAGGCGTCACCGGAACGTGTGGAGCCGCCGTGCCCGCTCGCGGCGCCGGGGGAGTGCGGCGGCTGCGACTGGCAGCACGCCGCTCCGGGGTACCAGCGTGAACTCAAGGCCGCGGTGGTCATGGAGCAGCTGAAGAGGCTGGCCGGGATCGACCGCGAAGTCGTCGTCGAAGCGCTCGACGGCGGTCCGCTGGACTGGCGCAGCCGCGTCCGGCTCGTCGCGGGCAAGGACGGCCGCGCGGGGTTCCGGGCGCACCACAGCCACCGGGTGATCCCGATCGACGACTGCCCGATCACCGTCCCCGGCGCGCTCGACGACGTCGTGTCGCGGAACTGGCGGCCCGGCAGCGAAATCGAGGTCACCAAGGACGGCGAAGGTCAGGTGCACCTTCGTGATCTTTCGACGGTCCACGGGAAGACCCGGTCGCGGCAACTGTCGGGCGGCCTCGCCGTGCAGCACGCCGCCGGCCGCGACTGGCGGCTCGACGCCCACGGCTTCTGGCAGGTCCACCCGGCCGCCGCGGACGTGCTCGCCGCCGTCGTCGCGGAATGGGCCGAGGCGCCGCGTGACGGCGTGGCGTGGGATCTCTACGCCGGTGTCGGCCTCTTCGCGTCCGTGCTCGCTTCGCAGGTCGGCCCGAGGGGACGGGTCCTGGCCATCGAGTCCGGCCGCCGCGCCGTGACCGACGGCGAGGAGAACCTGGCCGACCTCCCGCAGGTCCGCTGGCGCTCCGGCCGCGTCGAACACCTGCTGGCCGACGCCCCGAAGCCGGTCGATGTCGTCGTCCTGGACCCGCCGCGCAAGGGCGCCGGAAAAGCCGTCGTCGAGTCCATTGTGGAGGGTTCGCCGGACCGGATCGTCTACGTGGCCTGCGACCCGGCGGCGCTGGCCAGGGACATCGCGCTGTTCAAGGAGCACGGCTACGGCTTGGTGGACTTGCGTGCTTTCGACGCCTTCCCGATGACGCACCACGTCGAATGTGTTGCATTGTTGCAATAACGGTATCTTTTTAGACCGTCGGAATGGATCGGTTTCGTGCGCCTTGTCCGGGCGCCGGAGTGCTCGCTAACTTGAGTTTCGATAAAGCGAAATCTCATGACGGCGGGGAATTTCGATCCAGTGCTTCCTTCAATGCTCCCACCCGGTGTGACCGCGCAGGAGATCACCTATCGGAACGACCGGAAGCAGGTCATCTACACGGCGCCTTACGCGTCCGAAGGGCCCCTCCTCACCCGGGACCTGCTGGGCAGGCAGGCGTGGATGTTCATGTACGCCCACTTCGTTTTCGTCTGGGTCGAGGGCGCTGTCCAGGTTCAGGTCAGTCACGGCACCTTGGCAGGACCGAAGATGCAGTTGTGGAAGGGCGTCAGTATTCCTGAATACTGGTCGGGGACCGCGCTGGCCGAGTTCGGGCAGGCGTGGGCGTTGAACCAGATCTCCGGGAGCCGGGGTACTCCGGCCGTTGTTTCCATCTGATGGTCTTGGGGTGACGCACGCAGGGGCTGCTATTGAGGCAGGGCAAAGAGTTCATGGTCGCTTGCGGGTGTTCCGGCTCCGGATGTTGTGAAAGCCACTTTCGCAACCTTCAACGTTGTGAAAGTGGCTTTCACAACGCCGCCGGCCCCCTTCACCCCGTCGCTCGCCACCGAACACCGGTCCGTGAAGGCCTCCTTGAGGGCGTTTCAGTGTGAAGGTGAAGTCGCCCGAGACCTTCCCCCGCAACCGCACCGCCGAAACCACCTTCCCCTCTTCGATCAATCTCTCGACTTCGGCCCGCGAAAGGCCGCAACCTTCCGCGATCAACCGCACCGGCCGGACCGGAATCCGCGCCGCGAACCGAACCGAGACGTCACGAAAGTCTTGGTGACCCGGGGCACCGGTGGAGAGCCGCCAGGCGCCCTCCCAATCGAGGGCGACGCGGTTACGGCGCAGCACGACCGGATCGGCGAGCAGTTCGGCGGCCAGAGCAGGGTCGTTCTCGTGCAGTCGAACCAAAAGCCGGGGCCGTACGGAGCGCACGTTCACCCGCTCCAGGATCGTGAGCTTCGCGGTGTCCCCGCACGCGACGCAGCGCACGAGGAGCCAGGCATCGAGGAGCTTGTGGTTGGCGTTGACACGGAACTTGCCGTTCGCCCGGAAACGCCCGGACGGGCAAACATGGCAACGGCGGAGGACGACAGGCAGGCAGGTGGGAACGACCACCCAGTTTTCGAGCACAGGAATACACCCGTTTCAGTGAGAAAGCCGCAGCAAAGGAAGCGCGACGCGAAGGCGCGACGCGCGACGAATCAGCTCTGGGGAGGTCTCACAGGGTGTACAACGGCAGGCTCTCGGCTCGGCGACGTGGTCCGGCAGCACGGTAGCGGCGCCCAAAAGACCGCTCCACTGGTTTTCGGGCAAAGAGAAGGCCCCCTGACCGAAGCCAGGGGGCCTTCGACGCAGAACTAGGCGCGCGCGTCCTCCTTCAGCATGTCCGCGCACTTCTCGCCGATCGCCATCGTCGTGATGCACGGGTTCACCGCGACCAGGAACGGCATCGCCGAACCGTCGGCGACCCGCAGGCCTTCGACGCCGCGCACCCGCAGCCGCGCGTCCAGTACGGCCAGCGGATCCCCGTCGCCGCCCATTTTGGCGGTGCACGAGGGGTGATAGACCGTGTTGTGCGTCTTGCGCAGGTAGTCCGCGATCTCGTCGTCGGTCTTGACGTCCCGCCCGGGCGCCAGTTCCGTGCCCGCCCACTCGTCCAGGGCAGGCTGTTCGGCGATCTTGCGGGCCAGTTTGATGCCGTAGGTCATCACGCGCATGTCGTGCTCGTCGGTGAAGTAGCGCGGGTCCACCTTCGGCTTGTCCCGGTAGTCACGGCTGCGCAGCCGCACCGTGCCGGTCGACCGCGACCGGGTGACGTTCGGCGTCAGGCAGAAGCCGTTCTCCGTCGTCGGGTAGCCGTGCCGCAGGGTGTTCATGTCGAACGGCACGGAGCCGTAGTGGAACATCAGGTCGGGGCGGTCGAGGCCCTCCTCCGTGGTGGTGAAGATGCCGATCTCCCACCACTGCGTCGACTCCGTGGTCATCGGTTGCAGCGCGTCCCACTGGATGACGCCTTCCGGGTGATCCTGCAGGTTCTCGCCGACGCCGGGGGAGTCCACCAGGACGTCCACGCCGACCTCGCGCAGATGCGCGGCCGGGCCGATTCCGGACAGCATCAGGAGTTTCGGCGTGTCGATCGCGCCCGAGGACAGGATGACCTCGCGCCGCGCCCGCAACGGAACACCGTGGATCAGGTCGTCGGCCAGATATTCCGCGCCGGTGCAGCGTTTGCCGTCGAACAGCAGGCGCCGGACCCGGGCGCCGGTGATGATCTCCAGATTCGGCCGCTTGCCGATGATCGGGTGCAGATAGGACACCGACGCCGACGAGCGCGTGCCGTCCTCGCGCGCGTTGATCTGGAACCAGTTCGCGCCGTGTGTCACGGTCTTGCCGGAGTTGAACTGCGTCCGCGGGATACCCGCCTGCTCGCAGGCCTGCAGCAGCGCGACACCGGTCGGGTCGTTCGGCGGCACCGACCGGATGGTCACCGGGCCCGAGCGGCCGTGGTGGTCGCCAGGCCCGTCGTTGGTCTCAAGACGTTTGTACAGCGGGAAAATGTCCTGAGCCGACCAGCCGGGCAGGCCGAGTGACGACCATTCGTCGAGATCCTCCGCCGGCGCCCAGAACGCGATGCACGAGTTGTGCGACGAGCAGCCGCCCAGCACCCGCGCGCGGGCGTGCCGCAGGAACGAGTTGCCGGAGGCCTGCGGTTCGACCAGGTAGTCCCAGTCGTAACCGGATTCCAGCAGGCCCATCCACTTCGTCAGTTCCAGCACCGCCGGATCGTCCACATCGGACGGTCCGGCCTCCAGCAGCGCCACGGTGACGTCCGGGTCTTCCGAGAGTCTCGCCGCGACCACCGAACCCGCCGTCCCGCCGCCGACGACGATGTAGTCGAACTCTCCGGTCACTGTGCTGCCTCCTCGGGATGTGCTTCCGCGGCGTGATCGGCCAGGACGCCGCTCTTGTGCCGCAGGACGAACCAGTAATACGCGAAACCGACGACCGCCACCGCGCCGACGAACAGCACGGCCCCCCATTCGAGGTACCAGTGATACGGCTCGGTCGCGTTGTAGACCTCGCGCCGCGGCCAAGCCAGGTTCACCACGATCGCGCCGCCCCAGAGCACGCCGAGGATGTTCACCGGCAGCCCCAGTTTGCCGAGGGAGAAGTATTTGGCGCCCTCCACCTTCGGCGGCGGCCACTGCCCGCGCAGACGCTTGACCAGCATCGGGATGGTGACCAGCAGGTAAGCCAGGTAGATCATGATGATGCCGATGCTGGTGATCACCGTGAAGATCTGCGGCTGCCCGACGTTGACCACCAGGATCAGCACCGCGATGACCCCGGACACGATCGCGGGAATCACCGGCGTCTTCGTCTTCGGCGACACTCGCGCGAGATGCTTCCCGGCGGGCAGGTTGTTGTCGCGGCCCATCGCGAACATCATCCGGATCGACGCCGACTGGACGGCCAGGTTGCACACCGTGATGGCGATGACGACCGCCAGCAGGAAGATCGTGCCGATCGTGCTGCCCAGGACGTCGAGGACGATGA
The DNA here is from genome assembly GCF_002234405.1 of Amycolatopsis thailandensis. GTDB lineage: Bacteria > Actinomycetota > Actinomycetes > Mycobacteriales > Pseudonocardiaceae > Amycolatopsis > Amycolatopsis thailandensis. The sequence goes on along the minus strand of NZ_NMQT01000016.1, from coordinate 16,750 downwards.
ACTGGAGGCCACCCGTGGCGATCTGGGGGTCGTCGATGTCACCGACGGCCATCAGCGCCAGGATCAGGATCAGCCCGCCGATGACGAACGACGCGATCAGCGCGCGCAGGATCGCCTTGGGCGCGTTCTTGCGCGGGTCGTGGCTCTCCTCGCCGAGCGAGCTGGCGGTGTCGAAGCCGTACATGACGTAGGTCGACGCGAGCGAGGCGACCAGGAACGCCCCGAAATAGCCCCACGGCTGGTCGGCGCCGGTGTCGTTGGTCTGCATGACGACCTCGGGCCCGCGCGTGATGTTCACCGCGAGCGCCACGATCAGCAAGACCGCGGCTACCAGTTCGATGAACACTCCGGCGCTGTTGATCCGCGCCATCAGCTTGACGCCCCACGCGTTCACCAGCGTGGTGAACAGGATCAGGACGGTGCCGAGGATGACCGCGTTCACCGCGCTGTCGCCGGAGAAGGAGAAGAACGACGAGATCTGGGGGAGCGTGATCTGGTACGCCAGCGCGACGGCCGCGATGCTGACGATCGACGCGGTGAGCATCATCCAGCCCGCCAGCCACGCCACATGCGGGCTGCCGAGCCGTTTCGACCAGTTGTAGATCGAGCCCGCCACCGGGTAGTGCGCCGCCAGTTCGGCGAACGACAGCGCGACCATCAGCTGGCCGGCGAACACCATCGGCCACGACCACCAGTAGGCCGGGCCGCCGAAGCTGAAGCCGAAGTAGAACAGCTGGAAGGTGCCGGTCAGGATCGAGATGTAGCTGATCCCGGCGGCGAAGGTGTGGAAGTTGCCGAGTGTTCTTTCGAGTTCCTGTTTGTAGCCGAAACCGGCCAGGCCGTCATCGGAAGGAGTGCTCATCGGCAGTTTCCCGTCTTCAGTTGGATGCGGCAGGCTCCCCGGAGAACCAGCGCTGTGGTGCGGGCCGGAGGTTCTGGTAGATGTGCTTCGCCTCCACGTACTCGGCCAATCCGGTCGGGCCGAGCTCGCGCCCGAAGCCGGACTGCTTGTAGCCGCCCCACTCGGCCTGCGGCAGGTACGGGTGGAAGTCGTTGATCCAGATCGTGCCGTGCCGCAACCGGTTCGCGACCCGCTGGGCGCGGGAGGCGTCCGAGGTGAAGACCGCGCCCGCGAGGCCGTAGTGCGTGTCGTTGGCGATGCGGACCGCGTCGTCCTCGTCGGTGAAGGTCTCGACGGTGAGCACCGGGCCGAACGATTCGTCGACGACGGCGCTGCTGCCCTGCTTCACGTTGTCGAGGATGGTCGGCAGGTAGTAGTGCCCCTTCGCGAGTTCGCGATCGTCCGGGCGTTTGCCGCCGGTGCGCAGGACAGCGCCCTCTTCCAGCGCCCTGGCGACGTATCGTTCGATCTTTTCCAAATGGGCTGCGGAGATCAAAGGACCGGTTTCAGCCTTCGGGTCGAAAGGTCCACCCAGTCGGATCAACTCCGCGCGCCGGACGAGTTCGGCGACGAAGTCGTCGTGCCACTCCTCCTGGACGATCAGCCGCGCGCCCGCCGAGCAGACCTGCCCGGAGTGCAGGAAGACCGCGGTCAGCGCGTAGTCGACGGCGGTGTCGAAGTCCGAGTCCGCGAAGACGACGTTCGGGTTCTTGCCGCCCAGTTCCAGCGCGACCTTCTTGATGGTGGACGCGGCGGAGGCGGCGATGATCTTCCCGGTCGCCAGGCCACCGGTGAACGAGGCGAGGTCGACGTCCGGGTGTTCGGACAGCGGCGCCCCGGCCTGCGCGCCGGCGCCGAGCACCAGGTTCGCGACGCCGCCGGGGAGCCCGGCCTCGGTCAGCAGCTTCATCAGCATGATCGAGGTGTGCGGGGTCAGCTCGCTGGGCTTGAGGACGAAGGTGTTGCCCGCCGCGAGCGCGGGGGCGACCTTCCAGATGGTCTGCAGGAGCGGGTAGTTCCACGGCGTGATCAGCCCGCAGACGCCGACCGGCTCGTGCACGATGCGGCTGAACGCGTCCGGGTTGCCGGTGTCGACCACGCGGCCGGCGTCGTTCGCGGCGAGCTTGCCGAAGTAACGCAGGCACGCGGCGATGTCGGCCATGTCGTATTCGCTCTCGACCAGCCGTTTCCCGGTGTCGAGCGACTCGGCGCGGGCGAACGCCCCGGCGTCGCGGTCGAGCAGGTCGGCGGCCTTCAGCAGCAGGTCACCGCGTTCGGGAGCGGGAGTGGCGGGCCACGGGCCGGTGTCGAACGCCTTCCTCGCGGCGGCGATGGCCGCTTCGGTGTCCTCGCGGGTGCCTTCGGCGACTTCCGCGACCAGTGACCCGTCCGCGGGGCAGCGGATCTCCCGGCGACCACCGCCGACCGCGTCGACCCATTCGCCACCGATGAAAAAGTCCGCCATCAAGCCCTCCGAAACCGGCTCCTGCTCAACCGTCGATTTCGGATTATCGCGGGCACCCGACGTGACCGCTACTTGGCAAAAGAGACCATGTTCACACCGTCGGGTGTGGTGTGGTGATTTTCTGACATGTGACCCGTGACGCGGGGGACGGAAGACTCTCAGCCGCCCTCCGTAGACTGGCCGGAACGGCGGAAGAGGAACCAGGCGAGGTGGGAGAGTGACGTTGCTCGAGTCCGTGCACGGACCGGCCGACTTGAAGCGGATGGACCAGGAGCAGCTCGGCGAGCTGGCCGCGGAGATCCGCGACTTCCTGGTCGAGAAGGTGCGGCTCGCCGGTGGTCACCTGGGCCCGAACCTGGGTGTGGTCGAGCTGACGATGGCGCTGCACCGGGTCTTCGACTCGCCGAGCGACGCCATCGTGTGGGACGTCGGTCACCAGGCGTACGTGCACAAGATCGTCACAGGCCGTCATGACGGCTTCGGCAAGCTGCGCCAGCTCGGCGGCCTCACCGGCTACCCGGCGCGCGGCGAGAGCGAGCACGACCTCGTCGAGAACAGCCACGCGTCGACAGCGTTGTCCTATGTGGACGGTCTGGCGAAGGCGTTCGAACTCGGCGGTGGCGGCAGGCACGCGATCGCGGTCGTCGGCGACGGCGCGCTGACCGGCGGCATGTGCTGGGAGGCGCTCAACAACATCGCCGCGAACCCGCGCCGCCCGGTCGTCATCGTCATCAACGACAACGGCCGCTCCTACTCGCCGACCATCGGCGGCGTCGCGGACCACCTCGCTTCGCTGCGGCTCAAGCCGGGCTACGAGCGCGTTCTGGACCGCGGCAAGGAGTTGCTGCGGCACACGCCCATCGTCGGCAAGCCGATCTACGCGGCGCTGCACGCGGCGAAGGCGGGCCTCAAGGACGCGCTGAGCCCGCAGATGATGTTCTCCGACCTCGGCCTCAAGTACCTCGGCCCGGTCGACGGGCACGACCTCGTCGCGCTGGAGAAGGCTTTCCAGAGCGCTCGTGACTTCGGCGGCGCGGTCATCGTGCACGTGGTCACCGAGAAGGGCCACGGCTACGAGCCCGCGGTCACCAACCAGGCCGACCAGATGCACCAGACCGATCCGATCGACCCGGAGACCGGCCTGCCGCCGGTCAAGGGCCCGAGCTGGACCGGCGTCTTCGCCGACGAACTGGTCAAGATCGGCGCCGACCGCGAGGACGTCGTCGCGATCACCGCGGCCATGCTGCGCTCGACGGGGCTGCACAAGTTCGCCGAGGCGTACCCGGACCGCTGGTACGACGTCGGGATCGCCGAGCAGCACGCGGTGACCTCGGCCGCCGGTCTCGCGATGGGCGGCAAGCATCCCGTCGTCGCCGTCTACTCGACCTTCCTGAACCGGGCGTTCGACCAGGTCCTGATGGACGTCGCGCTGCACCGTCAGCCGGTGACGCTGGTGCTGGACCGGGCGGGCATCACCGGACCGGACGGGCCGAGCCACCACGGCATGTGGGACCTGTCGCTGCTGGGCATGGTGCCGGGCATGCGGGTCGCCGCGCCGCGCGACGCCGGCACGCTGCGCGAGGAACTGCGCGAGGCCGTCGCGGTCGAGGACGGGCCGACGGCACTGCGGTTCTCCAAGGGCGGCGTGATCGACTCCGTGCCCGCCGTCGAGCGTGTCGGCGTGGTGGACGTGCTGCGCAAACCCACCGGCGACGCCGACGTCCTGCTCGTCGCGGTGGGCGCGTTCGCCATGCTCGGGCTCGCCGCCGCGGACCGGCTGGCCGACCAGGGCATCGGTGTGACCGTGGTGGACCCGCGCTGGGTCGTCCCGGCGCCCGCCGAACTGGTCGCGCTGGCCGAGCAGCACAAACTCGTCGTGACCGTCGAGGACAGCGGCCGCCACGGTGGCTTCGGGTCCGCGCTGGCCGCGCTGTTCCGCGACGCCGAATGCGACGTCCCGCTGCGGGACCTCGCGGTGCCGCAGGTGTTCCACGACCACGGTTCGCGCGAGGAGGTGCTGGCCCGGGTCGGGCTGACCGCGCAGGACGTGGCGCGACGGGTGACCGAGTGGTCGGCGAACCTGGCGAGCCGGACGCCCGCTCCGGAGGACACGCACCGCTGACAAGCACGCGTGTCACGTCAGCGACCGTCGATCGTGAGCCGCGTCATCGCGCGAGCCCGGGGTGGCGACCGGGCTCGTGAAATTGCCCCGGTCACGACCAGATCCGGAGGGGTGTGTGGAAACAGGGACACTCAACGTCCCTATTTCCACACACCCCCACTCCGGGACCAGGGTAGGCGTCCGGCTACCTGACAAGCGCTATGAAAGGCCCCTTCATTGCAAAATTTGCAATGAAGGGGCCTTTCATTGCACGCGTCAGGCCCGCCAGACGGTGCCCCGCGCTCGTACTCCAGCACCACCTCGGCCCGCTGAGCAGCCTTCGCGCCCAAGAAGCGCTCCACGAGCCAGAGCGAGACCTCGAGCCCCGCGGTGATCCCGCCGCCGGTGATCAGGTCGCCGTCGTCGACGACACGCGCGTCGATCACCTTCGCGCCCTGAGCGGCCAGATCCGCCTTCGCGCCGTTGTGCGTCGTCGCGTTCCGGCCCTTCGTCAGGCCCGCCGCGGACAGCACCATCGTTCCGGTGCAGATCCCGACCGGCAGCGCCCGCGAAGCGGCGAGGCGGCGCAGGAAACCCTGATCCGCGTTGAGCCGGTGGACGCCGGGGCCGTTCCGGTCGGTGTAGCCGCCACCGGGCACCACGAGAACGTCGGCCTCGCCCGGCGACCAGCCGCGCGGGACCTCGACGACGGTGCCGTAGGTGCAGCGCACCGGACCCGGCCGTAGCCCCACGAGTGACGAGACCACGGCCCCGCCGGTGAGCTTCCCCGCCAGGCCGAGTACTTCGACGGGTGCGATGAAGTCCTGTTCCTCCACGCCGTCGTACATCAGGATCTGCACCCGCAACGGGGTGGCGGCGGAAGCGGCGGGCGCGGCCACGCCCGCCAGACCGGCGGACAAAGCTGAAGCACGCAGAAAAGTTCGGCGTTGCAAGACGACCTCCCAGGTGATGTAACCCAGTGGTCGCGCGAAAACCGCCTCAGGTTCCCGTGAGCCGGGCGACCGAGCGGACGACGAGGTCGCGGGTCGCGGCGGGGGAGGAAAAGCTCAGGAACGACAGGTGCAGGACGAGGCTCAGCAGTTCCTCGGCGTCGAAGTGGCCCGGCACGGAACCCGAACGCTGCGCGGCCCGGATCGCGGCCACCTTGTCCGCGTGTGCCCGAACCTCCGCTTCCGGAACGGCGTCGAAGCCGTTCTCCAGCCGCAGCCAGCCCATGAGCCGCAGGACTTCGGGATGCTCCAGGTACCGGTCGAACAGCCGTCCCGCGTAGCCGGGCAGGTCGTCGGGGGTGATCGGGACCGCCTTGATCGCCGCGTCCACCTGCTCCTGCACGACGGTCTCGAACAGGTGCTCCTTGCTGCAGAAGTAGGCGTAGATCAGCGCCTTGTTGGCGCCGGCGTTCTTCGCGATGCGGTCCACCCGCGCGCCCGCGATGCCGTACGTGGCGAACTCGGTCGTCGCCGCGTCCAGCAGCTTCCGCTTGGTCGCTTCCTTGTCCCTGACCATGTGACCCAGTCTAACTAACTGGTTGGTTGACAGCTAGCGGGGGCCGTGGCAGCCTGAATTTGCAACCAACCAGTTAGTTAGGAGCGGGACATGAAGGTCGCACTGGTCACTGGCGCTTCCGCGGGAATCGGCGAAGCCACCGCCCTCGCTCTGCGCGACGCGGGCTACACCGTCTACGGCGCCGCGCGGCGCGTCGAGCGGATGACCGGGCTCGCCGAACGCGGGGTCAAGGTCCTCGCGATGGACGTCACCGACGACGCGTCGATGGTCGCGGGCATCGAAAAGATCATCGAGGAGTCCGGCCGCATCGACGTCCTGGTCAACAACGCGGGCTACGGCTCGTACGGCGCCTTCGAGGACGTGCCGCTCTCGGAGGGGAAGTACCAGTTCGAGGTCAACCTGTTCGGTCTCGCGCGGCTCGTCCAGCTGACCACGCCGCATATGCGCGCCCAAGGCTCGGGCAAGATCGTGAACGTCTCGTCGATCGGCGGCAAGATCTACGAACCACTCGGCGGCTGGTACCACTCGACCAAGTTCGCGGTCGAAGGACTGAGCGACTCGCTGAGGTTGGAGCTCAAGCCGTTCGGCGTCGACGTCGTGGTGATCGAACCCGGCGCCATCAAGACCGAATGGGGCGGCATCGCCGTCGAGAACCTGCTCAAGACCTCGGGGGAAACCGCCTACGCGCCACAGGCCAAGGCGCTGGCGAAGTTCTTCGGCCAGGCCGAGCGAGGCTCCCACCCGAAGGTGATCGCCGACGTCGTCCTGAAGGCGGTCCGGGCCCGGCGCCCGAAGACCCGCTATGCCGCGGGTCTCGGGGCGAAGCCGATCCTGTTCGTGCGCCGGGTGCTCCCGGACCGCGCCTTCGACGCGCTGTTCCTCGGAGTGCTGCGACGCTTCGCCTAGGGTCGGGCTCCGCCGTCACCTGCCCGCCCAATAGGGTGATCCCCTGGTTTTGACGTGGCCGTTTCACCGGCCGAGAAGGGGACGACCAGTGTCGACTACGGGCCTGCTCGAGGCGGAATCCGACGTGACCCGGGCTTGGTATCGCAGGCCGCGCGTATGGACCTGGATTCTCTTCGGTCTGGCCGCGGTGGTGTTCGCCGAACTGGCCTGGCGCCGCCGGTGGATGAGCGACGACGGCCTCATCGTGCTGCGGACGGTCCGGAACCTCCTCGAAGGCGACGGACCGGTGTTCAACGCCGGCGAGCGGGTCGAGGCGAACACCAGCACGCTGTGGACGTTCATCGTGGCCGGGCTCGGGCTGCTCGGGATCAAGCTGGAATGGGCCGCCGTGCTCTCCGGGCTGGTGCTGGCCGTCGCGGGTCTCTGGTTCGCCATGGACGGCGCGCGGAGGTTCCACCGGCCCACCGGATCGGGGCTGGCCGTCCCGGCGGGCGCCCTGCTGGTCTGCGTGCTGCCGCCCTTCCGTGATTTCGCCACCTCCGGGCTGGAAACCGGGCTCATCACGTTCTGGCTCGGCCTCACGTGGTGGCTCGTCGTCCGGCTCGCCCTCGACGGGGACACGGTGCGGGCCTGGCCGGTCGCGCTCGTGATCGGGCTCGGCCCGCTGGTTCGCCCGGACCTCGCGCTGTTCAGCGCGCTCGCGTTCATCGGGATGATGGTCGCCGGGTGGCGGGGCTGGAAGCATCTGCTCGGCCTCCTCGCGGTCGCGGGCGCGTTGCCGGTGGCGTACCAGATCTTCCGCATGGGTTACTACGGGCTGCTCACGCCGAACACTGCGCTGGCCAAGGAAGCGTCCTCCGCGCACTGGGGCCGTGGCTGGCGGTACCTCGCCGATCTCGTCTCCCCGTATTACCTCTGGGTACCGGTGCTGCTGCTGGCGGCCGGGCTGGTGCTGCTGCTGCGCCGGGTGCCGCGGAACCGGGCGCTGTGGGCGCTCATCGCGTTCCCGCTGCTCTCCGGGCTGGCGCTGGCGCTGTACGTCATCCGGCTCGGCGGGGACTTCATGCACGGCCGCATGCTGCTGCCCGCGTTGTTCGCGGCCCTGCTCCCGGTCATGGCCCTGCCGTTCACCCGCTGGACGGCCGTCGTCCTCGCCGGGGTGGGCGTCTGGGGTGTCGTCGCGCTGGGCTGGCTGCGGGTGCCGTACGAGGACGCCCCCAAGGCGTACAACAAGGCCTCCGGCATCGCGGACGAGCGCGGCTACTGGTCCGCCGTCACCCGGCACGAGCATCCGGTGACCATCGAGGACTACATGCGGTCGCCGGACCTGGACCTCCCCGTCGCGATGGCGGCCGTCCGGAACCTGCCCGGCCCCTCGGTGCTGGTGTATCGCGCCGGGGCCTGGCGTCAGTACGCCTCCGACAAGCCGTACAGCACGGTGTTCTCCGGCAGCATCGGCGCCTTCGGGCTCGTCATGCCGCGGGACGTCCGTGTGCACGACGGGTACGGACTGGTGAACTCGATCGCCTCCCACACCACGCTCGTCTTCGCCAGCCGCAGCGGACACGAGAAGGACATCAGCCCGACGTGGGCGATCGGCGAGGCGGGCAGGACGGAGGTCGACGCGACCGGCGACGCCAACGGGTTCGCCGCCGAAGACATCCTCGCGGCGCGCAAGGCCGTCCAGTGCCCCGAAGTACGCGAGATGCTGGACTCGGTCCGCGCCCCGCTCACCGCGGGACGGTTCTGGGACAACCTGACCGGCGCGGTCGGCCGGAACTCCTTGCGGTACCCGGCCGATCCGCGTCAGGCGGCCGACTGCGGCTGAGGTTCCAGGTCCGGCCCGGGCGCGGGCTCCGCGGCGTTCCCGGGCCGGTAGACCTCGCGGGGCTCGGGGAAGAGCTTCACCAGCACCGGATACGCGATCGCCGCCGTGCACAGCGTCACGACCATGCTGATGTCGACGCCGCCCGCGACGTCCTTGAGCGGCCCGGCGATCATCGGCGTGTTGGCGGTCAGCAGGCCCAGCGTCGTCGCCGGGATCCACGCGGCCATCGCGCGCCAGTTCACCCCGCGGGTGAACCAGTAGCGCCCGCCCTTGCGGCCCTGGTTGAACACCTGGAGGTCGTCCGGGTCGTAGAACCCGCGCCGCAGCACGAACCCGATCATCATGATCACCATCCACGGCGAGGTGCACAGCACGATCAGCGTGGCGAAGGCGTTGATGCTGGACACCATGTCCAGCACGAAATTGCCGACGAAGATGAACACGACACTGAGCGAGCCGATCAGCAGGGTCGCCTGGACCCGGCTCAGCTTCACGAAGATCGAGCTGAAGTCGAGACCGGTCCCGTAGAGCGACGTCGTGCCGGTGGACAGCCCGCCGATCAGCGCGACCACGATCAGCGGGATCGCGTACCAGAGCGGGGAGATCGCGGTCAGGCCGGTGATGTAGTCGGCCGGATCCGCGACCAGGGTCGCGGTGGCGATGCCGAACCCGAACGGCAGCAGCGTCGCCACCTGCGCCAGGAACGGCGCCGCCAGCAGGGAACGGCGGCTGTGGCGCGCGGGGATGTAGCGCGTCCAGTCGCCGAGGAAGGCGCCGAACGAGATCGGGTTCGCCATCGTGGTGAGCGCGGCGAGGATCCAGGTCGGCCAGAAGTCCCCGAGCGCGTACGTGCCGGTGCCGGCGAACCCGGGGTCGAACGTGCCGCCGTAGGCGATGATCCCGAGCAGCATGATCGCCGTGCCCAGCACCACGGCGACCCGGTTCACCAGCAGCATGAACCGGTAGCCGTAGATGCACACCACCAGCGTCGCGATCGCGATGACGCCGTACGCGACACCGCGCAGCACTTCGCCGCCGTCGAAGCCGAAAAGCCGTTGCGCCGCACCGGCGACGGCGTCGCCGCTCACCCAGACCGAGATGGCGAAGAAGGTGATCGCCGTCAGCAGGGAGAGGAAGGAGCCGACACAGCGGCCGACGACGCCGAAGTGCGCGCCGGAGGAGACCGCGTTGTTGGTCCGGGTGAGCGGGCCGAACAACGACATCGGCGAGAGCACCAGCGCGCCGGCGACCACGCCCGCGACGGTGGCGGCCACCGCCGCCCGGAAACTCAGGCCGAAGGCGATCGGGAGGGTCCCGAGGATGATGGTGGCGAAGGTGTTCGCGCCGCCGAACGCCATGCGGAACAGGTCGCGCGGACGCGAAGTCTGTTCCTCGGGCGGGATCGGCGCGATGCCGTGCTGCTCGACTTCGGTGACCTTGTCACCCATGGGGACCTCCAAGTGCGCGTTTCGTCCTCTGAATGCGGTGGTTCGTACTGCCAACTACCGCGTTCAGAGGACGAAACGCGGTCAGGCGAAGCGGGTCATGACGTGCTTGACGCGGGTGTACTCGGCGAAGGAGTAGGACGAGAGGTCCTTCCCGTGGCCTGAGTGCCCGAAGCCGCCATGGGGCATTTCCGAGACCAGCGGCCCGTGGGTGTTGACCCAGACGCAGCCGAAGTCGAGTTCGCCCGAAACGCGGGTCGCGCGTGACAGGTCGTGAGTCCAGATCGACGACGCCAGCCCGTAGGGGACGCCGTTGGCCAGGCGCACCGACTCGTCCTCGTCCGCGAAGGACTGGACGGTGATCACCGGGCCGAAGATCTCCTCCTGCACGATCTCGTCGTCCTGCTTCAGGCCCGAGATCACGGTGGGGGAGAAGAAGAATCCGCGGTCACCGGCGGGGGTGCCGCCGGTCTCCACGCGGGCGTGCGACGGCAGCCGCTCGACGAGCCCGCGGACCCGGCCGAACTGCGCCTCGCTGTTGAGCGGGCCGAAGTCCGCGCCGGGCTTCTGCGCGGCGGCGGCCTTGGTCAGCTCCGTGACGAACTCGTCGTGGATCGCCGCGTCCACCAGTACCCGGCTCCCCGCGGTGCAGTCCTGCCCGGCGTTGTAGAACGCCGCGCCGACGATGCCCTCGGCCGCCTCGGCGAGGTTCACGTCGCCGAAGACCAGCAGCGGCGCGTTCCCGCCGAGTTCCAGATGCGTGCGCTTGAGGTCGGCCGCCGCGACGGTGGCGACGTCGATGCCCGCGCGGGTCGATCCGGTGATCGACACCAGTTCGGTGATCGGGTGCTTCACCAGCGCGCGGCCGGTGTCGCGGTCGCCGCACAGCACGTTGAAAGCGCCCTGCGGCAGGAATTCCGCCGCGACCTTCGCCAGCAGGACGGCCGTCGACGGCGTGGTCTCCGCGGGCTTCAGCACGACGGTGTTGCCCGCCGCCAGCGCCGGGGCGATCTTCCAGACACCCATCATCAGCGGGTAGTTCCACGGCGCGATCTGCGCGCACACGCCGACCGGTTCGCGGCGGATCGCCGAGCTGTGCCCCGGCAGGTACTCCCCGGACGCGGTGCCTTCGAGCTGCCGCGCCGCGCCGGCGAAGAACCGCAGCGCGCTGACGCACTCCGGGATCTCCTCCTCCAGCACGACGGCGCGGATCTTGCCGGTCTCGCGGATTTCGAGCTCGGCGAACTCCTCCGCGCGGGTCTCCACGGCGTCGGCGATCTTCAGCAGCGCGAGCTGCCGCTGCGCGGGTGTGCTCTTGCGCCACACCTTGAACGCGCGTCCGGCGGCCTCCAGTGCGGCGTCCACATCGGACTGCTCGGACAGGACGCTGGTGCCGAAGATCTCGCCGGTGGCGGGGTTCGTCAGGTCGAGCGTCCGGGAGCCCGCCGCCGGGACCTCGGCGCCGTCGACGAAATTGAGGACCTGAGTCATTTCTTCTCCAGGTGGGTCGGCTCGAACATCTTCAGGAGGGCGGGGAGGACGACCACCGACGGACCGGGGGTGCCCAGTGCTTCGGCCAGGTCCTTCCCGACGGTGTCCAAAGAGGACTCGGTGGCGCTGACGCCGAAAGACTTCGCCAGGGCGGCGAAATCGGGACGGGCGAGTTCGGTGGCGGTGGACTGGCCGAAAGCGCCGGTCAGGTACTCGCGCAGGATGCCGTAACCGCCGTCGTCGATGACGAGCCACGTGACGTTCAGCCCGTGCTGGACCGCCGTGGCCAGTTCCGCGACGCCGTACATCGCGCCGCCGTCACCGGACACCGCGAGCGCCGGGCCGCCGGTCGCCGCGGCGCCGCCGAGCGCGCCGGGCAGGCCGTAGCCGAGCCCGCCCGCGCCTTGGGCGGTGTGGATCGGCGCGCCCTCGGGGTTCCACGCCGACCAGGCCCAGTAGGCCGCGATCGTCATGTCCCAGAACGTCTGCGTGCCTTCGGGCACCGCCGCGCGGATGTCGTCGATCAGCTTGCGCTCGACTTCGAGTGGCTGGCCGTCGAGGCGTTCGCGCACCTTGGCCAGCAGGTCCGCCACCGCCTTTTCGGCGACGCCGTCGGACTGGCGGAACGGCACCTGCTCCAGCAGCGCATGCAGGGCGAGCCGGACGTCGGCGTGGATGCCCAGCGCCGGGTAGTTCGACTCCAGCTTCCCGAGATCGGCCTCGACCTGGATCATCCGGCCGCGCGGGGCGAACTCGCGATAGTTGCTGGACAGCTCGCCGAGCCCGGAACCCAGCACCAGCAGCACATCCGCGTCCGAGAGGAACTCGGTGCTGTGCCAGTCCTCAAGCCAGGACCGCCCGGAAAGTTCGTGGTCCCAGCCGAAGACGCCCTTGCCGCCGAACGTCGACAGCACCGGCGCGCGCAAGGCCTCCGCGAGCGCCTTCAGCTCCGCCCTCGCGCCCGAGCGCAGGGCGCCGCCACCGGCGAGGATCACCGGATTCTTCGCCGCGCCAAGAAGATTCGCGGCTTCGGTGACGAGTTCCGGCAACGGGGCGAGCGGAGCGGGCCGCGCCGTCACCGAGGTGATCTGCGGCAGATCCGTCGTCGCCAGCAGGATGTCCTGCGGGATTTCGACCCACACCGGGCCGTACGGCGCTGTCGCCGCCGATTCCCACGCCTCGCGCAACGCCGTCGGGATCTGGCTGACGGTGCGCACTACGTGCACCGACTTCACCACATCGCGGAAACTGGCCTGCTGATCGGGCAATTCGTGCAGGTACCCGTGCCGTCCGCCGCCGAGCCCGGCGACCGGGATCTGGCTGGAGATCCCGAGCACCGGGACCGACGCCGCCCGGGATTCCTGCAGTGAAGCCAAAGTCAGCAGCGCGCCGGGGCCGGTCGACACGATCATCGGCGTCACCGGGACCGGGCCCTCGGGGTCCGCCGCGAGCCGGGCACGAGCGTGCCCGTCGGCCGCGAACGCCAGGTTGTTCTCCACCCGCGAGCTGATGACACGCAGGTCGTCCGTGCGCCGCAACGCTTCGAACAGGCCGAGCGCGTGCTGGCCGGGCAGGCCGAACACGGTGTCCGCGCCGAGCGCGTGGAGGGTTTCGACGACTACGTCGCCGCCTATCCGTTCAGTGCTGGTCATGCGCCCTTCCCCAAACTGAGCAGGCTCACCAGGTCGTAGGCGACGTGGGAAGCCGCGATGGCGGTGATCTCGGCATGATCGTAAGCCGGGGCCAGCTCGACGACATCCGCTCCGACGAGGTTGCAGTCCCGCAGCCCGCGCAGGATCTCCAGCAGTTCGCGGCTGGTCATCCCGCCCGCTTCGGGGGTGCCGGTACCCGGCGCGTGCGCCGGGTCGAGCACGTCGATGTCGACCGAGATGTAGAGCGGGCGGCCGCCGATGCGCTGGCGCAGCGCGTCGACGGTCTCGGCGACCCCGCGGCGCATGACGTCGCCGGAGGTGACGATGCCGAATCCGAGACGGCGGTCCTCTTCCAGATCCCGCTTGCCGTACAGCGGGCCGCGCGTGCCGACGTGGGACAGCGCTTCGGTGTCGAGGAGGCCTTCCTCGGACGCCCGCCGGAACGGGGTGCCGTGCGTGTACGGCTCGCCGAAGTAGGTGTCCCAGGTGTCGAGGTGCGCGTCGAAGTGCAGCAGCGCCACCGGTCCGTGCTTCTTCGCCGCCGCCCGCAGCAGCGGCAGCGCGATCGTGTGGTCGCCGCCGACGGTCACCAGCCGCGTCCCGCCCGCGGTCAGCGCCTCGGCCTCGTCCTGCAGGGTCTCGATCGCCTCGCCGATGTTGAACGGGTTGAGCGCGATGTCCCCGGCGTCGACGACCTGCGTTTCGGCGAACGGCGAAACGTCGAGTTCCGGGTGATACGGGCGAAGGAGCCGGCTGGCCTCACGGAGCGCGGCGGGGCCGAAGCGCGCGCCGGGGCGGTAGGACACCCCGGCGTCGAACGGCACCCCGACGACGGCGACGTCCGCGTGCTCGACCTGATCGAGCCGCGGCAGCCTCGCGAAGGTCGCGAAACCGGCGAACCGGGGCACCCTCGAAGAGTCGACGGGTCCGATCGGGCTTTGCTCAGCCACTGTTTCTCCTTTGGATGGTTTCAGGACTTCGAAGCGGCGAGTTTCGCCTCTTCTTCTTCGGCGACCGCGCTGCCGTTCAGGCGGCGGGTCCACACGGTGAGGATTTCGTCCGAGGTGCGCGGGGTGAGGAAGCTGACCACCAGGTACACCGCCAGGCTCGAGCCGAGGCCCCAGTAGATCGGGCTGTTGGCCTCGACGCCGTCGACGAACATGAACGTGATGACCACGACGGTACCGACGACCATCGACGCGAGCGCGCCTTGACGGGTGCCGCGTTTCCACGCCAGTCCGCCGATGATCGCGACCAGCAGGCCGCCGACGAGGATGTCGTAGGCGATGGTCAGCGCGTTGACGACGTCGTCCACGATCATCGCGATGCCGATCGCGACGAGGCCGAGGACCAGCGTGGTGACCCGGTTCCGCGCGACCTCGTTGACCGCTTTTTTGAGGCCCAGCTTGGAAAGCAGGTCCGACGTGCTGACCGTGGAGCAGGCGATGAGCGCGCCGCTCGCGGTCGACATCATCGCCGACAGCGCCGCCGCGAGCACCAGGCCGCGGATCCCGGCGGGCAGCTGGTCTTCGACGATGGTCGCGAACGCGTCCTGCGCGCTGGCGAGGTTCGGGTACAGCGCCTTGGCCGCGGTGCCGATCAGCGCGCCGGCGAGGCCGTAGACCAGGCAGTAGACGCCGGAGATGACGCCGCCGCCGGTGGCGATGCCGGGCGTGCGGGCGGTGAACACGCGCTGCCAGATGTCCTGGCCGATCAGAAGCCCGAAGCTGTAGATGAGGAAGTAGGTGAAGATCGTGTCGCCGCCGATGGCGGTCAGCTCGAAGTAGCTCTCGTCCAGCCGTGCGGCCATCCCGTCGAAGCCACCGGCCGAGACGATCGAGACCGGCAGCAGGATCAGCAGGATGCCGATGGTCTTGATGACGAACTGGACGATGTCGGTCAGCGTGATCGACCACATGCCGCCGAGCACCGAGTAGAGCACCACGATCGACCCGCCGATGGCGATGCCCGCCCAGCTCGGCACGGTGAAGAGGACCTTGAAGATGGTGGCGAACGCCAGCGTCGAGGTGACGGTCAGCATCAGCGTGTAGCCCCACATGACGACGCCGGAGATGGCGCTCGTGGAGCCGCCGTAGCGCAGGTCGAGCATCTCGCCGACGGTGTAGACGCGCAGCTTCACCAGCCGTCGCGCGAACAGCGTGTGGAGGACCAGGATGCCGACGCCGATCGCGATCACGAGCCAGGCGCCGGAGATGCCGTAGGTGTAGCCGAGCTTCACGCCGCCGACCGTCGAAGCGCCGCCGAGGACCACCGCGGACATCGTGCCCGAGTACATGAACCAGCCGAGGCGACGGCCCGCGACCAGGTAGTCGGACTTGGTCTTGGCGAGCCGCAGCCCGAACCAGCCGACCCCGATCATGCCCGCTATGTAGAGCGCGATCACCGCGTAGTCACCGGCCACGGTGTCCTCCTTGACTTGGGGCTTTGTTCGCTTCGGGCCACCGTAGGTTCGTTCGCACCTTGAACGACATGGGATGATCCATCCGAACTCCGGCGCGAATGAGGATGGAATGACCCGAACCCACGATCCGCTCGACTCGGATGTGAATGTCCCGTTACGGGCCGTGGTCGGCAACCCGGAACTGGCACTCGACCCGGTCGTGGAGACCCTGCGCCCGGGCGCGCTCGACGCCCCGGTGCGCTGGGCGCACGTCAGCGAGCTGCGGGACCCAGCGCCGTACCTCCTCGGGGCGGAACTGCTGCTCACCGCCGGGGTGAACCTGCCCTCGGAGCCTTCCGAAGTCGACCTCTACGTCCGGCGGCTGGCCGGCAGCGGGATCTCCGCGCTGGGGTTCGGGCTCACCCCCGGCGCCTACGAGACGTTGCCGTCTTCGCTGCGGACCGCGTGTGCCCGGCACGGCCTCCCGCTGCTGATCGTCCAGCCGCGGACACCGTTCCTGGCGATCAGCCGGGCGGTGTCGGTCGCGCTCGCCGAGGCCGGGCAGCGGGAACAGCGGCGGATCGCGGTCGCGCGCGAGGCGCTGACCAGGGCGGCCGGTGACGGACTCGGCGAACTGGCGAGCGCGCTGGCCGGGCGGCTGGGGGCCTGGGTGGCGCTGGTCGGCGTCGGCGACGTCCTCGCCGCCGAGCACGGGGCGCCGTCGCCGCTGCCCGCCGAGGTCCGGGAACTCGTCGCCACGCTGCGGGCGGGCCGGGGGATCCGCAGCGCGACGACGGAACTGGCCGACGGCACGCCCGTCGTCGCGCAGCCGGTGTACCCGCAGGCGACGGCGTCGCATCTGGTCGTGGTCGGCCGGGTCGCGCGGTTCGACGGCGCGGACCGCTCGATCCTGTCGGTCGGGGCGGCGCTGCTCGGGCTGGCGGGCCGCGCCGGTTCGGACGCGGCCGGGCTGGGTGCCACCGCCACGGCGTTGCTGCTGGGGGAGACCGGCGTGGTCGGCGGGGAGGAACGC
>NZ_NMQT01000159.1 GCF_002234405.1 Amycolatopsis thailandensis | reverse complement strand
GCTCTTCCGATCTCCCCCGCCGGCGCCGCGCTGACCGCGGCGGGGCTGGGCCTGGCCGCGCTCGGCGGCGGACGCCGGGCGATGCGGGTCGCGGTCCCGCTGGCAGCCTCGGTCTGGGCCTACGACACCGTGCTCAAGCCGACCCCGGCCGGGCCGGTCGCGATGGCGGCCTGCCGCACGCTCGACGTCCTGCTCGGCGCGGGACTTGAAACCCGCCGTGCGCTCACCGCCGCGGCGGCGGTGGGCGTCCACACGCTCGGCGTCACGGCCCTGTCCACCGGGGAGGTCCACGGCGCGAACCCGGCGACAGCCCGTGCCGCTCTGACTACCAGCTGTGTGGCGACAACGTTGGCATTGACCGGACCGGCGCGGGGAGGCTGGCATCGCGCGGCCTCGATGGCCGCCGGTTCGGGCTACGCGGGCCTGGTCGGCCGGGCCCAGGCGGACGCCGTCCGCGACCCGTCGGCGAAGTCCGTCCGCTCGGCGACCAAGTCCGGCATCCACGGCATGGTGCCGCTCCAGGCGGCTGTCACGGCCAAGGGCTCGGTGCTGGGGGCCGTGCTGGTCGCGGCCGCGCTCCCGATCGCCCGCAAGCTGTCGAGGAAGGTGAGCCCCACATGAGTTTTCACCTCGGATACGGCACCAACGGCTTCTCCAACCACCGCCTCGACGACGCGCTGGCGATCATCGCCGACCTCGGGTACACCGGGGTGGCACTGACCCTGGACCACGACCATCTCGACCCGTTCGCCGACGATCTGGCGCGACAGGTCGATTACGTGGCCTCCCGGCTTTCGTCGCTCGGCCTGAACCGGGTCGTCGTCGAGACGGGCGCGCGCTACCTGCTCGACCCGTGGCGCAAGCACTCGCCGACGCTGCTCTCGGACGACCCCGCGCGGCGGATCGACTTCCTGGCGAGGGCGCTGCAGATCGCCGGGGATCTCGGCGCGGACTGCGTCTCCTTCTGGTCCGGGGTGTCCACTGTGGACACAGAGGTCGCCTGGTCTCGGCTGCGTGACGGCGTCGCGGCGGTCCTGGAGCACGCGGACCGGCTGAAGGTACGACTGGCCATGGAGCCCGAGCCCGGGCACCTCGTGCAGCATCTGAGCCAGGTCCTGGACCTGCGCAAGGAGCTCGGCGAGCCGGAGCTGTTCGGCGTCACGCTCGACGTCGGGCACTGCGTCGCGGTCGAGCCGGTCAACGCGGCCGAGTGCGTCCGCCTCGCCGGCCCGCTGCTGTGGAACGTCCAGCTGGACGACATGCTGCCGCGGGTCCACGAGCATCTGGAGTTCGGCGACGGGCATCTGGACCTGCCCGGGACGCTCTCCGCGCTGGCGGAGATCGGCTATACCGGGCTGGCCGCGGTCGAATTGCCCCGGCACAGTCACGCCGCGCCGGACACCGCGCGCCGGGCCTTCGAGGCGCTCACCGCCGCTATGCCGCAAACGTGGTCGGCCAAGGCGGAACGGCGGATCCGGGAGAAGCCGTCGGTGATCGGCGCGCTCTTCCCGGCCGTCGGCCGCGAGGTCGGCCGGGCGGCGCTGCGGCCGGACACCGATCCGCGGGGCCTGGTCCACGGCACCGTCGACGACCGGGCGCGCGTCCGGCTCGTGACGGTCCTGGCCGACGTCCTCGACGACGCGGCGCTCGCCACGGAACTGCGCGATCTCTACCGGTTCGGCGACGACGCCGAGCGGCGCGGGGTCCTGCGGGCGCTCGCCGCGCTGGAGTCCCCGGGCCCCGAAGTCACCGATGCCGGGATCAAGCTGATCGAAGACGCCTTGCGCGCCAACGACATCAGGCTGGTCGCCGCCGCCATGGGGGCCTTCGCCCGGTTCCTGGACGACCACGCCTGGCGCCACGGCGTCCTCAAATGCGTCTTCGTCGGTGTGCCGCTGGCCGCCGTCGCGGATCTGGACGCCCGCGCGGACGACGAGCTGAAGCGGATGCTCGCCGATTTCGCCGACGAACGCAGGGCGGCCGGACGTGACGTTCCCGCCGACGCCCTCGAATTGCTCAAGGAGAACTGAGCCGATGCGCATCTTCGATCCCCACATCCACATGTCCTCCCGGACCACCGACGACTACGAAGCCATGTACGCGGCCGGTGTCCGCGCGCTGGTCGAACCCGCGTTCTGGCTCGGGCAGCCGCGCACCAGCGTCGGCTCGTACACCGACTACTTCGACGCGCTCATCGGCTGGGAACGGTTCCGCGCCGCCCAGTTCGGCATCCGGCACCACTGCACGATCGCGCTGAACCCCAAGGAAGCCAACGATCCCCGCTGTCGCGAGGTGCTCGACGTCCTCCCGAGGTACCTGGCCAAGGACGGCGTGGTCGCGGTCGGCGAGGTCGGCTACGACTCGATGACCAAGGAAGAGGACGAGGTCTTCGCGCGGCAGTTGGCGATGGCGCTGGAGCACGACCTTCCGGTGATGGTGCACACCCCGCACCGCGACAAACTGGAGGGCACCAAGCGCACCCTCGACGTCGTCCGGGAGTCGGGGATCGCGCCGGAGCGCGTCATCGTCGACCACCTCAACGAGGTCACCGTCAAACTGGTCAAGGATTCCGGCGCCTGGATGGGTTTCTCCATCTACCCGGACACCAAGATGGACGAGCACCGGATGGTCGAGATCCTGCGCCAGTACGGGCTGGAGAAAATGATCGTCAACTCGGCCGCGGACTGGGGCCGGTCCGATCCGCTGAAGACCGCCAAGACCGGGCAGGCGATGCTCGACGGCGGCTTCACCGAGGCCGACGTCGACAAGGTGCTGTGGCAGAACCCTGTCGACTTCTACGACCAAAGTGGACGGCTCACCCTCGAACCGCTGCCGGGGTTCACGGGCGAAGCCGTGACGTTCGAGGGCAACTCGGTCCTGCGAGGTGCCCGCAAATGATCTCGTACTGCACGAACGTTCACCCCGCCGAGGACGTCGAAGGCATCGTCGCGCAGCTGGAGCGGTACGCGCTCCCGGTGCGTGAGCGGCTGGGCGCGGACAAACTCGGCGTCGGGCTGTGGCTCTCCGCGCCTGTCGCGCGTGGGCTCGCCGACGATCCTCAGGCGCGCAAGGTCTTCCGTTCCGAGCTCGACGCCCGCGGGCTGTCCGTCTACACGTTGAACGCGTTCCCGTACGGCGGGTTCCACGACGAGGTCGTCAAGCACGCCGTCTACCGTCCTGAGTGGACTCAGTCGGAGCGGGCGGCTTACACGATCGACTGTGTCACGGTGCTTTCCGATCTGCTGGCCGAAGACGCCACTTACGGCAGTATCTCCACACTGCCGTTGGCTTGGCGTGAACCGTGGAGCGAGCACGACGACCACAGCGCGGCCGTCGCCTTCGAACAGGTCGTCCGCGCGATCCGGGCCACCGGTGACCGGCCGATTCGGCTGGCCGTCGAACCCGAACCCGGCTGCGTGCTCGACACCGTCGCCGACGCGCTCGGCTGGCTGTCCGGCCGCGTCGACCCGGAGTACGTCGGGCTGTGCCTGGACACCTGTCACCTCGCGGTGTCGTTCGCCGACCCGGCGGAGACGCTCAAGGCGATCGCCGAGTCCGAGGTGGACATCGTCAAGGTGCAGGCTTCCGCCGCGCTGCACGTCGAAAAGCCGGCCGAGGCGCGGGAAGCCTTGGCGGCGTTCGCCGAACCTCGTTACCTGCACCAGGTCCGCGAGCTTTCGGGAGGCGCCGTGCACAAGGCGGACGACCTGCCCGAGGCATGGCGAGAATTACCGGGAGAAGGCCCGTGGCGCGTGCACTTCCACATGCCGCTGCACCAGGCCCCGGCCGCGCCGCTGGCCACCACGACGGACGTCCTGCGCGCCGTCGCCGCCGGACTGCCCGGCGAACCGCACATCGAGGTCGAGACCTACACCTGGAGCGTGCTCCCGGACGCGGGCGACCTCGTGGGCGGGATCGCCGCCGAACTCGAGTGGGCACAGGCGAATCTGGTCTCGGAAGGGG
This sequence comes from Amycolatopsis thailandensis, assembly GCF_002234405.1. Taxonomy (GTDB): domain Bacteria; phylum Actinomycetota; class Actinomycetes; order Mycobacteriales; family Pseudonocardiaceae; genus Amycolatopsis; species Amycolatopsis thailandensis. Next base: position 22,180 of record NZ_NMQT01000159.1, on the reverse strand, counting down.
TTTCCGCATGAAGCCGCTGGTCGTCATCGACGTCGTCGGGCTGACCCCGAAGGCGTTGCGCGACATGCCGAAGCTGTCCGCCGTCGCGAAAGACGGCTGGCAGGCCGAACTGGGCACGGTGCTGCCCGCCGTCACGTGCAGCGCGCAGTCGACGTTCCTCACCGGGCTCATGCCCGCGCAGCACGGGATCGTCGGCAACGGCTGGTACTTCCGCGAACTCGGCGAGATCTTCCTGTGGCGTCAGCACAACCGGCTGGTCGGCGGCGAGAAGCTGTGGGAGACCGCGCGGGCGGCGCACCCCGGGTACACCTCGGCGAACGTCTGCTGGTGGTACGCGATGGGGATGAGCACCGACGTCACGGTGACCCCGCGGCCGATCTACCACGCCGACGGCCGCAAGTCGCCGGACGCCTACGTGCGGCCGCCCGAGCTGCACGATCAGCTGACCGGCGCGCTGGGGGAGTTCCCGCTCTTCCAGTACTGGGGCCCGACGGCGTCGCTCAAGTCGAGCGAGTGGGTCATCGGTGCTTCGCGGCAGATCTTGCGGGAGAAGCGACCCGATCTGCTGCTGACCTACGTCCCGCACCTGGACTACGACTTGCAGCGGTTCGGCCCCGATGGGCCGCAGGCTCGGAAAGCCGCGCGGGAGCTGGACAACGCGCTCGCGCCGCTGCTCGACGACGCCCGCAACGCCGGGGCGACCGTGGTCGCGCTCAGCGAGTACGGGATCACGAACGTGCACCGGCCTGTCGACATCAACCGGGCGCTGCGGCGCGAGGGCCTGCTGGAGGTCTACACCCAGGCGGGGATGGAGTACCTCGACCCGTGGGCGTCGCGCGCTTTCGCCGTCGCCGATCACCAGGTCGCGCACGTCTACGTCCGCGACTCCGCCGATGTGGAGCGGGTGCGGTCCATCGTCGGCGAGCTGACCGGTGTCGACGAGGTCCTCGACCGCGAGGCGCAGGCCCGTTACGGGATCGACCATGAACGCGCCGGCGAACTCGTCGCGGTCGCCGAGCCGGACTCGTGGTTCACCTACTACTACTGGCTCGACGACGAGCGGAAGCCCGACTTCGCGCGTGGCGTCGAGATCCACCGCAAGCCGGGCTACGACCCCGCCGAACTGTTCTTCGACCCGGAGGACAAGTTCGCCAAGGCGCGGGCCGGGCTGAACCTGGCCAAGAAGTTCGCCGGGCTGCGGTACGCGATGGACGTCGTCCCGACCGATCCGCGGTGGGTGCGCGGCTCGCACGGACGGCTGCCGGATGCAGGCGAGGACGGTCCGGTGCTGCTGTGCTCGGACCCGGCCTTCTCCCCGTCCGGTCGCGTCGGGGCGACCGATGTCCACCCGCTGTTGTTGTCCCTGCAGGGATTGAAGTAGAGGAGGTCCTCGGTCCGGTGGGTCGTGAGTGGTAAGTGACGTTAGAACGGCACTTACCACTCACGACCACCCCGACCCACCACTCACCCGCCCCCTCCCCACCCACTTCACCTCACCGCACAGAAAGGCGTTCTCCACCCGCATCCCCTTCCTTGATCGCCGCCGCTCATCGAAAGGATCGCTACTGCTATGTCTTCGAAACGACGACTGGGTGTGCTCGTCACAGCCATGGTCACGGCTCTGACAGGCGTCGCGCTACCGGTGCACTCCGCATCGGCGCACGAAGCGGCGACGGTGCTCGTGTTCTCCAAGACCGCGGGCTTCCGCCACGATTCGATCCCCGACGGGATCAAGGCGATCAAGGATCTGGGGGCGCAGAACCACTTCGGCGTCGAGGCGACCGAGGATGCGGCGGCCTTCACCGACGCGAACCTCAAGCGCTTCAACGCCGTCGTCTGGCTTTCCACCACCGGTGACGTGCTGAACGCGGACCAGCAGGCCGCGTTCGAGCGGTATGTGAAGGGAGGCGGCGGGTACGTGGGCGTGCACGCCGCCTCCGACACCGAATACGACTGGCCCTGGTACGGCGACCTGGTCGGGGCGTACTTCAAGTCCCACCCGCAGATCCAGCAGGCGAACGTCAAGGTCGAGGACCATGGCCATGTGTCCACTGTGGACCTTCCGGAGACCTGGCCGCGCACCGACGAGTGGTACAACTACCGCTCGAACCCGCGGAGCAAGGTCAACGTCCTCGCCAGCCTGGACGAGAAGAGCTACCAGCCCGGTGACGGCGCGATGGGCGATCACCCGATCGCCTGGTGCCACGAGAACTCCGGCGGCCGTTCCTGGTACACCGGCGGCGGGCACACCAAGGAGTCCTATGCCGAACCGGCCTTCCTCAAGCATCTCGCCGGTGGCATCAAGTACGCCACCAAACTGAGCGAGGCGGGCTGCGCCGAGAAGACCCAGGAAGACCCGGTCGACGCGGACTTCGACCAGATCACCCTGGCGAAGGGTGAGGAGAAGACCGGCGAGCCGATCGCGCTGTCGGTGCTGCCCAACCGCGACGTCTTGCACACCTCGCGCGACGGCCGCGTCTGGTACACCAGCTCGTCGGCGACGACTTCGCTGGCCGGGCAGATCCCGGTCTACAACCACGACGAGGACGGCCTCCAGGGTGTCGCCATCGACCCGGACTTCGCCAAGAACCGCTGGGTCTACCTGTACTACGCGCCGAAACTGAACACCCCGGCCGGTGACGCACCGGAGAACGGCACCCCGGCGGACTTCGAACCGTTCAAGGGCTACAACCAGCTCTCGCGGTTCAAGCTGGGCACCGACACCAAGCTCGACCTCGCGAGCGAGCAGAAGATCCTCCAGGTCCCGGCCGAACGCGGTATCTGCTGCCACGCGGGCGGTGAGATCGACTTCGACGCGCAGGGCAACCTCTATCTGTCCACAGGGGACGATTCCAACCCGTTCTCCTCCGACGGCTTCACCCCGATCGACGAGCGCGCCGACCGCAACCCGGTGTACGACGCCCAGCGCAGCTCCGGCAACACCAACGACCTGCGCGGCAAGGTGCTGCGGATCAAGGTCGGAGCGAACGGGAAGTACACCGTCCCCAAGGGCAACCTCTTCCCGAAGGGCAAGGCCAAGACCAAGCCCGAGATCTACGCGATGGGCTTCCGGAACCCGTTCCGGTTCGCCGTCGACCGCAAGACCGGCTGGATCCACCTCGCCGACTACGGCCCCGACGCCGGCGCGGCCGACCCCAAGCGCGGTCCCGGCGGCACGGTCGAATTCAACCTGATCAAGAAGCCCGGCAACTTCGGCTGGCCGTACTGCATCGGGGACAACCAGCCGTTCATCGACTACGACTTCGCGACCAAGCAGTCCGGCGCGGCCTTCGACTGCGCCAAGCCGAAGAACACCAGCCCGCGCAACACCGGGCTGACCGACCTGCCGCCGGTCGAGAAAGCGTGGATCCCCTACGACGGCGGCTCGCTGCCCGAGTTCGGCACCGGCCCCGAGTCCCCGATGGGCGGTCCGGTCTACCAGTACGACGCGAAGAACCCGTCGCAGACCAAGTTCCCGGAGTACTTCAACGGCAAGACCTTCGCCTACGAATGGGAACGCGGCTGGATCAAGGAGATCACCGTCGGCAAGAACGGGGAACGCGGCGCCATCAAGCCGTTCTTCGACTCGATGGACCTCGTCCGCCCGATGAACATCGAGTTCGGCCCGGACGGCGCGCTCTACGTCCTCGACTACGGCACCGGCTACTTCGGCGGCAGCAAGGAATCCGCCGTCTACCGCGTCGACTACACCAAGGGACGCAAGACCCCGGTCGCCCAGGTGACCGCGGACAAGACGTCCGGCCAGGCACCGCTCACGGTCAAGTTCGACCCGGCCGGGACGAACGACCCCGACGGCGGCGCGCTCACCTACGCCTGGGACTTCGACGGGAACGGCACCACCGACTCCACCGAAGCCGCCCCGGTCTCCCACACCTACAGCGCGAACGGCCAGTACACGGCGAAGCTGTCCGTCACCGACTCCACCGGGCTGACCGGCTCGGCGAGCGTGGTGGTCACGGTCGGCAACACCGCGCCGGTGGTCACGCTGAAGACGCCGGTCAACGGCAGCGTGTTCAGCTTCGGCGACATGGTCCCGTTCAAGGTCGAGGTGACCGACGCCGAGGACAACCCGATCGACTGCTCGAAGGTGACCGTCGAGTACATCCTCGGTCACGAGGGACACGGGCATCCGCTGAGCCGCGCGACGGGCTGTGAGGGCACCATCGCCACACCCGCCGACGAAGGACATGGCGCGGACGCCAACGTCTTCGGCGTCATCAACGCCAGCTACACCGACAACGGCGGCAACGGCGTTCCCGCGCTCACCGGCGACGCGGAGTCCATCCTGCAGCCCAAGTTGAAGCAGGCGGAGTTCTACACCCAGTCCAGCGGGATCGAGGTCGTCGGGCACGCCGGCGCCAGTGGCGGCAAACGTGTCGGCCACATCGAATCCGGGGACTGGATCAAGTTCGACCCGGTGAACCTCGTCGGCGTCCGCGGCATCGGCTACCGGGTCTCGTCCGGCGGCGCGGGCGGGACGATCGAGGTCCGCTCGGGCGCGGTGGACGGGCCGCTGGTCCAGACGGTCACCGTCGCCAACACCGGCGGCTGGGACACCTATGCCGACATCCCGGCCTCCGCCATCACCGACCCCGGCGGCACCGGCTCCTTGTTCCTCGTGTTCAAGGGCGGTTCCGGCGGCTTGTTCGACGTCGACGCGATCACCTTCGAGGAGAACTGATGAGCCGTCCGATCACCCTGTTCACCGGTCAGTGGGCGGATCTCCCGTTCACCGAGGTGTGCAGGCTGGCCAGTGAATGGGGCTACGACGGCCTCGAGATCGCGTGTTCCGGCGACCACTTCGAGGTCGACCGCGCACTGTCCGAAGAGGACTATGTGCCCGGCCGCCTCAAGCTGCTCGCCGAGCACGGCCTCAAGGTGTGGGCGATCTCCAACCACCTCGTCGGACAGGCCATCTGTGACGACCCGATCGACGAACGCCACCGGGCCATCATTCCTTCGAGGGTGTGGGGCGACGGTGAGCCGGAAGGCGTCCGGCAGCGGGCCGCGAAGGAGATGGCCGACACCGCCCGCGCGGCGGCGAAACTCGGTGTGGACACGGTGATCGGCTTCACCGGTTCGAAGACCTGGAAGTACGTCGCGATGTTCCCGCCGGTCTCGCAGGCGGTCATCGACGAGGGCTACACCGACTTCGCCGACCGCTGGAACCCGATCCTCGACGTCTTCGACGAGGTCGGCGTGCGGTTCGCGCACGAGGTGCATCCCTCGGAGATCGCTTACGACTACTGGACGACGAAACGTGCGCTCGAAGCTGTCGGCGACCGTCCGGCATTCGGGCTGAATTGGGATCCTTCGCATTTCATCTGGCAGGACCTCGACCCGGTCGGTTTCATCCTCGATTTCGCCGACCGGATCTACCACGTGGACTGCAAGGACACCAGGAAACGGTTCGACGGACGGAACGGAAGGCTCGGCTCGCATCTCCCCTGGGGAGATCCCCGACGCGGCTGGGACTTCGTTTCGACCGGGCACGGCGACGTGCCTTGGGAGGACTGTTTCCGCGCACTGAATTCGATCGGCTACGCCGGTCCGATCTCGGTGGAGTGGGAGGACGCCGGCATGGACCGGCTCCGGGGCGCGGCGGAAGCCGTGACCTATCTGCGGGGGCTCCTGTTCGACAAGCCGTCGGCGGCCTTCGACGCGGCTTTCAGCAACCAGAAGTGAGGGCGGTTTCATGTGCGGTGAAGAAGCTGAGCGGTTCCACTCTCGACGGTCGCTACTCCGGGGCGCCGCGACGGCGGCGGTCGCGGTCGGCGCGGCGGTAGCCCTGCCGAGCGTGGCCACTGCCGCCACCGAGGGATCCGGCCACCACGGTCGGGGCCGGGTCCCGGTGGACAAGATCAGCATCCAGCTCTACTCCCTGCGCACCGCGTTGCAGGCCGATCTGCCGGGAACCCTGTCCGCGCTGGCGGACATCGGCTACCGGAAGGTCGAACTGGCCGGGACCTACGGCCGCACGGCGCAGGAGTTCCGCGGCCTGCTGGACAAGAACCACATCAAGGCGACGTCCACGCACGTCGGCATCGACGGTGACCTCGACAAGACCATCGCCGACGCGAAGGTCCTCGGGAACACCAGGGCCAACGTGCCGTTCGCGGCCTTCGACACCATCGACGGCTGGAAGCAGTTCGCCGGACGGCTCGACACGGCGGCGCGGAAGTTCCGCCAGGCGGGGATCCCGCTCGGCTACCACAACCACGCGCACGAGTTCGCGCCCATCGACGGCGTGCGCCCGTACGACGTGCTCACCAGGGGCACCAACCCGCGTTACGTGCACCTGGAGATCGACCTGTTCTGGGCGGTCGAAGGCGGTGTCGACCCGATTTCCCTTTATCGCCAGCACTTCCCGCGCGTGGTGCAGTACCACGTCAAGGACCGGACGGCGGACGGGAAGATGGTCGACCCCGGAAAGGGTGTCATCGACTTCCCCCGCATCTTCGGGTGCACCCGCCCGCATCTGCACGAGTACATCGTCGAGCACGACAACCCCACGGATCCCCTGAGCACCGCCCAGACCGGATTCACCTATCTCCGTAACGTTCGCTTCTAGCTGGGGAATCCACAATGGACAAGAACAAACGCGGGCTGTCCCGCAGATCGATGCTCGCGGGCACCGCGGCCGGGGTCATCGCCCCGGTCGTGGTGTCGGCGAGCGCCGGTTCGTCACCGGCCGCGGCGGCGGGGATGACCCGCAACATCACCGTGTACGCCGACTACGTTCCCGGCTCGACCCGGGTCGGGTACGGGCTCGAACCCGGCAAGCCGACGATCCCCGGGCCGCTCCTGGAGTGCTACGAGGGCGACACGCTGGTGATCGAGCTGGTCAACAACACCGACCAGCGCCTTTCGATCCACCCGCACGGCGTCAACTACGACACCAAGTCCGACGGCTCGCCGTTCAACGACTCCTTCAACAAGCCCTACGAAACCAAGACCTACACCTGGAAGACGCGGACGGCTTACCAGGCGGCCAACGGTTTCTGGATGCCCGGCAGCGCGGGGTACTGGCACTACCACGACCACGCGTTCGGCGGCGACCACGGCACCGTGGGCCTGATGAAGGGCCTCTACGGCGGCCTGATCGTGCGCAAGCGCGGGGATCTCTTGCCCAGCAAGCAGTTCACCGTGGTGTTCACCGAAATGTGGATCAACCACCAGGTCGCCCCGAACACCCCGATCTTCGAGGCGAACCTCGGCGAACGCGTCGAGTTCATCTGCATCGGGCACGGCAACCTGATGCACACCTTCCACCTGCACGCGCACCGCTGGGCGGACACCCGCACCGGCATGCTCACCAGCGCGACCGACAACGCCCCGATCCTCGACAACAAGACCCTGGACCCCGGCAACTCCTTCGGGTTCCAGGTGATCGCCGGTGACGGTGTCGGGCCGGGCGCGTGGATGTACCACTGCCACGTCCAGCAGCACTCGGACGACGGCATGTCCGGGGTGTTCCTGGTCCGCAACGCCGACGGCGGGATGCCCGCGGGCGCCCAGGAGGCGATCGACCGCTTCAAGGGACATCAGCACGGAACCACGGCCGCGCCCAACGCAACCGGCGCCTCGGCGCACACCCACCACTAGACTTGAAAGGAGCGAGAACTTGAGACGAGTCTTTTCCCAACGCAGGCTCCGCAGACGGTCACTGGCCGCGCTGGCGGTCGGCGCCGTCGTCACCTCCGGGCTTCCGCTGGCCATCGCCCCGGTGACCGCCGAAGCCGCGACGAACGTCCCGGTCAACGTCCTGGTCTTCCACGGCACCGCCGCGGACCAGAAGGACCCCGTCTTGCGCGCCACGGACGCGATCGCGAGCCTGGGCCAGGCGAACGGGATCACCGTGTCGTCCTCTTCGGACCCCGCGGTGTTCACCGGCGCCAACCTCGCGAAGTACCGCGGCGTCGTCTTCCTTTCCGCGCAGGGCATCACGCTCAACCGCGACCAGGAAACCTCGCTGCAGAACTACATGAAGGCGGGTGGCGGCTTCCTCGGGCTGTCGGACGCCGCGCGGGCCCAGGACGGTTCGCAGTGGTTCTCCGGCCTGATCGGTGCCCGCCCGGTGGGGGCGCGTCCCACCCCGGAAGCGGTCGCCTCGGTCACCGCGAGCGCGGAGAACGCGCCCAACGAGGGCAAGGAGAAGCTGGCCGACAACAACGAGAACACCAAGTGGCTGGCCTTCACGAACACCGCCTGGGTCGCCTACAAGCTGGCCGCGCCGGTCGCCGTGAGCAGCTACGCGCTCGTCTCGGCGAACGACTTCGCCGGCCGTGACCCGAAGAGCTGGACCCTGCAGGGCTCCAACGACGGGACCACGTGGACCGATCTGGACACCCGCACCAACGAGGCGTTCGCCGACCGGTTCCAGAGCCGGACCTTCACCTTCGCCAACACGACGGCGTACGCGAACTACCGGCTGAACATCACCGCCAACGCCGGTGAGACGGCCACCCAGCTGGCCGACTTCAAGCTGTTCAAGGACCAGTCGAACACCCCGCCGCCGCCGGAGAACGCTCCGGCCGAAGCCACGGTCGACGTCCTCGACAAGGCCAACCCCATCACGGCGGGGCTGCCGCAGAAGTGGGTCCGCACGGACCGGTGGCTCAACTGGGAGGTCAACCCGGTCGGCACCGTCCACACCGTCGCGCAGGTCGAGGAATCGACCTACAAGCCGGGCGTCGGCGCGAACGGCGCCTTCCACCCGGTCTCGTGGTGCCGCGACTACGATGGCGGCCGCTCCTTCTACACCGGCATGGGCCGGACCGAGGCGAGCTACGGCGAAGCCCAGTTCCGCAGCCACATCCTCGGTGCGCTGAAGTGGACCACCGGCATGGTGCGCGGTGACTGCAAGGCGGGCATCGCGGCCAACTACAAGGTCGAACGCCTGACCGGGATCAACCAGACCGGCCAGCTGGACCAGATGGGCGAGCCGCACGGGCTCACCATCGCGCCGAACGGCCGGGTCTTCTACATCGGCCGCGCGGCCTGCGCCGGCAACACGGTGCCCTCGCCGAACGACTGGAGCAACCCCGAGATCGGCGCCGGCTGCGGCACGATCCACCAGTGGGACCCGGTCACCAAGAAGCCGAAGCTGCTCACCACGCTGAAGGTGATGGGCAACCGCGGCAGCGGCGACGAACTGGTCAAGAACGAGGAAGGCCTCCTCGGTCTCGTGCTGGACCCGAAGTTCAGCGAGAACGGCTACATGTACGCGTACTGGATGCCGCACGCGTCGGTCGACCGTGACAAGCAGATCGGCAAGCGCACGGTCTCGCGGTTCACCTACGACCTGAAGAACCAGACGCTGGACCAGGCGACCCGCAAGGACCTGCTGTCGTGGGACGTCCAGGTCCACAGCTGCTGCCACGCGGGCGGCGGCATGGACTTCGACAAGGACGGGAACCTCTACATCGGTTCCGGTGACAGCAACTCGTCGCAGGGCTCCAACGGGTACTCCGGCAACAACTGGACCCAGGACTACAAGGGCGTCTCGTTCCAGGACGCGCGCCGCACCGCCGGTAACACCAACGACCTCAACGGCAAGATCCTGCGGATCCACCCCGAGGCCGACGGTACCTACACCAACCCGGCGGGCAACCTGTTCCCCGAGGCCAACGACCCCGGCGACAAGACCAGGCCCGAGATCTACGTGATGGGCGTGCGGAACATCTCGCGTCTGCAAGTCGACAAGAAGACCAACTGGCTGACCGCGGCCTGGGTCGGCCCGGACGCGACTTCGCCGAGCCCGGAACTCGGCCCGGCCAAGTACGAGACCGCCACCATCATCACCGAGGCCGGCAACCAGGGCTGGCCGTACTGCATGGGCAACAAGCAGCCGTACCGCGACCGCAGCAGCACCGACGCCGCGGTGCTCACCGGCTGGTACGACTGCGACAACCCGGTCAACACCTCGCCGCGCAACACCGGCCTGGTGAACCTGCCGCCGATCAAGAAGAACATGATCTGGTACTCGCCGGACGGCGGCGGGCCGGTGTTCCCCAACCGCCCCAACAGCTCCGTCCCGTCGTACAACGCGGCCGAGGCCACCTACACGCAGCCCTACCTCAAGGGCGGCGGCCAGGCGGTCATGACCGGGCCGACGTACCACCGCGAACTGGTCAACGCCAACAGCGGGGTCGCGTGGCCGTCGTACTGGAACGACAAGTGGTTCATCGGCGACCAGAGCAACGGGCAGAACCGGATCGCGGTCACCGTCGACCCGGCGGGCGTCGCGAAGCAGGATCCGCCGGTGTTCGCCGAGACCGTGCGGCAGATCATCCCGACCGGTGGTGGCGACACCAAGCTGAACCAGTGGATGGACGCCAAGTTCGGGCCGGACGGCGCGCTGTACGTGCTCGACTACGGCGGCGGCTTCTTCACCGTGAACAACAACCAGAAGCTGCTGAAGATCAGCTACACCGGCGGCGAGGCCACCCCGGCCGCGGCGGCGGCGTCGACGATGGTGCAGAACAAGCCGCTCACCGCGGCCTTCACCGGGTCGAAGTCCGGCGGCGTCTCCTACAAGTGGGAGTTCGGCGACGGCACGATCTCGACCCAGGCCGACCCGCGGCACACCTACCCGCGCACGGGTCTCTACACCGCCAAGCTGACCGTGACCTACGCGGACGGCGAGACGGTGACCACGCGGAACTCGGTGAGCGTCGGGTGTTTCGTGGCGGATTCCGGTGCCACGGTGACCATCGGTGACACCGACACCGGGGTGACCAACCGGAACGCCGGTGGCGGCTGCACTGTCGACGACATGATCGACGACGAGAGCACGTGGACCTCCCACGCCGGTTTCGTCAATCACGTCACCCAGGCCGTGGACCGCCTCGGCGACCTCGGCGTGCTGAACGCGTCCGAATCGGACAAGATCAACGCCGCGGCCGCCGCGTCGCCCATCGGCAACAAGGGTGTCACCGGCTACGACGCGATCTACGACGGCACGGCCGAATCGTTCCGCAACTGGTCGCAGGCGCCGTCCGGGCAGTTCGCCATCCAGCCGGACGGGTCACTGCGACCGTCGGGCGGGCTCGGCATGCTGTGGTACTCGGCGCGGCAGTTCGGCAACTTCTCGGTGAAGCTGCAGTTCAAGGACATCGCGCCGAGCGGCAGCGCCAACAGCGGTGTGTTCGTCCGGTTCCCGGACCCGCGCACTCCGCTGGAGCAGCGTCCGCCGGGCAGCTGCGGCACGGTCGGATCGGCGAAGACGTCGCAGGCCTGGGTCGCGATCTACTGCGGGCACGAGGTCCAGCTGTACGACGGGGCCACCGGTGAGCCGCAGAAGACCGGGTCGATCTACAACTTCGACCCGCGGCCGCTGGACCAGGCGGGCGTGAAGCCGAAGGGGACCTGGAACGAGTACGAGGTCAAGGTCGTCGGGCAGAAGTACACGATCAGCCGCAACGGCGTCGTGATCAACGAGTTCGAGAACGCGCCGGGCATCCAGTCCACGCGCGCGGGTGACCCGTCGACCGACTTCCGGCAGTTCGTCAGCGGGTTCATCGGTCTGCAGAACCACAGCGACAACGACGTGATGGAGTTCCGCAACATCCGGGTGCGGCAGCTGTAGCGCGAAAACCGGCCGGGCGCGTGGATTCCGCGCGCCCGGCCGGTCTCCCTGTACGGAAGGTTTCCCTGCGATGTCCCCAAGAACCCTCGTCGTGGCCTTGCTGGCCGCGGCGCTCGCGATAGCCGGCCTGGTGTTACCGGGCGCGTCCGCACCCGCCTCCGCCGCACCCGTCCAGACCCTGGAATGGACCGCCGGAGACAGCACCGACCACTACCTCAGCGCGCCGACCACCGCGGTGGCGGGCGAGACCAAGATCCTGTTCAAGAACACCGAAGCCCTCGGCTCGACGATGTCGCACACGCTGACGTTCGACACCTCGACTCCCGGCTACAACCACGACGTCACCCTCAACATCGTCGCGAACCCCTACGACGAGCAGAACGGCGAGCACGAAGCGACCGTGACGCTGACCCCGGGGAAGTACCGCTTCTACTGCACGATCCAGGGGCACAGCAAGATGGTCGGCGAGTTCGTCGTCACCGACGGCGGCGGCTCCGACACCACCCCGCCGACCGTGACGGCGAACGTGACCGGCACCAAGGACACCGCCGGGAACTACGTCGGTTCCGCGACGGTGAACCTGGCCGCCACGGACAGCCAGTCCGGAGTGGACAAGGTCGAGTATCAGCTCGACGGCGGTGCCTGGACCGCGTACACGGCGCCCGTGGCGGTCACCGCCGTGGGCTCGCACATGGTCCACTATCGCGCTTCCGACAAAGCGGGCAACGTTTCCCCGGAAGGGATGTCGTCGTTCAGCGTCGTCACCGGCCAGCCCGGTGACACCACGCCGCCGACGGTGACCTCCGAAGTGACGGGGACCAAGGACGGTGCGGGGAACTATCTCGACACCGCCACCGTGAAGCTCACCGCCACCGACGCCGGATCCGGCGTCGACAAGGTCGAGTACAAAGTGGACGAAGGCGCGTGGACCGCGTACACCGCTCCGGTCGCGGTTTCCGCGCCGGGGATGCACATGGTCCACTACCGTGCGTCCGACAAGGCGGGCAACGTCTCGCCGGAGGGCATGGCGCACTTCACGATCGTCAGCGGTGACACCACGGCGCCGACAGTTACGGCCGAGGTGACCGGCACCAAGGACACCGCCGGGAACTACGTCGGCAAGGCGACCGTGACCCTGACCGCCACCGACGCCGGATCGGGTGTCGGCAAGGTCGAGTACAAATTGGACGGTGGACCGTGGCTGACGTACTCGGCACCGCTCGCGCTGACCGTCGTCGGCGCGCACACGGTGAACTACAAGGCGACCGACAAGGCGGGCAACGTCTCGGCGGAAGGCACGGCGACGTTCACCATCGTCGAAGGCGACGACAGCACCGCGCCGGTCGTCTCCGTGGTGGTGAGCGGTGATCTGGACGGAAGCTGGTCCTACATCGAGGACGCGACCATCACCCTGACCGCGACGGACACCGGGTCCGGCGTGGACAAGATCGAGTACAAACTGGACGGTGGCGCCTGGGTGGCGTACACCGCGCCGGTCAAGGTGACCGCGCTCGGCACGCACACGCTGGCCTACCGCGCTTCGGACAAGGCGGGCAACGTCTCGGCGGAACAAGGCGGCGCGTTCACCATCGTCGCCGCGCCGCCGGGTCCGGACGCCTGCCCGGACTCCGACGTCCGGGACACCGTGTTCGTCGGCTCGGCGGACAGCCAGGTCGAGAACCGCGACACCGGCAACGGCTGCACGATCAACGACGTGATCGACGACGAGTCGGACTACTCGTCGAACGACCAGTTCGTGGCGTACGTGCGGGCCGTGACGCAGGAACTCCTCGACGGCGTGGTCATCTCGTCCGACGAGCGGAACCTGATCGTCACGGCGGCGATCGACTCGGGCATCGGCGGCCCGGTTGTCGAACCGGAGCCGCAGAAGAAGCCGGAGACGAAGAACCCCGGCATGAAGAAGACCGTGAAGACGCCCATCCGGGACGTCTGAGCCGGTCTTGTCCGTGCTTGGGGCCGGAACTCGCGTGCTCAGGGCCGGAACACGCGTGCTCAGAGGCGGAACACGTGAGTTCCGGCTCCAAGCACGCGAGTTACGGCTTCAAGCACGCGAGTCACGGCCCTGATCACGCGAGTCACGTCTTCGGTTACCTTTCTCGCGCCGCACTCGTCATGTCCATGACGGATCGGCGTGAGAAAGGTACCGACATGACCGGCGAAGCCCTGGCCAGCGCGTTCGAGGAGCAGCGCGGCCGCCTGGTGGCGGTGGCCCACCGGATGCTCGGTTCGCGTGCGGACGCCGAAGACGCCGTCCAGGAGGCCTGGCTGCGGCTGGCCCGCCAGGACGCCGACACGATCGACAACCTGTCCGGCTGGCTGACCACCGTCGTCGGCCGCGTCTGCATCGACGTCCTGCGCTCCCGCAAGACCCGCCCCGAGGACTCCTACGACGAGCCGCCCGAGCTGGTGATCCTCGACGACTCGCCGGAAGAAGACGCCCTGCTCGCCGAATCGGTCGGGCTGGCGCTGCTCGTGGTGCTCGACACCCTCGGCCCGTCGGAGCGGCTGGCCTTCGTCCTGCACGACCTGTTCGCGGTCCCGTTCGCCGAGGTCGGCGAGATCCTCGGCAAATCCGCGGACGCGGCCAAGATGCTCGCCAGCCGCGCCCGCCGGAAGGTCCGGGGACAGCGTCCGGCGGACGAACCGGGGCAGCGCGCCGTGGTCGACGCCTTCCTCACCGCCGCACGCGAAGGGGACTTCGACGGGCTGCTCCGGGCGCTCGACCCGGACGTCACCTGGCGTTCCCAGACCCGGCGCGGCGAGATCGTGCGACTGGGCGCGGCCGAGGTGGCCATCCGCGCCCAGCGGGGCGCCCGTGCCGTGGCGACCTCGCGCCCCGCCCTGGTAGGCGGCAAGCCCGGCGTGGTCACCTGGGACAAGCGCGGCAGGCTGGGTGGCGTGATGGCATGCACCGTCGTCGATGGCCGCATCGTCGCGATCGACTCCGTGAGTGACCCGCGTCTCCTCGCCGCCATGGGTGTTACCTCTCTCGAAGCCCCCTCGTCGAAGTAAGTGAACACAGACGAGAAGGAGAAATCCCATGCAGGCAAGGCTGGAAGTCTTCAAGACCGCTCTCGCGCCCAAGCTGGTGAAGCACCTCGTCGCGGCGGGCAAGGTCCTCGAAGGCAGCGAACTTCCCGCGGCGACAAGGGAACTGGTGAACATCCGGGCCAGCCAGATCAACGGCTGCTCGGGCTGCCTCGACATGCACACGAAGGACGCCGCGGCGGCGGGGGAGACGTCGACCCGGCTGCATCTGATCGCGGCATGGCGGGAGGCGACGGTCTTCACCGAGGCCGAGCGCGCCGCGCTGGAACTCACCGAGGCGGGTTGCCGCATCGCCGACAGCGCCGGTGTCACCGACGAGGCGTGGGAAGCGGCCGCCAAGCACTACGACGACGAGCAGCTCATGGCGCTGGTGACCCAGATCGCGCTCATCAACGCCTTCAACCGGCTGAACGTCATCACCCGGCAGCCCGCCGGCGACTACACGCCCGGCCAGTTCGCCCACCACTGAAGTACATGAAGGCCCCCATCCTGTACCCAGGCGCAAGGATGGGGGCCTTCATGTACTCACCCGGGGATCAGGTGCGGTGCTTCGAGCGTCCGAGGATGGTGCGACGGCGTCCGTGGCCGTTGGTGCGTTCCTCGTGCAGTTCCTTCAGCGACAGCATCATCGCGTCTTCCTGCTTCATCAGCGGGTCGTTGCGCAGGTCCTTCCAGACCGATGCGCACAACCCGACCATCACGAACACGAACGGCACCGCGATCAGGATCGTGAGATTCTGCAGGCCGGTCAGCGCCTTGTCCCCGCCGACCAGCAGCATCACCGCCGCGACGGCACCCATGAGCACGCCCCAGAAGACGACGACGCTCTTGCTCGGATGCACGCTTCCGCGCTGGGACAAGGTGCCCATGACCACCGACGCCGCGTCCGCACCGGAGACGAAGAAGATGGACACCAGGAGCATCACCAGGATCGCGATCGGGATGAACCACGGCAGGGTTTCCAGCAGTTTGAACGTCGCCGATTCCGCACTGCCCGCGCCCGCGATGTCCGTCCCGGCCCGTTGCCTGCTGATCGCCGCGCCGCCGAAGATCGCGAACCAGATCAGGCTCACCACGCTCGGGATCGCGATGACACCGAAGATGAACTGCCGGATGGTGCGGCCGCGCGAGATGCGCGCGATGAACATGCCGACGAAGGGCGTCCACGAGATCCACCAAGCCCAGTAGAAGACCGTCCAGCCGCCGAGCCAGGTCTGCATCTCGTCGCCGCCGGTCATCCCGGTGCGGCCGGACATCTCCGCCAGTTCACGGAAGTAGTCGCCGATCGCGCCCGGCACGATGTTGAGGATCAGCACGGTCGGCCCGACCACCAGCACGAACACCGCGAGCACCGCGGCGAGCACCATGTTGATGTTGGACAGCCACTGGATCCCCTTGGCCACCCCGGAAACCGCCGAGGCGATGAACGCGATGGTGAGGATCGCGATGATCGCGACCAGCAGGCCGCGGCCGGGGTTGTCGATCCAGCCGACGGCGCCCATACCGCCACCGACCTGGAGCGCGCCGAGGCCGAGGGAAGCGGCCGAACCGAACAGGGTGGCGAAGATCGCCATGATGTCGATCGCCTTGCCCAGCGGGCCTTCGGTGCGCCGCTTGCCGATCAGCGGCGCGAACACCGAACTGATCAGCTGGCTGCGGCCCTTCCGGAAGGTGCTGTAGGCGATCGCGAGGCCGACGACGGCGTAGATCGCCCACGGGTGCACGGTCCAGTGGAACAACGTCGTCGCCATCGCGGTGTGGACGGCTTCGTCGGAGTTCGGGGCCGCGGTGCCCGGGGGCGGGCTCGCGAGGTGGGAGACCGGTTCGTACACGCCGAAGAACATCAGGCCGATGCCCATGCCGGCGCTGAACATCATCGCGATCCACGACGACGTCCGGAACTCGGGCAGTTCCTTGTCCCCGCCCAGCGGGATCCGGCCGTAGCGGCTGATCGCCAGGCAGACCGCGAAGATCACGAAACCGCTCGCGGTCAGCACGAAAGCCCAGCCGCCGTAAGGGATCACGGCGTCGTTCAACAGGGTCTTCGAGACGCTCGCGAGACTGTCCGGGGAAAGCACGCCCCAGACGATGATCGCGAGCGCGAGCGCGGCGGCGATACCGAAGACGGTGCGGTCGGTCTCGGCGGGGCGGTCGGCGGCGAGGTCGAGGGGGACGTGCTCATCGGGCGGGTGGCCCGGACCTGTCGTGTCCGGTGCGTTGGCGAGGTCCGTCGCGGACTCCGCGACCACCTCTTCTTCCGCTTGTTTACCGTCCTGCGAACTCATGTTTCAGCCCCGCGCCGATGACGGCGCGATCTCCTTCCGCCCGAGTTAACCCGTTTGCACCACTGCACCCTAACCAGAAAACTGGTAACCGGCAGAAAATACGGGCGGAAAGGTTTAAACCGGCAATTGTGGGCCTGACCTCGGCGGATACGGGCCGTATCGGCGGTCTAGGCGGGCAACGTGTCGCTCGTGACACCGTGTCGCCGAATCGTCAGGCTCCCGGTGGCGTTCAGACGGTGGCGCCGCCTCGCCAGAACGGACGGCTGAGCGGGTCCCCACCTGCGGCGTTCGGGCGGCCTTGCCGGATGTGGTTGCGCTCCAGCAGGTAGGTGACGAGGGCGATCAGGGCGAGGGTGACGATGATTGCGGTCATGGCAGTAAGTTTGCGCCGATCGACATCCTGCCAGAAGTGGCAGTTCTGTCGTTGTGCGACAAAATCCTGCCAGCTATGCTCCGGGGCATGCTGAAGAGCGTCGCCGTGGTGCTGCTGGACGACTTCGCCCCCTTCGAGTTCGGCGTCGTCTGCGAGGTGTTCGGCTACGACCGGACCGAGGACGGTGTGCCACTGCTCGACTTCCGCGTGTGCGGGGAGCGGGCGGGCGTGCCGCTCAGCCTCGGGCACGGCGTCAAAGTGACCCCGGAGCACGGCCTCGAGGCGACCGAAGACGCGGACCTCGTCGTCGTCCCAGCCTGCGACGTGCGCGAGGAGTATCCGCCCGCGGTGCTGGAGACACTTCGCGCGGTTTCGGCGCGGGGTGCCACGCTGCTTTCGGTCTGCACCGGCGGATTCGTGCTGGGCGCCGCGGGACTGCTCGACGGACGGCGGTGCACCAACCACTGGCGGCACAGCGATCGGTTCCGGAAGCGGTTCCCGCAGGCCCGGCTGGACCCGGACGTGCTGTTCGTCGACGACGGCGACATCATCACCAGCGCGGGCACGGCCGCCGGCATCGACGCCTGCCTGCATCTCATCCGGCGCGAACTCGGTTCCGCCGCGGCCACCGCCATCGCCCGGCGCATGGTCGTGCCGCCCCAACGGGAAGGCGGGCAGCGTCAGTTCGTCGAGGTGCCGATCCCGGAGTGCACCGGTGACAGCCTCCAGCCGGTGCTCACCTGGATGCTCGACACCATCGCCGACGAACATCCCGTCGCCGACCTCGCCCGCCGTGCGCGGATGTCCGAGCGCACGTTCGCCCGCAAGTTCGTCGCCGAGACGGGCACCACGCCGCATCGCTGGCTTTCCACGCAGCGGGTCCTGCACGCGAGGTCCCTGCTGGAGGAGACGTCGATGGGCATCGACGAGGTCGCGCGCCGGTGCGGCTTCGGTTCGGGAGCCCTACTGCGCCACCATTTCCACAAGGTGGTCGGGGTTTCCCCGCAGGACTACCGCCGGACCTTCGCGCCTTCGCGCGTTTAGTCCATAAAGGACGATCAGGTGCGCCGTCCGACGGCTTCGAAGATGTCGTGAGCCAGCACGGCGGCGCCCTCGGTGAACCCGTTGATGAGGATCTTCCGGCCGTCGGTGAGCTTGACGAGGCAGCCGACGTCGCCGCCGAGCGCCTTGGCGAGGACGTTCTTCTTGCTGTGGTCGACGGCCGCCTCGACCGCGATCCACGGCACGATGGTGGTGGACTTGCGCCAGGTGTGCACGAATCCCCGCTCGTACAGGGTGAACGTCTCGCCTCGTTTGCCGATGGCGTGCCAGCAGGCCCAGCCGCCCATCAGCGCCAGCCCCAGCCCGCCGCCGATGACGAGGCCGATGAACATCTCCCCGCCGAAGGTCCCGCTCTCCTGGGCCATCACGAACAGGAGCACTCCGGCGACGGAGATCGGTACGCCGATGACGATCGCGGCCACACCCCGGAGCGCGCGGCTGCGCGTGTTCGTCTCGAAGCGTTCGACGTAGGCACCCAGCTCGGTCACCGGCAGGACGGTAACGGCGAACGGGGGGACCGGTCCCTAGCTCTTGGTCTTCTTGTTGAACAGGCCGAGGGACTGGGCGAAGGTGGCCGCGCCGACGAGGAAGACGAGCGGCAGCGTCTTGGCCCAGAACGCGCCCACGTCGAGCGAGATGAGCAACGCGAGGAGCCCGCCCGCCAGCGCGGCCAAGACGAGCATTCCCAGTGCGACGCGGGGTTTCGAGACCATGTGTCCTCCCAAAGCGGATTCGGAAGAGCAAGCCTGACGAGAGCCGCGTCGCGAAAAGAGGTCATTTTTGCCGCGCGGGGTTTCAGCTGTCCTCACAGAGGACGACGTGCAGCATGCCGCCGGGCAGCTCGCTTTTCCCGTGGACGAGGAACGCCGGGCCGAGACCGATCTCCGCGCAGTAGTGCCTGCCCCACGCCTCACCGATCCGGGCGGGGCCGTCCTCGGCGAGGTCGCGAAGCTGGTCGCTCTCGAGTTCGAAGGCGCGGCGGCTGCCGACGAGGAAGAGGGTGTCCGCGGCGATGCTCGGGCGAAGCTGGTTGCGGTCGCCTCGGTAACCCCGGTGCTCCTCAGGGGTGAAGATCGGGAAGGCGTCCGGCGGCAGCTTCACCGTGTGAGGTGACCCCGTGCCGAGCCTGCCACGTACGCTTTTTCAGCGGGACAACGGAAACTGAAGGCTGTGGTGCAGTAGGACCAGGTCGAGATCCGGGCCAGCGTCGCTCTGTTCGCAGGCCGTCCGGCTCGCGCGGTAGGGCAGGTACACCAGGCTGCGCGGGGAACGCGCGGCCAGCCACCAGGCGGCGGCGAGTTCGCGTGCCGACACTTCGTCCACGTCGAGGTCCGCGCCGAGCCGGCTCTCGATCAGTGAACCGTGCGAGCCAGGCTGTGCCGCCCTGACGACACGGTAGGTGTCCCTGCCGAGGCGGACCTGACTGATCCGCGTGCGCCAGTGGTACCCGTCCAGTTTCACCGTGCTCCGTTCTCTCTTCGTCGGACGGAACTGTAGGGACCGGACGTCGGCCGTGACCACCGAGTTTGCGCGCCGGGCGAACCCGGGCCTACGATCAGGGCAGTCGTACAGGACGAACGCCCTAGGAGGCGATGGTGGCAGTCTCACCGGCCGCGGAACGCGGTCAGGCCGCTCGGCGGCGGTTGCTCGAAGCCGCGGTCGCGTTGGTGCCCGAACTCGGCTGGTCCGCGGTCAGCACCCGGATCCTGGCCGACCGCGCGGGTGTCACGCCGAGCGTCGTGCACTATCACTTCCCCTCGTTGCGGGCGTTGATGATCGAGGCCGTACTCGGAGCGATGCGCGAAGTCGCCGGCGCTTTCGAACCGGCGCTGGAAACCGCCGAGACGCCGGCGGACGCGGTGGACGCGCTGCTGGCGTCGGTCGGCGAGTACTCCGGCACCGATCCGATGTCGTTGCTGTTCGCCGAGGCCTACCTGGCCGCGACCCGCGAAGACACCTTGCGCCAAGGCATCCGCGAACTCCTCGCCGATTTGCGCGCCAGGTTCGGCGCCTGGCTGGCGAACCGCGGAGTGGCCGACGCGGAGGCGACGGCCGAGGTGCTCTTCGCCACCGTGGACGGGCTGCTGCTGCATCGCGCGCTCGAACCGGATTCCGGTCGAGAGGTGCCCTCGGCGGTCCTGCGCAGGCTGGTCGGCTGAATCGAAGGGAGGAACCTCATGAAGGTGGCGATCTGCGGTGCCGGGATCACCGGTCTCGCGTTGGCGCACCGGCTCGCGACGCTCGACGTCGAGGTCGTGGTGCTGGAACGGGCGGCGGGACCGCGAGAACAGGGTTACATGATCGATTTCTTCGGGCCGGGGTTCGACGCGGTCGAGGAGATGGGCCTGCTGCCCCGGATCGAGGCCGTGGCGTACCGAGTGGACGAAGCGAGTTTGCTGGACGATCATGGTCGACGCCGCGCGGCCATCGACTACGTCCAGTTCGCGAAGTCGTTGCGGGGCAGGCTGTGCAGCATCATGCGGCCCGATCTGGAACGTGTACTGCGCACGAATCTGCCGTCCACAGTGGACGTCCGGTTCGGCGCCGGGGTCGCGGACGTCGAGGATCTCGGCGACCGGGTGCGGATCACCTTGGTGGACGGTGCGGTGGTCGAAGCCGATCTGCTGGTCGGAGCCGACGGGATCCATTCGACCGTACGGCGGCTGGTTTTCGGCGAAGAGAAGCAATTCCTGAACTACCTCGGATTCCACACGGCGGCGTTCGTCTTCGAGGACGAAGAGATCCGCGCGCGGGTGGGGGAGCGGTTCTGCCTGACCGACACGGTCGGGGCGCAGATGGGGTTCTACGGTCTCCGCGACGGCAAACTCGCGGCGTTCGCCGTGCACCGCGCGACGGACCCGGCCTTGCCGGACGATGCCCGCGCGGCCCTGCGCGCGACCTATGGTTCGCTCGGCTGGGCGGTACCCGAGGCGCTGGATCTCTGCCCGCCGTCCGACGAGGTGTACTACGACCAGGTCGCGCAGATCGAAATGCCTTCGTGGAGCCGCGGGCGCGTCGTCCTGGTCGGCGATTCCTGTTACGCCGTCTCACTTCTCGCCGGTCAGGGCGCGTCCCTCGGGATCGCGGGCGCCTTCGTGCTGGCCGAACGGCTCACCCGGACGCCGTCGATCGAAACCGCGTTCGCCGAGTACGAGAAGCTCGTCCGCCCGGTGGTGACCGAGAAGCAGCAGGTCGCCCGCCGGGGAGCCCGATGGTTCCTGCCCGCGAACCGGTTCCTGCTCCAGGCGCGGCGGGCTTTCCTTCGGGTGGCGCGGTTTCCGGGGCTCGAACGCACGCTCGCGGCCGCCGTCACGGGCAAGTCGACGGCGCTGGTGACGAATCTGCGGCACGGGACCGAGATCCGGAGCCGGTGAGTCGCTCTAACGCTTGGCCACGCTTCGGACGCTTCGGACGCTTCGGTGCAGCACATGTGTGGTGGTGGGTGTTCCCAATGTCGCATCCGAGACGCTGAGCGACTCAAACGCGGCATTGGGAACAAGGCGCCCCCTGCGGACCGCGAGGGCCGCGTCCCTTGGCTCGGCGCGGTCTGGCGCGGTCGGCGGTGTTGCGAAAGCCACTTTCGCAACGTTGAAGGTTGTGAAAGTGGCTTTCTCAACGTCCCAAGCAGACCCGCCGGCAAGCGAACAGGGCACTTTCGTCTTACGGCGCAATAGAACCCGAATCCTCCACTCACGACCACGTCGACCCGGTGCGCTCCACTGACTCCAACGTCGCGAAAGCCACTTTCGGGACATCAGACGTCCCGAAAGTGGCTTTCGC
>NZ_NMQT01000158.1 GCF_002234405.1 Amycolatopsis thailandensis | reverse complement strand
TTGCGCTAGACGCAAGCAAGGAGGCCTTCATGTACCCACCACCGGCCTCCGCTGCCGTCCGACGGGGACCGAAGGGGTCTTTTCCCCCATCTCACGCGGCGAAGGACACTTCCCCACGTCACACGCGGCGAAAGCCCCCTCCCCCCAGTTGTCCACAACCCCGCCCACCTGTGGACAACCTCGCCGACCAGCACTTTTCCCCCTCCACCCCCGGTAGACTGGACCAGGGGCCGCCCCCGGGACGGGTGGGGGGCGCGCTCTGGAAGGGACCGAAAGAGCGGCAGTGCAGTGGAGGGTGTCGGGGAGGGCAGAGGTCCTTGTGGTATCGCTCCCTGCGGAACATTTTGGCGTGAGCGCGATAAGCTACGCGGGTGATCGAAGTCCGGCCCGGTGGTCGCCGTCGTATCGACCGCGTGCTCGGCCCTGGGTATCTCAGCGACCTCGGCGAGCTCACTCTTTCCGTGCTGCGCGAACGCCGTGACGAGGCCGCGCAGGAGGAGACAGACCTGTCGTATCTGCGGCGTCTGCTGCACGCGCGGATCGACATCGTGCGGGCCGAGCAGGAGCGCCGGAGTTCGGGCGGCGAGAGCAGTGTCGTCGAGCGGCTGGCCGCGATCCTGGCGGACAACGCGATCGGTCCGGCCACGGGTTCGGGCAGGCATCAGCGGCTGGAGCCGTCCCGCGCGGGCGAGCACCGGCGGTTCGCCGAAGCGCTCATCGGCGACACCGACCTTTCCGACGTCAGCACGCTCTCGGACGAGAAGCTGCTCAACGCCCTCGACAGGTACGCCGACGAGGAGGTCTCGGTCTCGTCGTACCGCCGCGAGGTGCAGAGCGTGATGGACACGATCAACGCCGAGATCGCGACCCGCTACCGCAAGGGCACGGCGTCCGTCGACGACCTGCTCGACACCGAACGCGGCGGGTCCGAGTGACGAATCCCGTCCTGGTCGAGGTCGTCCGATCCGGTTTCGTGGAGAGCACGCACCGCGGCGCGCTCGTGATCACCGCTCCCGACGGGTCGGTGCGCTTCTCCGTGGGCGACATCGAGCGCCCGGTCTACCCGCGCTCGTCCAACAAACCGCTCCAGGCCGTCGGGATGCTGCGCGCCGGCCTCACGATCGACGACGAGGATCTCGCGCTGGGCTGTGGGTCGCACAACGGCGAGCCCGGCCACGTCGAGGGTTCCCTGTCCATGCTTTCCCGCGCGGGCCTGACCGAGGAGGCGCTGGCCTGCCCGCCCGCCTTCCCGCTGCACGAGCCGAGCATGCTGGCCGTGGCCGCGGCGGGGAAACGCCGCGCCGCCATGAACTGCTCCGGCAAACACGCCGCGATGCTCACGACCTGCGCCCAGCTCGGCTGGCCCACCGAGGACTACGCGGCCGCGACCCACCCGCTGCAAAAGGTCATCCAGGCCACCATCGCCGACCTCACCAGCGAGACGATCGAGACGGTCGGCGTCGACGGCTGCGGCGCACCGCTGTTCGCGTTCTCCCTCACCGGCCTCGCCCGTTCCTTCGGCAGGCTGGTCACCGCGATGGGCGGGCCGGACCGCCGGGTCGCGGACGCCGTCCGCGCGCATCCGTGGCAGGTCGCGGGCACCGGCCGCGAGGACACCGTGCTGATGCGGAGCGTGGAAGGCCTGCTCTCGAAGGGCGGCGCCGAAGGAGTGCACGCGTTCGCCCTCCCGGACGGCACCGCGCTGGCTTTGAAGATCGACGACGGAGCCGCGCGGGCACGGATCCCGCTGCTGCTCGCGACCCTGCGTCACCTCGGCATCGACCCGGGCGCGGAGGCGAGCGGCCTCGCGCGCAACGCGGTGCTGGGCGGCGGCGAACCGGTCGGCGAGCTGAGGGTCACCGCGGGACTCTTCGGCTAGTTCGCGCGTTCCCGCGCGGCCAGGTCGCCCCAGAAGTCCCGCAGGTCGGCGAACAATTCCGCCAGCTCGTCGACGTTGCCGGTGCGGAGCGCGTCGAGGATGTCGTGCACCTCTTCGGCGGTCGTGTCGGCCTGCAGGATCGAGTCCGCGAAGAGCTGCACGAGACCGCCGTAGTCGAGCTCGACCGCGGAGCCGGGGTGGAAGCAGTCGAGCCAGCGTCGCGTTTCGAGCAGCACCCGGCCTGGTCCCGAATCACCGAAGGTCGCTTCGAGCAGGTCCCCGACCTCGCGGGCGCGATGCCGCGCGTCGGCGATGGAGACCCGCCACGACACCTCGCGCTCGGGGTCTTCGCGGCCCTTGCCCAGTTTGACCCGGCGCATCCCGGGATCGAACAGCACGAACCACGGAAGCGGGACGGTCCACGTCGTCGAGAGCGTGTGCGACGCCGAAGCGGACAGATCGTCGATGGCGGACTTCGCCCGCGAGCGGATCATGTCGAAGGAAGCGCCGCCCGCGTCGAGCACGGCGTTCTTCAGTGCCGGATGCGCGTCGCCGAGGAAGGTCACCAGCGCCGCGGCCGAGCGGGCGCGGATCTCCATCGGACAGATCAACGGCCCCGGGCCGGCGTCGCCGTGCTCACCCTCCGGCACGTCTTCGGGATCCAGGACGAGGACGTCGGTGACGAGGCTGGGCGCGGCCCGGCCGTCCGCCAGTTCGGCGGGCAACAGCCGCCCGACGTGCTGTGACTTGAGCCACAGTGCCTGCTCACGCTCGCCCGCGGCCGAACGATCGAGCCGGGCCGCTTCGACGGCCTCGAGCAGGCGTTCGTCCGGCGGGTCCCCCAGCGCGAGCAGGGGCTCATAGACGCGGAGATAAGCCGCGAACGGACGTGGCACACGAGCATCGTGGCACGCGGACCTGCGACGATCGCCACCGACCGGCCGGTAACCGGCGTTCGGTGAACACTGTCGCCACCGGCACACCGTGCCACGTCGCATCCAACCCCCCAGACACGGTACGGTGTCAGCAGGAAATAATTGTCGAGACGATGCGGGGCCGCCGATTCCCCCGGCCGCCCCGCCCCTGTGCGAGGGGGTCGAGCCATGGGGCGCGGCCGGGCTAAGGCCAAGCAGACGAAGGTGGCGCGCGAGCTCAAGTACAGCTCGCACGAAACCGACTTCGATGCTTTGCAGCGCGAGCTGTCCAGTAGTTCCTCTGATTACGGGCACGAGGACGACAAGCGGGACGACGACGACCCGTACGACGGGTACGACGAATACCGCCGCTGAGCAGGCGTGACACGCGAGGGTGGGACGGATTGAACTCCGTGCTCCACCCTCGCGTGTCGCGTGCTGCCCAAAATACGAGGAGGGTTCCGTGTCGGACGTAACGCGGGTAGGTGTCATCGGAGCCGGGCTCATGGGCTCGGGTATCGCCGAGGTGCACGCACGTGCCGGTCTGGACGTGATCATCACCGAGGTGAACCAGCCGGCGCTGGACTCCGGGCGAGCGCGGATCGAGAAGTCGCTGCAACGCGGCGTCAAGAACGGGAAGCTCTCGCAGGAAGACGCCGACGCGGCGCTCGGACGGCTCCGCTTCACCACCGAGATCGGCGAGTTCGCCGACCGCGACCTCGTCATCGAGGCCATCCTGGAACAGGAGCAGGCCAAGGTCGAGGTGTTCCGGTCGCTGGACAAGATCGTCGAGCGTGAGGACGCGGTGTTCGCGTCCAACACCTCGTCGATCCCGATCATGAAGCTCGGGATGGCGACCGACCGCCCGCAGCAGGTGGTCGGCATCCACTTCTTCAACCCGGTCCCCGTGCTGCCGCTCGTCGAGCTGGTTCCTTCGCTGCTGACCAGCGAAGACACCGCCCGCCGCGCGGAGGAGCACGCGACGACGGCGTTGAGCAAGACGGTGATCCGGTCGCAGGACCGCGCCGGTTTCATCGTGAACTCGCTGCTCGTGCCGTATCTGCTTTCGGCGATCCGGATGATCGAGTCGGGCTTCGCGTCGGCGGAGGACATCGACCGCGGCATGGAGCTGGGCACCGCGCACCCGATGGGCCCGCTGCGACTGTCGGACCTGATCGGCCTGGACACCATCAAGGCGATCGCGGACTCGATGTACGCCGAGTTCAAGGAGCCGCTGTACTCCTCGCCGCCGCTGCTGCTGCGCATGGTCGACGCCGGCCTGCTCGGCAAGAAGACCGGCCGCGGGTTCTACAGCTACACCTGACCCGACCTGAGCGCTGCGGCCGACCGGCACAGGCCGCAGCGCTCCAAGGCGTCGAGGACATCGGCGACGCTCGTCGGAGCGCGGCGCGAGGCCACGATCTGCCGCACCGCGTCCAGGACCACGCGTTCGCAGAGTTCGATCCGTTCAAGGACGAAGTCGTCGGCGCCCTGGGCTTCGATGTTCCATTGGCCGAGTATCCGCTCCGGGAAGTCCCGCAGGTTCTCGGTCACTATGACGCGTGCCCGCGCCTTGATGGCCGCGGCGAGCACGTGCCGGTCGTCCGGGTCGGGTAGATCGAGCGCTGTCACGAGTGGTTCGTAGCCCGTGACCAGGCAATCACGGACCGAGGCGTTCATCAGGTTCCGTGTCCTGTCGAGCTTGCGGGGGTCGAGGTCAGGCCGGTTCTCCTTGAGGTTCCGGAAGACCTCGTCGAGGATTTCGTCCGTCCACTTGGCCTGGACGAAGCCGCTCTGCGCGATCCGGATGAGGAGATCACGCAGAACATTGGGATACAGCACGTTGGCGTCGAAGAGGACCACGAAGGCCACTTGCTAGGTCAGCCCCATCTCCTGATTCAGGGCGGAAAGCTCGTCCGCGGCCTCGCGGCGCCGTTGGTCGTCTTCACGCAGGTAGTCGTGGAGGGAACTGGCCTTCACCCGCCGATGCTTGCCGACCGTGCGGTACTCGATCCGACCCGCTTCGAGCAGTCCGATGAGGAAGGGCCGGGACACGTTGAGCAGGTCAGCGGCCTGCTGTGTGGTCAACTCGGCGTGCGACGGGACGATGGACACGCTCTCGCCCGCCGCCACCAACGCCAGCACCCGCGCCATCAGATCGACGACTCCACGAGGAACGACCAGGGACTCTTCGTGCTCGTCGACGACCACGCGCACGGTGTCCCGCTCATGAGGTTTGGCCAGATAGGCCTTGACATGCGGAAGCGCTTCGAGCGCCACGTCGATGTCGTGACGTCCCGGGACGATCTGGTCAATGGTCAGCGCAGTCATCACTGCTCCCGTGTTCAGCGTGGTCCCAGAATCGGCTCTCACCGAATTATTCGCAACAAACGCAATAAACGCAACTCGATGGTGCGTTCAGCTTGCGGAGCGGCACACCTAGACTTGGGCCCGTGGGACAGGGACAGCTGCGCGTGGGTCTGGTCGGGGCGGGTCCGTGGGCGAAGACGGTGCACGCACCGGGCCTCGCCGATCACCCCGGAACCACGTTGAGCACGGTCTGGACCAGGCGCCCCGAAGCCGCGAAAGAGCTGGCCGACGCGCACGGCGCCCAGGCCGTCGACAGCTTCGAGGAACTGCTCGGCCAGGTGGACGCGGTCGCGTTCGCCGTGCCGCCCGCCGTTCAGGCGGAGCTGGCGGTCAAGGCGGCCGAAGCGGGCAAGCATCTCATCCTGGAGAAGCCGATCGCCGCGGATCTCGACGGCGCGCGGCGGCTCGCGAACGCGGTCGACGCCGCGGGGGTGGCCGCGCTCGTGGTCCTGACCTTGCGTTTTTCGCCGATGACCCGCGAGTGGCTCGACGGCATCAAGGCGACGGGCGGCTGGCGCGGCGGCGGGGCGCGCTGGCTTTCAGGTGCGCTGCTCGGCGGCCAGTACCAGTCTTCGGCGTGGCGGCACGACTCCGGCGCGCTCGCCGACATCGGCCCGCACGCCTTCGATCTGCTGGACGCGGCGCTCGGCGAGATCACCGAGGTGCTCGCCGCCGATCGCACCGATGACGATCTGTGGCAGTTCCTGTTCGCCCACGCGGGTGGCGCGACCAGTACGGCGACCCTGTCGCTGCGGCTGCCGATCCAGCCGACGGTCGTCGAAGTGGTCGTGTACGGCGAGCACGGCTATCGCACTCTGGGGCGGAAACCGGGGTCGGCCGGAGAGTCGTACACCGCGCTCCTGGACGATTTCGCCGCGATGGCGGCGAGCGGGACGACGTCCCACCCGTGTGACGTGCGCCGGGGGCTGCACCTCCAGAAGCTCCTCGAACGCGCGCGCGAGCTCGCCGGACACGGCAAGTAGTACACAGGTCACCCACAAGGCTTTTCCTTGTGCGATAACGCCTTCTTCCGGTTACTTCACGGCCATCCACAGGTTTGTCCACAGGTTCCTTTGTGGACGGTCACAAGCATGGGAAGCCCTTTTCCGCTACCGGAGAAGATCACCTCTTAGTGCGGTCGCTCCGCCATGCCGAGTCGATCTTGTGATGCGAAGGTGATCTTGGGCGCTCCGGAAAGGAAGGCCATGGGTGAGCTGCTCCGCGCTTTCGGCGCGATGATCCCGTTGGCGATCACCGCGTTCCCATACGCACTGCTCGGGTGGCCGCTGCTCGCGGCGCACCGGCGCCGAAGACAAGCCGACCGCTTCACCGCGTCGGCGACGGCCGCCGTGGACATGACGCTCGCGTTGACCTGCTTCCTGGTGTTGTGCCTGGTCACGATGCCGGTGACCGGCGCACAGGGCAGCAGGCTGAACCTCGAACCCGGCACCGACCTGCGTCTCGCGCTGACCGACGGCGCCAATCTCTGGCAAGCGCTGGGCAACTTCCTCATGTTGAGCCCGCTCGGCGCCTTGCTTCCGTTGCGGTCCCGCCGTCTGCGGTCACTGAGCCGGATCGCGCTCGGCGCACTGGCCGTCTCCGTGCTGGTGGAAAGTACGCAATATCTGATCCAAGCCGGCCGGGTGACCTCCGCCGACGACATCCTGCTGAACACACTGGGCGCGATCGCGGGCGCCGTACTGAGCAAACGGCTCTGGCACCGCCTGGACGTCCGGCCGCCGGTGAAGATCCCGGCGCAGGTCCGGCGGGTGTGCGACGCTCCCGTCCGGATGCGGGTCCCGAGGTCGGTGTGGGACGAGCGGTATTCGAGCATCGCGCATCCGCAGCGGCGGTAAATCGCTTGACCGTCGTGCGAGGGTAGGCGCGAAAGCCCTTCCTGACAGAGAAGAGGGATGCCTCATGCCTGACGCCTTCAGCGGCGTCGGCACGAGCTAGCCGGCGCCTACGCCAGCCCCATCACGCACGCGGGTCTTCCCGTGCGTCTCTTTCTCTTGCCTGAAAGGCTTTCCACCAGTGCGTTCAGAGACCATTCGTGCTCTCCAGTCCTACATCCGCACCACCGCGGCGAAGTTCCGCGAAACCGAGCGGATCGGGCCGTTCCTGGCCACGTACTACCTCGAGGCCACCAGCCCGTTCCTCAACTACGCGATCCCCGACGACGGCGCCGTCCCCACTCACGACGACGTCGCCGAGCTCACCGAGGCGTTCCGCGAGCGCGGGCTCATGCCGCGTCTGGAGTTCCTGACCGAAGCCGTGCCGGCGGCCGAAGCCGTGCTCGTCGAATGCGGGTACACGCTGGAGCGGCGGGTCCCGTTGATGATCTGCACGCCGGAGCAGGTCGTCGAGCAGCCGGGACCGGCCGGGATCAGCCTGATCACCCCGAAAACCGCCGACGAGCTCCGGAAGATGATCCGGGCGCAGAACCTGGCGTTCGGGGAGACCGACCCCGATCAGCACCTCGACCCGTCGCCGGATCAGCTGAGCGGCGAGACCATGTCGGTGATGGCCGTCGACGAAAACGGCGACGTCGTCGGCGGCGGGGTCGCGACCGCGATCCTCGACGGCGCGACCGAGGTCGCGGGCATCGGGGTGATCGAGGAGTACCGGAGCCGCGGGATCGCCGCGGCGATGACGGAGTACTTGACGCGGGAAGCGCACGCCCGCGGCGGCCGGTCGGTGTTCTTGACGCCGGGCGCCGGGCAGGCGGAACGCGTCTACGGCCGGGTCGGTTTCGAGACCGCGGCCGAATGCGTGCACCTGTCAGTCGTGCGCACTGCCGACGTCGATCGCGGGTTCGCCACTGGCGACTCAGTCGTCTGAGTAGCCGCCGCGGCGTGACTTCTTGACGTCGCCGCGGCGCTTCTTCGAGGCCAGGCGGCGTTCCTTCGAACCTCGTGAAGGTTTGGTGGGACGCCGCTTGGCGGCAGGCGGCGCCGACGCGTCCAGCAGCAACATCACCAGCCGCGCTCGTGCGGCTTCCCGGTTCATCAGCTGTGACCGGTGCTCGGAAGCGGCGATCGTGACGATGCCGTCGACCAGCCGCGACGAAAGCCGGTCCAGCATCCGGGCCCGGAGATGTTCCGGGACGGAGGCCGAACCGGCCACGTCGAAGGAGAGTTCGACCCGCGAGTCCGTGGTGTTCACGCCCTGCCCACCCGGACCCGACGACCGGGAGAACCGTTCGCTCAAGTCGGCACCCGGGATCACGAACCGGGTGCCGATCACCACGTCATCAGCCACGGAACCAGTGTGACACCCGGGCCCAAACCGTTAATTCAGAAGCGGGGGTGGTCGCCGGAGAGCACGGCGCGCGGGCCGTCCGGGTCCTCCGCGGGCTGCACGTCGCCGAGGATCCACGCCGGCACGTGCCGGGCGGTCAGCACCGCGAGCGCGCGGTCGACGTCGTCGGGGCCGACGATCGCGACCATGCCGACGCCCATGTTGAACGTCTTCTCCAGTTCGGCGCGTTCGACCTTGC
Source organism: Amycolatopsis thailandensis (assembly GCF_002234405.1). Lineage (GTDB taxonomy): Bacteria > Actinomycetota > Actinomycetes > Mycobacteriales > Pseudonocardiaceae > Amycolatopsis > Amycolatopsis thailandensis. The sequence continues at coordinate 11,606 of NZ_NMQT01000158.1, read as the reverse complement.
CGCGGTGGCCGACCAGCGCGAACACCGGCGCCGGGGTCCAGGTGCCGCGTTCGAGCCGGGCGACCAGGCCGCGCGGCATGACGCGGGCGAGGTTCTGCTCCAGCCCGCCGCCGGTGACGTGCGCGAACGTGCGGACGTCGGCCTCGGCCACCAGCGCGAGGCAGTCCTTCGCGTAGATCCTGGTCGGCTCCAGCATCTCCTCGCCCAGCGAGCGGCCGAACTCCTCGACGTGCCCGTCGAGCGGCATCCGCGCGATGTCCAGCAGTACGTGCCGGGCGAGCGAGTAGCCGTTGGAGTGCAGACCGGAGGAACCGAGCGCGAGGACGACGTCGCCGGGGCGGACCCGCTCCGGGCCGAGCACCTTCGACGCCTCGACGACGCCGATGCCGGTGCCCGAGAGGTCGTAGTCGTGCTCGCCCATCAGACCGGGGTGCTCCGCGGTCTCGCCGCCGAGCAACGCGCAACCCGCCTGGACACAGCCTTCGGCGATGCCGCCGACCAGCGCCGCGATCTTCTCCGGCACGACCTTGCCGACGGCGATGTAGTCCTGCATGAACAGCGGCTCGGCACCGGTGACGACCAGGTCGTCGACGACCATCGCGACCAGGTCGATGCCGACGGTGTCGTGCTTGTCGAGCGCCTGCGCGACGGCGATCTTGGTACCGACCCCGTCCGTCGACGAGGCCAGCACCGGCTCTTTCCACCTGTCCAGCTTCAGGGAGAACAGCCCGGCGAAACCGCCGACCCCACCCATCACCTCGGGCCTCGTGGCCCTCTCGGCGTGTGGTTTGAGCAGCTCGACGGCTTTGTCACCGGCGTCGATGCTGACGCCGGCGGCGGCGTACGTGGCGCTCGTGGACTCGCTCACGAAAGCGGACTCCAACTCTGGAAGAAGAGGCTAGGGACGCCGGATGGCGTCTTCAGCACCGTACCCGGCAGGGCTGACGGGCTTCGCCGCGCCATTGACCGAGTCCAGGCTTTCCAGCAGGTGCTTCCCGATCATCGCGTCCTCGGGGAGCGCGATCGGGTACTCGCCGGAGAAGCACGCGGTGCACAACCGCGACTTCGGCTGCTCCGAAGCCGCGACCAGCCCGTCCAGTGAGACGTAGCCCAAAGTGTCCGCGCCGATGGAGCGGCGGATGCCGTCGAGGTCGACGCCGTTGGCCACCAGTTCGGCGCGGGAGGCGAAGTCGATCCCGTAGAAACACGGCCAGCGGACGGGCGGCGAGGCGATCCGGACGTGCACCTCCAGCGCGCCCGCCTCCCGCAGCATGCGGACCAGCGCGCGCTGGGTGTTGCCACGGACGATGGAGTCGTCGACCACGACGAGCCGTTTGCCGCGGATGACGTCGCGCAGCGGGTTCAGCTTCAGCCGGATGCCCAGCTGGCGGATGGTCTGCGACGGCTGGATGAAGGTGCGGCCGACGTAGGCGTTCTTCACCAGGCCGGTGCCGTAGGGGATGCCGGAGCCCTGCGCGTAACCGATGGCGGCCGGGGTGCCGGATTCGGGCACCGGCATGACCAGGTCGGCATCGGCCGGATGCTCGGCGGCGAGTTTGCGGCCGATCTCGACGCGGGTGGCGTGCACGCTGCGGCCGGCGATCGAGGTGTCGGGGCGCGCGAGGTAGACGTACTCGAAGACACAGCCCTTGGGTTCGGGGTTCGCGAACCGCGAGGAGCGCAGGCCCTCGGCGTCGATCGCGATGAGCTCACCGGGCTCGACCTCGCGGACGAACGACGCGCCGCAGATGTCCAGCGCGGCCGTCTCGCTCGCGACCACCCAGCCGCGTTCGAGCCTGCCGAGCACCAGCGGGTGCACTCCGTGCGGGTCGCGCGCGGCGTACAAGGTGGACTCGTCGGCGAAGACCAGGCAGAACGCGCCCTTGAGGGTGGGCAGCAGTTCCAGCGCGGCGGCCTCGATGCCCTTGTCGGCGGCGTTGGCCGCGAGCAGCCCGCACACCAGGTCGGAGTCGCTGGAGGAACCTGTCAGTCCCGCGTGCGGCTTGAGGCCGGCTTCGACCGTGCGATCGCGCAGCTCGGCGGTGTTGACGAGGTTCCCGTTGTGCGCGAAGGACAGCCCGCTGCCGGTGGCGGTGGTGCGGAAGATCGGCTGCGCGTTCTCCCAGATGGTCGCGCCGGTGGTCGAATAGCGGCAGTGCCCGACGGCGATATGTCCTTGCAGCGACTGCAGGACCTGCTCGTCGAACACCTGGCTGACCAGGCCGAGATCCTTGAAGACGACGATCTGCGAACCGTCGGAGACCGAGATGCCGGCCGCTTCCTGGCCACGGTGCTGAAGGGCGTAGAGCCCGTAGTAGGTCAGCTTCGCGACCTCTTCTCCGGGCGCCCAGACACCGAAGACACCGCATTCCTCGCGGGGTTCCGGATCGGGCTGGTCGGTCACGGGCTGTCCGGCGAGGGACGGGTCGGAAACCACCGAGGTGCTCCCAGGGAGAAAGAGGGCAGGCCGCCACCAGTGTAAACGGTGAGCCGGAGATCAACGCGCCGCGCGACGTGGCACTGGACACGCTTCAAGCAGGGGTGTCTTAGTGACCGTGAGTGACGGGCAGGTGTCAAGGCCCGGCACTCACGACCCCCGACCAGCCGACCGCTCCCCCTCGACAGAGGCGGTCGACTGTGCTTAGGAGGTGACTAGCTGGCGGCGAGCCACTTGGACGTGCCGCCGCGGCCGGGGACCCAGCAGCCCTTGGCCGCGGTCTCCGGGAGGTGAAGCGAGCCGGGGATCCGCTCGTCCGGGAGCGCGAGCAGTTCCGTCAGCACCGTCACGGCGTCACCGGTGAACCGCCACAGCCAGACATCGGGTTCGAGGATGTCTTCCTCGGTACCCGGCAGGCGGGTCGCGACGACGTCGTCCTCGGCGTTGAGCCGGACCACGTCGACCACGTTGTCGTGGACCCGCACGCCGACCACGGCCAGGACCTCGCCGTTCGCGTCGCACGGGTGCACGAACTGGTATCCGCGGTGGATCAGTTCCTGCAGGCCGCTTTCGATATCGGTGATTTCCGCGGTGATGGTGTCACCCGAGAACGTCATCGAATTCGCCGTCCTTGGCACCAGCGAGGAACGCCGCCATCTCGGCCTGCGTGTAGATCAGGGCCGGCCCGGTCGGGAAGCGCGAGTTGCGCATCGCGATCTCGCCGGAAGCGAGCGGTGCGACCTCGACGCAGTTGCCGATCGCGTTGCTGTAGCTAGCTTTGCGCCATTGCGCACCGGTAAGACGATCGGCCGGGATGCCGTTGTCGAACTGTTCAGCCATGGTCCCCACCTTCCCCGACGAGTACTTCGGGCGATGCATCTGCATGTGCATTTGCCTGTGATCCCAAAGTTAGCACGTGTGACTGCAACGGTAAATGCACGTGCAGAAGTTTCTGCAGAATTCGCGTGCAGTGATGACTTTGGTCCTCTTTCGTACCACCAAAGCGTGATCGCCACAGCCACCATCGAGTGACCAACTACTGTTCGTGGTCGTATTTTCGGGCGCACACAAGAAAACCCCGGCCGTCACCAGGACGGCGGGTAACCCCACAACGGTGAGTGACTCAGATTTCCGCGCGGCGCTTCATCAGCATCTGGCGGCTGCGGTCCGGCGTCTCCGCGTCGACCGCGAGCATGTCCAGCGCCCGGCTGTACCGCTCGATCTCGTCGCGCTTGTCGATGTAGTGCGCGCCGGTCAGGTACTCGGTGTAGGCGATGTTCGGCAATTCCTCTTCCGCGAACCTGAGCAGCGAGAACGCGCTGTCTGCGGAGTATCCGCTCCGGTCGAACGGGAGGATCTGCACCGAGATGTTCGGCTGCTGGATCATGTCCAGCAGGTAGTCGATCTGGCCCTTGAGGATCTCGCGGTCGCCGATCGGCCGGTGGAGCACCGACTCGTCGAGCACCAGCCACAACCGCGGCGCGTCCGGCCTCGACAGCATCTTCTGCCGCCGCATCCGCAGCGCGACCCGGCGGTCGATCTGCTCGTTGACCATGTCCTTGCGGCCGTGGCTCATGATCGCCCGCGCGTAGTCCTCGGTCTGCAGCAGGCCCGTGACGTACAGCGGCTCCCAGACCTGGATCCGGGCCGCGGCCTCTTCGAGCCCGACGAGGTCGTTGAACCAGCTCGGCATCAGGTCGCCGTAGCGGCGCCACCAACCCGGCTCGTTCGATTCCTTGACCATGTCGAGGAACTGTTGCCGCTCACCGGGATCGGTCATCCCGTACATGGTCAGCAGATCGGCGACGTCGCGTTCCTTGAACCCCACGCGGCCGAGTTCGAGACGGCTGATCTTCGACTCGGAGCCGCGGATGCTGTAGCCGGCCTCCTGGCGCGTGATGCCCGCGTCCTCGCGCATCCGCCGGAGCTGCGAACCCAGGATCATCCGCCGCGCGGTGGGACCCAGGGACTGCTCACCGCCGGACGGGGTGACCGCGTTCATCGACCGGGGACCTTTCCTACGACAACACTCACCAGGGGAACTAGCCGATTACTGAAAGTACACGTTTGGGCCTCGACACGACAGGCATGGCTCGGTTTACCGGTCGCGTACGTGGTTCTACTCTACGTAGAGCCCGAGACTTCCGACACAGTTTTGTGAGGTTCAAGATGCCCGACGCCCCGACGCGGACGGAACGAGTGCCAGTGGGTGTCGACCCGACCCGGGCCAGCATCGCCCGGGTGTACGACGCCTTCCTGCTCGGCAAGGACAACTACGAGATCGACCGGGAGGTGCTGCGCAAGGTCCAGCAGGCCGCCCCGGAGGCGCAGGACCTGGCCACCGAGAACCGCGGTTTCCTGATCCGCGCGTGCCGGTTCCTCGCCAGCCAGACGGGCATCACGCAGTTCCTCGACCTGGGATCCGGCCTGCCGACGGCCGAGAACACGCACCAGGTCGTGCAGCGGATCAACCCGGAGATCAAGGTCGTCTACGTCGACAACGACCCGGTCGTCCTCGCCCACGGGCGCGCGCTGCTCGAGGAGAACGAGAACACCCACTTCGTCTCGGACGACATCTTCGAGCCGGAGCGGATCCTGGAGAACCCGGACATCGTCCGGCACCTCGACTTCACGCAGCCGATCGCGTTGCTGCAGCTCGGGACGCTGCACCACTACAACGGGCCGCACGAAGAGCCCGCCAAGATCATGAAGAAGTACATCGACGCGTTGCCCTCGGGTTCGTACGTGGCGATCTCGCACTTCTCCGACCCGCAGGACGAACTGTCCGAGGTCGCCCGCAAGATGGAGGACTTCTTCATCCACAGCCCGATGGGCTCGGGCACCTTCCGCACCAAGGCCGAGATCGAGGAGCTGTTCCACGACCTCGAGATGGTCGAACCCGGCGTCCAGCTGTGCGCCGACTGGTGGCCGGACGGCCCGCGGATCAAGGAGCTGAACACCGCTCAGCGGACCATCTCCGGCGGGATCGGCCGCAAGGCTTAAGCCCCTCGCCTGTGTCATGAAGGGTCCCCATGGGACGAATTGCGTCCCATGGGGACCCTTCATGACATCCGGAAGCGAGGTCAGAGGCGGACCAGGGGCAGCCAGCGGGCCAGGTCGGCCCTGCTCCCCGAGGCGGCGACCCGCCCCGACTCGACGGCGTCGGCCCAGCCGAGCAGCCCGGTCGCCAGTTCCAGCCACGTGCGCGGATCCGTTTCGACGACGTTCGGCGGCGTCCCGCGCGTATGGCTCAATCCTTCGACACACTGCACAGCCGCGAACGGCGGCACCCGCACTTCGACACTCTTCCCCGGCGCGTCCGAGGCCAGCGTCCGCAGGCTCAGCCGCACCGCCGCGGCCAGCTCGGGCCGGGCCGGATCCGGACCGGATCCGCTCAACCAGGGGAAAATCGCCGTGATCGCGGCACGTAACTCAGCGGGGTCGACCGAACGCGAAGAGGCCATGGGAGAACAGTAGAGTGAGCTCGAACAAACCTTCAGGCACCCGGAACGTGGGGATGGCGATGGCGCAGCGGGACGAGGCGGATCGGTTGGCGTCGAGCCCGGCGGGCAAGCGGAAACCGGGCAAGCCGAAGATCACCGAAGAGATGCGCGCCAACGCCAAGGCCAACCCCAACAGCTGGCTTTATGTCATCGACGAGGCCTTCGACCCCGACGGCCCGGTGCCGTCCTGGGCGGTCGTCGGCGCGTATCCGGTGAACGGCGGCGGCGAGATCGTCGAGGACTTCCACCCCAACGACCGCTACCGGCCCTCGCCCAAGGCGCTCGGCTTCCCGGAGCCGCGCAACGAACTCGAGCAGCTGCTCCAGCTGGTGCGCACGAACCACCGCCCGGCCGCCGACCTGCCGCGGGTCTTCCTCGACTCGACGCTGTTCGTCTACGCCCTTTCCCCGGTCCAGCGCACGGTGATCGGCTTCCACAACGTCGACGGCCAGGTGCTGGTGCCGGCGTACACGGCCAAGACGCTGGTCCCGCGCGAATGGCCGCACGCCCGCGCGGTGCTGGGCCGGGACATGGTCCCGCTGCTCGCCGGGCACCCCGTGACGCTCAATCCCCACGATCGGCTCACCGCGATCATCCCCTCGGAGCACCTCGACAAAGCCCTTTCGGACGAGCGCCGTTAGGGCTCGATTAACCCACTCGGCGCAATTTATTCGCCCGAAAAGCAACACTTTCGGGTGATGTTCGAGTCGCTGATTCCCTTTTTCCGAGGGATCGTGGCGACGTGATGAGTCGCAGAGTGTGTTCAAAAGGCTGGGGGGCCGTCCTCGCGGCGGGGGTTCTGCTGCTCGCGCAGACCCCCGCCGTCGCACGCGAAGGCGGGCCCAGATACGACGGGGCCGAGGAGCATTACGCCGGTTCGCAGATCGCGCTGAACGAAGGCGTCGGTGTGTCGGTGGGGCCGTTGTACGGCGGCGAAGCGCAGACACTCGGCCACGACGTCAGCGGTCACCAAGGCGACGTCGACTGGCCCGCCGCGTCCAGGACGGGCGCGAAGTTCGTCTACGTGAAGGCGACCGAGGGCACCGGCTTCGTCAATCCCCGGTTCGCTCAGCAGTACAACGGTTCCTACGGCGTCGGCATGATCCGCGGCGCGTACCACTTCGCGCGCCCCGACGTCTCGGACGGCGCCGCGCAGGCGAACTACTTCGTCGACCACGGCGGCGGCTGGTCCAAGGACGGCAAGACGCTGCCGGGCGCGCTCGACGCCGAGTACAACCCTTACGGCGAAACCTGTTACGGCAAGAATCCCGCGCAGATGGTGGCGTGGATGGCGTCGTTCGCCGGGACCTATCTGCGGCGGACCGGACGGCATCCGGCGATCTACACGTCGACGAGCTGGTGGAAGCGCTGCACCGGCAACAGCGACGCGTTCTGGCAGAACCCGCTGTGGATCGCGCGCTACAACACGGAGATCGGGGAGCTTCCCGCGAGCTGGAAGACCCACACCATCTGGCAGTTCTCGAACAAGGGCAGTCTGCCCGGCGATCAGAACTGGTTCAACGGCACGCAGGATCGCGTGCACGCGTTGTCGATCGGCTGACCCCTCGCCCGAGTGGGGTTACAAGATCACAGAACACCGTCAACATGGAAATGAAAATCACCCACGTGTAGTACCAATTTCACGGAAGTTAGTGACAAACCCGGCACCCGTCGTCAACAATCGTGCCCGGACGGCTACCACCTGCAAGTTAGCCGTCCTCAGCGAGGGTTATCCGTGAAGGGATTGTCGTATGCGCACTTCCCGAAGAATCGCCATCGCCGTCGGCTCCGCGCTGCTCCTGCTCAGCAGCACGGTCCAGGCGTCGGCCGCCCCGTCCCCCGAGGTCATGTCGATCGAACAGGACCTTCAGCAGAACGACCACACGATCGGATCGCAGATCCGGCGCGTGGAAGGCGACACCTCCACCCCCGAGTCCAAGGAGAAGGCGGCCCGGCCGCAGCCTGAGGCCGGGGTGCTCGCGACGGTCGCGGGCATGGACGTCGCCAGCTACCAGGGCAATGTCGACTGGGCCAGCTGGTGGGGCCAGGGCAAGCGCTTCGTGTGGACGAAGGCGACCGAAGGCACGAGCTACAAGAACCCGTACTTCGCGCAGCAGTACAACGGTTCGTACAACCAGGGCTTCATCCGCGGCGCCTACCACTTCGCCCTGCCCAACGTCTCGAGCGGCGCGGCGCAGGCGGACTTCTTCGTCAACAACGGCGGCGGCTGGTCCAAGGACGGCAAGACCCTGCCGGGCGCGCTGGACATGGAGTACAACCCGTACGGCGCCACCTGCTACGGCCTGAGCCAGTCGGCGATGGGGGCCTGGATCCGGGCGTTCCACGACCGCTACCAGCAGCGCACCGGCCGCTGGCCCGTCATCTACACCTCGACGAACTGGTGGAGCACCTGCGTCGGCTCGTCGCAGAACTTCGGTGGAACGGTCCCGCTGTGGATCGCGCGGTACGCGTCGTCCGTGGGCGCGCTGCCCTACGGCTGGGGCTTCTACACCGTGTGGCAGTACACCTCCAGCCCGCTCGACCAGAACACCTTCAACGGCGCTTACGACCGCTTGCAGGCACTGGCCAACGGCTGAGCTGCGCATTTCGTGAAGAAGCGGCTCCCGGCCTCGGCCGGGAGCCGCTTTCGCGTGCTGCTTTCAACGCGGGGTACCTTCCGGAGCAGAATGCCACTGAAACCCCTGGCACGGGCGGATCCGGAACCAGCGCTGACCGCCGGTCGTCTGATCTGAAGCCTCAGGCCCCAGTACGGAAGGCGAGACCGATGACCTACCCACCCCAGCCAGGCCAGCCCTACGGCCAGGACCCCCAGGGACAGCAGCCCGGTGGCTGGGACCAGACCCAGCAATACGGTCAGCCTCAGCAGTACGGACAGCAGCCCCAGCAGGGCTGGGACCAGACTCAGCAGTATCAGCAGCAGCCGCAACAGCAGGGTTGGGACCAGACCCAGCAATACCCGCAGCAGCCGCAGCAAGGCTGGGACCCCAACGCGCAGCAGCAGGGCTGGGACCCGAACAACCCGAGCTACCCGCAGGGTTTCGGCGGCCCGCCCGCGCCGCCGAAGAAGAGCAAGACCGGCCTGATCATCGGGATCGTGATCGGTCTCGTGGTGCTGATCGCCTTCGGTGTCACCGGTTTCGTCGCGCCGGGCTTCCTGCTCGGCAAGGACGAGGGCAACAACACGGCCGCGCCGCCGCCCTCGTCGTCGCCCGAGCAGGCGCCGACCTCCGCGCCGAAGAGCAGCCCGAAGTCGAGCGCGCCCAAGAGCAGCCCGAGGAGCACCGAAAGCGGTGGCAGCACGGGCTCCGAAGGCAACCCGCAGGGTGTCCAGAACCTCAAGGACTTCATGGCGAAGGTGAGCGCGGGCGACAAGGCCGGCGCGCTGTCGCTGGTCTGCGCGGACATGAAGGCGACCATGGGCGACTCGATCGACATCATGGCCCCGGCGCCGTCGCAGCTGGAGATCACCTCGACCGCCGGCATCGGCGACGGGTTCGTCACCGGCGACATCGAGGGCACGGTCAAGGGCAAGAAGGTCAGCGGGTCGGGGATCTCCAAGGACGACAACCCGGACAAGTCCTTCTGCGTCCGCAACTTCTTCGTATTCTGAGCGAATGAAGCGGTTGCTCCGGTCCCCGACGCTCCGCTCCCCGTTGCTCTGGACGTTCTTCGTCTCACTCCTGCTGTTGCTGGCCGTCGGCGGCTGGTTGCTGACCGATCCGGCGACCAGCCGCAGCGAGGCGTTGAAGACCGGCGGCATCGCCGGGGGTGCCATCGTCGCGCTGTACGCGTTGTGGCTCAACGACAGGCGCCGCCGGGTCGAGGAGCGGCGACAGGAGGTCGAGCGGCAGCGGCAGGAACTCGAGCTGCGGCGGGCCGACCAGGACCGGGACCGGATCTCGGACGAACGGTTCGCGAAGGCCGTCGAACTGCTCGGGCACGACGCCGACCAGGTGCGGGTGGGGGCCCTGCACGCGCTGGCGGGGCTGGCCAGGGGGCGGGCGGTCTACCGGCAGACCGTGCTGGACATCCTGTGTTCGTACCTGCGGCGGCCGTTCGAGCATCCGCGGTACGACGAAACCGCGAAACCGCCCAGGGACGACTCGTCGGACAAGGCGACCGCGGAGCAGGACCAAGAACTCCAGGTGCGGCAGACCGCGCAGCGGCTCATCGGGGAACTGCTCCCGGCCGCGGATTCCGAGGGAACCCCCGCGTACGACCTCGATCTGACCGGGGCGGTGCTGGAGTATTTCGACCTTTCGGAGCGGAAGGTCGGCAAACTGCTGCTCCGGTACGCCGGTCTGTACAGCAGCACCAACCTGTCCGGCTGCGTGTTCCGCGGCCCGGTGTACCTGACCGGCGCGGGAGCGGGCAAGAAGAAACGGATCGGCTTCTTCCGGTGCGAGGACGCGAAGTTCGAGCAGCGCGCGTGGTTCAGCGGGGTGCGGTTCTCCGAAGACGCCGAGTTCCGCGGCACGACGTTCGCGGGCGAGACCTCCTTCAAGGACAGCGTCTTCGCGAAGAACGCCGTGTTCGCCGGCGCGAAATTCGGGAAGACGCTGGATCTGCATCGCGCGCGGTTCGAGAGCTTCGCGGATCTGGGTTTCGGTGAACCGCCCGGCACGGTGTCGCTGTACAACACGGTGGTCGAGCCGTCGAGGGATCACGAGCTCCCGGCGGGCTGGTCCGTCGAAACCCTGCCCGACGGCCGGGCCCGGCTCGTGATGAAGGACTGATGAGACGACTGCTCAGGTCACCGCTGTTGTGGACGTTGCTGTCCTCGGTCGCGGTGCTCGTCGGGGTCACCGCCTGGCTGCTCACGGATCGCGCGACGAGCCGCGGTGACGCGCTCAAGACCGGCGCTCTGGCGGGCGGCGCGATCGCCGCGCTCTACGGGCTCTGGCTCAACGACCGGCGGCGGCGCACCGAGGAGGACCGGCACGAGATCGAACGCAGCCGGATCTCCGACGAGCGCTTCGCGAAATCGATCGAACTGCTGGGCAACGATGCCGACCAGGTCCGGGTCGGGGCGATGCATTCGCTCGCCGGGCTGGCCAGGACGCGTCCGGAGTACCGGCAGACGGTGCTCGACGTGTTGTGCGCTTACCTGCGGCGGCCGTTCGAGCATCCGAAGTTCGACCCGGACGCGGATTGGGGCGACAGCGAACGCAAGGCCGCCGCGGAACGCGAACGGCTTGTCCGGCGTGCGGCCGAACGGCTGATCCGCGACATCCTGCCGCACAGCGGGACCACCGGGCCGACGTTCTCGCTCAACCTCAGTGACGCCCGGCTCGACAAGCTGGGGCTGCTCGGCAGGCGGGTCGGGTGGTTCGGCGCCGATCGCTGTGAGGTGCTGACGTATCTCGACCTCACCGACACCCAGCTGTCCGGGAAGTTCCTGCTGGAGAACGTGACGATCCACGGCGAGTTCGTGCTCACGAGGGCGAGCTTCGAACGGAAGGTGTCGCTGGACAACACGGTCGTCGAGACCGCTGTCGACTTCAGTGAGGCCACCTTCGCGGAGCCGCCGTCGCTTGAGGGCGCGAAGTTCGCGGCGGGTTCGACGTTGCCGGTCGCGAGTGGCGAGGACGGTTATTGAGGATTCGGCAAAGATGTCTTGCTGGATGTGATGTCCGTGAAGGCCT
>NZ_NMQT01000157.1 GCF_002234405.1 Amycolatopsis thailandensis | reverse complement strand
GGGTGCCCGTGAGCTGTACCCGGGGCCGGACGCCGACGTCCGCGAGTACGTCCGGCGGACCGCGATCACCTACCACCACCAGGTCGGGACCTGCCGGATGGGCACCGACGCCGAATCCGTGGTCGACCCGGAGCTCGCCGTGCACGGGATCGGCGGGCTCCGGATCGCCGACGCGTCGGTGCTGCCGCGGGTGACCACGGGCAACACCAACGCGCCGGCGGTGCTGGTCGGCGAGCAGGCCGCTCGGTTCATGCTCGGCCGATAGTGCGGCGCAGCCAGGAGGCCCGGGCGGCGAGCGCGGCCCGGGTCACCTCGCTGTCCGGGGCGAACCGGTCGAAACCGTGATACGCCCCCGCCCAGACGTGCAGTTCCGTCGGCACTCCGGCCTGCCAGAGGCGCCGCGCGTAGTCGACGTCCTCGTCGCGGAAGATCTCGGCCGCGCCGACCTCGATGAAGGCGGGCGGGAGCCCGGCGAGATCCTCCGCGGTCGCCGGGACAGCGTACGGCGAGGTCTGTCCATTCAGGAGTGACCGCCAGCCGAACTCGTTGGCCTCTCGCCCCCACACGCCGCGTTCCGCGAATTCCACTGTGGACGCCGAATCGTTGCGGCTGTCGATCATCGGGCACAGCAGCAGCTGACCGGCCAGCGCCGGTCCGCCGCGATCCCTGGCGAGCAAGGCGATCCCCGCGCTGAGCCCGCCGCCCGCGCTGCCGCCGCCGACGATCAGCCGGTCAGGATCGAAGCCGAGTTCGACCGCGTTCTCGACCATCCAGGTCAGGCCCGCGTAGCAGTCTTCGATCGGTGCCGGATGCGGATGCTCGGGGGCGAGCCGGTAGTCCACCGTCACCGCGACGAAGCCGAACTCCTCGACCAGCGCGACCATCCGCGGCAGATCCGCGAACCGGTTGTCGAGGACCATGCCGCCGCCGTGGATGTTGTAGAACCCCGGAGCGCCCTGAGCACCCCGTGGCTTGACGACGGTGACGACCACGTCGGTGCCGGGGACCTCCCGGTCCTCCCAGACGAGATCCCGGTCGCCGATCGCCTCGGCGCAGCTGAGGTTCGTCTCGGCCATGGCCTGCCGCATCGCCGCCAGTGACTCGGCACTGAGCGGCGGTCCGGACGGCAGGTCCTTGAGCGCTTCGGCGAGCTCGGGATCGAAGGCCGTCACGGTCCCTCCGGATCGACGATGTCGCGGTCCGCCCAGTG
>NZ_NMQT01000156.1 GCF_002234405.1 Amycolatopsis thailandensis | reverse complement strand
GCAGGCGCGGGGGCGCCGCCCCGGGAGACCGCGGAGCCCGCGAGCGAGCCCGTCCGGTCCGGATCGATCAGCACCGCGCGCAGGGCGCCGCGGGCGACCACGGTCTCCGGCTGGTCGAGCGTGGTGGGCACGACGCCGGTCCGCTCGTGCACCAGCCGGGACACCATCGGGATCCGGCTGGACCCGCCCACCAGGAAGATCGCCGTCAGCTGCTTGGGCCGCAGCCCGGAATCCGCGATCGCGCCCACGGTCAGCTCGACCGCGCGCCCGAGCGGGCCCGCGATGAGCCGCTCCAGGTCCTCCCGCGTCACGTGCGCGTCGGCGAACGGCGGCGGCATCGGGACGTCGGTGTACGCGTGCCGGGACAGCGTCTCCTTCGCGCCGCGTACGTCCTGCCGTAGTACGCGGCGACGACGCCGATCGGTGAGTTCGCGGCCTTCGACCAGTTTCCGCCACTCCGGCGGATCGACGGACGAAACCAGCGACCCCACGTGCTCCAGGAGCGCCTGGTCGACGTCCGCCCCGCCGAAGCTCGGATCCCCCCGGGTGGCCAGCACCTGGAACCCGGCGCGTTTAGCGGGCGAACCGCGATCCGCCGGGCTGCCGGGCATGCGCTGGACCACGGAGACGTCGACGGTGCCGCCACCCAGGTCGAGCACCGCGAGGGCGTCGCCGGGGCGGCCGCTGAACTCGACGGTGCGCTCGGAGTTGAGGTCGGCCGGGGCGAACGTCGCCGCGTGATAGACCGCCGCGGCGACCGGCTCCGGTACGAGCGCGACCTGACGCGCGAGCCCGCCCGCCGCCTGCCGGAGCAGCCGGGTCCGGGTCGCGCCCCAATCGGCCGGGTGGGTCAGCACGAGCAATTCGACTTCGGCGTCACCGGCGAGCCGGCGAGCCTCGGTCACCGCGCGTTTCAGCACGGCGTGGACGACGTCGGTCACGCGAAGGACGTTGTCGCCCAGCAGCAGGTCGCCCTCGTCGATCCGGCGCTTCGGATTCGGCTCGTAGCGCGACGGATCCACCGCCGCCTGCCGTTCCGCCTCCTGGCCGACGAACAGCGTCCCGTCCGGCGCGGCGTAGACCGCCGACGACATCAGGGGCTGCCCGTCCACCACGACGACCTGCGGTTCGCGGCCGTTGATCGAAGCGACTACGCAGGTGCTCGATGTCCCGAAGTCCACCGCTACCCGCACAGTCACCAGCCACTCCCGCAGATCGTCGTCGTCACCACACGCCCGTCCCGTACCTCACCTGGTTCCGCGGGAGGTCAGTCCGGCTGGATCCACGAGACCTGCATGAGCTGCTTGCCGTGCTTCCGGGTGACGAGGTTTCCTCGTCCCGGAGGCATCTGGCTCGGCTTCACGTTGGCGACGAGGTTGCCCTCGTCCCGCGAGCCGTTCATGACCATACCGGGCGCCGCGATCTCCCTGAGCTTGCCGAGGATCGGGTCGAACATCGCCCGGCTCGCGCCACCGCTGCGGCGCACGACGATGATGTGCAGACCGACGTCCTTCGCCTGCGCGAGGAACTCGGCGAGCGGCTTCAGCGGGTTGCTCGACTGCGTGGCGACCAGGTCGTAGTCGTCGACGATGACGAACAGTTCCGGACCGGTCCACCAGGACCGGGTCTTCAGCTGTTCCTGCGTGACGTCCGGACCGGGGAGCCGCCGGGTCATCGACCCGTGTACGTCCTTGACCATGCTGTCCAGCTGGGCGGCCGACACCGCGTAGCCGAGCAGCTGGTCCCCGCCGATGAAGCCGAGCATCGTGCGCCGGTAGTCGACGAGGATGACGACCGCTTCCTGCGTCGTGTACCGCTCGGTGATGCCCCGGGTGATCTGCCGCAGCAGGTTCGTCTTGCCCGACTCGCCGTCCGCGAAAGCGTAGAAGTGCGAATCTGCGGCGAAGTCGAGGTAGATCGGCTGGAGGTCTTCCTCGTTGACGCCGATCGGCACCAGCTTCGTGTTGCGCTTGGAGTCGATGGACAGGACCTCGTCGTAGGTGACCATCTCCGGCAGCAGGCGGACCTGCGGCGCCGGGCGGCCCCGCCACGCGGCCTTGATCTTCGCCACCGCGTCGGCGACACCGGCGGCGAGATCGTCCGGGTTGCTCGACCCGTCGATGCGCGGGAGACCGGTCAGCAGGTGCAGCTTGTCCCTGGTCAGACCGCGGCCAGGGCGGCCGGACGGGACGTTCACCGCGACCCGGCGGTCGATGTCCGACTCACTCGGGTCACCGAGGCGCAGCTCGAACCGGGTACCGATCATGTCCTTGATCGCCGGGCGGATGTCCGCCCACCGGTTCGCCGCGATGATGACGTGGACACCGTAGGAAAGACCCTGGGTGGCGAGCTTGGTGATCGAGGTCTCCAGCTCGTCGAAGTCGTCCCGCAGCGCCTTCCAGTTGTCGACGATCAGGAACGCGTCGCCGAAGGCGTCTTCCTCGGGCTTGATCTCGCCCCGCCGCTTGCGGTTGCGGAACTCGTTCATCGAGTCGATGCCCATGGCACCGAACCGGCCTTCCCGCTCGGTGAGCAGGGTGGTCAGCTCGGCCACGATCCGGCGGGCCTTGTCCGGCTCGCGCCGGGCGACGGCGACACCACCGACGTGCGGCAGGCCCTGGAGACCGGCCAACGTACCGCCACCGAGGTCGAGCGCGTAGAACTGCGCTTCCTCGGGGGTGTGGGTCAGCGCCATCGACATGATCAGCGTCCGGAGCATGGTCGACTTGCCCGACTGCGGACCGCCGACGATGACACCGTGCCCGGCGCCACCGGAGAAGTCGCCCCACAGCAGGTCGCGTCGCTGCTCGTACGGGCGGTCGACGATGCCCATCGGCACCTGCAGCCGTCCGTTGCCGAAGAACCCGACCGGGGAGAGACCGCGGTCGTCGGTGGGGTTCAGGTTCGGCAGCAGGGTGTCGAGCGAGTTCGGCTCCTTGAGCGGCGGCAGCCAGACCTCGTGCGCGGGCGGGCCCTGGCCGATCAGCCGGGACACGATCACGTCGAGCTCGCTGGGCTCGACGGCCTCCTCCGACTTGGCCTCTTCCACCGGCGCGGCCTCGATCTGCTGCGGCTCCGGTTCCTTCGGCAGTTCGACGAAGTCCGGGACGAACAGCTGCGGGCGCTTGTCGGCGCGGACCACGGTCGCGACCGGGCCCGCCGCCTTGATGCCCGCGGGCCGGTACGGGCCCGAGACGTACGAGGCCTTGAAGCGGACCAGCGTCGAGGTGTCGTACTTGAGGTAACCGCCACCGGGGACGGACGGCAGCTCGAACGCGTCGGGCACGCCGATCGCGGCCCGGGATTCCGCGGCGGAGAACGTCTTCAGACCGATGCGGTAGGAAAGGTGCGAGTCGAGACCGCGCAGCTTGCCCTCTTCCAGCCGCTGCGACGCGAGGAGCATGTGCATCTGGAGCGACCGGCCCAGACGGCCGATGGCGACGAACAGGTCGATGAAGTCCGGCTTCGCGGCCAGCAGTTCGGAGAACTCGTCACAGACGATGAAGAGCGCGGGCAGCGGGTCGAGGTCGGCGCCGTTCTCGCGGGCCTTCTCGTACTCCCAGACGTTCTTGAAGTTACCGCCGTTTTTCAGCGCTTCCTGGCGGCGGTTCATTTCGCCCGCCAGCGCGTCCTTCATCCGGTCGACCAGCGTGACCTCGTCCGCGAGGTTGGTGATGACCGCGGAAACGTGCGGCGCGGTGTCCAGGCCGAGGAACGTCGCACCACCCTTGAAGTCGACGAGGACGAAGTTCAGCGTGCTCGACGAGTGCGTGGCGAGCATGCCCAGCACCAGGGTGCGGAGGAACTCGGACTTACCGGAACCGGTCGCCCCGATGCACAGGCCGTGCGGGCCCATGCCCTCCATCGCGGCTTCCTTGATGTCCAGCTCGACCGGCTGGCCGTACTCGCCGACGCCGAACGGGACGCGGTAGCGGTCTCGCACCGGGCGGGGCCGCCATGACTGCTGGACGTCGAAGGTCATCGGGTCGCCGGGGATGCCCAGCAGTTCGAGCAGACCGGGGTTGGACAGCAGCGGCTCTTCCTCGGCGGCGTCCTGCGCGGCGGTGCCGACGCGGTACGGGGCGAGGAGCCGGGCCAGCGCCTCGGACTCGACGACGCTGAGCGTGTCCGGGCGGCCGAACCACTCGACGCCGCCGGCGCTGCGCGCGCCGAGGCGGTCTTCCTCGACGACCAGCCGCAGGCCACGACGGGCGGCGAGGTTGCCGATGGAGTCGGAAAGGTCGATCAGGGTGACGCCGACCAGACCCTCTTCGAGGATGATCTGCTCCTCGCGGGTGACCTCGGCGTCGTCGACGATGATGACGATGTGCGGCTGGTCCGGGGCGGGCGTCGCGTTGCGGGAGAACCGCTGGCGGTCACGGAGTTCTTCGTCGAGCCACTGCTCGATCTGCGCGAGGGAACCGGCCATCATCCGCAGCTGGCCGATGCCGTCGGCGAGCGCCGGGTGCTGGGCGTGCGGCAGCCACTTCGCCCACTCCCACTCCTCTTTGGCGCGGCCCGCTGTCGCGACCGCGATGAGGACGTCGTCGGGACTGTGGAAGGTGACCAGCTGAGCCAGCATCGCGCGGGTGAGACCGCGGGTGAGACCGCGGTCGCCCTGCATGCTGACCGCGGCGAACCCGCGGAGGGTGATCTGGGTCGGCAGGTCGGGGACGATCGAGTGCGCGCGGACGAACCGGCGCAAAGCCAGCGTGGCGATCGGCTCCAGTTCGTCGACCGGGCCGGTCTGCGGCGGCACGAGCCGCGTCGCGAGACGGTGCGAACTGCGGCCGACGCGGAGGTGGAGGAAGTCCTGGTCGTTCTGGCGGCGTTCCCACATGCGGCGGCTCGCGGCCAGCGACCACAGCGTCTGCGGGTCGGGGTGGACCCACTCGAGAGCGGCGCGCTGGTCGACCATGGCCTCGCGGGCCCTGTCACGCATCTGGCCGAGGTAGCGCAGGTAGTCCTTGCGGTCCTCGTCCATCTCGGCCTTTTTGGCGCCGCCGCCCTTGCCCGCGCCGCCGGCCATCATGCCGACGGTGCTGAGCACCATCATGCCGCCCATCATCATCATCATGGGATTGCGTCCACCGGTGGTGAACATGAAGACCATCATCCCGAGGGAAGCGACGATCATCACCGCGGGAAGCAGCTTCATGACGATGTTGCCCGGGATGGTGCGCGGCACCTCAGGCGGCGGTTCGAGATGCACCTCGCCGCCCGGCGGCCGCGGCGCCGCCAGGCGCGGTGACTTCTTGAACTGCAGCGTGCTCATCGAAGGACCCCTCTTCAAACTCGACGATGGCGGCCACCGTTGGTGCGCGTACGGGTGCGCGAGACAACCTATCGAACGTGGCCGGTGAAATCCGGACAACGCCGAGAACGGCCCCTGCCGGGACCATACGCATGCCGGGAGTCTAGGGCTCCGGCTCCGCCGACGTGCGTTTAGCGGGCTAATCGCGATCTGACCCTCGGACGCCCGGACGTGCGTTTAGCCCCCTAATCGCGATCCGGGGGCCGGCGGCGACCGAAATGCTTAGGCTCCCTACGCGTCGCGATTAGGGGGCTAAAGGCGACGCGTCGACGGCCGGGAAGAGGGGGCCCGGAGGTCGTCTCTCTTACTTTTGCCGGTCTTTTTCCGACAGTCGATGATGTGGGCACCCGGGTTCGGTATAGGTTCCCCGGGGACCAGACTCTCAGGGCAGGGGGAAGGCAGTGGCAACGGGCACGACGGTATTCAGCAGGGTGACGGTGGTCGCGCCACGCACCCGGATCGACGTGGCTTTGCCGGCTGACGTCGCGGTGGCGGATCTGCTGCCCATGCTGTTGGAGATGGCAAAGGAGGCGACGCCGGACGGCGGCGCCCGCCACGGCGGCTGGGCGTTGGCGAAGCTGGGCGACGCACCGCTCGACCCGAGCCGGACCCTCGCGTCCCTCGGTGTCGTCGACGGCGAACTGCTGCAGCTGCGCAAGCGCAACGAGAACCCGCCGCCGCCGCTGTACGACGACGTCGTCGACGCGATCGCCGAGTCGTCCCCGGACAGCTTCCGTCCGTGGACCAAGGAGACGGCGCGCCGGTTCGGGCACATCGCGGGCGGCCTGGCGCTGTTCTTCTCGGCTCTCGCGCTCTTCACCAGCGGGTCGTTCTACGGCGGCAACGCGCTCGCCGCCGCGATCGCGGGTGGTGTCGGCGCGATCGCGTGCGTCGCGGTCGGCGCGACACTGGCCAAGGCCTACCAGGCCCAGGCGACAGGCGTGCTGATCGCCGCGGCAGGCGGCCTGCCGCTGGCCTTCGTCAGCGGCTTCTACATCGTGCCCGGGCTGTCCCTGTGGGCGAACCTGTTGCTCGCGAGCACCCTCGTGATCATCGTGGCGGCGGTCTGCATCCTCGTCATCGGGCACGGGATCACCACCTTCATCGCGGCCGCGACGACGGCGACGATCTCGGCGCTCACGTTCCTGGCCGCGACCCTCATCGACACCCCGATCGCCGGGATCGCCGCGGGCGCCACCGCGTTCTCGCTGGCCTGCATCTCGCTTCTGCCGCGCGCGACGATCAAGCTCGCCGCGCTGCCGACACCGCATGTGCCCGGCAGCGCCGAAGAGCTCAAGGAAGACTCGGGCTTCCCTGACTACCGCGCCATCGAGCGCCGCACCGCGGTCGCCCACGAGTACATGACCGGTCTGCTGACCGGCTGCGGCGCGGCCACCGCGCTGTTCGCGATCATCGCCTCGACGTCTCCCACGGTCTTCGGCCCGATCCTCGGCGTGATCGCCACGTTGGTCCTGCTCCTGAGGGCCCGGGCGTACGCGAACGGCGCGCAGGCCATCGCCCTGCTGACCACCGGAATGGTGTCCGGCGCGGGCATCCTGCTCGGCTGGATGTGGTCGGCGAGCCCGCTGAACCGGGTCCTGTTCGTGTTCGGCGCGCTGCTGCTGATCGGCGCCGGCGCGCTCGTGGTCGGCGTGATCTTCCCGAACCAGCGCTTCTCGCCGCCGCTGCGGCGGACCGTGGAGATCTTCGAGGCCGTCTTCATCGCGACGGTGCTCCCGCTGGCGCTCGGCGTCATGGATCTCTACACGACGCTGCGCCACCTCAACTTCAAGTGACGACCCGATCGGATGATGCTCTGATGGCCGCAGCGCGGAAGTCCAGGGGGACGCGCGTCCGCCACCTCGGCCTCGCCGGACGTACCGGAACGGTGCTGCTGGCGGCCGGTATCGGTGTTCTCTCGCCGGCGTCGGTGGCGCTTCCGGCGTGGGCGCAGCAAAGC
The DNA here is from genome assembly GCF_002234405.1 of Amycolatopsis thailandensis. Taxonomy (GTDB): domain Bacteria; phylum Actinomycetota; class Actinomycetes; order Mycobacteriales; family Pseudonocardiaceae; genus Amycolatopsis; species Amycolatopsis thailandensis. The sequence continues at coordinate 5,282 of NZ_NMQT01000156.1, read as the reverse complement.
AGCGTCGCGCCGGACGCCGGTGGTTACTACGCGACTCCGCCCCCGGTCGACCCCTCCAAGAAGCCGGCGGACGAAAACAAGCCGGACAAGAACTACGAGCAGAAGACACTGTGCGTGCAGCGCAGCAAGCTCGGCGGCGATCAGGTCGACATCAAGAGCCGACCGTGGGGCCAGGAGTACTTGCAGATCCAGAAGGTCCACGAGTTGATGCGCGGCGCCACCAAGTCGGTCGGCGGAGGCGTCAAGGTCGCCGTGATCGACACCGGCGTCAGCGCGCACCCGTACTTCAAGAATCCTGTCGAATCGGGAGGCGACTACGTCGCGACTCCCAACGGCAAGGCACCGGGGCTCGAGGACTGCGACGGCCACGGCACCGAGGTGGCGGGAATCATCGCCGCGAACCCGACCGACCCGAGCATCGGGTTCCGCGGGGTCGCGCCGGACGCCCAGATCATGTCGATCCGTCAGTCGAGCCAGAACTACGAGGAGGCCGAGAAGAAGGCCGAGCCGCCGCCTCCCCCTCCGTCTTCCTCCAACTCCGCCCCTCCCGGGTCGTCGAACAACGAGCTCCCACCCTCGTCGCAGGGAAACGGCGCTGTCGGCGGCGCCGCGGACGGAACGGCGCCGGGTCAGGACAAGGGTGGACGGCAGCAGGAGCAGGGCAAGACCGCGGGCACGTTGAAGACGCTCGCGCAAGCCGTGGTCCGGGCCGTCGACAAGGGCGCCAAGGTCATCAACATGTCGGTCGACAACTGTCGCCAAGCCGACGGCAAGATCACCCAAGGCGAACAGCAACTGCAGGCCGCGGTGAACTACGCCGTCACCCAGAACGTGGTCGTGGTCGCGGCGGCGGGCAACGTCGGCCCTAAGTGCCCGCAGAACGACCAGCCGGATCCCAAGTCGCCCAAGATGATCGTCACGCCGCCGTGGTTCGCCGACGACGTGCTGTCCGTCGCGGCCATCGACGACACCGGCGGTGTCGCGGACTTCAGCGTCAACGGGCCGTGGGTGTCCGTGGCCGCGCCGGGCACCAAGATCATTTCGCTCGACCCCGCCGAGGGGTCGAGCAGTCTGGCCAACCTGACCATCGAAGGCGGCAAGGACCCCGGCCCTATCCAAGGGACCAGCTTCGCCGCCCCGTACGTCGCCGGGCTGGCCGCGCTCGTGCGCGCGAAGTTCCCCGGGCTGCAGGCCCGTGAGGTGATGAACCGGATCAAGGCGACGGCGCAGCACCCCGCGGCGCCGGGCGGGCGGGACAACTTCGTCGGGTTCGGGGTCATCGACCCGATCGCGGCGCTGACGGCGATCGTGCCGTCCGAGGCGGACAAGGCGAAGGCGGTTCCGCTGCCCGCGAACCTGCCGCCGTCGAACGACCGCGACTCCACTCCGATGATCGTCGCGCTCGCCGGGACCGGCGGAGGCCTGGTGGCCCTGCTCGTCACGTTGTTCGTGGTGCACTCGGTCCGCCGGAACCGGCCGACCACCGCCCCCGCCCGCAAGACCCCCTAAAGCGTGCGACTTTAGCGGGCTAATCGTCATCTGCTCTGGACTCGCCTCCAGACCGTCAGATCGCGATTAGCCCGCTAAAGTCGCTCTGCCTGCGGGGCGCCTACTTGGCGGGTTTGGGCTTCGGGGCGGGTTTCTTCGGGGCGTCGTCCTCGCCGATCACGGGCGGGACGACCTGCCCGGGCTCACCGACCACATCGGACGGCTTCGACGCGGGCCGCGTCTTCGACTGATGCGCGGTGCCGCCTCCCCCGCCGGCGCCCATCCCCATCATGGGCGCCATCCCCATCGGCATCATCGCCGATCCCGACCCGGCGGCCTGCCCATGAGCCGGAGCGGCCTGCACGGGCGCGACCTCCGGGATCGGCGCCTGCCCTTGCTCGATCAGCGGTTCCTGGGATCCGGTCTTCCGGCCGTCGGCGGGATCGGCCGCGGACGGCGACGTCGACTGTTCCTCGGAAGACACGGCGGCACCGGAATCCGATCCAGTGGCGGCCGCCTTCTCCTGCGCCGGCGCGTTCGCCGGTTCGGAGTCGTCGTTGAGCTTGAACTCGTCGCGCGGGTAGCGGTGGGCGATCTCGATGCTCCGAGACGCGCCGTCAGGATCGTCGACGCCGTCGCAAAACCGCACGAAGCCCTCGATGACGTTGCGGCCGGCTTCGAAAAGCGCCTTGGCCGACTCTTGGGCCTCTTCAAGCTGAGTGCGCGCTCGCCGGACGCCGCCGACCGGCAGCATCGCGGTCTCGGAGGTCAGCTCGGCCGTATCGACGAGGACCTCGACGAGATCGGTCAGGATGCGGCGGATCGACAGCACCAGCTCGTCGAGCGAACCCGCCAGCGTGGTGAGGGCGTCCTCGACGTCGGAGCCCGCGATCTTGATGTCCCCGATGTACGCGACGAACGCGTCGGCGTCCTTGCCGGACCATCCGGCGTCGAGACGGCCGAGGTCCTCCGACAGTTCTTTCGAGACGGTGCCCGCGGTCGCCGCCGCTTTCCGGAGCCGGTCCGCCTCCTCCTTGAGGTCCTCCCAGCGCCCCGCCAACGGGGTCAGGTAGGCCTCGACGGGGTCGATCAGACCCAGATGGCCGGACAGCTCGGAGACGAAGGCGAGATGCGGCGCCGCGGCCTCGACCAGGTCCTCACCGCCCGACCCCGTCGCGTTTAGCGGGCTAAACGCGCTCTGGGCCGGCTCGGGAGCAGCGGCGCGGGCGGCCTTCGGGTGCGGGATGGAATCGGTCGGGTTCTCCGACTCGGCGATCATGCGGATCAGAGCTCCACGGCGCGTTTGATCATCTGGGCGGCCTCTTCGTCGTGCCCGGCGTGCCGCGCGGTCACGGTGTGCAGGGCCTCTGACGCCGACCTCAACGCGGCCGCGCCTTCCTCCAGCTGACGTCGGATGGCCCCGGCCGCGCGCCCGTAAGACGCGCCGAGGCCCAGTTCCTCCCCCAGCGCGCCATGGGACTCGACGGTGATGCCGTCCCCGGTCACCTCCGCGGCCGCCAGATCGAGCTCTCCGGCGGCCGCGTCCACCCGCTTCGCATAGTCGACGACGGCGACGCCGTCGATCTTCAGGCCGGCCACTGCACCCTCCACTCACCCGATACCGCTTGGGTTTGAGACGCGCGCGCCGTCCACGAGGTTCCCGCGATCAGTTGCCCGCGGGAGCCTGCTGCGACTGCGTGGCGACCGAGCCCGCCCTGTCGTCGATCGGCACCGTGTCGAAGGTACGAAGGACGTCCTGTGTGTTCAGCGAAGCGCCGGTGGGCAGGATCCTGACGATGGACTCGGGCGCGGGAACGCGCTTGTTGAGCCCGATCGAGTCTGCGGTCACGGCGTCGGGGACGCCGTAGCGGATCCCGCGATCGGAGATCAGCTGGATCGGTCCCTTGTCGAAGGTCTCCTTGCCGGTCGCCGACTGGACGACCGCCGCGTAGCCGGGCTCCATGAAGAAGCTGTTGATCGGCGCGCCGACCGGACCGGGGGTGCCGATCTTGACGCCGGGCGCGGACCCGTCGGCGTTCCTGCCCTTCGGCAGCTTGTCGTCGACGAAGACCGCCGTGTGCCCGTCACGGCTGGCGCCATCACCGGCGATGGACCAGCTCAGGCAGGAGACGCGGGAACCCTGGGTCGCGTTGAGCACCGTCGGCACGGTCTGGGGATACGCGTTGAGCCCGACGAAGCCCTGCTGACCTTCGGTCACCCGCGTGATGTTGCGGATCTTGCCCTGAGCCACGGACATCACCGAAGTGCTGCCGTCGTTCTTGCCGGTCTGGACGATGTCCGCGACCGCCGGGGAAATGGCCTGGATCCCTTCCCTCAGGATGAGGTGGAAATCCTTCCGCCCTTCGGCCTGCTCCGTGGAGAAGACGTCGCCGACCTTCATGCCTTCGATCTCGTAGTTGGGGGTCTCCCCGTCGCCCTCGACGTCCGGCAGCTTCAGTTCGGGCACCTCGGGGATGGCGTCGAGCAGCCCCTGGGAGATCCCGCGCGGCTGGTCCGGCAGCTTCAGCGCGGAAAGGACGGCGTTCGCGTCGGGCTTGATCTCGGCCTTGACCGCGTTGGCGTTCGGCAGGTTGGGATTGGCGGCCAGCCGGTAGATCAGATAGGTCCTGCCGTTGGCGCCCTTGGCCATCAGCGCCTCGTTCTGACCGAGCTCACGGTTCCCGAGCTGCTTCACACCCGCGTAGACGGTCGTCTCCGTCTTCGTGAGATCGGGCTTCGGCACCGACGGGTCGTACATGACCTCGTCGCACACGCCCCAGTCCGCGCTGGCGCGCTGGGTTTCCGTCGGCATCAGCTGCGGGCCGTTGGGAATGCCCATGAGCTGGCCGCGGGGGATGTTCTTCAGCTGTTCGTCCGAGACGACTGTGGGGTTCTTCACTTCGGAGGCCTGCTGCGGCCCGGAAGGCTTGGTCCCCGCTTGCTGCTGTCCCTGCTTCGACTGCGCGATGATCAGCAGCCGCGCGGAGGCGAGGTTGAAGGTCGGGACGAGTTTCTTCGGGTTCCCCGCCACGACGTACACCGTTCCGGACTGCTCGCCGATGACGATGTTGCCCGCGTCCGGCACGGAAGGCTTCGGGCTCAGGAGCCCCCAGATGACGAAGACCAAGACGCCCAGTGCGGCCAGCACGACACCCACGATGGTGGCGCGCGTGTGGGTGCGCATCGGGTCGTGGAGCATGACCGCGTCGCGACGGACCAGCGCGGATTGCATCCGGCGCAGAACGAACTGATAAGCCTGAACTTGAGACTTAGTAGTCGGTGTTGATGGCATTCTCGACCTACAGTCCTCCCCGTCGCGGTACGGTTCCGCAGGATAGCCGTACGGGGACCGTCTGGTGTGGGGTTTCTACCAACTCCAGCTAGTGTCAGATTCCTCGGGACCGGCTTTCCGGGTACGCAGCACGCACGAGGGGAAGAGAAAGCGCGGATGTCCGTCACCACTCCTCCACGTCCGCCCGGCCCTCCGGGGCCGCAACCTCCTGGTCGTCCGCCGGGGCCGCCGCCGAGGCCCGGGAGACCGGGTGGTCCGGGCGGGCCGGCCGGAGGCCCGGGTGGTCCCGGTGTTCCTCGTGGTCCCGGCGGCCCGGGTGGTCCTGGCGGGCCCGGTGGACCGCAGGGTCCTGGTGGCCCCGGTCCTGGAGGACCCGGTGGGCCCAAGGGGCCCGGCGGACCTGGTGGGCCAGGAGGCCCCGGTGGGCCAGGCGGCCCCGGCGGTCCTCCGTCCGGTTGCCCCGGTCCGCAGTCCCGCCCCCCCCCCGCTCCGGCGGCACGGA
>NZ_NMQT01000155.1 GCF_002234405.1 Amycolatopsis thailandensis | reverse complement strand
TCGACCTCGGCCAGCACGCCGATCACCCGATCGCCCTCGAAGAGCAGCTGGTGGACGAGCGCTCCCGTGTGGACGGTCATCCGGCCGGCGACCGGCTGTCCGTAGGCGAGCCAGGTGTTGAGCCGTTTGCCGCCCCGGGTGGTGACGCGCTGGACCGAGACGCCGTCGAGCGCGTCCCCGTTGTAGTCCGGGTTGAACGGCAACCCGATCTGCACGGCCGCGTCCACAATGGACTGCTGGATCGGGTGCAGTGGCTCGTTCGGCACGACGTCGAGCAGATCCTTCTCGATCCGCTCGAACACCGGGCGCACGTCGTCCCACCGCCAGCCGGGCAGGTCCCAGCCGTCGTAGTCGGCGGGAGCGCCGCGCACCCAGATCATCGCGTTGAGCGAATGCGACCCGCCGAGCACTTTGCCGCGAGGCAGATGCAGCCGACGGTTCGCCGCGTGCGGCTGCGGCACCGTGTAGTAGTCCCAGTCCTCCGGGCCGTGCCACAGCTCCCCGGCCCGCGAAGGGTCGTGAATGGCCGGGTTGGTGTCCGGCCCGCCCGCTTCGAGCAGGGTGACCCATGCCCCGGAGTCGGCCAGTCTCCTGGCGACCACCGAACCG
>NZ_NMQT01000154.1 GCF_002234405.1 Amycolatopsis thailandensis | reverse complement strand
TGCTGACCGCGGCGCTGGCCGACCCGGATCAGTCCGTCGCGGACCTGCCGCTGCTGTCGGACGCCGAACGCGAGCTGGTCCTGACCGACTGGAACTCGGCGGAGCTGTCCATTTCGGACACGACGACCGTGCACGCCCGGTTCGAGGAGCAGGTGCGGCGGACCCCGGACGCGCCCGCCGTCGACTTCGGCGGGGTTCGCCTGACCTACGCCGAGCTGAACGTGCGAGCCAATCGCGTCGCACACCGGCTGCGCGAGCTGGGCGCCGGTCCCGGCACCGTCGTCGGCGTGTGCGTGCCGAACTCGGCGGACCTGCTGACCGGTGTGCTCGGGGTGCTGAAGAGCGGCGCGGCCTACGTCCCGCTCGACCCGGCCAACCCGGCTCCCCGGCAGGCGCTGATCCTCGCCGACGCCGGTGTCCCGTTCGTACTGGTCACCGGCGAGTCCACAGTGGACACCAAGTCGCTTGCCCTGGACGATCCGGCCGAATGGTCCGCCGCGGCCACCGAAGACCCCGAACCGGCGGCAGGGCCGGACGACGTCGCCTATGTGATCTACACATCGGGCTCGACCGGGCGGCCCAAGGGTGTCGAGGTCGAGCACCGGGCCGTCGACATGTACCTGGCGTGGGCGCGTGAGGCATACCCCGGGCTGGCCGGACGGGCGTTGCTGCACACGTCGGCGTCGTTCGACCTCACCGTGACGACGCTGCTCGGCACCCTCACCGCCGGGGGCGCGGTGGTCGACGGCGGCCGCCCGACGTTCGTCAAGGCGACCCCGACGCACCTCGCCGTCCTCGCCGACGAGCTGTTCCCGACGGGTGAGCTGGTGCTCGGCGGGGAAGCGCTGACCGCCGAGACCGTTCAGCCGTGGCGGGAGCGGCATCCCGGCACGCTCGTCGTCAACGAGTACGGCCCGACCGAGGCCAC
>NZ_NMQT01000153.1 GCF_002234405.1 Amycolatopsis thailandensis | reverse complement strand
GAGGAGACCCGTGGCGCGGTGCCGCCGGTCCGCCGCCGCCCCGAACCGCCTGCAGGGCCCCCGTCCGCGGGGCTGTCGGCGAGGCTCGACGGTCTCGACGCCGAGCCCGAAGACGTCCAGGACCAGCCCGGCCCGATGGCCAGCGGCGCGTTTCAGACCCCACCGGCCCAGCCGCCGCGCCGTCGTCGTCCGGCGGCCCGTCCGCCTCAGCCGAAGGCCGAGCCGAGCACCGAGCAGTTCGCCGCGGTCGGCGACGAAGCCGGAATCGAACCCGAGGCACCCGCGCCCGTCGAACCGGCCGCGCCGCCCGCCGGACTCGCCGGATGGCGCAAGCGCCGGCAGAAGGTGCAGTCCGAGGACACCGAGATCGGCGGCATCCCGCCGGTGCCGCCTCCGGTCGCGCCCGTCGAGCCGGACATCGACCCGGAACCAGACCAGTTCGACGCGGGCCCCCCGACCATGGGGCACCCCGCGCCGATGCCGTTCGTGCCGCCGCATTCGCTCGACGATCGAGGCAGGCAGCAGGACAACCTCGACGAGTACGAGCGCGAGTTCGCCGACCCGGCGTACCCCGACGGCAGTCCGGACTTCGACCGCGACGACTACGGGTACCGCGCCGACGAGTACGAGGACGACTACGAAGACGACCGGGCCGAGGGCGGCGTCGATGACGTCGACGACCTCGAGGTGGACGAGTCCGAGGCACCCGCCGAGAACACCTCACCGGGGAAGCAGTGGCTGGCGCTGGCCGGTCAGCTCGCCCTCGGCGTGGTGGGCGGTGCCGGGGTCTGGCTGGGCTTCAACTGGCTGTGGGTGAACATCCCCGCCGCCGCGCTGGTCGCCGCGTTGCTGGTGATCGTCGCGCTGGTGTGGATCGTCCGGAAGATCCGCAAGGCCGACGACCTCCAGACCCTCGTGCTCGCGGTGCTGGTCGGACTGGTGGTGACGGTCTCACCGGCCGCACTCCTGCTGGTCGCTCGATAGCGGCCTCGGGAAGGATGCCGGAATGGTTCAGCAGATTCCGGTGGGGATTTCGACCGCGTCCGTCTGGCCTCTGAGGGCGGGCGCGGCCTTCGAGATGGCCGCCGACCTCGGCTACGACGGTGTCGAGGTGATGATCTGGGCCGACCCGGTCAGCCAGGACATCTCCGCGTTGCGCCGCTGGTCGCGCCGCACCGGGGTGCCGGTGCTGTCGATCCACTCGCCGTCGCTGCTGATCACCCAGCGCGTGTGGTCGCCGGATCCCGAGGTGCGCCTGCGGATGTCCGTGGACGCCGCGCTGGAGCTGGGCGCGCGCACGGTCGTGGTGCATCCGCCGTTCCGCTGGCAGCGCCGCTACGGCGACGCGTTCGGCGATCTCGTCGACGAGCTCGAAGAATCCAGCGGCATCGAGGTCGCGGTCGAGAACATGTTCAAGGTCCGTCCGCCCGGCGGGTCGCGGACGTCGCGCGTGTCGGCGTTCCGTCCGTCGATCGACCCTACGGACGTAGGGTTTCGCCACTACACGCTGGACTTGTCCCATACAGCGGCAGCCGGGATGGACGCCCTCGCGCTCGCCGAACGCATGGGTTCCGGGCTCACCCACGTCCACCTGGCGGACGGCACGGGACTCCCGAAGGACGAGCACCTGGTGCCCGGGCGCGGGATCGAACCCTGTGCCGAATTGCTCGAAAAGCTCGTGAACAGCGATTTTTCCGGACAGATCGTGCTGGAGATCAACACCCGCCGTTCGCCGAGCGCGGCACAGCGGTCAAGGGATCTCGCGGAGTCACTCTTGTTCGCGAGGTTCCACCTCGGCCAGTGACAAAGATCGTCCCGAGGTGCGGAGATTCATTCCTCCCTGCGCCGGAGGCGCTGCTACACGTAAAGTTCCGACCGTGAACCAGCTGCGCTTGTTGATCTCCCGCACCCCGATGGATCGGCTCGTGGCCTGGGTCAGTGCTCGGTGAGCACGGCCGACGAAACGGGCACCTCCTTCGACGCGGCTTGCGCGACGAGATCACTGGGTGACGGCACTTTCACCGCAGTACTGCGGACCGAATGGTCGATCGGCGGACATCCGCACGGCGGCTTCCTGATGGCCCTGATGGCCCGGTCGGCCCTGGCGTTCCTGCACGAACGGGGCGAGCCGCCGTCCGAGCCTCTCGCCATCAGCGCGGAATTCCTGCACCCGCCCGCTGTGGGGCCGGTGTTGCTGCGCATGGACGTCCGGAAGGTCGGAAGGCGCGCGTCGGTCGTGGCGGTCCTGCTGGAGCAGCGGGGCCGCAGTTGCGTCGAGGCCAGGGTGACCACCGGGCGGCTGCCGATGCGGCGTCCGGAGTGGACCGACGTGCCCGCCATGCCCGCGGAACCGCCGCCCGGCGCGGTGCCCGTGACCGGTGAGACCTCCGAAGGCCTGTTCAATCTCGCGAAGGGCTGCGAAGTCCGGCTTGATCCGGCGAGCGTCGGTTACCTGCACGGCCGGATCGGCGACCCACCGAAGATGCGGTTGTGGGTCCGGCCGCGGCACGGTCTTCCCGACCCTTTCTTCGCGCTGCTCGCGAGCGACGTGAACCCGCCGGTGGTCTACAACCTCGGCCGGATCGGCTGGGTGCCGACCGTGCAGCTGACCGCGTTGCTGCGCACCCGGCCGGCGCCGGGCTGGCTGCGGGTGATCGTGCAGGCCCACTCGGTGCACGAGGCCTGGTTCGATTCCGACGCCGTGGTGGTGGACTCGCAGGGCCGGCTGGTCTGCCAGGCGCGTCAGCTGGCGCTTGCCCCGGCGCCGGGGGGCTGACGGCGCTTTGGCACGCTGAACGGCATGAGCGTGATCGCGGTTCTCGGCGCCGGGAAAATCGGAGAGGCCCTGCTCTCGGGCCTGCTGCACGGCGGGCACAGCCCTGACGACCTGCTGTTCACCGAACGGTATCCGGCGCGCGCGGCCGAGCTGACCGAGCGCTACGGCGTGCACGGGGTCACCGTCGCCGACGCCGCGAGCCGGGCCGACGTACTGGTCGTCGCGGTCAAGCCGCAGGACATCGACCCGGTGCTGGACGAGGTCGCGCCGCTGCTCGGCAAGGATTCGCTGGTGGTCTCGCTGTGCGCGGGCCTGCCGACCGCCCTGTACGAGCGCAGGCTGGCCGAGGGCATCCCGGTGGTGCGGGTCATGCCGAACACCCCGATGCTCGTCGGAGAGGCGATGAGCGCCGTCTCGGCGGGCGCGCACGCGACCGCCGAGCACATCGCGGTGGTGAAGGAGCTGCTTTCGCACGTCGGGCAGGTCGTCGAGGTGCCGGAGTCGCAGCAGGACGCCGTCACGGCGCTGTCCGGATCCGGGCCCGCGTACTTCTTCTTCCTGGTCGAGGCCATGATCGACGCCGGGATCCTGCTCGGCCTGCCCCGCGCGCTCGCCGGGCAGCTGATCATCCAGTCGGCGGTCGGGGCGGCGAAGATGCTGGCGGAGTCCGACGAGCACCCGGTGCTGCTGCGCGAAGCCGTCACCTCGCCCGCCGGGACGACCATCAACGCCATCCGCGAGCTGGAGAAGCACGGCGTCCGCGCCGCGCTCCTGGCCGCCATCGAGGCCGCGAAGGACCGCTCGACCGAGCTGGGCCGCGCCCACGATCCCCGCGATTAGTCCTCTGGATGCGGTAGTTCGCCGGCGAACTACCGCATCCAGAGGACGAAACGCGTAGTCGGACGGGCCCATCTCGGTGACTCGCGTCGCTTTAGCCACACGTGTCCCGCTACTCTCAGGAGAGCACGTGCGTGTCGATACCACAGGTGGGGAAGCCTCGTGGCGCGACACGTGTCGAAGGACACGGTGAATCATGCCGCCGAACAAGAAGGATGACCTCCCCAAGGTCAACACAGTGGGCCAGGTCCAGTTCCTGACGGTCGCCGAGGTGGCCACGCTGATGCGGGTCTCCAAGATGACCGTCTATCGCCTCGTTCACTCGGGCGAGTTGCCCGCGGTGCGCGTGGGGAAGTCGTTCAGAGTGCCCGAAAAGGCCGTTCACGAATATCTGCAGGGCGCGTACTTCGACGTGGGCTGAGGCTCGCTTCGCGGAGCACAGCGTGCCCGCCCGAGGGCGTCTTCCGGGGCGCGAGTACCCTGGAAGACCGCTCGTGCCTGTGCGCTCCACCCGTTGGACGCTGCGCCGGGCAGCGTGACCGACGACGAAGGAAGGAGCGCTCTCGATGGGCTCTGTGATCAAGAAGCGCCGTAAGCGCATGTCGAAGAAGAAGCACCGGAAGTTGCTGCGCCGGACGCGAGTTCAGCGTAGGAAGGCCGGCAAGTAAGACACAGCCGGTGAGTGGCCCGTCCAGGTTCTGGACGGGCCACTCCCATTTGGTGAACCTTTTCCGTCCGTTCGAGTGAGACGTGGATCCCCTCTGCGAGCGGCGGGTTAATAGCATGTAAGCGCTGACTCGACTACCCCTAATGAGCGGTAACATCTCAAGGGCAGCCGCGCGATGCTTCCAGTGAGTGCAGGTACGCGCACACTCGGTGGATCAATCCGCGCTCAAAGGTCATCAGGACCCCGTGATCGAAAGTCCGAGAACCGCCCGAAAGCCGCAGGGAGTCCTATGCCGTCGAACATCGTGCTCGTGACCGGGGTCGGGGGAGACCTTGGCGGGAAGCTGCTCGCCAGACTCGGCAACAATCCGGAGTTCGAGCGGGTGATCGGCGTGGACACCACGCCCCCGCAGAAGTCGGTGCTGCAGCGCATGGGGCGCGCTGAATACGTCCGGGCCGACATCCGTAATCCGCTGATCGCCAAGGTGATCAGCACGGCCAAGGTCGACACCGTCGTGCACGCCTCGTGCACCGCGCATCCGGCCGGCCCGGCCCGGCGCACGGCGATCAAAGAGGTCAACGTCATCGGCACGATGCGGCTCCTGGCGGCCTGCCAGCGCTCGCCGCTCGTGCGCAAGCTCGTGGTGAAGTCGACGGCCGCCGTCTACGGCGCGGGCGCGCGCTCGCAGGCCGTCTTCACCGAGGATTCCGAGCTCATCCCCACCTCGACCAGCGGTTACGCGAAGGACGCCGTCGAGATGGAGGGGTACGTCCGCGGGCTCATGCGCCGCCGCCCCGACATCACGACGACGCTGTTCCGCTTCGCCAACATCATCAGCCCGGAGATCGACACCGTGCTCTCGCGCTACTTCGCGCTGCCGGTGGTCCCGACCGTGTTCGGCTACGACGCGCGGATCCAGCTGCTCCACGCTTCGGACGCGCTGGCCGTGTTCGAGCAGGCGACGCTGAACGACGCACCCGGCGTGTTCAATGTCGGCTCGGAGGGGGTACTCACGCTGTCTCAGGCGATCCGGCGAGCAGGCCGGGTCGAACTGCCGATGCCCAGCGGTGTCGTGCCGTCGGTCGGCAAGGTGCTGCGCGGAGCGAGGGTGGTCGACTTCTCCGCCGACCAGGTCCGGCTGCTGAACTTCGGCCGCGTCGTGGACATCACGAAGCTCAAGAAGGAGTTCGGTTACACCCCGCGTTGGACGACGCGGGAGGCGTTCGACGACTACATCACCGGCCGCGGGCTGAGGCCCGTGGTGGACGGCGGCAGGCTGGCCGGATTCGCCGACAAGGTCCTGGTGGCCGCCGCGACCGGGCAGGCGGCGAACCGGTGAGCAGGCCTTACGAGGACAACCCCGAGAACTCTCACGAAGGCGAGGCGGAAAACGTGAGCGGCGCTGAAGCGCAGGTCATCCCGTTGCACGGCCCCGGCAGAGAGAAGCCGGACCCGGCCGCTCAGGCGGACAGGGATCTTCGCGAGTCCGACGAAGCGCAAGAGCGGCTGGACCAGGAGCGCCGGGTGGACGCGCCCGTCGTCGAGTTCCCCGGGGCGGCACGGGTCGCGCCGGCCCGGACCCGTCCGGCCGACACCGAGCTCCTCCCGGCGTCGCTCCGGACGGCGCTGGGGTTCCTGCGGGACAGGCTGACCGGTGACTACACCGTCGACGAGTTCGGCTTCGACGCCGAGCTCACCGAAACCCTGCTGCTGCCGCCGTTGCGGGCGCTGTACGAGAAGTGGTTCCGCGTCGACACCTTCGGCGTCGAGAACCTGCCCACCGACGGCGGCGCGCTCCTGGTGTCGAACCACTCCGGCACGTTGCCGCTCGACGCGCTGATGACCGCCGTCGCCGTGCACGACCACGTCCCCGGCGGCAGGCACCTGCGCGGCCTCGGCGCGGATCTGGTGTTCCAGGTGCCGCTCGTCGGCTCCTTCGCCCGCAAGTCCGGGCAGACGCTCGCCTGCAACGCCGACGCGGAACGCTTGCTGCGCAAGGGAGAACTCGTCGGCGTGTGGCCGGAAGGGTTCAAGGGGATCGGGAAACCGTTCTCGTCGCGGTACAAGCTGCAACGGTTCGGCCGCGGCGGTTTCGTGTCCGCCGCGCTGCGGACCGGGGTGCCGATCATTCCCGTGTCGGTCATCGGCGCGGAGGAGATCTACCCGAAACTCGGCGAGATCAAGCTGCTCGCGCGGGTGCTCGGCCTGCCGTACTTCCCGGTGACGCCGTTCTTCCCGCTGCTCGGCCCGCTCGGCGCGGTTCCGCTGCCGACGAAGTGGAGCATCGAATTCGGCGAGCCCATCCGCACGGACACCTACGACGCGGACGCCGTGGATGACCCGATGCTGGTGTTCACGCTGACCGACCAGGTGCGGGAGTCGATCCAGCAGTCGCTGTACAAACGCCTTTCGCAGCGGAAGAGCGTCTTCAAGGGCTGAGTTTCCCCCTTTACGCATTTAGTCCTCTGGATGCGGTAGTTGCACACGCAAGGACCGCATCCAGAGGACTAAACGCGGTGGTTTCGTTCGTAGACCAGCCGCAGGCCCAGCAGCGTCAGATCCGGCACGTGCTCGGTGATGGTCTCCGATTCCTCCAGCACCAGCGGTGCCAGGCCACCGGTCGCGATCACCGCGACCGGCTCCGTCCCGCCCGGGGAGAGCTCGCGCTCGATCCGCTTCACCAGGCCGTCGACCTGGCCGGCGAAACCGTAGAGGATGCCGGATTGCAGGCATTCCACGGTGTTCTTCCCGATCACCGACCGCGGCGGCACCAGTTCCACCTTGCGCAGTGCCGCGGCCCGCGCGGCCAGGGCGTCGACCGAGATCTCGATACCGGGCGCGAAAGCGCCGCCGAGGAACTCGCCCTTGGCGGAGATGGCGTCTACATTGGTCGAAGTGCCGAAATCCACCACCACGCAGGCGGTCCTGGGGTGCAGATGGTGCGCGGCCAGGGTGTTCACCAGCCTGTCCGCGCCCACCTCCTTGGGGTTGTCGACCAGGAGCGGCACGCCGGTGCGCACTCCCGGCTCGATGACGATCTTCGGCAGTTCGGCGTAATACCGCGAAAGCATGACGCGGAGCTCCCGCAGTACGGCGGGAACCGTCGAAAGCGCGCTGATCCCGGTGATCGCGTCGGCGTGCGGGCCGAGGAGCCCGCGCATGGTGAGCGCGAGCTCGTCGGCGGTGATCCGCGCGTCGGTGCGCATCCGCCAGTCACCGACGAGTTCTCGGCCGGAGTACAGCCCCAGAACGATGTTGGTGTTGCCGACGTCGATCGTGAGCAGCAACGACTCAGCTTTCGGCGTGCAGCAGCGCGTCGAGACGGCGGGCGTCGGCGGTTTCGGCGACCGGGAAGGTCATCGTGTCGTCGTCGGCCAGCGTCACGGTGCCGCTCATCAGGCCGGATCCCTCCGGCGCGTGCCCGGGGTTGGCGCCCTTCTCGACGATCCGGTTGTCCGCGTCGACGAAGACGACCCGCGGCCGGAACGCGGCCGCCTCGGCGTTCTCCATCTGCGCGTACGAAATCAGGATCACCAGGTCGCCGGGGTGCACCAGATGCGCCGCGGCGCCGTTGATGCCGAGCACCCCGCTGCCGCGTTCGCCCGCGATCACGTAGGTCTCGAGCCGCGCGCCGTTGGTGACGTCCACAATGGACACCTGTTCGCCCGGCAGCAGATCCGCCGCGTCCATCAGGTCCTCGTCGACGGTCACCGACCCGACGTAGTGGAGGTCGGCCTGGGTGACCGTCGCCCGGTGAATCTTCGATTTCAGCATGGTGCGGTACATCGTGGACTCTCCCTATTCCCCTGCGTCCAGCGCGTGTTCCGGATGGTCCGCGGCGGCGCCGAGCACCACGCCGACGTTGTCGATCAGCCGGGTACTCCCCACCCTGGCCGCGATCAGCAACCGCGCTTCACCGTCGACGGGCGCGGGCCCGAGGTCGGTTCCCCTCAATTCCAGATAGTCGATCTCGACCGCGGGCCGCGCGGCGAGGGTCTGCCTGGCGGTCGCCAGCACGGCTTCCGCTCCGTCGCGCCCGACGAAGGCACCCGCGGTGAGTGCCGCCGACAACACGATCGCGTCCTCGCGCTGCTCAGGGGTCAGGTAGACGTTGCGCGAGGACAACGCCAGCCCGTCGCGTTCCCTGACCGTCGGCACCCCGATGACGCGGGTTTCGAAGTTCAGGTCACGCACCATCTTCTTGATCAGCACCAGCTGCTGGTAGTCCTTCTCCCCGAAGAAGGCGTAGTCCGGCCGCACGATGTTGAACAGTTTCGCCACCACGGTGAGCACGCCGGCGAAATGCCCCGGCCGCACCGCTCCCTCCAGCTCGTCACCGAGCTCGCCCGGATGCACCGTCACGGTGGCACCCTCGGGATACAGGTCCGACGCCTTGGGCAGGAAGCCCAGTTCGACGCCGTCCTCCTTCAGCACTTCGAGATCCTTGTCCAGCGGACGCGGGTACGCCTCGAAGTCCTCGCCTTCCCCGAACTGCAGGGGATTCACGAAGATCGATGTCGCGACGACGGTGTTCGGCAGCCGCTTCGCCCGGCGGATCAGCTCGCGGTGTCCCGCGTGCAGGGCGCCCATCGTGGGCACCAGCGCGACCTTGCGGCCGACCCCGTGCAGGGCGCGCGTCACCTGGCTGACCTGCTCCGGCGGCTGGAAGGTGTGCAGCGTGCCTCGGGCGAATTTCGGTGTGGTCACTGCTTTTGCTGCCCTTCGGCGGGATCTGCGGGATCGGCGGGATCACTGAGGAGTTCCGTGAGCTCGGCGGCGGCCGAGGCGTCCAAGAGCCCGGCGGCGTCGCCGCGCGCCAGCGTGCGCTTGGCCAGCGCGCGATAGCTCGGGACGATGTCGGGGCCACGTTCGGCCAGCACCGTGAGGTGCTTGCGCACGGTGCCGAGATCACCACGGGCCACCGGCCCGGTGAGCGCCCGGTCCCCGTGTCGCAGAACATTATCCAACGCCGCCGACAACAACGGAGCCACCATGCGTTCTGGCTGGGCGATTCCCGCCTCCCGCAACAGTTCCGCGCAGTCGGCGACCAGTGTCATCAGGTGGTTCGCGCCGTGCGCCAACGCCGCGTGATAGAACGCTCGCGCTTCGTCAGGGACCCGGACGGGCTCCGCGCCCATCTCCACGGTCAGCGCTTCACCGACGTTCCACGCCGCTTCGTCACCCTCTGTCGCCGTGACACCGACGCTGCACGCGGCCAGCCTGTCGAGGTCTTCGGCGCGGCCGGTGAAGGTCATCACGGGGTGCAGTGCCAGCGGCAGCGCCCCGGCCTCGGCGGCGGGCGCGAGGACGTCGATGCCGTGCGCCCCGGAGGTGTGCACGACGATCTGTCCCGGGCGCAGCGAACCGGTGGCGACGAAACCGCGCACCATCCCGGCGAGCGCGTCGTCGGGCAGTGCCAGCAGGACGAGATCGGCGCGGCGGGCGACCTCGTCGGGCGGCAGGAGGGGGACGTCGGGGAGTAGTTGCTCCGCCCGGCGTACCGAAGCGCTGGAGAGGCCCGATGCGGCGACGACCGTGTGCCCGGCCCTGGTGAGCGCGGCGCCGACGACGCTGCCGACCCGGCCGGCGGAGATGACGCCGACGGCCAGTCGAGCGGGCCTCATCATGGCGTGCGCCAGTGGACGCTCATGGTCGAAAACTCCTCAACTCGTTCCAGTCCCGCTCGGCAATCGCGGGTACCAGACGACGGCGCGAGGGTAACCCTCCGGCACGCGTCTGAAACGGCCCTCGTGACCAGCTTCACCTGACAGTGGTCACCCGCGCGGCGCGCCGTCGGCGAGCCGCACGGCCTCCGCACGCGACGTCTTGAGCACTTGAAGCAGCTCACGCTGCCGCTGTTTCGCCTCGTCGGTGAGTTTCCGGCCGCGCCGCAGGAACGCGAGCTCGGTCACGCTGGCCTGGTAGCGGCCGACAGCCTTCGCCGCTTCCCGGCCCGACTGTTTCCTCGCCTGTTTCCGCCACGACCGCCGTCCGGACAAGCTGGCCAGCAGCGCGACCTCGGAGGGGGCGATCCAGCGCGCGTCGACCATCATCGGCAGCGCGGCCGCGACGATCCGCTGCTCGCGGCGCCGTTGCATGACCACCACCGAGAAGACCCCGATGAACAGCGGCACCATGATCAGGAAGTACACGTTCAGGAAGGTCTTGGCGCCGCCGAGCAGCGCGGCGCCGTTCCACAGCGCGTGCAGCAGCACCGCGACGATGTAGCCGCCGATCGGCGCCAGGATCCGCAACGAGCGGACCTTGGTGCTCGCGGCGACACCGAGCCCGATCCCGGTCATCACGGCGAACAGCGGATGCGTGAACGGCGAAAGCACGCCGCGGAGGAAGAAGGCGGCGAGCACGCCCGCGCTCGTGCCGTCGCCGAAACCGTGCTCGGCGAAGGCGCGGCCGAAGTAATAGATGTTCTCGGTGAAGGCGAAGCCCGCGGCGGTGAACCCGGCGTAGACGATGCCGTCCACGACGCCGTCGAACTCGCTCGGGCGGCGCCACCACAGCAGGAGGATGAAGGCGGCCTTCGCGGCCTCCTCGACCAGCGGCGCGGAGATCAGGCCGCTGATCTTGCCGCCTCCGCCGCTGCCGAGCAGCAGGTCACCGACGGCTTCGGCGCCGCTGTTGAGCAGCAGCGCGATGATCGTCGCGACGCACGCACCCCAGACGAAGGACAGCAGCAGGAGCTTCGGCGGTTCCGGTTCCCAGCGGTCGACCCACAGGAACGCGGTGACCACCACGGCGACCGGGACGAGCGCCGCGAGCACACCGATCGTCACGGCGGGCAGGCCGACCTTCTCGGTGACCGTGCCGAAGACGAACAGCCCGCAGAGCGCGACGGCGATCAGCCCGAGCACCGGCAGCAGCACGGTGATCGACCGGGACCGGCGGGCCCGGTCGGGACCGGGTGCCGGGGAGGAAGGCTCGCTCACAGCGGGTCACCCTACCGTCGGTACGGGGTCAGTCTTCGGCACGCCGCCTGCGCCGCGGGGTGGACTCGTTCGCGCCGTTGGCGGCGAGCAGGTCCATCACCGACCGGCCCGACGCGTGCGAGCCCGCCGCGGGTGTCTCCTGATGGCTGTGCGAGGACCCGTTGCGGGACGGCGCCTCGTCTTCGTCCGGCTTCGACCGCTTGCCGCCGTGGCGGCCGCCCGACTCGGCTCCGTTCTGCCAAGCCGGGGGTTCGCCGTCCGGGCGACGGCGACGGCCGCCCCCGGTGGGCTCCGGGACGCTCGGGGCCGGGGTGAGCGAGACCGAGGAGTCCTCCGACGCCCGGCGACGACGTCCGCCGCCGCCGTTCTGTGTCACGCGGATCTCTTCGGGCAGCGTCGGGTTGACCGCGGGCGGCTCCGCCGCGGGCGAGCCGTGCCGCGACGGCGCCTCGGCGGCCGGACGGCGCACCGGTTCGGGCTCCGGCGGCCGCGCGGGCTCGGGACGGCGGACGGGCTCGGCCACGACCGGGATCGACGGCGGGGTCGGCGGCTCCGGGTCACGAC
>NZ_NMQT01000152.1 GCF_002234405.1 Amycolatopsis thailandensis | reverse complement strand
CGCTCGGCGGTCTGCTCGGCCTCCGCCGCTCGTTCCAGCGCCGCGTCTCGTTGCCGGTCCGCTTCCGCCGCGGCCTCCCGGGCGGCGTCGGCCTGACCGACGGCCGCTGCGATCTCGTCGCGCAGGTGCGCGGTGACGGCGTCGAGCGCGTTGCTCAACGTGCGCAGCGGGCCGGTCACCGCGGCCGCGGCTTGCTCGAAGGCTTGCCCGGCGTCCGACAGGGCCCCTGCCGGTACGGCTTCGTCGCCCAGCGCCTCCCGCAGAGCCTGCTCCGCCGCGGCCAGTTGCTTGCAGGTTTTCCCGCCCGGCCACGTCCGGTCGGGGCAGAACTCGTAGGGCCTGCCTCCCCGCGGTCCCGGCGGCGGCAGCGGTTGCCGGCACTTGCGAAACCCGCATCGTGCCTGCTCCGGCACGTGTTCTTCGGCTGCCGGGCCCTCGTTGTCAACCATGCCCGAAGTCTACCTTGTTGGTTACGCAACCTATAACTGAGGTAGCAGTAGTGATAACTAGAACCTAACTTAGCTACAGAAGATACATTTTGTAGCTAAGTTCGATTTCGTCCCGTTCTCCCCTGAGATGCGCCCGATCGCCCGTCGAAAGAGGCTCAATCGGCCGATCCGAAAACGCGTTTGCCGTTACCGCCGGTAACAGTTGGAGTTGGCGGTCCCCGGATGACCACCCCGTTTCGTCACGGTGACGATCCGAAGCCGTCACGATCGCCGCGAACGCGACCACTACGGTGATCGAATGAAACTCCTGTCCGGCGCCGATTCCGCCGGAGAACTCGTCGGAGAGAGCGAAGTCTGGCCGGGAGTGGCGGATCCGGCCGGTCTGCTTTCGGGCATCACGGAGTGGTTGACCGGATACGGCAACCGCCAGACCCGCCGCACCTATGCCGAAGGGCTGGGGCTTCCGGTCACCGCCGACGACCTCGGTGCCTGGGTGCAACCCGAGATCACGGCCCCGGACCGATGGGCCGACGCCGTGGCCGACTACGCCCAGGCCGTCGTCGTCGCGCCCGCGACCAAGCCGACGCGCCGGTCGGCACCACCGCCCGCGAGCCGGGGCCGATTACGGGCCTGCCATTGGCTGCGATGGTGCGTGGCAAAGGGTGTGGATCCGACGGTGGCGACCTCGGCACAGGTCAAGACGTGGCTGAGCGACCTGGAGTCGGCGGGCGCGGCTCCGTCCACGCGGGACCGGATGCTGGCCACGGTGAAAACGATGTACGCGTCCCTGGCCGACGCGGGCGTGGTGGCGGCGAATCCGGCGGCGCTGGACCGGCGGCGGCTGGGGCTGACAGCGGCTGCCGCGAGCACCTCGGCGACGATCACGCTGACGACGCGGCAGGTCGCGGCGTTGCACCGGGCCGCGGGCACGCCACGGAGGGGTGCGAGCGCGTGCGATGTCGCCCGCGCGGTCACCGTCGTCGCGTTGTTCACGCTGGGGTTGCGGGTCAGCGAGTTATGCGGGCTGGACGAGGCGGATCTGCACGTGACGCGCGGGCGCCGGGCGCTGCGGGTGCGAGGCAAGGGCGGGAAGGTCCGGGTCGTCTACTTGAGCGTGCCCGCGGAGAACGCGCTGCTGGAGTATCTGGCGCTGCGCGCGGACGGGGCAGGGTCCGCGATCGTGGCGGGCAAGCGAGCCGGCGGGGCTCAGTCGGACCGGCCGTTGCTGGTGACCCGGAACGGGCGCCGGTTCGCCCGGCAGGCGGTCTGGCAGCTGCTGCGCCGGGTCGCCGCGAGCGCCGGGGCGGACCTGGCCGGTGTGGCGGAGATGATGCACCCGCACGCGCTACGGCACTTCTATGTCACCGCCGCGGTGGAGGCCGGGGCGTCGCTGGAGCACGTGCAGGCCGACGTCGGTCACGCCAGCATCGACACGACCAGTGGCGTCTACGACCATGCCGCCCGGGATCCGGCGCGCAGCGCTGTCGACCTTGTCGCCGACGCGTGGCACCCCGCGTCCACGTGACCTTTCGGGCTCGCGAAAACCCGTTGGCGAACCTGCGGGGCCACTGCTAACTTTCCGGGGACCGTGCGACAGATCGAGGAGGTGGTACCCGTGAACCTGATGACGACATGGGTGCTCCCCTCTGGGGTCACGGTCGGGCGGTAGGTCGTCCGGGAGCGCCGTTCATGAGCACTCCCGAAAGGCACGACCATGCACTTCACTTCCGAACAGCGTCTCGACGGCGACGTCCTCGAGCGCCAGTTCGCCCTCGGCGAGGTCCCGGGCGTTCTGTGGACGCCCGGGACCGTCTCCGCTCCGGTCCCGCTGATCCTGCTCGGGCACCCCGGCGGGCTGGGCAAGATGCACCCCCGCCTGGCGGCCCGGGCGCTGGGCACCGTGGCGGAGGGCTACGCCGCCGCGGCCATCGAGCTTCCCGGAGCCGGTGACCGGCCTCGGTTGGCCGCCGTCGACCAGGCCCGCGCCGACCTGCAACGAGCCGTGAAGGCGGGCGAGCCGGTCAGTGACGAGATCGTCGAACGCCTCGTCGCCCCGTTGGTGGACCAAGCGGTCCCGGAATGGCAGGCCACTGTGGACGCTCTTCTGGCGCTGCCGGAGATCGGCGGGCCGGTCGGGATCGCGGGCGGGGTGACCGCCATCGGTGTCCGGATGGCGGTGGTCGAGCCGCGGATCGCGGCCGCCGTGCTGTTCGCGGGAAGTTACGTGCCCCGCGGCACGTTCGACGAGGCCCGACGGGTCACCATTCCGCTGCATGTCCTGTTGCAGTGGGATGACGAAGGAAACGACCGGCAGCAGGCCCTGGATCTGTTCGACGCTTTCGGCTCGATAGAGAAGACGTTGCACGCCAACATGGGTGGGCACACCGGCGTCCCGCAGTTCGAGGGTGAGCCCGCGAACCGGTTCTTCGCGCGGCATCTGAAGTAGCGCCTCGTGAATGGGTGAGGACGGTTCGCGCTGTCCTCACCCATTCACGAGCCCGTCAGACAGCCTCGAGGACGAAGAACAGAAAGCTCAGAAACGCTGTCCTGCCCGCGAGTTCCTCGGGGAACAGCTCGTACGCCTCCGGCGCCGGAGGCGGCTCACTGACGACGGCGGTCCGGAAGCCGGCCTCGGTGAACGCGTCGGTCATCGCGTGCAGCGGACGATGCCAGTACGTCAGCACGGCCTCCTGACCGTCGAACGTGTAATCGTCGCTCCACTTGACGGTCTCGAAGTAGTCGGCTTCGGGGTGAATGAGCTTGTAGATGATCGGGTGGTTGACGGCCAGGATCAGCCTGCCACCGGGCTTCAGGACGCGCCGGATCTCGGCGAGCGGTGCGGTCCAGTCCTCCAGGTAGTGCAGCACCAGGGCCGAGATGACGTCGTCGAACGCGCCGTCGGGAAACGGCAGCGGCTTGCCCATGTCGGCTACTCGCAGGTCCGCGTCGGCGCCGAGCCGCTTCCGGGCCAGCTCGATCATCTTGGCGCTGGAGTCGAATCCGGTCACGATGGCGCCCCGGTCGCGCAGACCTTCGGTGATCGGACCCGCGCCGCAGCCCGCGTCGAGGATCCGACGGCCGGACACGTCCCCGGCAAGGTTCAGGATCGCGGGTCTCGTGTAATACGCGTTGTTGAGACTGGCTTCGTTCTCGGCCGCATAGGCCTCGGCGAAGCTGTCGTAGTCGTTTTCCACGACCTCGGGTGCGGCAGACATATGGCCCAATATGGCACGACTCACCAGGCGCGCGTCGGGTCTTACTCGTCGGCCGCCGCGTACACCAGCTTCAGGACTCCGGAGCGGAACGCCTTGCTTTCCACCAGGCGCAGGTTCAGCGGTTGATCCAGTTCCGGGAACAGCGGTGCCCCTTTGCCGGTGGCGGCGGGCAGGACCCACAGGTGGTACTCGTCGACCACGCCGAGCCTGATCAGGGAGTGCAGGAACTCGGTACCGCCGGCGGCGACGAGGTCCTTGCCGGGCTCGGCCTTGAGCTTGGCGATCTCCTCCGCGGTGTCGCCACTGGCGATCCGGGTCTCGGGCCAGTCGGCGGATTTCAGGGTGCGGGAGAACACGACCTTGGGGATCTCGTTCATGGCCTTGGCGGAGGGGTGATCGGAGCCGGGCCAGTAGTCGGCCATGGCCTCATACGTGTTGCGGCCCATGAGGAAGGCCCCCGTGTCCCAAAGCCGGCTGACGAAGTACTCCTCTTGCTCGGGGTCGTCGATGCTCATCATGACGTCCCGGATGCCGTTGTCCCCGTCGGCGCTCTTGCCGTCGAGCGAGACGTAGAAACCCAGAATCAGCTTTCTCATGGGTGCCTTTCCTGTTCCTTGTCGGCCTGTCCGCGACCACTCTCCCTTTGAACACTGAGTCTGTCAAGACAACTTTATTTGTCGGTGTCGAGTCGGGAAGGCATCCTTGCCTGCCTTGAGGGTCAGGGTCTCGGTGACGTCGCGTGAGCGGTGTCGAGATCGCGCCGGTCCGGCGGCCGGGGGCAGTCAGGGACTCGGTGCGCGGTGTCGTGAAAGCCACTTTCAGGACGTCTGATGTCCCGAAAGTGGCTTTCACGACGCTTGATGCCGCCGGGCCCGCCGGGCAGGGGTGGTGGTGATGCGAAAGCCACGTTCACAACCTTCACCGTTGCGAAAGTGGCTTTCACAACCTCCCTGACCAGCGGAGAGGCGACTTTTGCCGAGCCCCTGACCCTGAAGGTAGTGAAGGAGGCCTTCACGGAGCGGAGGAGAGAAACGCTGAGAGTGGCTCCCCCGTCAGCCGCCGGTGAGGACGGCGGAATCGTCCTTACCACTCACGACCGTTGTCGAGGAGGGCGAGCAGCCGCTCCCAGTGGCGCTTCGATCCGGCGTCGTCGAAGACGTCGGTGTCGGCCATGGTGTAGCCGTGCGTGGTGCCGGGGTAGATCTCGCAGCTGTAGCTGACACCGGCGGCGTCGAAAGCCTGGCTGATCTCGGTGATGGCCTCGGGTGTCATGTCGCCCTCGGCGAGGCCGAGGTGGACTTTCGCGGTGAGGGCCGGGATCTGGCGGTGCGGGCTGTCGGGTGCGTCGGTGACCAGGGCCCCGGGGTGGAATCCGGCGACGGCGGCGACCCTGCCGGGGTGGGCGGTCGCGGTGCGCATCGCGAGGACGGCGCCCATGCAGTAGCCGATCGTGGCGACCGGTCCGGGCCGCACTTCGGGCTGCGCGGCGAGGAAGCCGAGATAGGCCTCGGCGTCGCGCAGGGCGCGTTCCGCGGTGTGTTCCTGGATGAGGGGCATGATCTGCTGGAAGAGCCCGGGCCTGACCTCGGCGGTGATGTACTCGGGAAGGTCGAACACCGGCGCCGGACGGTGCCGGTAGAAGATGTTGGGGACCAGCACGTAGTACCCGTGCCCGGCCAGTTCGCGGGCCATGTCCCACAGCGTGGGGCGTGGCCCGAAGGCGTCCGGGTAGAGGAGGACGCCGGGGTGCTCGCCGCCACCGTCGGGGAAGGCGGCGAAGGCGTCGGACTGACCGTCCGGGGTGGGAATGCTCGGCGTGATGGCGGGAATGACGCTTCTTCCTTTCTCGCTACAGGGACGGCGCGGCGCGGATGTGCGCTCGTTCGCCTTGCCGTCCGATGAGACTCAGGTACTCGACGGGACCGGCGCCGGTGGCGCCGAACCAGTGCGGCGTGCGAGTGTCGAATTCCGCCGCTTCGCCGGGTTCGAGGGTGAGGTCGTGGTCTCCGAGGACCAGCCGCAGGGTGCCATTCAGAACGTAGACCCAGTCGTATCCCTCGTGGGTGCGCAGGTCCGGCTCGGCGTCGTCGTCTCCGCGCGGGAGGACGAACTTGTAGGCCTGGATGCCGCCGGGTCTGCGGGTCAGCGGCAGGATGGTCGATCCGTCCCCGCAGGCGATGGGGCGCAGGTTGATCCGGGGATTGCCGGTCGGCGGCGCGTCGACGAGCTCGTCGAGGGTGAGGCCGTGGGCGCGGGCGAGCGGCAGGAGCTGCTCCAGGGTGGGACGCCGCAGCCCGGCCTCGAGCCGGGACAGCGTGCTGGTCGAGATGCCTGTCTCCTGGGCGAGGTCGGCCAGCGTGATGTCCTGGCGCTGCCGGAGCTGTTTCAGCCTCGGCCCGACGGCGTCGAGCGTGCGGCCCAGTGCCTCGTCCATGCCTCCAATTTGCCATTCGGCAACAAGTTTTGCCATTCCGTCCGGATGCTCGTCATGATCGTCGGAGACGAACGGAGAGGGACGACCGATGACGCACGGGTTCGACAAGGAGTACTGGGAAGAGCACTGGCGCGAGAGCGGCGCCGCGAGCCCGCCGAACCCGTATCTCGCCCGGGAGCTCGGTGAGCTGAAGCCGGGGACGGCGCTGGACGCGGGCTGCGGCGAGGGCGCGGAGGCGATCTGGCTCGCCTCGCGGGGGTGGCGGGTGACCGCCGCCGACATCTCGTCCGCGGTGCTGGCCCGCGCCGCCCGGCGTGCCGGATCCGAGCACGTGACCTGGGTGGAGGCGGACCTCGGCAGCTGGTCACCGGACACGCGGTTCGACCTGGTCACGACTCATTACGCGCATCCGGCGATGCCGCAGCTGGAGTTCTACGACCGGCTCGCGGACTGGGTGGCGCCCGGGGGCACGCTGCTGATCGTCGGGCACCTCCACAGCCATCACGGCCACGGACACGCCTCGCCCGCCGAAGCGTCGGTCACCGCAGCGGCCATCACGACACGGCTGGACGAGACGGACTGGGAGGTCGTCACCGCCGAGGAGGGCCGGCGGATCCACGGCGACCGGCAGATTCCGCTGGAGGACGTCGTCGTGCGCGCCACCCGGCGCCCGTGAACGCGCGTCAGCCGAGCCGCAGCCGGTCGGCCAGACCGGCGGAGGTGAACGCGGCGACGACGTCCTCGCGGCCTTCGGTGAAGTGCTCCCAGCTGTCCATGTGCACGGGGACGACCGTGCGGGCGCCGAGGATTCTTGCCGCCTCCACGGCCAGGGCACTGTCGAGGACGAGCAGGGCTCCGTCGAGTACCGGCTTCAATCGCGGGGCGCCGGCGAAGAGCACGGCGGTGTCGACCGGGCCGAACCGGTCGGCGACCTGCCGGACGGCGTCGAGCGAGGCGTTGTCGCCGCTGACGTAGACCGTCGGCAGACCTTCGCCGGTGAGCACGAAGCCGACGACGTCACCGGTGACCTTCTCCGCGCCTTCCGGTCCGTGGAGCGCGGGCGCGCCGGTCACGGTCACCACTCCCCCGTCCGGCCGGGTCAGTTCGACCGATTCCCAGGTGGACAGTCCTTTCGCGGTGCCACCCAGTCGGCCCGCGCCGCTGGGCGTGGTGAGGGTCAGCGGAACATCGGCCAGTAGTTTCCGGCCGGAGTTGTCGAGGTTGTCGGGATGCTCGTCGTGGGACAGCAGGACGGCGTCGATCCGGCCGAGGTCGGCGGGTGCGATCGAAGCCGGGGCGGTCTTGGTCAGGCCTGGTCTCCCGTCGGGCCGCGCGTAGTGACCGGGCTCGTCGAAGGTCGGGTCGGTGAGGAGCCGCAGGCCGCCGTAGTCGATCAGCGCGGTCGGCCCGCCGAAGACCCGTACGGAGAGCTGTTCACTGATCTGGTTCATCCTTCACCTCACGGATAGATCGACTTTCTTCCGTGAGCAACGTTAGCGAGTTCTCACGGAAGAGTGCAATGGTTTCCGTGAGGCTTTCTCATGGTTGAGCCTGGCGCCTACCATGAGAAGGTGGACGACACCGATCTTGACTCCGCTGCCCTGCCGCCCGCACCGGGTGACGAGCAGTACGTGGCGCTGGCGCTCGCCAACACCACGATCGCGTTGCCCGGCGGCCAGTTCACCGACCTCCTCGGCACCCCGGCCGCCGCGACGGACTGGCTCGTCGGCCAGGGACTCGCCCCGGTCGACGCCGGGCTGCAGGAGATGTGCGCGGGACTGGTCCGTTCCCTGCGGGAGCAGGTACGGGTGCTGCTCGCGTCGAGGTCGTGCTCGGACCCGGCTCCACGGAGCGCTCTCGACGCTGTCAACGAGGCGCTGAGCAAGGCGCCCACCGCGGAACTGCTGCGCTGGGACCCGGTTCGAGGGCTGTACCGGACCGCGTCGCATCCGATCACCCAGATCGTCGAACACGCACTGGCGACGCTCGCCGCGAACGCCGCTGACCTGCTCACCGGGCCGGACGCCGAACGGATCGCCGCCTGCGGCTCTCCGCCGTGCACGCGGTTCTTCCTGCGCAACGGACGGCGTCAGTGGTGTTCCGTGCGCTGCGGTGACCGCGCCCGCGCCGCTCGCGCCTACGCCAGGCGGTCCCAGCCGGCCGGAGTGGCTCAGCGGTAGGACGCGAACAGCTCCAGCAGTGCCTTCGGGGCGTCCTCGGCGAAGCAGCGGACGAGCGACTCGGCGGATTCGGCCGCCGACGCTTCACTGCGCGGGAACAGAGCCTGCTCGTAGGCACCGAGAGCGGCTTCGACGTCGCCGGGGTGGGCGGCCAGGGCCAGGCCGAGTTCGGCGCCGTCGAGCATCGCGAGGTTGGCGCCCTCACCGGCGAACGGCGACATCAGGTGGGCGGCGTCCCCGAGCAAGGTGACGCCGGGGACGCGGTCCCAGCGGTGACCGATCGGCAGCGCGTGGATCGGCCGCGGCACCAGGTCGCCGTCCGCGTCGGTGATCAACGCGCGCAGCCCCTCGTCCCAGCCGTCGAAATGGCGCAGCACGGCGGTTTTCGCGGCGGCGGTGTCGCCGAAGTCGATCGTGGCGATCCAGTCTTCGGCGGTCTTCAGCGCGATGTAGACGTGGAGGCTGCCGGTGATGTCGTGGTGTGCCAGGAACCCTTTGCCCGCACCGAGTGCGAAGAACATGCCGCCGCCGATGAGCGCGGCGCTCGCGGGGTGGCGGTCCTCGGCGTCGTGGAGGTGCACCTCCACGAAGGAGATCCCCTCGTAGGCCGGCCGGGCGTCGGAGACCAGGGGCCGGATCTTGGACCACGCGCCGTCGGCGCCGATCAGCAGGTCCGTGGTGAACGTCGTGCCGTCGGCCAGGGAGACCTCGTGCCGCCCGCCGCCGAGCGGGCGAGCACCGGTGATCTTGGCGCCCCAGCGCACGGTGTCTTCGGGCAGCGAACCGAGCAGGAGGTCTCGCAGATCACCGCGGGCGACTTCCGGGCGGCCGCCGTCACCGTCGTCGGCTTCCTCGAAGCGCACGACGGCGTGCCGGTCGAGGATGCGCATGGCCTCACCGCCGACGTGCACGAGCGCACGGAAGTCGTCGTGGAGACCGGCGGCCCGGAGCGCTTCCTGACCGGAGTCCTCGTGGATGTCGAGCATTCCGCCCTGCGTCCGCGCGGACGGTGAGGCGTCCAGGTCGAACACGGCGGCTTCGACGCCGTTGACGTGCAGGACGCGGGCCAGAGTGAGGCCACCGAGGCCGGCGCCGATGATCGCGATGGGGTGATGGATGGTCATGTCAGGGTCCTTTCGGGTGGTACGGCGGTGTCCGCGATCCCGGTGATCAGCACCTGCAATCCCCACGACATCCGCTGCGCCGGTCGTCCGGTGAGCAGGTCGGCCGCGTGGGCGGCGATCTGCGGGTGGGTCGTCTCGTCGGCGTCGCGTACGGCGCGCGCCAGGGCGTCCCAGTCCTCCGGCGAGTCCTCGTCGGCGTGTTCGGCGGCGGTCGCCGTCGCGTGTTGCAAGAGAAGGTCGATCCCCCACGCGCGCCGTTCGGATGGCACATCGCCCTCGGCGAGGAGCGTGAGCAGGGTTTCGCACAGCCGCAGGTAATGCTCACCGCTCGGGCGGGCCACGAGCGCGGACAGGGCGAGGCCGGGGTATTCCAGCAGCATCGAGGTGTAAGCCATGAGCAGTCGTTCGAGGCGGTCTCGCCAGCCGCCTTCGGGCGGCGGCGAAGGGATCGTGCCGAGGAGTTCGTCCAGGATCGCGGCGTGCAGTTCCGCGGTGTTGCGCACGTAGACGTAGAGCGAGGCCGCACCGGTGTCGAGTTCCTGCGCCAAGCGGCGCATCGTGACCTTCCGCAGGCCGTCCTCGCGCAGGATCCCGACCGCTGCGGCGACGATGCCGTCACGGGTCAGCGCGGGTTTGGCCGGTCGTTCCCGGCGGCTCTTCTCTGGTGCCATGCGGTCAGCTTAACGAACATGTTCGTTCCGAACAAGTTCGTAGCGAACATGTTCGACACAGGTCACATCGGGCGGAACTCATTCCAACGGGGGTTTGTCCGTCCACTGCGGACTGAAATGACGAAGGCAGAGAGATCAGCTCTCCCTGCCACTTCTAACGTATAGCGCACCTGGGGGCTTGCGGCAAGACCCCGGTCGTGCCGCAGAATCTCCCGCCGGAACACGAGCTCGACAAACGGGGGAACTCTTGATCGACGTGATCATCGCCGGTGGCGGACCGACCGGCATGATGCTGGGCGCCGAACTGCGGCTGCACGGCATTCGCGTGGTCGTCCTGGAGAAGGACCTGGAACAGTCCAAGGTCGTCCGCTCCATGGGCCTGCACGCGCGCAGCATCGAGGTAATGGACCAGCGAGGCCTGCTGGAGCGCTTTCTCGAACACGGAACGAAGTATCCGGTGGGCGGTTCCTTCGCGGGCATCGTCAAATCGCCGCCGTCGCTGGACAGCGCCCACGCCTACATCCTCGGCATTCCTCAGACCGTCACCGACCGGCTGCTGATCGAGCACGCCGCCGAAGCAGGGGTCGAGATCCGGCGCGGCCTCGAAGTGACCGGCCTGAGCCAGGACGACGACGGGGTGGACGTCGAGCTGTCCGACGGCACGACGCTGCGCTCGCGCTACCTCGTCGGCTGCGACGGCGGCCGCAGCACGGTGCGCAAGCTCCTCGGCATCGGGTTCCCCGGCGAGCCCGCCACGGCCGAGACCCTGCTCGGCGAAATGGAGCTGACCGAGGACTGGGAAACGGTGCTCGCCGTGATGACCGAGGTCCGCAAGACCCAGCTGCGGTTCGGCCTCTCCCCGATCGGCGACGGGGTGTACCGGGTCGGCGTGCCTGCCGAAGGCCTGGCCGAAGACCCCCGGGTCCCACCGACCTTCGAGGAGATCAAACGTCAGCTCAAGGCCGTCGCCGGCAGTGACTTCGGTGTGCACTCGCCGCGCTGGCTCTCCCGTTTCGGCGACGCGACCCGGCTGGCCGAGCGGTACCGCGTCGGCCGGGCGTTCCTGGCCGGGGACGCGGCGCACATCCACCCGCCCGTCGGCGGGCAGGGGCTCAACCTCGGCGTCCAGGACGCCTTCAACCTCGGCTGGAAACTGGCCGCCGCGGTCAACGGCTGGGCGCCGGCGGACCTGCTCGACACCTACCAGAGCGAACGGCACCCGGTGGCCGCCGCGGTCCTGGACAATACCCGCGCGCAGATGCAGCTCATGTCGCTCGACCCAGGATCCCAGGCGGTCCGGCGGCTGCTGGCGGAGCTGATGGAGTTCGAAGACGTGAGCCGCTACCTGACCGAGAAGATCACCGCGACCGCGATCCGCTACGACTTCGGCGACGGGCACGAACTGCTCGGCCGCCGCATGCGGGACCTCGACCTCAAGCAAGGGCACCTCTACGGGTTGACCCGCGGCGGCCGCGGCCTGCTGCTCGACCAGACCGGTGAGCTTTCGGCGCGGGGCTGGGCGGACCGCGTCGACCACGTCGTCGACGTCAGCGAGGAACTGGACGCACCGGCGGTGCTGCTGCGACCGGACGGTCATGTGGCATGGGCCGGTGAAGACCGGCAGGAGCTGCTCACCGCGTTGCGCCGGTGGTTCGGAGAGGGCCAAGTCCTCTAGCGCGCCGGGCTCACCGGCTATTGGCTGGTGGCGTTCCGAACCCGTTGCCACGACAGGAGTTGATGACCATGACCGGACGGGCCGTGCATTTCGAGATCCCCTTCGAGGACGGCGAACGCGCACGCGACTTCTACCGTGAGGTCTTCGGCTGGAAGATCGACGTCCCGCCGGGGATCGACTACACGATGGTCGTCTCGGGGCCGACCGGCGACGGCGGGATTCCCGCGGAGCCGGGCTTCATCAACGGCGGGATGCTGGACAAGAAGTCCAGCGTCGCGTCCGGCCCGGTGATCGTGCTCGAAGTCGACAGCATTGACGACACGCTCGCGGTCATCGAGAAACAAGGCGGCGCGACCCTCGTCGGGCGGACCGCGGTCGGCGACATGGGCTTCTCCGCCTACTTCAAGGACCCGGAAGGCAACGTCACCGGCCTCTGGGAGACGGTGAGCCGGGGCTGACACTCGACGGGCCCGTGACCGCACCGGTCACGGGCCCTGCGGCCCCCGGTAAGGCAGCGTCTGGTTGTAGACGATGTTGGTGTTCGTACTCCCGAACAGCGCGAGCTCGTTGACGATCTCTTCCAGCCGCCCCATCGACGGCGCCGCGATCTTCAGCGAATAGCAGTCGTCACCGGTCGTCCGGAGGCATTCGAGGATCTCGGTCCGCTCCGCCAGGAGCTTGTGCAACGGCGCGTGCTTGCTGCCCGGGTACTTCAGCCGCACCACCGCGAGCACCACGTACCCGGCCTTCTCCAGATCGACCTCGGCGCGATAGCCGGTGATCACCCCGGCCGACTCCAGCCGCTTGACCCGTTCCGTCGTCGCCGACGCGCTCAGGCTGACCCGCTTCCCCAGCTCCGTGAGCGGAAGCCGCCCGTCCTTCTGGAGCTCGACCAGGATCGCCCAGTCCGTCGCGTCGAGAGTCTCGGCCATCCGGCGAGAATACCGGCAGATCCACGGCACGAAGGCCGTTATGCCGGGAAAGATCTCTTCCCGGTCTTCGGGCCGCGCCGATAGCCTTGACCAGTGCGAATAGGTGTAAACGTCCCGAATTTCGGACCGGGAACCGACCCCGGAATCCTCCGCGGCTGGGCCACCACGGTCGAAGGCCTCGGCTACGACCTGCTCATGGTGTCCGACCACGTCGCCATCACCCCCGACGTCGCCGAGCAGTACCCGGCGCCGTTCTACGAACCGTTCACCACCCTCTCCTGGCTCGCCGGCGTGACGAACCGGATCCGGCTGGGAACCACCGTGCTCATCGTCCCGTACCGGCATCCCCTGCTGATCGCCCGCATGGCCGCGAACCTCAACCAGCTCAGCGGCGGACGGCTCGTGCTCGGCGTCGCGTCCGGCTGGGCCCGTCAGGAGTTCGAAGCGCTCGACGTCCCGTTCGAGAAGCGCGGACGGCTGACCGACGGCCACCTCGACGCGGTCCGGACAGCCTGGTCGGACGACGCCGACTACCGCGCCGGCGACATCCCGATCTGGGTCGGCGGCAACAGCGACGCCGGGATCCGCCGCGCCGTCCGCGTCGGCGACGCCTGGCACCCGCTGCGGACCACCCTCCCTTGGCTCACCGAAGCGCTCACCAGGGTCAAGACCATCGCCGACGCCCAGGGGCGGCCGGTCCCCGCGTTCACCCCGCGGATCTTGCTGGACATCACCGCGAAACCGGTCACCGACCCCGGCCGCCTCGCCGGACAGGGCACGATCGAGCAGATCGTCGACGACCTCGACCGGCTCCGCCACCTCGGCGCCGACACGGTCGTGCTCGACCCGTTCTCCGGTGACCCCGAAGAGACCCTGCGACCGGAGTCCGCGTGGCAGGCTTTGGCGACCGTCGCCGCCCACTGGGAACTGGGCCGATACCGAACCGAACAGGACTGAACCCATGACCGAAGAAGACGAGAAGTTCCTCCGCCGGGCCATCGAGCTCGCCGCCAAGTCCCGTGCCGACGGCGACCCGCCCTTCGGCTCGCTGCTCGTCGGCCCCGACGGCACGGTGCTGGCCGAGGACCACAACACCTCGGTGTCGCAATCGGACATCAGCTTCCACCCGGAGCTGAAACTCGCCGTGTGGGCCGCCCGAGAACTGGAGCCCGCCACCGCGGCGGAGACGACCATGTACACCAGCTGCCAGCCGTGCGGGATGTGCCAGGGCGCCATCGAACGCTCCGGCCTGGGGCGGGTCGTTTTCGCCCTGTCCGGCGAACAGGTCACCGCGCTCAAGCCGCCCGCGACCGGTCCCGGCGTACGGCTGGAGGGCCCCGCCTTGTACGACGAGGCCCGCGTCCCGGTGGCCGGGTACTACACCTGAGCCCCGGCGAAACGGAATTCCGGTGGGGCCAGAATAGGCCCCATCACCGGATTCTCTTTCCGCAGCTCGATTGCCGCGGCCGGCAATTCACTCCAGCATTCCAGAACCCGCGCCGTCGCCTGACTCACGAAACGCGAACCGACACAGGCCGCCGCCCCGAAACCATACGGAAGATAGACGGCTTTATATCCCTCCGGCGGGTTTTCCCAGCGTGCGGGGAGGTACTCGTCGGCGTCATTCCACACTCGCGGGTCACGATGCAGGAGAAAAGTGCACAGAAAGAGCCGTTCGCCCGGTGACAACGCCACCCCGCCGACCTCGATCGGGCTCGTGACCTTCCGGGACATCAACCACGCCGTCGGCCACAATCGCAGCGCCTCGCGGACCCGGTTCTCCACCGGAGCGGACGACTTTCCCCTGGTCAGCGTCGTGCCGACGGGCATCCCGGTGCGCCAGCCGCTGTCGAGCAGCACGCACCAGGCGAGCACCATCGCGGTCGCCCGGCACAAGGCCCCGATCAGGCCGTGCAGGACCAGTGCGACATCGTCCATCGATCCGACCGCGTCGTGGACGGCCTTCTGAAATCCGGCGTCACCGTCCCTGTTGGACGCCCAGCGGTAGAGCGCGGCCTCCGCCCGGCTGTGCGCGATCCGACGACGAAGCGTGAGTACGGCGGATTTGTCCCGGTCACGCCGGTTCGAGAACGACAGCGCGCGATGCAGCGCCTTGCGTGCCGACGGTGAGAGATCGGGCAGCAGCCGATCGCCGAACAACCGCAGGTAGAGGCCC
Organism: Amycolatopsis thailandensis; assembly: GCF_002234405.1. GTDB lineage: Bacteria > Actinomycetota > Actinomycetes > Mycobacteriales > Pseudonocardiaceae > Amycolatopsis > Amycolatopsis thailandensis. The sequence goes on along the minus strand of NZ_NMQT01000152.1, from coordinate 21,265 downwards.
GAGACCGCCGAGGGCCAGTCCTCGCCAGCCATCGCGGACCGCAGTTCCTCCGCGATCCGCTCCTGCGGCAGCGAACGCAACACGGTGTCCAGCTCCCGCGCGATGGCGGCGTTCACCGGGCGGCTCTTCTCCGAACCCGGGATCCAGTCCGAGACCGCCCCCAGCGTGGCGGCGCGGGCCTCGAAAGGCTCGGTCGTGCTCGCGAGGACCGTACGGACGATCTCCGCGTCGGACACCAGGTAGCGACCCGGCTCGAACAGGACGACCGGCGGCTTGCCCGCCCGGTCCCACGTCAGGAGATGGCGCAGCGGATCGGCCATCAGACCGCCCGGCACGCCGTCGACGATGGTGTGCATTGTTCCCCCAGAACAAGAGGTTGCGGCGGCGATCCCGAGATCGCCGCCGCAACCGGAAAACACTTCAGGCTCAGTAATCCATGTAGTAGATGACCCAGCCTGACTCCTTGCTGCGAATGCTGCGCAGCATCGAACGCGTGAAGAAACGAACAGCCTTCATCGCACTTACCCCCAATCCCCAGTTCGTCATCAACGTGACGAACGAGAAAGTATTGGGCGGATTATGATCTTGTCAATAGCGGAGCAGGACGGGGTTCCGGACAATCGACTTCACACGCCGTCCGTCAGAGCCGGACCTGCCCCGATGCCACGGAGCCGAAGTTGATCTTGAGCAGGTTCTGATCGCCACCGGTGGCGGTCGCCGCAGGTCGCGCGCTTGGCCGCCCTGGCCGCCCTGGCCAATGGGGTCGCAAGTGGCGTTTCGGGGCTTGAGGGGCAGGCGTGATCGAGTCTCCTGCCGGGCAGGGCCTTCGGCGGCCGGCCCTGAACTGGCCCGCGGGAGCGGAACGCAACCTCGACCGTCCACAAGAGACACAACTTCCAGCCGGAACGCCCGTTTTGGGCACTTTGCGTGGCTTCGCGACGGGGTCGTGAGTGATAAAGAGGGTTAGAACCCTCTTTATCACTCACGACCCCACGCAGAACAGCCCATATAAACACAAATCGGACACCCAATCGCCGCTAACCATCCCATGTGGACACTCTGGCCGCGACCGGCCCGCCTGCCAGTCCGAACCCTGCCCTCAAGGCAGCGAAGAAGGCCTGCTCGACAAGATCGGCCACACCATTTCGACTTACCATATAAATAGAACCCCGGCACCACTCACGACCCGCTCGCAAGACTACGCAAAGCACCCAAATCAGGCGCCGCGATCCAGCCTGATCGATTGAACCGACAGCCGCCGAAGGGCGCACTCCAAGGTCAGCTACGCGACATTCGCCTGACCCGTCTGGGACTTCGTCGCGCCGATAACCACGCCGTCGACCCGGGCGAGCCAGCTCCCGCACAGACACCGGATGTACTCCAGTCTCCCCTGAGAGACCCGGTGGGAGTCCGTCGCGCTTCCGGGCAGTTCCGCCGTCGGCCAGCCGCACCGCGGGCACAGGTTCGATTCCATGCCCCGATCGTGCTGTAATGATTCAATGCACTTCAACCCTTACGGCGGCGCCGCGGCGCAGATCGCCGCCGACCTGATCAACCTCGCCGACACCGCCGACCCAGCCACCCTGACCGCGATCTTCAAAGACCGCATGACCGTCCCCGCCGTAGAGGCCCACGAAGCCACCGAGATCAGCGCCTGGACCACCCGGCTCCGGCACGTCTTCGAAGCGGAACCCGCCGCCCGCGTCGACCTCGTCAACGCGCTGCTCCACGACTCCGCGTCCAAGCCCTACATCTCCACCCACGACGGCAAGGCACCCCACCTGCACTACGTCGACGCCCAGGCCGGCACGGTCCCCCGGATCCGGGCCTACACCGCGGGAGGACTCGCACACCTCGTCTGCGACGCCCCGGACCGCTTCGGCGTCTGCTCACGCGAAGGCTGCGAAACCGTCTACGTCGACGTCTCCCGCAACGGACGCCGCCGGTTCTGCTCCACCCGCTGCGCCACCAGGGTCCACGTCGCCGACCACCGCACTCGCCAAGCGAGCTAGATCGCGTACCGCCACGCCGTCAGCGCATGCGCCGAAAACCACGCACCCAGCACCACCCACGCCGCCGCGGCCGCCACAGCTGTCGCCGTCCGCCGCTTCGACAACCCGATCGCGATCGGGATCAACACGGGGAAAGCCGGCAGGATGAACCGGATTTTCGCGTCCGGCAGCCCCCGCGTGCCGATCGCCAGCAACAACACCCCGGCGCCGTACAGCGTCAACGGCCACGGCACCCGGACGAACACCGCCACGACGGCCAGCGCCACCGCCCCCAGCAGCAACAGCACCGTCAGCGTGCTGAACACCGACTCGTCACCCGTCAACCGCGTCAGCACCGAATCCGCGGTCTCCACCCCGAAGTCGAACTCGGTGTTCCAGCCCCGCAGCTCGATGTCCTGCCACCCGGTCCAGCTCCCCGTCCGGTACGCGACGAACCCCAGGTACCCCACCACCCCGAGCGGCGCGATCACCGCACCCACCAACGCCCACCAGCGCTTGTCGGTACGCCGGAAGACCGCGATCAACGCCGCGACGACCACCACCGCGACCAGCACCACCGCCGTCGACCTCGACAACCCCGCCCCGAACGCGCACAACCCGGCCAGCAACCAGCGCCGCTCAAGCACACCCACCAGCGCCCACACCGCGAACGCGCAGAACACCGCCTCCGTGTAGGCCATCGAGAACACGATCGCCATCGGCGCCCCGGCCCACAACGCCACCAGCAGCAACCCGGTCCGATCACCTCGCTCCGGCGACACCGCCCGCCCGATCCGGATCAACCCGCACGCCAGCACCAGACCACCCAGCACCGACACCGCCAGCGCCGCCGTGACGACGTCGAACCCGAGCCACATCACCGCACCGACCAGCTTCGGATACAGCGGGAAGAACGCCATCGGCGCGTCCGAGTAGGGCTGCCTCGCCGCGTCCAGGGTCCCCGGCAGATCGGCGTACCCGTGCACCGCCAGCCGCAGGTACCACTGCCCGTCCCACGCGGTCAGCCGATCGGCCAGCGTCGCACCACGCCGGGCGGCCAGCAGATCGAGCAACTGGACACTCGCCGTACGGATCACCAGGTAGAGCAGGATCGCCCTCGGATAGGGCGACCGCGCCAGCCTGTCGAGGGCTCTCTCGGTCACACGCGCCGGACGCCCCTGCCGGGGCGCCGTCTCGGGAACAGCGGTCTGATCGAGGTCGTCGACTTCACGGAGCACGCTCAGAGTGTCCACAATGCGAGGTCATCTCGCCGTTCGATTCCGAAGAATCGCACACCGGAGGACGTGGGAAACGCCACAAACCGGGCTTGTGACCCCACCTCGATCTTGTGTTTCCCAGGCGGCACCCCCGGCTCCTACCGTCGGGAACATGAGCGAACAGAACCTGAACGGCACGGTCGCGGTCATCGCCGGCGGCGCGAAGAACCTCGGCGGACTCCTGTCCGCCACCCTCGGCCAGGCCGGCGCCAAGATCGTCGTCCACTACCACGGAGACGCCTCCGCGGCCGACGCCGAGAAGACCGTCGAGGCCGTCCGTAACGCGGGCTCCGAAGCCATCGCCGTCCAAGGCGACCTCACCCGGGTCGCCGACGTCCGCCGCCTCTTCGACACCGCCGTCGACACTTTCGGCGGCGCCGACATCGCGGTCAACACCACCGGCATGGTCCTGCGCAAGCCGATCCTCGAAACCACCGAAGAGGACTACGACCGCATGTTCGCGGTCAACGCCAAAGCCGCCTACTTCTTCATCCAGGAAGCCGGACGACGCCTGTCCGACAACGGCAAGATCATCAGCCTCGGCACCTCGCTCCTGGCGGCCTTCACCGACGGCTACTCCACCTACGCCGGCGGCAAAGCCCCGCTGGAGCACTTCACCAGGGCCGCCGCCAAGGAGTTCGCCGACCGCGGCATCTCGGTCAACGTCGTCGCCCCCGGCCCGATGGACACCCCGTTCTTCTACCCGCAGGAAACCCCCGAGCGGGTCGAATTCCACAAGTCGCAGGCCAAGGGCGGACGACTCACCGAAATCGAGGACATCGTGCCGATCATCCGCTTCCTGGCCACCGACGGCGCCTGGTTCACCGGCCAGACCCTGTTCCCGAACGGCGGCTACACCACCCGCTGACCCCTAGTCTGATCAGGACGCCGCAGACCGAACGCGAAGGGGAACTCCGAGGTGGGCCTGGATCTGTACAAGCTGAACCACCTCATCGCCGTCGCCGAAGAAGGCAGCTTCACCCGCGCGGCGGCCCGGCTGCACCTGAGCCAGCAGGCGCTGTCGACCTCGGTGCGCACGCTCGAACGGGAAGTAGGCGTCCCCCTGCTCGAGCGGAGCGCCACCGGGGTCACCGTCCTCCCCGCCGGACAGGCCCTGATCGACGACGCCCACCTCCTGCACGGCATCGCCGACTCCGCCGTCCAGCGCGCCCGGCGCATCGGCCGGAGCGAACCGGAACGACTCCGCGTCGGCCACACCCCCGCCGTCACCGGAGACGAAGTCACCGCGCTGCTGCGCAAACACCACACCGACCCCGAGCTGATCATCGACGTCAACCAGCGCTACCCCGACGAACTCGTCGCACAGCTGCTCGGCGGCCAACTCGACCTCGGCCTCGGCCGCGCGCTGACCCTCGCGCACGGCCTGGTCGGCACCACGTTGATCCGGCAGCGACTCAACGTCGCCGTCGCCGCGGGCCACCGCCTGGCCGGGCGGGACGATCTCGCCCTCAGTGACCTCGACGGCGAGGAGATCATCGTCTGGGGAAATCCCGGCCGGTCCGGGTACACCGATCTGCTCGTCAACCTCTGCCGCGACGCGGGATTCGAGCCCCGCGTCCGCCGCAACCCGATCCAGGGGACCCCACCGGTCACCGCCGTACTCGACAGCGACGGTGTCGCCTTCGTGACCGCCTCGCCCGGACCGGCCGCGGGCGGCGCGGTCCAGGTCATCGCGCTACGGCCGGAAGTGCACGTACCTCTTCAGGCGCTTTGGCCGCAGCACAGCACTTCCGACGCCCGCCAGGCGTTTCTCGCGTCGGTTCAGGGCTTCTGTTGAGGGGTGAGGCAAATGTGGCGTGTTGTGTCGCTCGTCCGCACGTCGGCCTCGGGTGTCGCGAAAGCCACTTTCGAGACATCAGGTGTTCCGAAAGTGGCTTTCGCGACACCTCCGGGCCTCCGTCACCCCACGACCACCGCAAGCCCCGAGGTGAAGGGGACTTTCCGCTCATGCGACGCGGGGAAAGTCCTCTTCACCCCGGTCGTCACAGTCACGGACCTGACACCCGACAGGACACCTTTGCCCTACCCCTCAAATAACCACGTGGCTTCTGGGCGTTGGATGACCCGAAATCCACACACCCCTCGCCCCGGATGGCAAGCCGCACGGTCCCTGGCCACGGCAGAAGGAGCGAAGGGGCCTCTCACCTCGTCTGACGTGGCGAAGGACGCCTTCAGCCCTCCCTGGCTTGCCGGTCGTGGTGCTCCAGCAGCTTCGTGAGCAGCGCGGCCAGCCGCTCCCGCTCATCGGCCGACAACGGCGCCAGCAGTTCGTCCTGACGCTCGGCCAGCTGCTTTTCCAGTCGCCGGAGCTGCCGCTTGCCCGCGGCCGTCAGCGAGATGACGTTGCGCCGCCGATCGGCCGGATCCGGGGCGCGTTCGACCAGGTCGCGCTCGGCGAGCTCGTTGATCGTCGCGACCATCTCGCTCACGTGGATGCCGCTGCGGCGGCCCAGTGTCGCCTGGCTGGCAGGCCCGAACTCGTCCAACGTCGCCAGCACCCGGAAGTGATAGCCACGGGCGTCGACGGCGGAGAACCCGTCGGTCACCAGACGATGCGCGTGGTTCGCGGTCTGGGTGAGCAGCCAGCTGGGCAACTCCTGCCACCTGGCGTGCGGCTCTTCCGAAAAGTTCTCCATGTGACGAGTCTAACGAATCGTTGGGTTCCCGAACGATTGCTTTATCGTTGGGAACACAAACGTTTAGTTGCCAAATGATCGACTGGAGCGCCGGATCTTGATCAAACCCTTCCGCATCGAAATCCCCCAAGCCGACCTCGACGACTTGAACGACCGGCTTTCCCGCACCCGCTGGCCGAACGAGGTCGCCGACGCCGGCTGGGACTACGGCTTCCCGCTGGCACGACTCAGAGAGCTGGCCGAGCGGTGGCGCACCGGGTACGACTGGCGCGCCCACGAAGCCGAACTCAACGAGCTCCCGCACTTCACCACCGAGGTCGAAGGCCAGAACATCCACTTCGTCCACGTCCGGTCCACGAACCCGGACGCGCTCGCGCTGATCCTCACCCACGGCTGGCCCGGCTCCTTCCTGGAGTTCCTCGACGTGATCGAGCCGCTGTCACGCGACTTCCACCTGGTGATCCCGTCCATCCCCGGTTACGGCTTCTCCGGTCCGACCCACGAACGCGGCTGGAGCATCGACCGGATCGCCCGGGCCTGGGCCGAACTGATGCGCCGCCTCGGTTACGAGCGCTACGGAGCACAGGGTGGTGACTTCGGTTCGGGGATCTCGATGGCGCTCGGCGCGGTGGCGCCCGAGCAGGTCGTCGGGGTGCACGTGAACTACCTGCCGACCAGGCCGGATCCGGACGCCGGCGTCGAACTGTCCGAAGAGGACGAAGCCCGGCTGGACAAGGTCCGGCAGCTGATGGCGAATCGCCCGCCGTACCAAGCACTTCAGGCCGCCACCCCGCAGACCATCGGTTATGCGCTGACCGACTCGCCGGTCGGCCAGCTGGCCTGGATCGCCGAACGCTTCGCACAGTGGACCGACCCTCGTTCGCCGGTCAGCGACGACCGCATGCTCACCGACGTCTCGCTGTACTGGCTGACCGCTACCGCGGCCTCCTCCGCGCGGCTGCACCACGACGCACCGAGAGGGAGCGCGCCTTGCCGCGTACCGCTCGGTGTGGCCGTCTTCCCGCACGACATCACCCGATCGGTGCGCCCACTGGCCGAGCGACTCTACGACGTCAGGCACTGGTCGGAGTTCGAACGCGGCGGCCACTTCGCCGCGATGGAAGTGCCGGACCTGCTCGCCGAAGACGTACGGACCTTCTTCTCGTCTCTTGTCGATGAGTGTTTGTCTAAAGGTTGACGTCGTTTTTCGTATTCGTCGTGCCGTATAGGCCGTTATACATTTTGAAGAATCGAAGGTGACACGCGAGTCCTGCGGCGACGAGCACGATCAAGTACGCGTTGCCGACGACCGCCTCGACGAAGGTCCAGTCACGCTCGGCACCTCCCCCGCCCGGTACGACGGCGACCGTCCATCCCGTGAACAGGACGGCGATCGCCACCGCTCCCCCACGACGTCCCCTGGCGGCGAGAAGTCCGAGCGCCGGCACCACCCAGACCCAGTGGTGCGTCCAGGAGATCGGGCTGAGCAGCAGGGAACAGCCTGCCGTGACCAGCAGTGCGGCACGATCGTCACCGACGCGGTGCAGCCGGTGCACGAGCCACATCGCCAGCGCCGCGAAAAGCGCGCTGAACGCCACGATCACCACCGTGGCCGCCGTCCCGTCCGGCATCGTCCGTGCGACGAAGGCCTGCCATGACTGGTTCCCCACCCAGCCCTTCGTCGCGGCGAAATGGGCGTTGAGGATCGCCGAGGTCCAGTACCGCAAGGAATCTCCGGGAAGGACGGCCATCGCGAACGCCGTCACCCCGATGAAGACAGCCAGCGCCCGGGCCGCGTCGGCGAACCGCCTGACCACGAGGAAATGGACGATGAAGATCAGCGGGATCAGCTTGATCGCCGCGACGATCCCGATCGCGATCCCGCGGAAGCGCGAATCGCGGAGGAGGAACATGTCCGCCACCACGGCGGCCATCAGCACGAGATTGACCTGTCCGAGGCCGATGGTCTGCCACACCGGTTGCAGCGCGAAGGCACCGACCAGGAGAACCGGCAGGTGCGTCCGGGCGGCGAAGGGTCGAAGTGCGAAGTAGAGGGACGGGGCCGCGGCCAGTGCGAGCAGGCCCCAGCACAGCTGGGTGGGCAAAGCGGTCAACGACGTGAAGAGCAACCCGGCGAACGGTGGATAGGTGAACGGCAGATCCAGTGCCCAGCCGGGAAGCGCGCGCAGCGGTGAGTACAGGCTTTCCCCACGGAGTACGGCGAACCCGCCTGCCCGGTAGACCGCCGAATCGATGCCGAGCGGCGTATCCGAAATCCACCAGACGAGTGCGACCACGGCGAGCACGGTCATCGCCCCGCCGACGACGACCGGCACCGGGTTGGCACGCAACTCTTTCGACCACTTCATGGGGAAACGATCTCGGGAAGCGAACCGGGAAACATCGCCCTGGGGACCAGTTTCGGCGCCACTACCCCGGTATCGGATCTCGTGCGACCCCCTACCCGGGTCGCACCTGGCGTGCGCCACCGGTTCTTCGGCTTCGGCTACGGTCCGTTCATGGACCTTGTGCGCCTCATCGACCGTGCCGCGGGTGAGTTCCTGCTGTTCTCCCTGACACCACCACGCCTGGCCACCGCTCACGATCGCGTGCAAGAGATCGCCGACGCCACCATGGCTCGCTTGCGCCCTCTGAAGCTCGACGGCCTGATCCTCTACGACATCGATGACGAAGCGGCCCGAAACCCGGCGCAGCGCCCATTCCCGTTCTCGCCGACCCTCGACCCCGCGAACTACCTCGCGAACAACTTCGCGAGTTGGCAGACCCCGGTCATCGTCTATCGGGCGGTCGGAAAGTACGCGCCGTCGGAGCTGCGGTCCTGGTTGGCGGCCCAGGACCCGGCGCGGGTGATGACGGTTCTCGTCGGTGCCTCGTCCAGCAAGGTCGACGCCATGACGTCACTCGCGGACGCCCAAGCGCTGCGGCGCGACACCAACCCCGGTTTGTCACTCGGCGGCGTCGCGATTCCGGAACGTCACAGCCGCCGGGACGATGAACACCTGCGGCTGCTGGCGAAGCAAGAGGCCGGTTGCCGGTTCTTCGTGACCCAAGTGGTTTACGACATCAACGCGGCGAAGAACCTCGTCTCCGACTACCACTACGAATGCGTCGCACGCGAACAGGCGCCCGTTCCGATCGTCTTCACCTTCTCGGTCTGCGGATCGTTGAAAACCCTCGACTTCCTGCGATGGCTGGGCGTCGACGTACCGCGGTGGATCGAGAACGACCTCAGACACGCGACCGACACCCTCGAAACGTCGTATCAGGTGGCCGTCGCGGCGGCCACCGAACTGATGTCCTACTGCCGCGGCCTGGGCGTGCCGTTCGGCATCAACGTCGAGAGCGTGTCGATCAGGCGGGAAGAGATCGAGGCATCCGTGCGACTCGCTGAACACCTTCGGACGAAGCTCAAGGGCTGAAGTCTCGCCCGGTATCAGGACGTGGTGCCCGGAACGACGAGGCCCGCCTCGTACGCGACCATGACAGCCTGCGCGCGATCACGCACCCCGAGCTTCGCGAACACCCTGCTGACGTGGGATTTCGCCGTCTGTTCCACGATCACCAGCGCTTCGGCGATTTCCCCGTTGGAAAGGCCGCGCGCGATCAGCCGGAGAACCTCGGTCTCACGCGCGGTCAGCTCGGCCACGAGGGAGTGGCCGGTGTGCGCGGACGCGTGGGTGCGGGTGAACTCGCCGATCAGTCGCCTGGTGATCGTGGGCGCGAAGAGCGCGTTGCCCGCGGAGACCACTCTGACCGCGGTCACCAGGTCGTCCAGCGGGGAGTCCTTCAGCAGGAACCCGCTGGCGCCCGCCCGCAGCCCGCCGAACACGTACTCGTCGATGTCGAACGTGGTGAGAATCAGGACACGGACTTCCTGCCGCCCCGCCACGATCCGGCGGGTCGCCTCGATCCCGTCGAGTTCGGGCATGCGCACGTCCATCAGCACGACGTCCGGTTCGAGTTCGGCGCACAGCGCGACGGCGGTGGTCCCGTCCGCGGCTTCTCCGACCACCCGCATGTCGGCCTGCGCGTCGAGCACGGCACGGAAACTCTGCCTGACCATGGTCTGGTCGTCGGCGATGACCACCGAGATCACGGTTTCGCTTGCCCTTCGGGATCGAGTGGAACGGTCAGGGCGACCAGGAAACCACCGTCCGGCCTCTCCCCCACCTCGAGCTGCGCGGCGAGCATAGCGGCCCGCTCCCGCATGCCGGCCAAACCGTGCCCGCCCCCTGTCTGATCTGTCCTCTTCGGACTGTCGCCGGGACCGTTCTCGATGAACAACCGGACGGATTCCCTGCCTGCCGCGAGTTCGACGGAGATCGACGCGCCGGGAGCGTGCTGGATCGCGTTGCTCAGCGCCTCCTGGGCGATCCGGAACACCGACAACGCGACCCCGACCGGGACCGCGTCGAGGTCGCCGCGCAGCTCGAGCTCGCACGCGGTCCCGGCGGCCTTCACCCCGTCGACGAGTTCGACCACCCTGGCCAGCCCCGGCTGCGGCGCGACCAGGAGGGCCTGATCCTCGGATCGGAGCACTCCGAGCAGTCTGCGCAGTTCGGTCAGGCCTTCACGGGCGGTTCCGGCGAGGTCGGCGAACTCCTGCCAGATCTCGGCTTCGCGACCGTTCTTGCCCGGATCGGCGAACCGGAACCGGGCCGAGTCCGCCCGCAACGCGAGAACGGACATGTGGTGCGCGACGACGTCGTGCAGCTCCCGCGCGATGCCCGCGCGCTCTTCCAGGAGAGCCGCCCTGGCCTCCTCGGCGAGCCGTCGTTCCTGTTGCGCCCTGCGTTCTTCTTCGGCGAGCCTGCGCTGGCGGACCGTGTTGCCGAGGAAGAACGCTATCCCGCCCAGCATCACGAGCAGGGCCGCGTCCCGCCAGTCCCGGACGAAGGGCGCCGCGGCGGCGAACGAGATCAGCCCCGCCCAGGTCAGTTCCGCCTGATCGTTGCTCTCGCCCACGAGGTAGAAGACGAGCGCCGCGGTGAGCGCGAGGCCGGGCGCCCAATGCCAGCCCCAGGCGCCGGCGATACCGGGCAGGGTCATCGGGGTGGTCACGATGCCGACGATCAGCAGGCGCCATCCCCACAGCGGCGAGCGCACCGCGAGCAGGCAGGGCAGCACGGTGACGAGCACGTTGAACGTCTTCGCGGGCGGTAATACCGAAATGGTCGAGAACGTGACGAAACCCGACCAGAACGCCCAGCCGACGATCGTGAGAAGGCGCAGCCAGTGCAACCCCGCCGAACGCTTCGGCGGGGCGTCGGTTCCGGTGAAGGCCGTGTACCGCAGGGCGGCCCACCACGCCCGCAGGCGTTGTCGGTCGATCATCAGGTGTGACCCTACCTTCGGATCGACTCACCCTGCGTAGTCGACACAGTTCGTGGCACCGAGTGCCAGTCGGCCTACTTTTCGTTCAGGGCGGCGTTCACCTTGGCGATGACGGCGTGCAGGGGTGTCGCCGTGGTCATCACGGCCACCACCGTGGTTTCCTCGACCGACGCCCGTTCGACCCGGAAAGCGTCGATGACCAGCGCGAAGGCTTCTGCCGCGCTCGCGGTGATGTCGTCCTGTCCGCCGCTGCGCAGCCAGCGCCGGAGCACGTGGTTGTTGGCGGCCGCGATCGCCGCGGCGGCCACGTCCGCCCGCAGGCTCGCCGTCTCGTCGCCCTGTTCGGCGAACCGCGCCCGCAGGTAACGGGCGAGTACGCGCTGATAGCGGTCGACGGTCGCGACCTCTTTGTCCCGCAACGAAGGCACCGTCCGCGTCAGCGTGAACCGCTTGAGCGACACGTCGAGTTCCGCAGCATAGGACTCAAGGACGAGGCTGACAGCGGCGCAGGCCATCTCCACCGGCTCACGCTCCGGATCCGCGCCGGCGAAGGTCTCCTCCATCTCGGCCACGATCTCGTCGTGGTTGGCGAAGAGCACGTCGTCCTTGGCGTCGAAGTACCGGAAGAACGTGCGCCGACCGACCCCGGCGGCCGCGGCGATCTCGTCCACCGTGGTGGCTTCATATCCCTTGGCCACGAACAGGTCCACGGCCGCGGCGGCGAGCGCACGACGGAGGCGGCGCCTGCCCGCGGGAGTCGCCCCGGCTCTGGTCACCGGCGCTCGGCGCGGCGAATCGGTCATAGCGGGACGGTAGCAGCAGACTTGCTAGTGACACTGAGTGCCGTTAGGCTGAGGAGACTCCCCACCCGCCGTTCGGAAGGCGCCGACGATGTCGCTGGACCAGCAAGTGCTTCCGGACGAGTCCCTCTCGTCACGGGATTCGATCCGTCCCCGAGGCGACGCCTTCTACGGCCGGCTCTTCGGCTGGTCGCTGAAATGGCGTGGCACGCAGCCCTTCCTCGTACTGGGGAACGGCATCTGCGCGGTGACCCTGCCGAAGATCCACGGCAATCAGGTCGTCGCCCGGCTCGCCGAGACCGGTTGCGAGGGTCCTGCCATGACCGTGCTGACCCAGCAGGGTCCGCGCGTCGCCGTACTGGCGGAGACCGATGGGCTGATCCCGCCTCGGATCGCCCTGCCGCGGCACGTCGAGGTGCTTGCCTGGGGTGCACTGCTCCCCCTGCCCGCCGACTCCGGACGCGTCGAGGCCCACGCGGAATGGCTCGTGGAACCCGATCCCCGGCAGCGGTGGCTCCCCAGCCTGGACGCGGTCCTCTCGGGCGCTCGGCCGAGGTAGCGCTCACGCCGCCACCGAGGCTTGAGCCGAGACGAGCAGTGCTCCACCGTCCGATTCGGACAGGGTGATTTCGAGGGTCGCGCCTTCGGCCATCGGCGGAAGGTCGCTCAGGGTCACGCGGCCGATCAGCCGTTGCCCCCGGCGCGCGTTCGCAGGTCCGGGGCGACGGACCTCGATTCCCGACCGGTGCCACACGCGAACCGTGCCCGACGGCGCCGTCCGGCCACGCCACCGGCTTCCGCACCAGGCCGCGAGCGCGGCGCCCGCCGTGTTGCACAGCACGTCGTCCAGCGAGCCGACCCGGCCGGCGTCCTGCCAGACCTGGAGACATTCGATCGAGACGGACACCGCGAACGCCGAGACGACGATCCGGGGCACCGACGCCCCGCCGAAGCGCACCGGGATCAGCAGCGCGAGCGGTGCCAGCAGGAAAACGTTGCCCGCCAACTGAACCACGGCCACGTCCGGGCGGTCACTGAAGACGGGCAGGACGTCCGCCAGTAGATGAAGACTCACCGACGAGCCACGCGCGGCCGTCGGCGCCGGGACGAAAACAACCAGCAGTACCGCGAGAAGTGAAGCCAGCAAAGCGAAATCCAGGGCGACCGCGAACGGGCGACGTCGTTTCCCGCGAAGCCGCGCCACGAATTCGGCGACGCCCGCACCGGCCGCGGCGACGAGCAGCGACCACGGTGCGGCGCCGGAGAATTCCCGCCACCACCATCCCATGCGCTCCCCTTTCGCCAATGATCGTCTTCGGCGAGGGTGGCAGCATCGTGAAGGACGGGCAAGAACCCTGACTATTGTCGGTGAATAACTACCATCCGCGTCGATACTTCACGGGTTTGGATTGTCACGAACGTGCGGTCAGCGCGGGACCGACCCAGCGGCGGACCAGCGCCCGGAGTTCGTCGTCGGTGCGGGGCGGGGTCGAGGGGTATCGCAGGAACGAGAGGAACAGCCGCATCAGCATTTCGGCGAGCCCTTCGAAGTCCTCGTCCGTCGTGACGCCCACGGCTTTCCAGTCGACCGGCACGTTGCGGAGGATCCGCGCACCGAGCGAGAAGGACTGCGACGAGGCGACCGCGATGGTGAAGACGTCGGCTTCACCCGCCTGGAGGAGCAGCCCGAGATGGGGATCTTCGGGGACCGCCCGGACGCCGAACACCACGGATTCCACGGCGACCTCGGCGGGGCTGCCGAACGAGGCCAGATGCCGCTCCATCCGCCTCGCGAACTCCTCGACCCTGTCGAGCGCGACAGCGCCGAGGATGTCGGCAAGGCTCGGGAAGTAGCGATAGACGGTCTGCCGGGTCACGCCCGCCTCCGCGGCGACGTCGGAGAGGCTGGTCTTGGCGAGGCCGACCCGGTCGATGCAGGCCATCGCCGCGTCGAGGATCCGGCGGCGAGCCTCCTGCTCGGTTCCGGGTGGGTTGCCCTGCCATCCGTGGTGCCCCATCGCTCCATCTTCCCCGAACGAAGAATCTCAGACGGTGGCAGGTGTCCCACGACGTACGCGGTACAGCGCGGCCAGCATCAGCCCGGCGCCCACGAAGCACGCCAGCACGTAGAGCCCGCTCCCGACCGGGGTGCCGTCTTCGGTGATGCCACCCTCGGCGGAGAGGTGGCCCGGCAAGGCGCCCAGCCAGAACACGGCCAGCCCGCCCAGGTAGACGGCGGGGTAGACCCGGGCGAAGGGCGTCAAAGGGCCGCCGGGGCTTCGGTGCCGGACGAAGATCCAGGTGCCCGCCACCCACAGCGAAGCCAGCTCGACGCCGAGAATCCAAGCCTGCGCTGTCGTGTTCCCGTCGAACAGGCTCGACGGGAGGCCGGCGATCGCCATGGTCGGCGGGGTGAGGACACCCGCCAGCGCGACGCGGCCCGCGAGCGACCAGCCGCGCCGTGGTCCGCCCGCCAGGCGCACCACCAGCCAGGTCATCGCGCCCATCGAAACGGAGGCGAAGAGCAGCATGCTGTTCATCGGCACGGAATCCAGTGCCGGCTGGTTGACGATCCGGTTGTTCCCGTTCCAGGCCCACCACTTCAGTTGCGGGCCGAGATGGTCGAAGACCTCGTAGAACACTTGACAGGCGAAAGCGACCGCCACCGCGCCGATCGCCGCGCCGCGGGCGCGGAAGATCCCGAGTGACCGGACGAGCTCGTAGGCGAGCTGGCTGATCATCGGGTAGAACGCCACGATGTAGAGCGGCAGCCGGTCCCACATGAACTGCACGGTGAACCGGTTGTGGGCGAAGATGAATCCGTACTGCCCTTCGAGGCCGAACCACTCCGGGAAGTACAGCGGTGGTTCGATGACGAAGAGGTAGACCAGCGAAGCGCACCACAACGCCAGGTTCGTCGAATCGCCCTGACGATGACGGCGGACGGCGTGCACCAGCGCGAAGACCGCTCCGCCGACAACGAGCAGTTCCAGCAGCGGCATCGTCCAATGCGCCGCCTCCCACGGCGGGCGGATCGAGAGCCACGGGGTGACGTCGTGGCAGTCGAAGCCGAGACCGCGTGTGACGGCCTCCGCGTCCGGCCCGCACACGGCGCTCATCGGGAGACCGCCGGTTTCGCGGCGCCGTCTCCCGGTGAGTAGTCCGTGACCGGCGGTTCGGCGCGGGCGTCGAAGTCGAAGGGAACCCGGTGCCGCCCCAGCGCGGCCCGGACCCGGTAGCGCAGGAGCCCGGCGATCACCCTCGGGTTCGTCATCATGTCGCGCAACGACTCGTCGAGGTTGAACACCTTCGCGAAGTGCTCGTCGACCACGTCGTCCTCGCGGGCGGCGCCGACGATGAGCCTGAACGCCGGTCCGGACATCGCCGAAAGCAGGCGGCGCTTCCACTCGCCGGCCTTTTCGGTGCCCACGGCGCAGGCGTACCCCTGATCCCTCGCCATCGCGAGGCTCCACGGGACGTTGAGCAGCTTTCGTTGCGCGGCAAGGAAGGCCGAAGAGAACTGCCCGTCGGGACGATCGGCGCGGGCGAGGTGCTCGCGCAGCAGCAGCGCCGAACCCGCGGCGGAACTGATTCCCTGCGCGTAGAACGGGTTGAACGCGCAGATCGAGTCCCCGACGAACGCCAGCCGTCCCGGCGGGGTCCGGAGCTTGTCGTAGCGCCGCCACTTGTTGCCGGTCGACCGCGTCAGGTGCACCTCGGACGTCGGGGTGGACCGGTCCATCGCGGCCGCGAACAGCGGTGCCCGCACCCGGCGGGCCGACTCGACGAAGGCCTCGGTGGTCCGCGGCATTTCGAGTCCCCACGAGCCCATGCACGCGATGACCCGGTTGCCCTCGATCGGGAAGAAGTTCACCAGGAACTCGTGCTCGTCCGGATGCGTGCCCTTGTCGGGGGTCGGCATGATCACCAGGTGCTGCCACCACCAGGACCCGGGTCGCTCGTCGGGTGCGGGCAGGTCGTACCAGCGCGAGGTGTAGGTGACCTTGGCGTCGAGGGTCCGCACCTCGGGCTCGGGCCAGCCCGCCGCCGCCAGCCAGGCACCGACGGAGGAACCGCGGCCCATCGCGTCCACCACGAAAGCGGCGTCGACATGCTCGTCGCCGGACAGGCCGACTCCGATGACTTCGCCGTCACGTGTGGTCAATCCGCTCACCGTGACGCCTTCGCGGATCTCGACGTTGGGCAGCTCCCGGACTTTGTCGCGCAGCACGCGTTCGATGAGGATCCGTGAGCTGTAGATCATCGTCATCGCGCTGCGTTTGCGCGCCGACCAGCCTTCGCCGTCGAGGTAGGCGGCGTCCATGGACGGCATGAGATGCAGCCCGCCGGCGGCGATGAGGTCGTCTTCGAACCCGGGGAACAGCGCGCCGATCGCGCGGCGGCCGGAGTTCAGCAGGAAGTGCGGATGCTTGCTCTGCGGGACGCCGCGCCGATGTTCGGCCTCGGACGGGAGCTCGTCGCGTTCGAATACCAGGACCCGGTCGAAATACGGGGCGAGTGCTCCGGCGGTACAGAGCCCGGCGGCGCTGCCACCGAGGACGACGGCGGTCTTGCCGAGTCGCATGCGGATCAACTCCCAGCGTCATTCATACAGATTGACAACGCCTGTATGAATGTATGAATGAGGCCGGAGGCTGTCAAGGAGTCGGCGCGATCACCAGTCGTCGCGGGCCTGGGCCCTGGTGTTGTCCGAGAACCGGATCCGCGGATACGCGGCGAGGTGACGCGGAGTGGGCTGGACGCCGGACCCGACGGTGTCCAGGAGCCGTAGCCGTGGCAACCGATCGAGGATCGACAGGTCGCGGACGCGACGGCAATCCCGCAGCCTCAGCCGTCTCAGCTCCTTGAGCTCGGCCAGCGGGGACAGGTCCGACAGGGAGCGCAGCTCGATCAGCGACAGCTCTTCGAGTCCAGTGAAGGCTTCGATCCCTTCGAGCGAGGCGAACGAATCACACCAGCGGACGGCCAGCGACCGGATGTGCCCCGCGCCGCCCGTGCCTTCGAGATCTTCCAGCTGCGGAAGCTCCTCCAGCACGAGGGATTCGAGCCTGGGCAGCAATCCGGTGAGGTCGCCCGCCCGCGTGAGCGCGTGGCAGTCGTCGAGGCTCAGCCGCCGCAACGACCCGTGCGCGCCGAGGTCGCTGATCGACGCGAGCCCGATACAGCTGCTCAGTCCGAGCGTTTCGAGGTCCGGCAGGCTGGTGACCAGGTGCGAGGCCGTGACCTGGTCGGTCGGCCCCACTTGGAGCTCGACCAGTCCTTTCAGCTCCGCCAGCCGGGAGAAATCCACCGAGGGCGCGATGTCGAGCAGGCTCAGCCGGGTGAGACCGGGCAGCGACTCGAGTGCGCTGATGTCGCGCAGGTTCTCGCAGCGCGTCGCCGAGACCGTGGCCACGGGACCGTCGCAGTCTCGCAGCCACGACAGATCGGCGGCCGCCGGACAGCCCGACAGGCGTGCGCCCACGAGCGTCCGCAGATTCGCCGCGGTCGCCAGGTCGGCCGGTTTCACCGCGCCGGCGAACTCGCACACCACGGCGGAGAACGGCGAAACCTCCACCCCCGGTAGCACGGTCATGTCGTCCACGACGAGCGTCATCGCGTCCGAAGGCGCCTTCTTGAACACGCGCTGGGCGAACTCGACAGGCTCGAAGAACGGCCAGACGCTGACGAGCTCGTCGCCGATCGAAGCGAACGAGTAGCGCTCGGCGATCGCGGTGATGAGTTCGAGTGCCTCCGTTCCGCCGACCAGCGCCGCGGTCCGGATGCTGGCCACCGCCTCGTCGGGCCGGAGGTCGGACACCGTCAGGTAGCGCAGGGCGTCCGCGCCGCTCATGGCCAGTGACCTTGCCTCGTCGAGGGTGCGGGGCGGGATGATCTCCCGGATCTCGTCCAGCGCCTCCTCGTACAGGTCCGGGCTGAGCCTGTTCGCGGTTTCCAGGCAACGCACGACGAGCAGCTTGAGCCGTTTGCGATCGGTTTCGTTCTCCGCCGCGGCGACCTTGCGGAGGAGCTTCGTGAAGATGCGGTTCTGCTCCCGGGGGCGCGCCTGCCCCACCGCCATGACGATGATCTCGTAGGACTGTTCGTGCCGGATCTTCGAAATCAGCTTCTCGCCCAAGTCGCTTTCGATGATCCTGCGCGCGCACAGGAATTCCTGGAACGTCTTGTGCAGGAAGTCGACCCGGCCCACGACCGGCTCACGCAGCACACCGGTACGCAGCAGGAGATGCCGGTAGACGTCTTCGGGGTCGAGATGGCGGCCGCTGAAATTCCGCAGGCTCAGCTCGATCTGGTACAGCACGCGATCACGCTCGGCCGTCGCCAGCCCGGTTTCCGTGTACCAGTAGGCAAGGTCGGCCAGGACCTGGAGTTTGTCGTCGACGGAGAGCTCTTCCGAAAGCTTGTCCACCACGTCGCGGCCGGAGTCGCGTTTGCTGAGCAGCATCTCCAGCGCGGTCCGGTAGAGCTCGATCCGGCGGGTGGGAAGGCTGCTCCGCCGGTCACGGTTCAGGGCGCACAGAAGTGCGCACAGCAAGGGATTCGTCGCCAGGCTCTTGAGCGCCAGACTCGCGTCGATCGACGCCACGAGCCTGCCCCGGAGCATTTCGAGGTCCTGTCGTCCTTCTTCGGATTCGTCGACTCCCGCCGCCTCGTGCCAGTGGCGGACGAACAGGGCGACATGGCTCGGACTCATGGCCTGGAGTTCGGCGTGCCGGAAGCCGGCGTTCTCCAGCCAGTCGTCGGTGACCGCGGGCGAGCGCGAAGTCAGGACGTACCGGCAGCCCGGATACGCGGCGACGAGGTCTTCGAGCCAGTCGTGGACGTGCTTTCTCCGTGACTCCGGCAGCTCGTCGAGGCCGTCCACGAGAATCAGGCCACGGCCGTCCTTCAGTACCGAGCCGATCCACCCCCGCGGCGCGTCGGCCATCACCTGCCAGCCGATGCCGGCGTTGAGGTCTTGCAGTCCGGGCAGCGGTTTGTCGCTGTACCGCCGTAGCTGGACGAAGAACGGCACCAGATCGTTCCAGCGCTGCAACGGCGCTTCGAAACCGGCGCGGGCCGCGTTGACGGCCAGCCAGCGGAGCAACGTCGTCTTCCCGGATCCCGCCTCGCCGCGGACGAGCAGCCGCGGGTTCTGCGAGAGCACCGCCTCGACGCCGCGCTCGTCGACCGATCTCGCGACGTCGGCGTCTTCCAGCCGGT
This sequence comes from Amycolatopsis thailandensis, assembly GCF_002234405.1. Lineage (GTDB taxonomy): Bacteria > Actinomycetota > Actinomycetes > Mycobacteriales > Pseudonocardiaceae > Amycolatopsis > Amycolatopsis thailandensis. The sequence continues at coordinate 1,961 of NZ_NMQT01000152.1, read as the reverse complement.
ACATCGCGCCTCCCCGGCCGCGATCGGCCAGGACCGTCAGGCCGACGTACGCGACGCTCAACGGCAGCCGTCTTTTCGGACTGATCGAGGTCACGCCGAACAACTCGACGAGGTCGAGCTTGCGCGCGATCTCCCGCGAATAGGCGATCTCGGCTTTCGTGACAGGCCGCTCCCCCGTGTCCGAGCGTTGCGGCATGCGATCGAAGATCTCCCGCAGGCTGTCGATGATCGTGGACTCGCGGGTCAGCAGCTCGCGCAGCGCCCGGCCCTGGAACCCCGGCAGGGACACGATGATCTCGGCGAAGTACGCCACGGCCTCCCACAGAACCAGCTCGAAGTACGCGGTCGTCTCCGGGCCCAGATGGGCACCGGCCAGCACCACACGCACCGGCTCGGCGAGCGCCTCCTCGAGTCCGTCGAGGCTCATGTCCGCGCGCAACAGGGCGGAGTCGCTGAGGTCGGCCATATCCAGCGTCTTCACCACGGCGTCGATGGCCGCCGCGCGTTCGTTGTCCGGCAGCCGCGGGAACTCGGTGGCGACGGCGACCGAAAGCTTCTTCGCGATCGTCTCGGTCAGTTCCTTCAGCTGCTTCTGCAACCTCTGCTGCGGGAGCAGCCCGAGTCCCCGCGCTTGAGCGAGTTCGGCGAGACCGAGCTCGCGTTCGGCCTTTCGTTTGCGTTCGGCGAGCCAGAGCTTCCCGCACGCGGTGGCGATGGAGCCACCGATCTTCATCAGGCCGGCCTCGATCGCCACGCGCACCCTCGTTCCGATAGCGGTCACCGCACAACGAGGGTCGGCGGGTCCGCCGACGTCGTTACGTGGCTCGCGAGGGTGTGCGCCGACCTGCCGTCTCAAGCGCGAAAGCTTCGAGAATATGCGTTACCAGGGAGCGGGTTGTCCGTTCTCCAGGAGGATTCCGGACGGGCCGTCATCGGGAAGGGTGGCCGCGTGGACGATGTCGTTCGCGGACTCCTCGACCGATCGTTCCGCCATCGGCATCATCCTGGTCCGTGTCGGACCGGGGTTGACCGCGTTCACCAGCACCCCGGATCCCTTCGTATGCGAGGCCAGCATCATGGTCAGTCCGTTGAGCGCCGCCTTCGACACCGAATAGCCCGGTGCGCCGGTGAAAAGGCCCCGGTCGTAGGAACCGGCGTCGCTGGAGACGAAGACCACCCGGCCCCAGCCTCGGGCGATCATCCCCGGGAGGAACGTCTGTGCCACCCGCCAGCCGCCCAGCAGGTTCACCACCAGACTGCGCTCGACGAGATCCAGCGGCACCGACAGCGGATCGTTGCCGGGATCGAGCAGGACACCCGCGTTGCAGATCAGCACGTCCACCTCGCCGACCTGCTCTCCGGCGCTCCGTACGCTTGCGGCGTCGGTGACGTCCAAGACCTGCGACACGCCCGCTTCGCCCGGCTGCCGTGACGTGGGCACGACCCTCAGGCCACGCCGGGCGAGTTCGGCGGCGACCGCTTGCCCGAGCCCTCGGTTGGCTCCGGTGACCAGGGCGGTGCGCTGTTCGGGCATGATGCTCCTCGCTGCTCGTCGGGGTGTCCGGGAACCCGGCGATTCCGCAGAGTACGCGGGTAGTCCGGTGTCCAAATGGCGCTCGGAAACGGGCAGGCCGCCCCCGTCCAACTGTCCATTCGAGTCGCCTGGACAGGCTCTCGCGGTCGACTGCTTCAGCCTGGGTGACAGCGGGGCATGAGCAAGCGCTAAGCCAACATTCCTGGGTACATCTCCCTAAGCTTCAGACGGTTCAAAAGCATCTCGCGCCGAACACTCACCACGTGGGGCCTACTACTCTGCGCAGTTGAGTGACTGGGCCGCGATCGTGGCCCAGTGGGTGTCGAGCGACCCTGGGTCTCTCAAGGAGGCCTTCACGGACCGGCGCTCGACGGCGATCCGCGAGGCGAAGGGGACTTTCCCCTCATCACACGCGCGGAAAGTCCCC
>NZ_NMQT01000151.1 GCF_002234405.1 Amycolatopsis thailandensis | reverse complement strand
ACGAGGTCGTCCTGCTGGTCCGCGGCGTGGACGCCGGCGCGCTGGCCCGCTCCGTCGCCGCCGAACTAACGTCCACAATGGACTGTCCGGTGACGGTCGGCGCGGCGGGCCCGGCCACCTCCCCGCGGGAACTGGCCGTGGCGCACGCCGAAGCCGCGCGATGTGTCGCGTCGTTGCTCGCCCTCGGCCGGGCGGGCGAAGGCGCGAGCATGGCCGACCTCGGTTTCGTCGGGCTGCTCCTCGGCGAGCACGCCGATCTCGGCGCGTACGTGACGGCGACGATCGGCCCGGTGCTCGACTACGACGAACGCCGCGGCACGGATCTGATCGGAACCCTCCGCGCGTATTTCTCCTGTGGCGGCAATCTGACGAAGGCGAAAGACCTGCTGCACGTGCACGTGAACACGGTCGTGCAGCGGCTGGACCGCATCGCGTCACTGCTGGGCGAGCATTGGCAGGCGCCCGAACGCGCGCTGGAACTCCAGCTCGCGCTCCGGCTGCACCGCCTCACCAGTGACCGAACCGGATGACCTCCTCGAATTCGCGGCGGGCGATCGTGGTCGCCGAAGAACCGGGTGAGGGGCCGATTTCGGCGCCGTGTCCGAGCGCGACGACGCCGATCGGGTCGTGATCCTCGGGCACCCCGAACTCGCTGTGGAGGCGCTCCACGCTTTCCGGCGCGAGCCCGAAGAACACCGCGCCGAGATCCTCGTCGACGGCCGTCTGGAGGATCAGCAGTGTCGCCATCCCGGTGTCGACGTCCCAGTACGGCACGCGCCACCACGAGTCGTCGCCTTCCGCGAACCCCTTGTCCGGCTTGGCGTAACGGTCGAGATACGCGTTCTTGACCGAGAGCGGCACGATCGCGACCGGTGCCGTGGTCACGGTTTCCGGTGCCCAGCTCGCCCCGAACTCCCAGAATTTCGCGAGTTTCTCGCCGATGAGGACGAGAAACCCTTGTCCCTGTGAGAAACCGGCCGAGGGACCCTTCAGCGCGTTGCGCAGGATGCGCTGAAGGCTCGCCTCGGCGACGGGCTCGTCGGTGAACTTCCGGACCATGCGACGGCGTCGTACGACGTCCTGGAATTCCATGCGATCAGCTTAGTGCGCAACCGGTCGCGAGGTCGCCGTCTCCACGGGGGATGGTCGCGGAGGCGGGCGGGCGAACGCCGTCGAGCCAGCCTTCGAGAGCGGTGAAGGCCGTCCGGAAGCAAGGGCCGATAGGTCGCAGTTTGTCCGGGAAGGCGTCGTACAGACCGTCGACGTGGTTGCCGTCGACGATCCGGTAATAACGCTGGAGTCCGGCACGGCCCTGTCCGGCGATCATCCGCTGGTAGACGTCGGAATCGCGGGTGATCGGCAGGAGCGTGTCGAGGGTGCCGTGCAGGGTGATCAGCGGTTTGCCGATCCGGCCGGTCAGCGAGATCCGTTCGACCGCGCGGTGCACCGACGGCGGGCGAGTGGCGTAGTCGTAGTCGGTCCCGGTGAACGACGGGTCGAACTCGGCCTGGTAGATCCGCTGTGTCAGCCCCCAGTAGACGTCGTTGTGGTACTGCCACAGGAATTCCGAACCCGGCGCGAAACCGGCGTCGAGAATCCGCTGGTGTGCCTGGGTGGAACCGGCGACGTAGGCGGGGTACGCCTTGATCGCGGGCGGCAGGAAGGTGAAGAGGTTCGGGCCGTCCTCGTGCCAGAGCGTGCCTTCCCAATCGATGCCGCCGTCGTAGAGCCACGGCCGGTTCTCGAGCTGCCAGCGGACGAGGTAGCCGCCGTTCGACATCCCGGCCGCGAGGGTGCGGTTCGGCAAACGCCCGTAGCGGTGGGCGACGGCGGCTTTCGCGGCGATGGTCAGCTGTGTGACCCGCGAATTCCACTCGGCGAGCGCGTCGCCGGGCCGTCGTCCGTCGGTGTGGAAGTCCGCACCGGTGTTGCCCTTGTCGGTGGCGGCGAACGCGTAGCCGGCGGCGAGGACCTGGTCGCCGATCGCGCGGTCGTTCGCGTACTGCCGTCGCACGCCGGGGGAGCCCGAGACCACGAGACCGCCGTTCCAGCGATCGGGCAGCCGCAGCACGAACTGCGCGTCGTGGTTCCAGCCGTGCGCGGTGTTGGCCGTCGAGGTGTCCGGGAAATAGCCGTCGATCTGGATACCGGGAACGCCCTTGGGCGCGGGGAGGCCTGCCGAAGTCAGCCCGGCCCAGTCGGCCTGGACGGTGTGCCCGGTGGCCAGCGTGCCGGTGGTGGTCAGATCGTCCAAACAGGACAGTTGTTGTTTCGCCGCGCCGGGAACGCGCACGTTCCCGCAACCGCTCGCCGCCTGGGCGGGCGTGGCCAGGGCCAGCATCATCGCGAGGACCAGAATGAGCCGCATCGGCCGACGGTAAGCGCTGATTTCGGGTGCCGGTACCGGGCATGACCACACAAAACGGCCCTTCGCTGTGGTGATCGTCCACGTGGGAACCGGGAGCACGCGGCTTTAGCCTGAGGCGATGCGAAAACTCCTCATCGGCGCGGTGGTTTCGGCATTGACCCTCTTCCTCTCTGCTCCGGCGCAGGCGGCGACGATCCGTCCGGTGACCGGGTTCGGGAGCAATCCCGGTGCGTTGCGGATGTTCGAATACGTTCCCGACGGGCTGCCGTCCGGACGTCCGGCGGTGGTCGTGCTGCACGGCTGCACCCAGGACGCCGCCGGCTACGCGAACGGCTCCGGCTGGGTCGGGCTCGCGGACAAGCTGCGGTTCAAGCTCGTTCTGCCGCAACAGGTTTCGGCGAACAATTTCAACAAGTGCTTCAACTGGTTCCAGGCGGGCGACATCAAACGCGGTTCCGGGGAAGCCGAGTCGATCGCGCAGATGGCGCGGTTCTCGGCCGGGAGCCGGACGTATGTGACGGGGCTGTCCGCGGGCGGCGCGATGACCTCGGTGATGCTGGCGGCGTATCCGGAACTGTTCTCGGGCGGCGGCGTCGTGGCGGGGCTGCCCTACGCCTGCGCGACCTCGATGATCGACGCGTACTCCTGCATGAATCCCGGCAAGGATCTGACCCCGAAACAGTGGGGCGACAAGGTGCGGGCCGCGGCTACGGGTTCGCGGTCGCCGGTCAGCGTCTGGCACGGGACGGCGGACTACACGGTCGCCCCGATGAACCTGCGCGAGCTTTCCGAGCAGTGGACCGACGTCGGCGCCGCTGTCGACACGCGTTCCGTCAACGGGATGGGGCACGGCCAGCCGATCGCGCCCGGGTCCGGTTGCGGGCAGGCCGGGCCGTATCTGCTCGACGTCGGTGTCTGCGCCGCGGCGGAACTCGCCGCGAAGTGGCGCCTAGGCGAGGACGGCGTCCAGTAAGCCCGGGAACCGCTTGTGGATGTCCTCGGTCCGTAGCTCGACCCAGCGGGTCCGGCCCTCGACGAACGTCGTCGTGAGGCCGGCCTCGCGCAAGACCTTCCAGTGATGGGAAAGCGTCGGCGCGCTGATCTCGACGTCGTACTCGGTGACGGCGCAGCTTCGCGGCGAAGGGTTGCTTCGCAGGGCGCGGATGAGCTCCAGGCGCACCGGGTCCGCCAGCGCGTGGAGCACCGGCACGATCTCGATCTCCTCGGTCGCCGGTTGCGGCAGCGTGCTGCTCACTTCGCTCCAAACTATTTGACAGTCATCGAATAGTCCGGCCACTATACCTCCTATGACGATTCGACGATCATCTAATGATCGGCTCGCCTTGGGGGCTCTGCTGGTACTCGCCGTCGGGACGTTCACCGTCGGCACCGACGGGTTCGTCCTGAACGGGCTGCTGCCCACCATCGCCGCCGACCTGCGCGTTTCCGAAGCCGTCGCGGGCCAGCTGACCACGGTCTTCGCGGTGACCTACGCGATCTCTTCGCCGCTCATCGCGGCCTTCACCGGACGGCTGGACCGGCGCTGGGTGCTCGGCGCGGGGATGGTGCTGTTCACGATCGGCATGGCCGGTCAGGCGGTCGGCGAGTCCTTCGCCGTGGTCGCCGCCGCTCGCGTGCTGGCCGCCTTGGGCGCCGCCGCGTTCCAATCCAACGCCTACGTCCTCGCCGGGGCGCTGGCTTCCGATGAGCGGCGTGGCCGCGCGCTGGCCACGGTCTCCCTCGGGATGAGCGTGTCGATGGTGCTCGGTGTGCCGATCGGTGTGCTGGCAGGCACCTGGTTCGGCTGGCGCGCGGTGATGTGGGGGATCGGCGCGGTGGCGCTGGTCGTGATGCTGCTCGTGCCGCTGCTGCCCGCTCTTCGGATGCCGACGGTTTCCCTGCGCGACAGGCTCGCCGTCGTCGTCCGGCCGCCGATCGCGCGCGTGCTCGGCGTCAGCGTCCTCGGTACCGCCGCGGGCTTCGCGGCCTTCGTGTACCTGCCGGTGCTCGTGGCTCCGGTCGCGGCGGGCGCGATGATCTCGTGGCTGCTCGTCGGTTTCGGGATCGGGCAGATCGCGGGCAATTCCTTCGCGGGCCGGGCGACCGACTCGCTCGGCCCCGCGCGCGTCCGGTCGATCTCGCTCATCGGCACGGTCGCGACGCTGGCGCTGCTCGACGTCGCCGTGCTGAGCCTGCCCGGCGCGCTCGTCCTCGCGCTGGCTTCGGGCGTGTTCGGCGGGATGCTGATGGTGCCGCAGCAGCACCGGCTGTTCTCGCTGGCACCCGACGCGCCGACGGTCGCGTTGGGGCTCAACGGTTCCGCGATCTACGGCGGTGGGGCCCTCGGTGCCGCGCTGGGTGGTGTCGTCCTGTCGTCGGCGGGGGTCTGGTGGGTCGGTCCCGTTGCCGCCTTCGTCGCTGTGCTCGCCTTCGCGCTTTCGGTCCCGTCGCGGACGCGAGTGCCCCTGCCCGCCTGACCGGAAACGGCCTGGCCGGTGGGCTGAACCTGCCCGCACTGTCCACAAGTGACAGTTCACGCCGAATTGATGCCCGATTGATCCAATACGCGTAATTTTGGTCGGGGGTCGTGAGTGGCAAAGGGGGTTAGAACGATCATTGCCACTCACGACCCCTGTGCAAAGCGCTCAAATCGGGCGCGCGGCTGGCACTTGGTGTCCCTTGTGGACGGTTGAGGGCGCGAAAAGTGATAGCAAGGGACCTTTGCTATCGCCTCTCTTAATGTTGAGATAAGCGATAGCAAAGGTCCCTTGCTCTCTTCCCGCAGGTCAGGGGCTACTTGGCGGGCAGCCGGGCCGACCAGCGCTCCTCGATACGCGCGAAGCGCCACACGAGGAGCGCGAAGAGCCACGTAAGCACGAAGAGCGCTACGACCGCATAGCCGACGTAGTCCAGGCTCAGCGACCCGATCGCCGCGAGCGGTCCGGTCGTGATGCCGAATCGCTCGGTGACGATCGAGATCACCTCGATCGTCCCGATGAGCAGCGCGACCGCGACGGAAAGCGCCGTCACCGTCAGGTTGTAGTAGATCTTCCGCACCGGCTTCGCGAAGGCCCAGCCGTACGCGTAGTTCATGAAGCAGCCGTCGGCGGTGTCGAACAGCGTCATCCCCGCGGCGAACAGGATCGGCAGCACCAGGATCGCGTACCAGGGCAGCGAGAACGCGGCCGCGCCGCCGGCGAGCACCAGGAGGCTGATCTCGGTCGCGGTGTCGAAGCCGAGGCCGAACAGCACGCCGATCGGGTAGATGTGCCAAGGCTTCCGCACCGCCTTGGTGGCGCCGCGCAGCAGGCGGTTCATGAAGCCACGGTTGTCGAGCTGCCGTTCCAGCGCCGCTTCGTCGAACTCGCCGCGCCGCATGCGCCGGAACACCTTGACGATGCCCACCAGCACCACGAGGTTCATGATCCCGATGAGGTACAGGAACACCGCCGAAACGGACGTCCCGATCAGTCCGGTCGCTTCGTGCAACGCCGACGTGTCGTCCTCGACGGCGCCGGCGAGCGCGCGGACGCCGAGCGACAACAGTAGGCACAGCAGGAAGACGATCGTCGAATGGCCGAGGGAGAACCAGAACCCGACCGAGAGCGGCCGCTGCCCCTCGGCCATCAGCTTGCGGGTGGTGTTGTCGATCGCGGCGATGTGGTCCGCGTCGAACGCGTGCCGCATACCGAGCACGAACGCCGTGACGCCGAGACCGACCCCGAACACGCCCGTGGCGCCGAGCTCGTACTGGCGCGGCGCCACGAAAAGCGTCAGGACCCCCCAGCCCACGACATTGAGGAACAGGATGAATCCGGCCATCCCGGCGACGGACACCCGTTCGCGTCGCGTGAGCGCGAGGCGTCGGGATGAACGGGGTTGCCCGCCGGTGCTCATCTGATCTTTCAGCTCGCGCGCACCCTCAGGGAGTCGAGAGCCTTCCGTACATGGCCTTTGTTGGCCGTCAGCGCCTTCGCCGCGTTCGCGACGTCCTCGCCGGACAGCAGGTGCACCAGCGCCACCTTGAGGTCGCCGTCGGCCTCGGTGAGCGCGTCGGAGCAGTCCGCCATGCTCATCCCGGTGGCCTCGCGCAGGATCCGGATGGTCCGTCCGCGCAGCTTCGCGTTGGTCGCGCGCATGCTGACCATCAGGTTCGAGTACGTGTGGCCGAGCTTGATCATCGTCGCCGTGGAGAACGCGGTGAGGATGATCTTCTGCGCCGTGCCCGCCTTCATCCGCGTCGACCCGGCGATCGCCTCCGGGCCGGTGTCCACCGCGATGAGGACGTCGACACCGGGCGGCGTCACCGCGGCCGGATTGCCCGAGACCAGCGCGGTCCGGGCACCGCGACGGCTGGCCGCGGCCAGCGCGCCGAGCACGTAGGGCGTCCGGCCGGAAGCCGTCAGCCCGAGCACGAAGTCGCCGGGCGCGACCGTGTCCGCCACTTCGGCGGCCCCGGCCTTCGCGTTGTCCTCGGCGTCTTCGACGGCTTGACGCAGAGCGCGCGCGCCGCCCGCGTGATGCGCGATGAACCAGTCGGAGGGCACGTTGAACGTCGGAACGAGTTCCGCCGCGTCCAACGTCGCCAGCCTGCCGGAGGTACCGGCGCCGAAGTAGTGCACGCGGTGGCCCGACCGCAGCGCCTCCACGGCGAAGTCGACCGCCCGGGCCACCTGCGGCAGGACCGCGGCGACGGCTTCGGGGACCCGGCGGTCCTCGGCGTTGATCGCGCCGAGGATGCCCATGGTCGACATCAGATCGATGTCGGTCGTCCGCGGATTTCGCTGTTCGGTTGGCGAATCGACGTGCACCACCTGGCGTGGGACGGTCATCATGCGCCTCACTTTTTCGCTCATTTGCCGGTTTCCCGCGGCCGCCGCCTGCCGTCGGGCCGTACGCCCAGCCGGTGCGAGCCAACCGCGTCCCTGGTCGCGTCGAGTGCGTTGACCGACGCGTCCATGTGCCGCTGCGCGACACCGATGAACAGGCAGTCGATGACGGTCAGCTGCGCGATGCGACTGGCGGTCGCACCGGAACGGAACGTCGTCTCCCGCGCGGCCGTGGTCAGCACGTGGTCGGCGACCTCGGTGATCGGCGAACGCGGGAAGTTCGTCACGGCGACGGTGATCGCGCCGTGCTCGCGGGCCACCCGCAGCGCCTCGACGGTGTCCGTGGTCGCGCCCGTGTGGGAGATGCCGATCGCGACGTCTCCGGGGCTCAGCACGGCGGCCGAAGTCAGCATGATGTGCGTGTCCGACCAGGCGAAGCTCACCCGCCCGATGCGGTGCAGCTTCTGCTGGAGGTCCGCGGCCACGAACGCGCTCGCGCCCACGCCGTAGACGTCCACGCGGCCCGCGCCGGCCACGATGTCGATCACGCGCTGTAGCGACGGGACGTCGAGCTGGTCGGCGGTCTCTTCCACGGCACGCGCGTCCGCGAAGCTGACCTTGCCGATGACCGCGGCCAGGTCGTCCTCCGGCCCGATCTCGCCACCGAGGTTGCGGCTCGACCGCGCCTCCGAACGAGCGGTATCGGCCGCCAGAGCGATCCTGAGCTGCGGATATCCGCCGACGCCGACCGCCTTGCAGAACCGCGTGACGGTGGTTTCGCTGGTGTTGGCCGCGAGTGCGACCTCGGTGATGCTGCGCCGTGCGACCTGCGCGGGGTCGTCGAGGACGACCTTCGCGACGCGCTGCTCGGCCCGGGCGAGCCCGGGCAGGAGGGAGCGAATCCGGACCAGCGGGCTCGCGTCAGCGTCCCGTGTCGGCTGCGCCGGCACGGCCTCGGACGGTGCGGCCGCGATTACGGAATCGGTATCGCCCACCGTGGGAAAGTTACTAACCGTTGGCATCTGCGACAAGGCTACCCACACCCTTCGGGAAGATCGCAACCTATCCGTGTCTGCGGATTCGATTTGCGATTAATCGTTGACCAGAAAGTCGCTAACCAGGTCGAGGCCGTTAACGAGGTCGAGCTAACGACTTGGCAACTTAGTGTCGCGATGCAAGGGGCTGTGTCCCGGTCAACGGGGCAGTTCGGTCACCGTATTGAAGGCGCCCGGTTACCTAGGGCTCAACTTCCAGCCGGTAGCTACAAAAGTAGGGGGATTATGCTCACTGTCCAGCAGTGTGCGGCCCCGTTCAGTGACTTTCACACTGTCCAAGGAAATTCCGCGTCCCGTGTAACGGGCATCGGTCGTGTAACGCCAGCGCAGGGTGATTTGTGAGCTTTGTGACACCTCGGCGGCGGCCTTCCACCAAGCCCGGTGGCCGTGCCCGCCGAGGCCGGTCTGGTCCCCCGCGGGAGCTCCCGGACCGCTTGCACGCACAGTAATCGATTTCCAGGTGGCGCCACCGTCGGTACTTATTTCCAGGAAGAGCGAATCGGAGGGTCCCTCGGTGTCCACGAAGGTGTCGAAGGAGACCTTCACCGGGCCGCGGCGGATCTGTAAGGGCGGCGTCGTGAGCGTGGCCGTGGAGACGTCCCCGGCGCCGCTGAACCACGCGTCGCGCCCGTGCGCCGGACGGACGGCCATCGCCTTCGCGAGCGAGCTCGCCCATGTCTCCCTGGCGAGGTTGATCGAGCCCCAGTTCCGCGTCGGATGCACGCGGTTGGTGAGCAGGATCGCGAACGACCGCGACAGCGGGTCGATCACCAGCGAGGTCCCGGTGAACCCGGTGTGGCCGGCGGTCGAGGGCGCCGACAGCGCGCCCATGTACCAGGGCTGGTCGAGTTCGAAACCGAGTCCGTGGGCGTCGTCGGGGAACTTGTGGTTGTAGTTCGTCAGCATCGCCCGCACGGTCTCCGGGCGCAGGATCCGGTGACCGCGGTACGCGCCGCCGTTGAGGATCGTCTGCGCGAGCACGGCCATGTCCGAGGCGGTGGAGAACACGCCCGCGTGCCCGGCGACACCGCCGAGCGACCAGGCGTTCTCGTCGTGGACCTCGCCGCGGACGAGGCCTCGCGGTGGCTTCACGGCGTACTCGGTCGCCGCGACCCTGGCGAGTTTCGAGGCCGGCGGGTTGTAGCCGGTGTCGGCCAGGCCGAGCGGGCCGGCGACACGGTCCTGGACGACCTTGTCCAGCGGCGCCCCGGCCAGTTTCTCGACCAGGAAGCCGAGCGTGAGCAGGTTGAGGTCGGAGTAGAGGTACGTGCTGCCCGGCGGGTTCTTCAACGGGCTGTCGAGGACGGCCTTCCGGCGCGACGGGATGTCCGGGTAGCCCTCCCACAGTGAAGGGACCGGTGTCGCGGCGAAACCCGAGACGTGGGTGAGCAGCTGCTGGACGGTGACGGACTCCTTGCCGTTCACCCCGAACTCCGGCAGGTACCGCGCCACCGGCGCCGAGATCTCCAGCGCGCCCGACTCGGCCAGCTGCATCACCGCGATGGAGGTGAACAGCTTCGAGATCGAGGCCATGTCGAAGATGGTGTCCGCGCGCATCGGCACCTGCTGCTCCGGCGGCAGTTCGGTGCCGTTCGCGTCGGCGTAGCGGACGGCACCGCCGACGGCCTGGCGCTCGACGACCACGCCGTCGTGCGCGAGCAGGCCGACAGCTCCGGAGAAGTGCGGATGCCCGGTCGCGTCCGGCTTCGTCCAGCTTTCGACGAACCGTTCGGCCGCCTTGATCGGCTCCGGGTCGAGACCGACGTCGGAGGGCGCGCCGTCGCGAAGGACGGTGGACTCGGGCGCGAAGTCCACGCGCGGCCTGTCGAACCGCCCGGCCGCGCGATCTGCCTGTTCTCCGGTACCCGGAATCGCCTGTGCTCCCGCCGTCGACATCATGGTCGCCGCGACCAGCACGGAAACAGCCGCGATCAGGATCTTCCTAGCACGCAAGGTTGTTCCCCCCAGCGATATCAGCGATAGATGAGATGGCGGCGGCGTTTCCGGTCGAACTCGGCCAGCTCGGCCTGCCAGGACCCGACGATCTCGTCCACCCCGGCGCCCTTGTCGATCATCGTGCGCAGCCTGTCGGAGCCGGAGAGCTTGTCGAGGAAGTTGTCGGGCCGCCACTTGAACTTGTCCGGGTGCACCTGTTTCGCGGTGACGAACATGGTGACCGCGGTGCGGATGGCGTCGAACGCCCGCGCGTCGGTGATCGTCACCTGCACGCCGCCGCAGGGCTCGTTGACGAACTTGCCGAACGTCGGCACGAAGTACGTCTCGCGGAACTTCACGCCGGGAAGCCGCAGTTCGCCGAGCTTCTCGCGCCAGCGCCAATCGAGACCCGGCGCGCCGATGATCTCGAACGGCCTGGTGGTGCCGCGGCCTTCGGAGAACACGGTGCCCTCGAACATCCCCGTGCCGGGATAGAGGAGCGCGGTGTCCGGCGTCGGCATGTTCGGGCTCGGCGGCACCCAGGTCAGGCCGGTCCGGTCGAAGAGCTGATCACGTCGCCAGTCGCGCACCTCGACGATTTCGAGCTTGCCCGGCGTGACGCCCTCGGCCGGCAGGAACTCGGCCGCGAAGAACCGCGCGAGTTCGCCGACGGTCATGCCGTGCTGCTGCACGATCGGCTTCCGGCCCACACCAGAGGCGTACGCCGGGTTCAGCATCGGCCCGGCGGCCTTGCCGCCCAGCGGGTTCGGCCGGTCCAGCACGACGACCGCCGCGCCGGCCTTCGCCGCCGCGACCATCGCCGTGTACAGCGACCAGATATAGGTGTAAAACCGCGCGCCGACGTCGGCGATGTCGAATACGACGGTGTCGATGCCCGCCTTCGTGAACATCCCGGCGAGCTTCGTCGCGTCGGCGCCGTACGCGTCGTACACCGGCACGCCGGTGCGCGGGTCGGTGTAGTCGCCTTCGGAGCCGCCCGCCTGCGCGCTGCCGCGGAAGCCGTGTTCCGGCCCGAACGCGGCGAGCGGCCGGACCCCGGCGGCGACCATCGAGTCGACGATGTGGTCGCCGCTCGCCAGGACCCCGGTCGGGTTCGAGAGCACGCCGAGCTTGCGCCCGGCCAGCGCCGCCCAGCCCCGGGCGGCGAGCACGTCCGCCCCGGTGCGGGTGAGCGGGGGACCTTTGCTCTCGCTTTCCGGCTGGGCCGCCGCGGCCGAGGACCCGGCCGTCAGCGCGGGGACCGCGAGCGCGCCGGTGGCGAGGAAGTGGCGGCGGTTGAGGTTCACCAGGTCAGCCCATGGCCGAACGGGTACTTCACCGTGCCCACGTCCTTGCCGGCGGGGATGTCCACCGGCAGCTTGCCCTGCGGCTTCACCTTTCCGAGGATCACCTTCGCCAGCGCCTCGAGCGACGGCGTGATGTAGCCGTACGTCGCGAGCCAGGTCTTGACCGGGTTCTCGTAACCGGCGTCGTAGGGAATCTGGGCGGCGACCGCGACCACGGGCTTCCCGGTGTCGGCCAGCGCCTGCAACAGCTTGCCCTGCAACGGATACGTACCGACGTTGTTGGTCAGCACCACGACCAGGTCGACGTTCTTCGCCGCCGCGACCGCCTGCGCGATCTGCGCGTCGGTCGGGGTCTGGCCGGTCTGGAGCGCGGTCGCCTGCGTTCCGTGCGCGGTGAGCTTCGAGGCCAGCGCGGTCGTCGTGCTCACGCCCCAGCCGGTCACGAGGGTCTTCGCGGGCTGCTGCGCGAGCGGCAGGACCCCGCCGTCGTTGCGGATCGCGGTGACCGACCGGTCGGCGATGCCTTGCGCGGTCGCGAGGTTGGCCGGGACGCCGACCTTGGACATCACCTTGGCCGGGTCGACGAACGGCGAGGTCAGGATGCCCCGCTGCAGCTTCAGCTTGAGCACCCGCAGGACGCTCTCGTCGATCCGCTTCTCGGTCAGCTCGCCCTTGCGGATCGCGTCGAGCACCGAGTTGATCGCCAGGTCGAGGTTCACCGGCATGAGCAGCTGGTCGATGCCCGCCTTGAGCGCCAGCACCGGGATCTCCGCGTCGGTGTGCAATACGCGCACCGCGTCCATGGAGAGCGAGTCGGTGACGACGACACCGCGGTAGCCCAGCTCGCCGCGCAGTTTGCCGGTGAGGATCGGCTTCGACAGCGTGGCGGGCTCGCCCGACGGGTCGAGGCTGGGGAACTGGATGTGCGCGCTCATGATCGAGTCGATGCCCGCGGCGATGGCGGCCTTGAACGGCGGGACGTCGGTCTCGCGCCAGCTGGCCTCGCTCCGGTCGATCCGGGGCAGTTCGAGGTGACTGTCCGTGGCCGCGTCGCCGTGGCCGGGGAAGTGCTTCGCGGCGGCGGACACCGTCTCCGAACGCCGTCCGGAGTCCTGGAAGCCCTTGACCTGGGCGCCGACGAACTGGCTCGCCAGATCCGGGCGGCCGGAGAAGGACCGGACGCCGATCACCGGGTTCGCCGGGTTCGAGTTCACGTCGGCGTCGGGGGCGAAGTCCTGATTGATGCCGACCGCGCGCAGTTCGTGCCCGAGGATCCGGGCTGCCTCCTGCGCGGCCTTGGTGTCACGGCCCGCCGAGATCGCCATCGCGTTCGGCAGCTCGGTGGCGGGGGAACCCATGCGGGTGACCGTGCCGCCCTCCTGGTCGGTCGCGATCTGCAACGGGATGTGGGCGCCGCTGCGGATCGCGGCCCGCTGGAGCCCGTTCGACAGCTTGGCGACCTGGACCGGGTCGTCGAAGTTGTCGCGGCTGTCGTTGTTGAAATAGATGACGCCGCCCAAGTGGTACTTCTCTACCACCTGCGCGGGGGTGTCCACTCCGAAATCGGCCTTGTTCTTCGCGTTGACCTCGTCGGCGGACTTGCCGTTCA
Organism: Amycolatopsis thailandensis; assembly: GCF_002234405.1. Lineage (GTDB taxonomy): Bacteria > Actinomycetota > Actinomycetes > Mycobacteriales > Pseudonocardiaceae > Amycolatopsis > Amycolatopsis thailandensis. The sequence goes on along the minus strand of NZ_NMQT01000151.1, from coordinate 4,185 downwards.
CCCACGTGACGAACAGCTGGCCGACTTTCTGCTCCAGGGTGAGACCGCGCAGCGTCCGCTGGGCCTCCGCGTCCGCGCTCACCGGCTGCGCGGAGGCCGGGACGGCCACTGCGGTTCCAGCGGCGAGGGTGAGCAGACCCGCGAGGGGCACGGCGAGCGCATGGATCCTCCGATGACGGGCGTGCGCGATTCGGGTCGTCACCTCAAGCCTCCCAGATTCGTGCCTGACTCTCAGGTGGAAAGAAGTCCACCTGGAAGCACTGATATCCGGAAGCTACCCACGAGCACTTTGCTTGTCCATCGGCCAGGCGCACGAACGGTCCGTTCATACACAAAGGGACGCGAAGGGGCCTGTCACGCTTGAAAACAGGGACAAAACACTGGCGGCGCCCGTCGGCCTAAGCCGGCGGGCGCCGCCAGTCAGTGCGGACCACTCGGGCGACCAAGCGTGCAACTCTGGTCGTACCTTCATGGACTCGGCGTCCGGCGTCCCGGTACGCAGTCCCTAGACGACGAGCCTCCCGCGGCGCGCTGCGCGTGGGTACCCGGTGTCCGCACACGGAGATTCGCCGGGGTGGAACAGGCTTCTCTTCTACCTGTTCCCTGGCCGACCGAACGTCCGCACCTACTTTCTACGCCGTGAGCCGGGTCACTTCAAGTGCGCAGACGGGTGCACCGGTACAGAGGCTCGATCTAGTGACACGGGCACGCTGGGCGACGGACAATTCGCGGTCCTGTCTGCGGAAACCGGCTCCGTACCGCCGTCCGGGTACGCGTTCAGCGGGTGCGTTTGCGCCGGCTGTAGCCGTACCAGGTGGCCCCCGCGGCGACGGCGCCGAGCGCGACCAGGCCCGCCGACCGGGCCGGGATACGGGTCCGCAGGGACATCGGATGCTCGAAGGCGAGGATCTCCCAGCCCTGTTCGGTCGCGTGCTTGCGCAGGACGCGGTCGGGGTTGACCGCGTGCGGCCGTCCGACGACCTCGAGGAGCGGGATGTCGGTACTCGAGTCGGTGTACGCGTGGCACTGGGTGAGGTCGTAGCCGTACGTGGCCGCGAGTTCCTTGGCGGCGACGGCCTTGTTCTCGCCGTAGCAATAGAAATCGACTTCGCCCGAGTAGCGGCCGTCCACGATCTGCATCCGGGTGGCCACGCTGCGCGTCGCGCCGAGCATTTCGGCGACCGGGGCGACGACCTCCTCGCCGGTCGCCGACAGCACCACGACGTCGTGACCGTCCGCGCGGTGGGCGGAGATCAGTTCCGCCGCTTCCGCGTAGACGAGCGGGTCGACGACGTCGTGCAGCGTTTCGCGGACGATCGCGGACACCTGCGCGACGTCCCATCCGGTGCACAGCGCGGAAACCTCGGCGCGCATCCGCTCGGTTTTCGCCGCGTCCGCGCCCGCCAGGGAGAACACGAGCTGCGCGTACGCGCTGCGAAGCGCGGCTCGTCGGTTGATCAGGCCTTCGCGCAGAAGAGGTTTGCTGAAGGCCAACGCGCTCGATGACGCGATGATCGTCTTGTCGAGATCGAAGAACGCCGCGACCGGGCTCGGTGTCGTGCTGGGTTGGGCCACCCGTCAAGGATAGGAGAGCCGCACCGGCGCGCGCCCGTTGGTCGACCACGATCGGGATACGACGGTGGAAAATCCACGACCGCGCGGCCGCTCCGGCGCGTCGTGCCGTTATCGAATTGTGGGTACGATCCTCGCCCGCAACAGGCAGGTATCGGAGTTACAGTGAGATTGTCCGGTGTCGAACCGGACCCAGGTTCAGTCCGACCCCCCGGGGCTGAACCCCAGGCGGCCCTCGTCCCTCCCCCCTGGCGAGGGCCGCCTCCTGTTATTTCCCCTCCTGTCAGTGGTTCAGACCTCGTCGGTCGCGGAAACCGGGACAGAGCAAGGATGAATCAGCCGACGTTCGTAAACCTTCTTTTCTCTCAACGCTTTTCAGGCATCGCGCGGGCCGGAAACCGGGCGCGAGTGTTCGGTGCGGAAAAGCCGGGAAGTATGCCGGAAAGCGCCGACGAAAACGTCGGGGAAGCCGGTTTTCCGGGACGAGTTGTCCACAACACCCCGGTTGTCCACAGGTGGGGCGGAATGGCGTTGTGCGCGGTCGGGTCCGGCGCGACCGTGGAAGCACAGCCCGAGTCCGACCGAATCCCGGGGGAGCCATGACCGAACAACATCCGCTCGTCGTCGCCGGAGACGACATCCTGCTCGACGAGATCCTGCGTGTGGCGGCGGCCGCGGGCTGCGAGGTGGAACGCGCACCCGATCTGGACGCCGCTCGCGGGAGATGGGCCCGCGCGCCGCTCGTGGTGCTCGACGAAGAAGCCGCGAGCGCGCCGAACCGCCTGCTGCGGCGGAACAAGGTCCTGCTCGTCTGCAAGGGCGCGCCGACCCCGGTGACGTGGGAGCGCGCGTTCAACACCGGCTCGGAGAAGGTCCTTTCGCTGCCGGACGAGGAAGGCGATCTCATCGGCGAGTTCGCCGACGTCGTCGACGGGCCCGCGCGTGACGACGGCGTCGTCATCGGGGTCGTCGGCGGTAGCGGCGGTGCCGGGGCCTCGGTACTGGCGGCCGCCGTCGCGTACCGGGCGGAGAAGTCCGGGGGCGGCGGGCTGCTCGTCGACTGCGATCCGCTCGGCGGCGGTGTCGACGTCCTCCTCGCCGCGGAACGCGATCACGGGCCGCGCTGGCCGGAACTCGACCTCGGCGGCAGGGTGACCATGACGGCGTTGAGCGAGGCCCTGCCGCGGAAGAAATACGCGTCAGGCTCACTGTCCTTTGTGTCCTACGGGCGGGAAGGGCACGGTCCCGGGCCGGACGCGATCGAAGGCGTGCTGTGCGCCGGTCGCCGCGCGGGGCGGACGGTCGTCTGCGATCTGCCGAGGTATTTCGGCGTGGAAACGTCCACCGCGATCGGGCTCGCCGATCTGATCGTGGTCGTCGTCCCCGCGGAACTCCGCGCCTGCGCGGCGGCGAAACAGGTCCTCGCCAGGCTCGAACCCCACGGGACCCGGGTCGGTGTCGCGGTCCGCGGGCCGTCACCCTCGGGTCTGATCCCGAAAGAGATCGCCGATGCCGTCGGTGCCCCGCTCATCACGTCGATGGGCCGCGAACGGTCCTTGCCGGTGGCCGTCGACCGCGGTGAGTTCGTGCCGCGACACCGCGGGCATCTGGCCGTGGCCGCCGCCGAGGTCCTCGCCGCCGCGCGCGGAAACCTGGCCGGTGCCTCGCGATGACCGAGGAGCTGGTCGAGCGGGTCCGGCGGCGGCTGGCCGCGTCGGGTGCCCCGGCGGATCCGGTGAGCGTGGCGCGGGCGGTCCGCGCCGAAGCCGGTGGCGCGCTCGGTCAGGAGGCGGTCCTCGGCGCGGTCCGGCTGGCCCGTGACGAGTTCGTCGGCGCCGGTCCGCTCGCGCCGCTTCTCGGGAGACCCGGCGTCACCGACGTTCTCGTCACCTCGCCGGACGAGGTCTGGATCGACGCCGGGACAGGTCCTGAGAAGACAGAGGTCCGTTTCGTCGACGAGGAGTCCGTTCGCAGGCTGGCCCAGCGGCTCGCCCTCGCCGGCGGCAGGCGGCTGGACGACGCGCAACCGTTCGCCGACTGCTGGCTGCCGGGCGTGGGACCGCGAGGCCGGATCCGGATGCACGCGGTCCTCCCGCCGCTCGCGCCCGCCGGGACCGCTCTCTCGCTCCGGGTCCTCCGGCCCGCCACCCACGATCTCGCCGAACTCCGGCTTCGCGGGGTTTTCGGGACCAGCGGCGCGGAGCTGCTCGATTCGGTCATCCGGCGCCGGCTCACGTTCCTGGTGTCCGGCGGTACCGGGACGGGAAAGACGACGTTGCTGTCCGCGCTGCTCGGCGCGGTGCCCCCGGGCGAACGCATCGTCTGTGTCGAGGACGCGGGCGAACTGAGACCGGACCATCCGCAGTTCGTCAGCCTGATCGCCCGTCCGGCCAACGTCGAGGGCGCGGGCGAGATCGGGCTCGGCGAACTGGTGCGGCAGGCGTTGCGCATGCGCCCGGACAGGCTGGTCGTCGGCGAAGTGCGCGGCGGGGAGGTCATCGCCTTGCTCAACGCCATGAACACCGGGCACGACGGCGGAGCCTGCACCGTGCACGCCAACTCGTCGGCGGAGGTCCCGGCGCGGATGGAGGCGCTGGCCGCGCTCGGCGGGCT
>NZ_NMQT01000150.1 GCF_002234405.1 Amycolatopsis thailandensis | reverse complement strand
CCGACTGGTGAAGTCGCGTATTCAACTGTCGCGGGTTCTCTCGAAGTTGTCGCGGTGAGTGATCGCCGGGGGCATACCGGCGCCATGTGGCACCGGCCTGTGCGGCGAGCCGGGTTGTAGTGGCGTCGTGGTAGCCGAGGACGAGGATGGCTTGACGGCGGTGTACCACGGCGAGCCGAACGCGGACATGGCTGTGGTCGACGACCACTGAGCGCGTTCAACTGTCCGGTGTGGCACCCAACCTGATCAGTTGGTGGGGCCTCGTGGACTGACCGGCAATTCCTTTGCCACGCACCCCCGCCCTGTGCGAGAAAGTGCATCGTGACCGACGACATCCGCCCGCCTGGTGCGTTCTGCTGGTTCGATCTCAAGACCCGGGACGTACCCGGGACGGCAGTCTTCCTGTCAGGCGCGCTCGGCTGGGAGACCGCCGAGCCGGCCGGTCTGCGTGCGGCGTTGGTGCTGACTCGCGACGGATATCCCGTCGGCAGCCTCAGCGATCTCGCCAACCCCATCTATCGCCCGGATCTACCGGAACATGTCGCTTGGTATGTCGCGGTGGACGACGTCGAAGCGCGGATCGCCGCAGCTGAGCTGGCCGGTGCGGCGATCGTCCTGGCACCGTTCGAGGTTCCCGGTCAGGGACGGATGGCGACACTCGTGGACCCGTTCGGTGCGGCGATCTCCCTGTGGGAGCCGACCGGGTTCAGCGGCTGGACGTTCCCTAGGGGCACCCTGGGTGCTCCCTTCGCTCCGGCTCATGCCGGACCCGAACCCGGTGACGCCGCGGCGTTCTATCGGACCGCCGGGCTCAGCGACGACGACGTGGTGTTCGAGCGTGCTGCGGGACCGGCCGAATGGAGACTCCGGGTACATGGCCCAGACCTGCCGGTGACCACGCCCGGAGAGATCACCATCTATCCGGCGGAGCGGGTTTTGTAGGTTCCC
>NZ_NMQT01000015.1 GCF_002234405.1 Amycolatopsis thailandensis | reverse complement strand
GTTCGACGGGTTTCTGCAGCACGTCACGCGCCGATCACCGGGGGAACCGGCTTGTCGCCGTCATAGCCGCCGAAAATGGAGTCGCCGTCCTCTTCCTGGAGCAGGATCTTGCGCTTGTGCTCCTCGTCCTCGCCACCCTTGCCGCCTTTGCCCGCGCCCATGCCGCCGCCACCCATACCGGGCGCGCCAGGACGCCCCGCCGCCGCGCCGCCCGCCGGAGCCCCGCCGGGTCCGCGCGTCGCGCCCTCGCCGGGCATGCCACCCCCGACACCGCGACCGGGCCCCATGCTGCCCGGCCCGCCCGTCGATCCACCCGGCCCGAAGCCGCCACCGGGGCCGAAGCCGCCGCTGAACCCGCCCGAGCCCGGGCCGAATCCGCCGCCGCTACCGGGACCGCCTCCGGGTCCGCCGCTTCCGGGCCCGAACGCGGGCGGCCGGTGGTCGCCAGGACGTACTTCCATCCCGGGGCCCGTCCTGGACAAGTCGGTCCGATCGTTCGGCTGCGGAGACGGCATCGGCCGCCGCGGCGGTTGTGGCATCTGCGGCATGCGGGGCGGCTGCGAGATCTGCGGCGGCCTCGGCGCCTGATACCCCTCGGCCCCCGGAGGCGGGCTGTACGAACTCGGGCCGCCGGTGTACCCGCCACCGGGTCCGCCGTGCCGCCCGCCGGTTTCGCCGTGCCCGCCGCCGAATCCGCTGACCTTCGTCCCGGGATCGATCGGATCCGCCGTGATCGGCCCCGCCGAGACGTTCGGATCGTGCGCGGCCGGATAAACCGGCGCGAGCGACTGCTGCCGCGGCTGAGTGCTCTGGTAGTACGGCTCGTAGACCTCGACGTTGTGCTTGGTGTCCGCGTCGAACTTCGCCGCCGCGATCTCGTCGTCACTCGCGCCGATGGACAGGATGTCCTCGGGCCCGTTGTCCCCCGCGCGCTCCTTCTCCACCGGGCGGACGTTGCCGCGCGTGTAGTGGAAGGAGCCGTTCTGGTCGTACATCGACTGGCGGGCGCGGTCCATGTTCTCGCCCGCGATCTTGGAGGTCGCGATGAGCGGGGCGAGGCCTGCTGCTCCGGAGTCGGCTGCTTTGCCCTTCCAGAAGGAACTCAAGGCCGTCTGGCTGGCCTCCATGGCGGTGCTGATTTCTCCGTGGGCGACCATCAAGTGATGGGAAGCGACTCGCGCCGCATCCAAGCGTTTCGTGGTGTTCGGGTTGGCGTTGAGTTTGGTGAAGATTTCCCATCCGCTGTAGGTCATTGGGCCGCCTTCAGACGTTGGATCGCCAACTCGGCCAGCTTCACGCTGGCACCGCAGGGGTCGTTGTAGGCGGGGCTGTCGTCGAACAGGGCGGTGACCACGGTGTACATCATGTCGTCGCGAAGTCCGACAGCCAGGTTGCAGTTGCCCGCGCCTTCGCCGCCGTTCGCGAAGACGACGGCCGGATGTCCGGCGATGTCAGGCAAGGGTTGGAACGTCGTGACACCGCTGCCCTGTTGTTTGAGAGCGTAAAGATGGCTCAAGCCTTCGGGCTGACTGACATTCAGACCGCCGTTGATCGAGCCCGCTAGGTCGGCGAGGATCCACGAGCAGGTCGGGCCGCCCGCGATCTGTTCCACCTTCGAGCTTTTCACCTTCCCGGCGATGCCTGCGATCTCCGTATCGGTCGCGGCGCTGCAGGGTTCGTTCGTGAGTTTTTCCGTCTTCAACGGGGTCGTCACTTTGGGGGCTCCCGCGCGCGGCAGGGTCGTGGCGTCAGGCTTGGGCGTCGAAGGCTCGGCCTTACCGCCGGTTTCCCCATTGCAACCGGCCGCGAGCACGGCGGCAACAGTGAGAACGGAGACGAGTCGAGCACGCATTCAGAGAGCCTTTCCAACAGAACGGAGAGCGTCGATCGCTGCCTGGTCTTGCTTTTCGTACGCCGTCTTTATTTCCACTAGCTTGTCGGCGTAAGCCCTGGTGAACTTGCGTGCGCCGTCCAAGAAATTTTGATAAGAGGCCCCCGACTCGTTCGCGATCTTGACGTAACCTTGGCTGGCGACCTCGTCACCCATCGCGTCGATACCGGTCAGGTACGAGGCTTCCCTCATGGCGCTGCTGAAGTTGTTCTCGATGCAGTCCTCGAGGGATTTGATGACCTTGTCCATGGCCTCCGAGTCGAATTCCCAGCCGCCGTTCGACGACGCCGCGGCGAAGTCGGCCTGGGCCTGCCCGGCACCCAGCTCGCCGTAATTCGGCGGCGGGCCCGGCGGCGGTGGTGCGGCGGTAGCGCCCTGAATCAGTCCGGACCCCGGCGGCGGTGCCTGCGGCGGCGTCGTGTTCAGCTGGTTGTAGACCCCCTGAGGGCCACTTCCCGGTCGTGTCATGTCGTGCCTCCCCGCACGGGCCGCGATGGGGCGCGACCTACCCGTAGTTCATCACTGACTCCAACCGGTGACGATAGCAGCAGGTAAACCGCTGATCAGCCCCTTCGTGAAAGATCACCATCGAAAGTTGCCGGGACGACGTTACTTTTGTCCTGATCGACGGTTTCGCCTGATCAGGACTTCTTGAGGTTCTTGATCGCCGCCGCGGCGACCTTGGTCGCCATCCCGCAAGGGTCCGCGAGCATGGGGTTTCCGGAAGACAGGTGCGGGATGACCGTGTAGACGAGGTCGTCCCTGAGCCCGACAGCGAGCGTGCAGGTTCCTCGGCCTTCGCTGCCGTTGGCATAGATGACAGCAGGGTGCCCTTCTATGGAGTCGACTGGTTTGAAGGTAGTGAGTCCCCCGGTCGACTTCTGCGCATAGAGAGCGCTCAACCCTTTCTTGTTGCCGACCACCAGGCCTGCGCTGAGGGTGCTCGGAGCTTCGGAGAACAACCAACTGCAGTTCAGGCCTTCGGATAGGTCGACGGTCCGTGAACGCTCCACCGCGCCGCCGATCGCTTCGATCTCGGCCGTCGGGATGGCGCTGCACGGGTCCGCCTCGACCACCGCCGTATTGGCGATCGGGTTCGCCACCGCAGGCGCCCCATCGGATGGAAGCCGCGCCGAGGACGGCGCACTCGTCGTCGCGGTGCCGGCCACCTGAGTGCCGCAACCACCGGCCAAAATCGATACCGCAGCCGCCAAGAGCAAGAAACGCTTCATGTCGTGCCTCCCCGCACGGGCCGCGCAGGGCGCGACCTACCCGTGGTCCACCTCTGACTCCGGTGCGTGACCGTAGCAGCGACCAAGCGGACGGGCGGCGAGTTCGGTCAAGATCACCGATAAGGCCTGGTCTCGAACCCGTGGTGGCCGTTCTGCCGTCGCGGTGCGGTGGCAGGTTCAGGTCTGCTGCCCAGGCCCACTTGCGAATCCCGGGGGTGATCGGCTTCGCTGGTGCCGGGGAACGACGGGGGAGGGAAGCGAGACGATGCCGGGTTTTCGGCGCAACAACGGGCCGCGCGATCCGGGGGAAGGTGAACCGAACGGCGACGCGGCCTTGCCGCCGCTCGATCCGTTCGCTCCGAACCCCGACAAGCGGTACGAGGTTCCGGCGTCCGAGTTGATGAAGCCGGGGACGACCGGTCTGCTCCGGTGGCGCCGCCAGGCGACCAACGCGCCGATCGTGCAGGTCGAGGACGCCTACATCACCGGAACGCTCGATCTGCGCGCGGCCGACATCAAGTATCTGTTCCGGTTCGAGCGGTGCCGGTTCGAGCATCCGCCGGACGTCCGTGAGGCGCATCTGCTCGGGCTCGTGTTCCGCAAGTGCTGGCTGCCGGGGCTCAAGGCGCGCAATCTCCGCACCCGCAACGATGTCCGCCTCATCCGCAGTGTCGTGCACGTCGACGGCGAGCACGAGATCGAGGAGACCACGGTCCAGCGCGGCGACGATCGCGAGCGCGGGATGCCGAACGCGGCGGTCAATCTCACCGACGCGGTCATCGAGGGTTCGGTCGTGCTGACCCGCACGGTGATAACCCATCCGCGGGGCAAGGCGATCCAGGCCGACCGGGTCAACATCGTCGGCGCGTTGCTGGCGTATCGGTTGGTGGCCAACGGAGAAGTCCGCATCCCGGGTATGCGGGCGGGCGGTAACGTCAACTTTTCGGGCGCGACGCTGAACAACCGGGACGGCTTCGCGCTCAACGGGAACGGGATCCACATCGGCGGCAGCCTGCTGTGCGAGGTGGACAACTACGGGCCCGCCGCGCAGCGGAAACGCTTCTCCGCCAGTGGGATCATGTTCCTGCCGAGTGCCACTGTGGACAGTGACGTCATTTTCCGCGAGGCCAAACTGTCGGTGAATCAGGCCGGGCCGATCGTCGTCGACGCGTGGAAGTCGAACGATCCGTACATCGACCCGCGGCCGGCGCTGGTCGCGGATCGGTCGGCGATCAACGGGAACCTCGAGCTGAGCGACGGCATGCAGGCGACCGGGACGCTGCGGATGGTCAACGCCCGGATCGGGGGTTCGTTGCGCCTCGCCGGCGCCGAGGTCCAGGTCGTGCGCGGGCAGAGCATTCCCTACTACGACCGCGCGATCCACCTCGACGGGACCACGATCGGCGGCGATCTCGAGGCGACGAGCCTGCGGGTGCCGTCCGGGCAGTTGCGCATGGCCGACATCACCGTCGGTGGCAACGTGCTGGCGTGGAACTCGATGTTCCTGCACCCGCGCCGCGACGTCTTTTCCGCGCGGCGCGCGAAGATCGCGGGCAACTTCCAGCTCACCGACGCGACCGTCCAGGGCACTCTCCGGCTCCAGGGCGCCGAGGTCGGCGGCAGCGTGAACCTCTTCGGCACGAGCCTGACCGAGCCGGGCACGCGCACACGCACCAGTTACTCGCTGGACGTCCGCACCGCGCGGATCGGCCGCGATCTGATCCTCACCGAGAACAAGGAGCGTCCGTTCGTCGCGCAGGGCGGGGTCAACCTCGACGGTGCTCAGGTCGCGCGGCGCGTCGACTTCCGCGGCGCACGACTCGGTTCCCTCGCGCCGCACGGGATCGCGCTCGACGGCAGCGACGTTTCGGCCGACGAGTTCCTGCTCACGCCCGCCGTTCCGCCGGAGGGCCGGATCGTCTTGCGGCGCGCGCATTGCGGGACGCTCGGTGACAACGAGGCGTTCTGGGCGTCGACGACCGGGATCGAGCTGGAGGATTTCCGGTACGACGCCCTCCAAGAGGACATCGCGCTCGACGACGACCGCGCGATCGATCATCGGATCGTGTTGCTGCGCAAGGCGATGGACGGCTACCGGCCGGGACCCTACGACCAGCTGGCGGCGACGCTGCGCGCGTCCGGAAACGAAGAGCACGCCTCCACGGTGCTGTTGAAGAAGCAGCAATTCCGGTACGTGGCGCTCGCGAAGGGTTTCAAGTTCTTCGGGCCCGGCGTGCGCGTGTGGAGCTGGTTGCAGCGGTCGATGGTCGGCTACGGCTTCCGTCCGGTGCGCGCGCTCGGCTGGCTGCTGACGTTGCTGGTGCTGGGAAGCCTGTGGTTCGGGCTCGGGGTCGACGACTGCGTCACCAAACCCAATCTCACGGTGAGCGGGCCTCGGTGCCTGGTCAACCAGGACGACACCGGTTTGCAGTGGAATCCGGTGCTGTACACGATCGACCTCCTGGTCCCGATCGTCGACTTCGGCAACAAGTCGCGCTGGTACATGCACGGCATGGACAACTGGGTCGCGGCCGGGTTCACCGCGTCGGGCTGGGTGCTGGCGACGACGGTCGCCGCCGGTATCAGTCGCATGCTCCGGAGGGACAACTGAGGGTATTTCACATACCCTCAGTACGGAGGTATGCCATGACTGAGCCCAGCGCCACCGGAAAGATCGCGATCGCCGCCCCGCCCGAGCGGGTGTACGCCCTGGTCAGCGACCCGGGCGCGCTCGCGGGGATGGCCGAGGAGTACGAGGGGCACCGTTGGGTCGGTGCGGCGGAGGGGCCCGCTGTCGGCGCCAGGTTCCGCGGCCGCAACCGCAACGGGATCCGTCGCTGGAGCACCCTTTCGACGATCACCGACGCCGACGAGGGCAGGCGGTTCGCGTTCGAGGTGACCACGGTCGCCGGACTTCCCGTCGCGCGCTGGCAGTACGACATCGAGGCGTCCGGCGACGGGTGTGTGGCCGTGGAGAGCACGTGGGACCGGCGGCCGGGCTGGCTGCGCGGGCCGACGTCGCTGTTCACCGGGGTCTGGAAGCGGGACGACGCCAACCGGGCGAACATCGCCGCGACGCTGGCCCGGCTGAAGGCCGCCGCCGAATCCTGACCCCTACCACCACTTTCCCGAATCGCGAAAAGAGCAAGGGACCTTTGCTATCGCCGGGGGCACATTTGGTGACGCCCGACGCGCGAATCGGCCACATGTAGTGGCACCGAACCGCGAACTCAAGGTATGAACGGTCCGTTCATTCCACGAACCGCGACCAGAACTCGACCTGCCGCGGCCCGCCGGCCGGTGGCGGGCCCAGCGGCTCGCCGCAGAAGTCGTGCCGCAGGTATCCCCGCAGGTCGTAGCCGTAGTAGACGATGTCGGTCTGATACACCGAAAGCACCGGATAGCCCGCGCTCCCGGCGATCCCGGGCAGATACCGATGCCCGCAGACCGGAACCAGCTGCGGGGCCTGTGCCAGATGTGAGCGAGCCCGCGAAAGCGCGTCGGCGAGGTCGATCGGGCGCATGCCCCAGTCCGGCGGCCAGAAGCCGTTGTGTTCGACGTCGTAAAGCACCCCGTCCACCGGCCAGTCCAGCCGTTTCCGCAGGTGGTCGGGGTTGCCGCAGCGCCAGTCCGGCCAGCGGTCGCCGATCGGCACCCCGGCGGACAGGAAGGTCCGGTGGTCGGCGGCGAACCGAAAGCCGAAGCGTGCTTCGACGTCGTCGAGCTCGGCCTCGCTCAACCCGGGACGCACGGGTTCGGCCAAGCTCGCCTGGAGGTCGTGTGCCTCCTCGATGGTGAAGGCGTGCTCAACAGTGGACATGTGTTCGAGCGTAAATTGCGCACCGCGCAAGCGCCTTCTCTTTTAACGCCGGTCGAGCGCGACGGCGAAAACGGGGTGAAGAGGGCGCGGTCCCGGCGGTAGCGTCCGCGATCGTGAGCGTCGAAGACGACCCGGCCGACGGCTGGTTCCCCGAGAGTGTGGCCACGGATTACGACGGCCCGGGCGGCGCGAACGCCCCCGAGGTGGTGACGTCCGCCGTGGACGTCCTCGAAGACCTTGCCGAAGGCGGCCCGGTGCTCGAGTTCGCCGTCGGGACCGGGCGGATCGCCGCGCCGCTGGCCGCGCGCGGAGTGCCGGTGAGCGGTATCGAGCTGAGCCGGGCGATGGCCGCGCGGATCGCGGACAAGCCGGGCGGCGAAGCGGTCGAAGTCACGATCGGCGACATGACGAGCACCCGGGTGGCGGGCGAGTTCTCGCTGGTCTGCCTGGTGTTCAACACGATCGGCAACGTGACCACCCAGGACGGCCAGGTCGACGTCTTCCGCAACGCGGCGGCGCATCTGCGGCCCGGCGGGCTGTTCGTCGTCGAGGTGGGCCTCCCGGACCTGCGCCGCCTGCCGCCCGGACAGGACGTCGTCCCCTTCGCGATGACCCCCGGCTATGTCGGGTTCGACCAGTACGACGTGGTCACGCAGGAGTTCACGTCGAACCACGTGACCGTGTCACCGGACGGGACAGGGCGGTTCCGCCGCATCCCCTTCCGCTACGTCTGGCCCGCCGAGCTGGACCTCATGGCCCGGATCGCCGGAATGCGCCCGAAGCATCGCTGGGCGGATTGGGCCCGTTCGGAGTTCACCGCCGAAAGCACGGGGCACGTGTCGGTCTGGGAGAAGGCCCCTCATCACCCACATGAGGCTCCTCCCCTGGGGTGAGCTCGCCCTCTCAACGCCTGGACGTCGGAACAGAGCGGCGACACGTGTAGTTCACTCATGGCGTGACTTCCCCACGAACGCAGTCCCGCGTGCGGGCGCCCGAGCTCGCCGGCGACGGGTGGCTCAACACCGGCGGCGAGCGGCTCACGCTGGCCGGGTTGCGCGGCCGTATCGTCCTGCTGGACTTCTGGACCAGCGGCTGCGTCAACTGCCTGCACGTGCTGGACGAACTGCGCCCGCTGGAGGCCGAGTTCGCCGACGTCCTGGTGACCATCGGCGTGCATTCGCCCAAGTTCCTGCACGAGGGCGAGACGGCCGCGATCGAGGCGGCCGTACGGCGCTACGAGGTGCACCACCCGGTCCTCAACGACCCGAAGATGACCACCTGGTCTCAGTACGCGGTCAAGGCCTGGCCGACGCTGGTGGTCGTCGACCCCGAGGGTTACGTCGTCCACGTCGCCGCCGGCGAGGGGCACGCCGAGGCGCTGCGCCGGGTGATCGCCGACCTCGTCGCCACCCACGAGGCCAAGGGCACGCTCCGCCGCGGCGGCAGCCCGTACGTCCCGGCCGAGGAGCAGCGCGCCGAACTGCGGTTCCCGAGCAAGGCCGTGACCACCGCCGAGGGCCGGATCCTGGTCGCCGACACCGGCAACCACTCCATCGTCGAGTTCGCGTCCGACGGCGAGACGATCATCCGCCGCTTCGGCAGCGGGGCCCGCGGCGCGCAGGACGGGCCGTTCGACCTGGCGAGCTTCACCGAGCCGTCCGGGATCACCCTTCTGCCGTACGAGGTCGCGGAACGCGCGGGCTACCACGCCGTGGTCGCCGACACGGCCGGTCACCGGCTGCGCGGCATCGACCTGATCACCGGCGAGGTCTCCACGGTCGCCGGCACCGGCCGTCAGTGGCGCGACGGCGTCGACACCGGCAAGGCGCTCGACATCGACCTCACGAGCCCCTGGGACGTCGCCTGGTGGGGTCCCGCGGGCGGCGTCGTGGTCGCCATGGCGGGCAACCACACGCTGAGCGTGTTCGAGCCGGTCTCGGGCACCATCCGTCGCTTCGCCGGCACGACGGTCGAGGGCCTGCGAGACGGCGACGTCCACGAAGCTTTCTTCGCGCAGACCTCCGGCCTAACGCCCGACGGACGACGTCTGTGGCTCGCGGACGCCGAGACGTCGGCGCTGCGCTGGATCCAGCCCGAGGGCGAGACGTTCACCGTGCACACCGCGGTCGGCGTCGACCTGTTCTCCTTCGGCCACGTCGACGGACCCGCCGACGAGGCGCTCCTGCAGCATCCGCTCGGCCTCGCCGTGCTGCCCGGCGACACCATCGCGATCGCCGACACCTACAACGGCGCCGTCCGCCGCTACGACCCGCTCACCCGCCGGGTGACCACGCTCGCGACCGGTCTCGCGGAGCCGTCCGGCCTGCTGGTGCACGACGGCGAACTGCTGGTCGTCGAGTCGGCGGGCAACCGGATCGGGCCGGTGCCGCTCGGCGAGCAGGCCGTGGCCGGGGACGCGCACGCGGTCCGCCGCCCGCCGACCGTGCTGGCGCCGGGTGAGTTGGAGTTCTCCGTCGTCTTCACCCCACCGCCCGGAGAGAAGCTCGACGACCGTTATGGCCCGTCGACACGGCTGGAGATCAGCGCCTCGCCACCGGAGCTCCTCGCCGAGGGCGCGGGAGTCGGCACGGACCTGTTCCGCAAGCTCCGCTTCGCCGAGGGGGTGACCGGAGGCGTCTTGCAGGTCGTCGCGCAGGCCGCGAGCTGTGACGACGGAGGCGAGCATCCCGCCTGCCGCATCACCCGGCAGGACTGGGGAGTGCCGTTGCGGTTCGAAAACGGTGGAGAAAGCGCGCTGAGCCTGGTCATGGCGGGGGACCCGGGTAAGTAGAGTCTCACTTGTGTCGGAAAGGCCGAAACTCGAGATTCAGATGCTGCAGGACAGGGTGCTCGTGAAGCTGTCCCCCGAGGACGGGGAGCGCCGCAGTTCCGGTGGCATCGTCATCCCCGCCACCGCGCAAGTGGCGCGACGGCTCTCGTGGGGTGATGTACTGGGCGTGGGCAACAGTGTGCGGAACGTCAAGACCGGCGACCGTGTGCTGTTCAACCCGGAGGAGCAGCACGAGGTCGAGATCCAGGGCGAAGGACACTTGGTCATGCGGGAGCGGGACATCCACGCCGTGGCGACCGAACGGACCGAACACGGCACCGGGTTGTACCTCTAGCTCCGTGCCCGCGGGAGGGGTGGTGAGAGTTGGTACGCGATGACGAGCCGGGCACCGACCTGTTCACCGACGAACTCCTCCCGGATCCGGACGACGCTCCGGAAACAGACGAAGGCCTGGTAGACGAGCTCTTCGAGGGCGGCAGGGCGGTGGTGCACGCGCCGCCGACGCCCGCGTCGAAGTTCCGCAAGGGGCTCGGCAAGGCCCTCATGGCCGCCGGGGTGCTCATGGGCCTGTTCGTGCTCGCGTACGCGGTCGACCTGATCGTCAGTGCCGGGGACGTCCCGCGCGGCGTCACCGTCGCGGGGATCGACGTCGGCGGCCTCACGCACAAGGAGGCCGAGTCGAAGCTCCGCCGCGAGCTGGAGCCGAAGCTGATCGAGCCGGTGCGGGTCCGGGCGGGAGACGTCCACACGGTTCTGTACCCGACGTCGTCCGGGCTCGGCCTGGACTGGCCGCAGACGCTGGGGCGCGCCGGGCATCAGCCGCTGAGCCCGTACACGCGGTTGATGTCGTTCTTCACCAGCCGCGAGGTCGGCGTCGTCACCTGGACGGACGCGCCGAAGCTCGAAAAGGCCGTGTCCGACCTCGCCGCCGCGCAGCTGAACCGTCCGCCGATCGAAGGGAACATCACCTTCCGGCCCGTCGCGGGCGGTGACGGCGCGGTCGCCGCGGCCGCGGTCGAACCGCGGTCCGGGCAGACGCTCGCCGACGTCAAGGCGGCGGTCACCACGGTCACCGACGGCTGGCTGGGCGACGGCGGAGTCGAGCTGAAGGTGAACGTCGCGCCGGTGAAGGCGAACTCACAAGGCGTGCACGCGGCGCTCGACAAGATCGTCACGCCCGCGGTCGCGAAGCCGCTCCTGATCCGCGGCGAAGGCAAGGACGCGACGCTGAAACCGGACGCGATCGCGGGCTCCTTCCAGTTCGCCGCGCGCGACGACGGCAATCTCGAAGTCCGCATCGACCAGGGCAAACTCCGGGCCGCGGCGCAGCCGCAGCTGAAGGAGACCGAGACCGACGGCGCGGACGCGCAGATCGTCTTCGTCGGCGACAGGCCGGCGGTGCAGCCGTCGAAGGACGCGAGGAAGGTCAACTGGGACCTCACGTTCTCCGCGCTGACCGCGACTCTTGCCAAGAGCGAAGACCGGGAGTTGAAGGCGGTCTACGACGCCAGCAGCCCGGCCGTCAGCACCGAAGCGGCGAACGTCCTCGGCATCAACGAAGTCGTCGGCGAGTTCACCACCTCCGGCCTGAGCGGGCCGGCGATGACGAACGTGCAGGCGCTGGCCACCCGCGTCTCCGGCGCCATCGTGAAGCCGAACGAGACGTTCAGCCTCGGCGCGCGGTCCGGGGCGAGGACGGCCGACGCGGGCTACGTCCCCGCGCCGTCGAACGAGGACGGCACCGGACCGGTCGTGGTCGGCGGCGGCGTCTCGCAGCTCGCGACGACGCTCTACAACGCCGCGTATCTGGCCGGGCTGGCCGACGGCGGGCATCTGGAGCACGACCACTACCTGGACCGCTATCCGGTCGCGCGCGACGTGAAGGCGATCAACGACGACGGTTCGCCCGTCGAGATGCAGATCGTCAACGACGCCCCGACCGGCATCGCGATCCAGGTGATCCCCGCCAACGGCTCGGTGACCGTGCGGATCTGGGGCACGAAACGCTTTTCGGTCCAGAGCGTCGGCGGGGATCGGCATTCCTACGTCCCCCAGCCGGTTCAGGTCGGCTCCGGTCCCGGCTGCGTGCCGGATCCCGGTGCCGCCGGTTTCAGCACCTCGGACACCCGCGTGCTCGTCGACGTCGTCACCGGCACGGAGGTCCGCCGGGAGACCCGCAACGCGACCTATTCGCCGCGCGCCACGGTCATCTGCACCTGAGCCTCACCGCAGCACCATGCAGCCGCGGGCCTCGAAGTCCGCGAGCCACGGCGGTTCCCGGAAGTCCTTGTTCCATCGCAGATCCAGCTTGTCCAATTTGGACAGCCGGGCGAGGGACGACGGCAGCGAGGTGAGCCGGTTCTCACGCAGGTCCAGCTGGCGCAGTTCGCTCAGCTCCCCGAGTGAGGACGGCAAGGACGTCAGCCGGTTCTTCCGCAGATGCAGCTCGCGCAGCGTGGAGAGCGTCCCCAGCGATTCCGGGATCTCGGTCAACCCGTTGCCGTACAAGCGAAGCTCACGCAGCGAGGCTAGCCCGGAAAGGTCGTCCGGCAGCGTGGAGATGCGATTGTCCGTGCACCCCAGGTACTTCAGCCGTCCGAGTGAGCACAGCGCGACCGGGAACTCGCTCAGCCTGTTGTCGCTCACGTAGAGGTATTCCGTCAGCCCGGAGAGCTCGCCGAGCTCGTCCGGGAGGGTCTCGAACTCGTTGTGCCCCAGGTCCAGCGTGTGCAGATTCCGCAGCGCGCCGATCGAAGGCGAGAGGGAGGACAGCCGGTTGGTGGCCAGGTTCAGCACCCGGAGCCCCGAAAGCGACCAGAGGTCGTCGGGAACGGACGTCAACCGGTTGTCGTACAGGTCCAGATATTCGAGCGACGCCGGAAGGGCGACGCCGGACAGGGAGGTCAGCCCCTGGCCACTGACTTCGAGTCGAGTGGTCACAGGGGCCGACCGTAGTCCCGCTCACGGCACCTCAGGTCGCGGCGTGGTGCCCGCCCTTGACCTTCGCGTAGATCGCGGACGCGGCGATCACGCCGACGACCGCCGCGCCGACTTGGAAGGCGTGCCGGATCCAGTCGATGCCCGGGGTGTCGCGGACGCCGAACACGCCTGCCAGCCAGTTGCCGATGAAGGCGGCGACGATGCCGACGACGATCGTCAGCCACATCGGGATCTTCTGGTCGCCGGACGCGAGCATCCGGCCGATGACGCCGAGGATCAGGCCCACCACGATCGTGGTGATGATGCCCCAAATGCCACCCAGCATGGTTCCTCCTTCGCTGGAGAATCAGTTGGTTCCAACGGTGACACCGAAAGCGGTTCGTCGCGCCTCAAGACCCCTTACCGGGTGACGCCGCGCCGTCCGTAGAGGTTCGCGGCCAGGGTGACCCCGATGGCGGCGATGACGATCTGGGTGATGAGTTCGAGCCAGTCGAAGCCCTTGGTGTCCGCGTAGCCGAGCCCGCGGGCGATAGCGGTGCCGACGAAGGCGGCGATGATGCCGACGACGATCGTCAGCCAGATCGGGATGGACTGCTTGCCGGGGGCGAAGAACCTGCCGAGTACCCCGAGGATCAGCCCGACCACGATCGCCATGATGATGCCGGTGACTGTCATTGACGACTCCTTTTCCGAGGTCTCCGCTCAGGTGGCGGACTCAGCACGGAGATACCCCGGAAAGCCCCGGCGAAACCAGAAAAGCCCCCTCCACGCGGGAGGGGGCTTTTCGTCACGAAACCGTTTAGAACGCGGCTTCGGGGATGTCCATGAGGCTGTTGTCCGCGGCCTCGACGATCGCGCGGCGCGACGTCAGCTCCGGCAGCACGCTCTTCGCGAAGAACGACGCCACGGCGAGCTTGCCCTCGTAGAACGGGGTGTCCTTCGCCGACGCGCCCGCGTCGAGCTTGCCGATGGCGACCTCGGCGTGCTTGATGAGCTGCCAGCCGATGAGCAGGTCGCCGACCGACATCAGCAGGCGGACCGTGTGCTGGCCGACCTTGTTGATGTTCTGCGGGTCTTCCTGCGACGAGGTCAGGTAGCCGATCAGCGAGCCGAGCATGCCCTGGGTGTCCTCGAGCGCCTGCTTGAGCAGCCCGCGCTCGTTCTTGAGCCGCCCGTTGCCGATCTCCGATTCGATGGTCTTCGTGATCTCCCCGGCGACGTAGGCCAGCGAAGCGCCCTTGTCGCGGACGATCTTGCGGAAGAAGAAGTCCAGCGACTGGATGGCCGTGGTGCCTTCGTACAGCGAGTCGATCTTCGCGTCACGGATGTACTGCTCGATCGGGTAGTCCTGCAGGAAGCCGGACCCGCCGAGGGTCTGCAGCGACTGCACGAGCTGCTCGGTCGCGCGCTCGGAGCCGACGCCCTTGACGATCGGCAGCAGCAGGTCGTTGACGCCGTGCGCGACCTTCTGCGAAGCCTCGTCGCCCTCGCCGGTCCACACCTGGTCCTGGAAGGTCGCGGTGTAGAGGTACACCGCGCGCAGGCCCTCGGCGTACGCCTTCTGCAGCATCAGCGAGCGGCGGACGTCCGGGTGGTGGGTGATGGTGACGCGCGGCGCCGCCTTGTTCAGCATGTTCGGCAGGTCGGCACCCTGGACGCGCTCCTTGGCGTACTCGAGCGCGTTGAGGTAACCGGTCGACAGCGTCGCGATGGCCTTCGTGCCGACCATCATGCGGGCGTACTCGATGACCTGGAACATCTGCGCGATGCCGTCGTGCACCTCGCCCAGCAGCCAGCCCTTGGCGGGGGTGCCGTGCTGGCCGAAGGTCAGCTCGCAGGTGGTGGAGGCCTTGATGCCCATCTTGTGCTCGACATTGGTGACGAAGGCGCCGTTGCGCTCGCCCAGCTCACCGGTTTCGCCGTCGAAGTGGAACTTCGGCACGAGGAAGAGCGAAAGGCCCTTGGTGCCGGGTTTGGTCTCGATGCCGGGACCCTCGGGGCGGGCCAGCACCAGGTGCATGATGTTCTCGACCATGTCGTTCTCGGCCGAGGTGATGAACCGCTTCACGCCGTCGATGTGCCAGGAGCCGTCCTCCTGCTTGACGGCCTTGGCGCGGCCGGCGCCGACGTCGGAACCGGCGTCGGGCTCGGTGAGCACCATCGTGGCGCCCCAGCCGCGGTCGATCATGACCTGCGCCCAGCGCTTCTGCTCGTCGGTGCCGTTCTTGTCGACGATGCCGGCGAAGTTCGGGCCCGCCATGTACATGAACAGCGGCGCGTTGGCGCCGAGGATCAGCTCGGCCGCGGCCCACTGCACGGTCGGGGGCAAGCCGAAGCCGCCCAGCTCGTTCGGCAGGCCCAGCCGCCACCATTCGCCGTCCATCAGCGCCTGATAGCTCTTCTTGAACGACTCGGGGATCTTCACCGAGAACGTCTTCGGGTCGTACACCGGCGGGTTGCGGTCCGCGTCGGCGTACGAGTCGGCGAGGGGACCGGAAGCGAGCTTGTTCAGCTCCGTCAGCACGCCGCGGGCGGTCTCCTCGTCGGATTCCGCGAGGACGCCCTTGCCGAGGCGGTCCTGCACGCCGAGTACCTCGAAGAGGTTGAACTCCAGGTCTCGGACGTTGCTCTTGTAGTGGCCCATTTCGTCACTCCAATGTGTTCGGCTCCCCGGCCGGGCACACGTCCCCTACTCGCCGGTAACTTCAGGATATTACCTGTGGGTAACCGGCGGCAAGTGAATGGCCACTGTTGTGATGTGTAAATCAGCAATACGGGGGTCTCGGTGCCGGTTCAGCGGGGTGACGGCGCGATCGAAGAAGCCGAAGGCGTCTCGGCCGGGCTGTGCGCGTCGTCAGGGCTCGTGACCAGGATGCCGGATCGGAACGCGATGGTCACCGCGTGTGTCCGGTCGCGGGCGGAAAGCTTGCGCAGGATGCTCTTGACGTGGGTCCGCACGGTTTCCACCGACAGGAAGAGGATCTTCGCGATCCCGGAGTTCTCCAGCCCCTCGGCGACCAGCTGAAGGACCTGGTACTCGCGGCGGGACAGCGGCATCAGGCCGCGCGCGGTCGCCGGCTTGGGGGCGTCGCCCGGCTTGGGGAGCACGGGCTGGCGCTTCGGCCGCGCCGTCAGCGCCGCCAGGGTCGGGTCGATGTAGCGGCGGTCGCTGTGCGCGCGCCGGATCGCCTCGGTCAGATGACGGCCGTCGGTCGCCCGCGGCACGATCGCGTGGACGCCCGCCGCGATCGCCGCGGCGAGGTACTGCTGGGTGCGGTTGGTGTCCCTGATCATCGTGATGATGACCAGTGCCGGATCGCCGGCGCTGAGCAGCCGGGACAGGTGGCAGTTCGGGTCGAGCGCCGAATCCAGCACGATGACGTCCGGTTTGAGCTGTTCGCACAGCTGGAGCGCGGCGTGATGGCTCGTCGCGTGCCCGAGCCATTGCAGCCCCGGCGTGCGGTGGACCAGTGAGCTCAGCCCCTCGCAGAAGATCGGGATCGGATCGACGGCGGCCACTCCGAGGCCGCGGCCACCTGGTGACAGTCCGCCAGGCCTGCCGGCCTGCGTTCGGTTCGGCTCGATGCCTCGCATCACGGACCCCTCCGTTTTTTTGCCCGTCATCCCCGGACGAGAGGACCTGAAGTCCATTCGGTGACCACGGCCCCCCGGCGTGGTCACCCTCGTCAACCGGTCCCCCCTGCGGGACCGGACAGAGATGACACCTCGTAACTATTACGAGTCAGTAGGTCGGCGGGCGTGACGCGGTATCCCCCTCATAGATGTATCGCGTCGTCGCAGCAAACTCTGCGTATCGGCCGGTTGTGGATCTCCGGCTCGAATGAGCGCGCCGACGGAGGATCTTGGCGCGTTCGCTACTCAGAGTGGACTTCGGCGTGGAGGCGCCCGAATTCGTCGCCGAGCGCCGCGGGCGTCCAATGCGCGTTCAGCCCGCTCGGGTTCGGCAGGACCCAGACCCGCGCGCGGGCGATCTCGCCGTCCTGCGGGCCGATCTTCGCCTTCGGCAGGCCGAACGCGGTCCGGAACGCCGTGATCCCGACGACGGCGAGCCAGCGTGGCCGGTACTCGGCGACCCTCGCGGTGAGGAGCCGCCCACCCTCGCGGAACTCTCCCGGCGTCAGCTCGTCGGCTCGCGCCGTGGTCCGCGCGACGACGTTGGTGATGCCGAGGCCGAGGCCGGGCAGTTCGTCCTGCTCGCTCGGGTCGAGCAGGCGCGGGGTGAAGCCGCCGCGGTACAGCGCGGGCCAGAACCGGTTGCCCGGCCTGGCGAAGTGCAGGCCGAGGGCGCCGGAGTAGAGGCCGGGGTTGATCCCGCAGAACAACACGTCCAGATCCGGCGCGATGACGTCGTCGATGGTCTTGCCGTACGCGGCGGCCAGCTCGTCCTTGTTCGGTTTCGTCCTCACCGGATCAGTTTCCGGCACGCTGGCGGGTATGGATCAGGGGGCGTTCACGGCCGACGGCTGTCCGGTGGAGGTGTACCGGCTGCTGCCGTCCGACGGCGAGGCCGGGATCGTGCACGCGGCCGTCCCGGAAGGCGCGTCGATCCTGGAGCTCGGCAGCGGCGCCGGGCGGGTCACGCACGCGCTCCTGGACCTGGGGCATCCGGTGGTCGCGGTGGACGACTCGCCGGAGATGCTCGCCGAGGTCCGCGCCGAGACGGTGTGTTCGAAGATCGAGGAGCTGCGGCTCGGCCGGGTCTTCGACGCCGTACTGCTCGGCAGCCACCTGGTCAACACCGCCGCCGACGCGGATCACGCGGCCTTCCTGGCCACCGCTCGCGCGCATGTCGCGCCCGGCGGGCGGGTGCTCGTCGAGTGGCATCCGCCGGAGTGGTTCGAGTCGGTCCGGGACGGCCAGGGCGGCCGGATCGGCGAGGTCGACGTCCGGCTGGGCCAGGTAGTCCGCGACGGGGATCTGTTGTCGGCCGTCGTCCGCTACTCGGCGGGCGACCGGTCGTGGGCCCAGGCGTTCACCTGCCGCCGACTGGACGCGACAGCGCTGAACACGTCTCTGACCAGGGCGGGCCTGGTCTTCGACCGCTGGTGCGCGGACGACCGGACCTGGTTCTCCGCGAACCCCGCGTGACCTGCGACACCCACTTTCGTCTCAAGGGGTGGTCAACTCACCACGATGTGCGTACTGTTTGTGATCTCGCACACAAGGTTGTCTTCGAGGAGGCGTTTTGCAGCTCTCGCTCATCCTCGGACTGGTCGCGTTGATCTTCGTCGTGGCCACCGTGCTGGTGATCGCGGAAGACCGGCGGGCCGCGCGGCGCGCGGCCCAGCGGCGGCGGGCGAGGCTAGCGGACCTGGGCGAGGTCGATCCGCTCGCGGCCGAGAGGCTGCGCCAATGAGCCCTCGGCGGTAACAAGTACCTCGGGCTGGAACTCGACCGTTGAAGGAACGGGCTTCCGGACGAGGCTGAGCAGCAGGGCTCCGGCGATCCAGCCGAGCATCGCGCCGCCGGTGTTGTTGAGCAGGTCGTCGACGTCGAAGATCCGGTAGACGTAGGGCGCCGTGCCGAAGTTCGCGGTCAGCTGCGTGATCTCGATCAGCAGCGAAGCGGTGAGACCGATCAGCGTCGTGCCGATGAGGCCGCGCTTCCAGAGTGTCCTGGCGAAGAAACCGAGCGGGACGAACAGCAGCACGTTCATGGTGGCCTGCTGGAAGGTCTGGGTGGTGAACCAGTCGGCCACCGGCAGCCCGTGCTTGAGCAGTTCGGTGTGGATGTCGGCGATCCACTGGAACGGGTGCAGCTGCACGGTCTGGCTCAGCCGTTTGACACCGGGGCCGGGCAGCGGCAGGAAGGTCACCGCCAGGGTCATGGTGGCGTAGAGCAGCACGGCGGCCATGGTCAGGACGGGACGAAGGCGCACCCGGCCGTGCCGCGCGTGCAGGACGATCAGCTGCGGGATCAGCGCCGTCGCCCAAAGCGCGAAGAAGCCGATCAAGCCGTACTGCAAGGCGGTGACCTGTGCGTTCGTCATGACATGGACGTTATGGATCAGCGGGGTCCCGCCGCTTCGGTCGAAGGGCCGCGGCGGACGGAGCCGGATCGGCCAAGTGGCTGACCTCGATCTTGGCCGATCGGCGATATTCCTTCCCGCTCCACCGGTGGACGTGGGATTCTGCCCGCATGCTGCTCGTTCGACGGCTGACCCCCGAAGACCTCGACGCCTTCCGTGACGTCCGCCTGCGGGCCCTGACGGACACCCCCGAGAACTACGGCTCGATCGCGGCGGCCGAACGGGCCCAGACCGACGAGGAGTGGCTCGCGAGGCTGGCCGGGGACGCCTGGTTCGCCGCCTTCGACGACGGACGCGCGGTGGGCCTCGTCGCCGGGAGGGCCCGCGACGGCGACTGGATCCTCTACTCGATGTGGGTCGCGGCCGAAGCCCGCGGCCAGGGGCTGGGCGCGAAGCTGGCGGGAGAGGTGCGCTCGGCCGCCGAGGCCGACGGCGCGCGCGAGGTGTGGCTGCACGTCGCGGAGGACAACGACCGGGCGCGGCGGCTGTACCTGAAGCTCGGGTTCATCGCGACGGGTGACCTGGAGCCGATGCCGAACGACATCACCCGGCGGCGCGAACGCCTTTATTTACCTGTTACCGACGGTAGCAGTAAATAGCTTGACCTCGCGGGATGGACAACGTCGTCTTCGACCGCGCGGGCCACGGCGAGCCGCTGGTGCTGATCCACGGGGTCGGCCACCGCCGCCAGGCCTGGTCGCCCGTGCTTTCGCTGCTCACCTCGCATCGCGACGTCATCACCGTCGACCTGCCGGGGTTCGGCGAATCGGCGCCGCACTCCGGCGGTTACGGCGTCGAAGCCGCGGTCGAGCTGTTCGGGAGGTTCTTCCGCGAACACGGCCTCGGCAAGCCGCACGTCGCGGGCAACTCGCTCGGCGGCCTGCTCTCGCTGGCCCTCGGCGAAGCGGGTCTCGTCCGCAGTGTGACGGCGTTGTCCCCGGCCGGGCTGTGGACGCCGCGCCGGCAGCGGTACGCGCTGAGCATGCTGCGCACCCACCGCCTGCTCGCGGAGCGGATCCCCGAGCGCACCGCGCGGCGGCTCGCCGCGACACCGGCGGGCCGGTCGATGCTGACCGGGATGATCGTCGGCCGTCCGGATCGGCTCACCACGCAGGTCGTCATGGAGGACATTCGCGCGCTGGCCGGCTGCCCGGGCTTCCGGCCGACGCTGGAGCAGGCTCGCGGCGGTTCCGGTTCGACGGCGTCGTCCGGGACGTCCCGGTGACCATCGCGTGGGCGGAACGCGACCGCATCCTCGCCCGCCCGAAGGCCGCCGAGCTGCGCCGGATCGCGCCCGGGGCGGAGCTGCTGGTGCTGCGCGGCTGCGGGCACGTGCCGATGAACGACGAGCCGGAGATGGTCGCGCGGGTGCTGCTGGAGGGCAGCTCACGCGCCATGTGACGTTTGCCTATCGTCCTGCTTTTTCCTCTGGTGAAGGTCAATTCCGCCAGGCAGACTCCTCCGCCGTGCGCCCGATGGGGACTTCGGGGTGCGAATCGGAGGAAGAATGAAGCTCTCTACCCGGCTGGCCGTTGCCGTCGGTGCCGCGCTGACCGCGCTGGGTGCCGTCGCCGCGCCCGCGTCCGCCGCGCCGGCCACCACCGACGTCCGGCTGATCACGTTCAACGACCTGCACGGCAACCTCGAACCGCCGTCCGGTTCGAGCGGCCGTGTCACGCTGCCCGGCGGCAAGACCGTCGATGCGGGCGGCGCCGCGTACCTCGCGACGCACCTGAAGAAGCTCCGGAGCGAAGCGCGCAACTCGGTCGTCCTGTCGGCCGGTGACAGCATCGGCGCGTCGCCGGTGATCTCGGCGCTGTTCCATGACGAGCCGACCGTCGAACTGCTGAACCAGCTCGGCGTCCGGGCTTCCGTGGTGGGGAACCACGAATTCGACGAGGGCCTCAAGGAACTTCGCCGGATCCAGAATGGCGGCTGCCACCCGACCGACGGTTGCCAGTTCCGGAAGTCCTTCAAGGGCGCGAACTTCCCGTTCCTCGGGTCCAACGTGTACTACGAGAACGGCTTCCCGGCCTTGCTGCCGTTCAGCATCGAGTTCTCCGGCGGCGTCCCGATCGGCGTCATCGGCGCCACGCTGAAGGACCTGCCGCAGGTCGTCACCCCGGAGGCGATCAAGGGCCTGAAGTTCGGCGAAGAGGTCCAAGCGATCGACCGCACCGCCAAGCTGCTCGACCTCTTCGGTGTCAAGGCGCAGGTCGTGCTGCTGCACCAGGGCGACAACTCCGAGACCGCCGGTCCGGACGAGTGCAAGGTCAAGCCGGGCGCCGCGACCGCCATCGCGCAGAAGGTTTCGTCCAAAGTGGACGCGATCTTCACCGGGCACAGCCACCAGCAGTACAACTGCGTGATCAACGACCCCGAAGGCAAGCCGCGTCCGGTGATCCAGGGCGCGTCGTTCGGTCGTCTGCTGTCGGTCGTCGACCTGAAGATCGACCGTCGGACCCGCGACGTCGTGCGGGGCGAGACCAAGGCGCACAACCAGATCGTCACCCGCGACGTCGACCCTGACGGCGACGTGCAGACGCTGATCAACGAGGCCAAGACCAAGGCCGCGCCGATCGCGAACAAGGCCGTCGGCACCATCACCGCCGACCTGGTCGCCAAGGGCGCGGCCTCCGGCGAGTCCCCGCTCGGCGACGTCATCGCCGACGCCCAGCTCGAGGCCACGAAGTCGAACGGCGCGCAGATCGCCATGACGAACCCGGGCGGCATCCGCACGGACTTCACCTACGCGTCCTCGCCCGCCGGCGAGGGCGACGGCGTCGTGACCTACGGCGAGGCGTTCGCCGTGCAGCCGTTCGCGAACATCATGCAGACGATCACGCTCACCGGGGAGAACCTGAAGAACGTGCTCGAACAGCAGTGGCAGGCCAACGGGATCGTGCGCACCCTGCAGATCTCGAAGTCGCTGAAGTACTCGTACTCGGCGTCGGCGGCCCAGGGATCGCGCGTCTCGAACCTGACGCTCGACGGCGCGCCGATCGACCCGGCGGCGTCGTACCGCGTGTCGGTGAACAACTTCCTCGCCGCCGGCGGGGACGGCTTCACCGAATTCACCAAGGGGACCAACCTGTCCGGTGGTCCGGTGGACCTGGACGCGCTGATCGCGTACTTCGGCGCGCACCCCGGCATCGCCCCGCCGGCCGCGGACCGGATCACCGTCCTGCCGTAACCGCTTCCGCGAGTGCCATGAAAGGTCCTTTCCTTGCAAATTTCGCAAGGAAAGGACCTTTCACGGCGTCTCCGGGGGTGGTTTTGTCAGTGACCCAGGGCACAATGTCCGCCATGACGACCTGGGAAGAAGTCGTGGACCTGGCGGGCAGGCTCCCGGAGGTCGAGGAGTCCACTTCGTACCGCACACCGTCGCTCAAGGTCGCGGGCAAGAACTTCGCCCGGCTGCGCACCGAGGCCGAGGGCGGGCTGATGCTGCTGTGCGAGCACGCGGAGAAGGAGGCCCTGCTGGCCTCCGGCGACCCCGCGTACTTCACCACCCCGCATTACGACGGTTACGGCGCGATCCTTGTCGACCTGGAGAAGGTCGACAAGGCGCAGCTACGTGAGCTCATCGAGGAAGCCTGGCGGATGAAGGCACCCGCCAGGCTCACGAAAGGTCTGGACGACTAGCGGAGTTCCCCTTCGAGCAAGCTCATCAGGTACTCGTCGTGCCACTCGCCGTTCTGGTCGCGGAACGCCTGGCGATGCCTGCCGTCGACCTGGAACCCGAGCTTCTTGTAGATGTGGATGGCGGCCTCGTTGCCGGCCACGACCCACAGCGCGATCAGGTGCAGCCGCATCATGTCGAACCCGTAGCGGCAGAGCGTGCGCATGGCGTCGGTGCCGTACCCGCCGCCCCAGTGGTCCTTCTCGCCGAGATAGATGTCGACTTCGGCCCGGCCCTGCTCAGGGGTGGCGTCACGCAGGGTGCAGGTGCCGATCAGCGTGCCGACGGCGAGGCTCTCGATCGCGAAGCTCGTCCGTTCGTAGCTGTTGGGTTTCAGCCGGGCGTAGCGCTCGCGGATCTGGGCGAGGGATTCCGGATGGTCCGGGACCATCCAGCGCATGACCTCCGGGTCGTTGTGCCAGCGCCACAGCGTGTCCGCGTCCTCGGGTTCCAGCGGCCGTAAGCGAATCAGTTCACCGGTCAGCATCGTCCCATCCCAAGATCGGTATCGGACTTTCCAGACTATTGGGCGACACCCCGGAGCAGCCACCGCTTTACGGGGACTTCTAGCAACACCCTGGCGCCGAAAGGTTCGATCTCCGCACCGGCCGCCCAACCGTCGTATTTCTCCGCCAGCGCGGCGAGAACGTCTTCGCGCAGGTGCCCGCGGTGGACGCGCGCCAGACCTTCGGCGACAGCGGGCGCGTCGCCGTCTTCCAGCGCGAGGCTGACGCGCGGATCGGCGCCGACGTTGCGCACCTTGACGTTCCGCTCGCCGCTGCCGATCCAGAAGACGTCGTCGAGATACACGAACCACACCGGCGTGACGTGCGGCGATCCGTCCGCACGGAGGGTGCACAGCCAGACGTTGCGCTCCCGCGAGAGACGTTCGATAAGCGATTGATCACGTTTCACCTGGTCAGCTTGCCTGAAAGCTAGGGTGCCGGGCGTATGAAGGTCCACCAGTACTGCTACTTCGCCTTGAAGAGCGAAACCGTGTCCGCCGGGGAGATCACCGCGCGGCTCGGCATGGCGCCCGACGAGGCCCAGGTACTGGGGTCGAGGTCCATCGAGCACCGGCTGCCGAGGACGCACGCCTGGAAGGTGACGCATCGAGGTCCGGGGCCGGTCGACGACCAGATCGAGGGCCTGATCGGCAGGCTCGCCCCGGTCCGGCCGGGGATCCGGAAGCTGGTGGACGAAGGCGCGAGCGCGGTGCTGCAGGTGGTGCGCTACTTCCACCACCGCGACGGCGGCGAGGAGTTCGGCTGGCATCTGTCGCCGGCCGTGATCGCGTTCCTCGCCGAAGCCGCCGCCGCGCTGGACGTCGACGAGTACGACCTCAGCGAATAGCCTTCGGCCGGTCCGGTGCGCGGCGACGATGCCGGAGATGGTGGGATGGTGCCCCACAGCCGGACAACCCCGTTGGGAGCCCAGCATGTCGAGCGAGAACTGGCCGCTGCGTCAGGATCCGGAATCGCCGGTCATCATCTCGCGGTCACTCGTGGAGGACCCGTCGAATCTCGCGTTCGTCGTGCTCGACGACGACGGTGACTGGTTCATCAGCGACGGCAACGAGTTCTCCGAGGACATGGACCTCAACCGCGACGCTTTCGGCGCGCTGCCCCTGCGGGACGCGGTGGAGCTCATCCCGGAGCTCACCGCGCTCGCCGGCCTCCCCACCGGCATGGCCGCCGACTGGGACCCCGAGCGGCGCTCATGGCTGCTGAGCTCGGTCGCCGACTCGGATGACGACGAAGAAGACCTCCTGGTGCGTGCCGCCCGCCTGGCCGCGTGGACGCATCCGGGCTCGCCACTGGAAGAAGTCCAGGTGAGCACCGAACTCGCCGAGATCTCCACCGACCCCGCCGCCCCGGCCCGCGCCGTGCGCCAGGTCGTCCGCGAGGCCGACGGCAGCTGGCTGCTCGTCGGTTTCCAGGTGCCGGAGGACGAGGACTTCGAGGTCGAAGCCCTCGAGATGGAGCACGCCGTCACGCTGTACCCGGACGTCGCGCTGGTGCTGAGCGCCGCGCCCGGCCAGGTGTACGACCGGCCGAGCGCCGACGCCCCTTGGGAACTCGTCGAAGGCTGACCACTCGGCCTCAGCCGAAGTCGCAGTACATGACGTGCAACCCGATGCGCCCCAGCGTCGGGTGCTCGAACGCGCCCGGCACCGTCCCGACGATCTCGAACCCGAGCCGCTCGTAGACCCGGATCCCGGCGACGTTCGACTCGACGACCGCGTTGAACTGCATACCCGCGAAACCCTGTGCCCTGGCCCAATCCAGCACATGCGCGCACAGCGCGCTGCCGACGCCCTTGCCGCGAACCTTCTTGTCCACCATGAAACTGGCCGTCGACACATGCGAGCCGGGGCCGCCGCGGTTCGGACCCGTCTTGGCCGTGCCGAGCACGCGGCCGTCCTCGACCGCGACCACTGTCCGGCTCGGTGGCTTCTCGGCCCAAAGTCCTCGCGCGGTTTCCTCGGTGAGGTCGGGGTCGTAGGTGTACGTGTCCGCCGCCCGGACGACTTCGCGCACGATCGGCCAGACCTGCGCCCAGTCTTCTTCGCGGAACTCCCGGATCTCCATGTACAGCACCGTAACAACGCCGGGAAATCAAAAACCGGTCCGGCGATCCCGGTACCACCGCCAGGCGAAGCCGGAACCCACCGACAGACCGACGGCGGTCAAGGCCGCGCCGATCCAGATCTCCGTCGTGCCGGATTCCCGCTCGACGCGCGTTCCCGGCGGCAAACCGGCCGCGATCCCGTCGATCTTGGCCTGGACCGACCGGTGGTCGAAGACGCTCAGCTCGCCGTCCTCCGCCAACGTGGTCAGCCAGTGGCGCACCTCGTCGTTCTGCTCACGGGAGAAACCGGGGAATTCGAGCGAGGCCGTCCGGAATCCGCCAGGACCCATGCATTGCAGCGGCTTGCCGGTGGACGCGTCGAGGTACTGCCCCATCGCGCCGCATTCGTCGCCCGCCTTCGCGAAGATGACCGTGTACGGCCCCGGTCCGCTGCCCCTGTTCAGCCCGATGAGGAGGAAGACCACGCCTACCAGCAACACCGGGAGGAGCAGCGACCCCGCCAGCAGGGTCAGCAAGGCGGCCGCCGTGCTGTCACTCGACTTTCTCCGCACGCTTGGACGGTAGGCGTGGGTTGAGGGGAGGGGTCCCGAAAGTAGCCGCATCGTCCAGGTAGGGGTTCCAGGACGGTACTTTGCCGCGAAAGCCACTTTCGGGACATCAGACGTCGCGAAAGTGGCTTTCGCGACGCGCTATGGCCCCAAATTATCGGTCGCTGAGGGCTCCGAAGGAAAAGGAAAGCAGAGTCTTAAGTAGGTGCAAGCGCTGACCTAGGGCTTTAGTGTGAGAGTGGATGACGGGTATCGAAACCGCCTATTCAGCGACGGAACCAAGCATTCGTTGGTACTCCGCCTCCGCTGCCTCGCGAGACACTCCCAGAGACTCGCCGATGTCAAAGGTGACTCGGTCGACCTCTTCGTTGAGCTGTCTGATGTCCTGATGCATCTCACTTAACTCTTCGAGCATCATCAGCTTTCCATTTTGGCTCATAACTGTCTCGGCGCGCTCTCGCCAGTAACCGTGGATCAGAAAGTTTCGCTGGGTCAAGCATCTTGCCAGGTCCTCTTGTAGCTTTCGCTCCTCGTCGCCTGACAACTTTGTGAAGCGGTGGACTAGTTGTCCGAAGGTCTTCTTAAATGAAGATTCCCAGGGGTCGCTAGTGATCGGCGTCTTCCCGGCGCGGGCCTCTGCCACCCGCGAAAGCACGATGATGTTGACGAGTCCGTGCTCGATAACGCTGGCAAGGTAGGCGGCCAGTCCAAAGTAGGCGTAGACTTCTCGTGTCAGATGATCATCGAGGTTCAATTCTTCGAGCAGGTGCTCGTACTGCTCGGGTACGGGCCGCCCGTCGACTTCATCGCTCATGGGCAACAAAGATACCTAGCGAATGCTTTGGTGCGAACGGTTTATCCGAGCCCTTGACCGGGACTTCCCCGCATCCCAATGACAAACGAGCCATGCGGCCGGTGGCGTGACCGGCCGTTGTGCACGATCCGGCTAGGCGGCGGGCTACTGAGGCGGGAGGTTGTTGGTCAAGGTGTACCTGGTGTCGGCCAGGTCGGCTGGGTCCTTTGGGGCGGGGGTGATCGACGGATTCTGCACGGCTTCGACCTGGTGGATGATGGCCAGATCGTTAAGCTGATTGTTGCCAGGGGCGGCGCGCCTTGAGGTCTTTGGTCGACGCGCAGATTGCGGACCGGCCGTCCAGGCTTGTCGACCGTCACTGCAAGGAGCACGACTTCCGACGACGAAGATCAGGGCGGCCAACCGGGTCCCGGTCGGCCGATGGCACGCGTAAGCGAAAGCCCCAGGTCCTAAGTGGACATCCACTGACCTGGGGCTTTCGCATGAGAGCGGATGACGGGAATCGAACCCGCGTATTCAGCTTGGGAACCAGGGTGATCATGCTGGAAAGTGGCTCTGACCTGCGGACGGCGCTTCCTCAGGGTGGCCGCGATTGACCGTGGTTGCCCCCTCTGAATGGCCCGTTAATGGCCCAACGCGTCCTGTCTCTACCTGCGTCTTTGTGCCTGTTCGCTCCGCTTCCCTCGCCCCTGCAATTTCTAGCGCCGGGTCGGTCGTGTCAAGGCACGCTTTCCCGCCTTGATGCGAGCGGCACGGTGTTAGACGCTGAGCAGCGAGGGACACCCGGTGACCACTGCCACGCGGTCAGGTGGGTCGGGTGATCTGACGTCGTGCTCCATGGGTCTCCCGGTGACGGCGGCGCGCTGTGCGGTGCTGCCTCGTCGGCGGGCTCGCCCGGCGGCGGCTGCCGGAGCGGAGCGGGAGGCCGGCGTCCGCCATGGGGCGAAGCCCGCCGTACGGACGGTGACGTGCGCGCCGCCGGTGGCGGCGCCTTGATCCCTTAGAGTCAAGTTCGGCAGACAGCGCGGCTGTGCACGAGATCCCGCTTCAGGGCCAACTGGCGATGGAGTCGACTGACTCTGGTGATCATGGATTCGCTGTGTCGGGACACCGGTGAGAGTGCTCCGTTAAGGTCAAACCTTTGCGCAATCTTTCATGTGATTAGATATCGAATAGTGTTTCTTGATTGCGTTGCACTGAGCAAGGTTTAAGATCTTAAGCTTGAGCGCCGATTTTGCGTCAGAGGGAGCAGTAGATGTTGCCACTTAGCGAACTTCCAGACGAGCCCGCTGGTCGCCTGCATGGTGTCCTGGGACTCTTCCGGGATTTGAGTTCCAACGGCTCCGTGACGCAAATGTGGGGTGAAATTGTGCCACTGGTCGCTACGGGTGGCGATGTCATATCGGTGCGTTCTGAGGCGGCAAGCCTTCTTCGGGATGTGGAACGTGCCGTGTATTCATTGCCGCAACGTCGGCACCGGGCTTCCGCGCTGCTCCGCGATCGTCCGCAATGGGCGCGGCCGATATTTGGAATTTCATTTAATGACACTACAGCTTATTCGTCAAATGATCTAATAGCGGATTCTGCGCTCGATTCCTTGTCGACGCTCTCATCTCTTTTGAGTTTGGCTGGCCCGGAGCATAAGCCTAAAGGTAGCGATGAAGAGCTAGTTCGCGTTCTGGAGGAGGTGTACGACCAACTTGGACAGCTTCGCATTGACATTGAAAACGCTATGGACATACCAGAGGTTGCGCGAATTAGAATGCTCGGACCGATCTCGATAGCATTGGAGAAGGTAACCTACGTTCGTATTCGTGGCTTCTCTCATCTGCTTGGAACAGTTCAAGTCACGGCGTTTGAGGTTGGGGTTGTTGTTGCGGAGCAGGCTTCTGAGGAGCCTTCCGCGATCGAGCGCTTCAACAATTGGCTTGAGGTATTCAGGCAGGTGATTCGCAAGGTAGAGGAAGTAGTTCTTCCGCCAGCTGTTGGTATTGCTACTGGAATTTCTTCGAAGAATCTTGAGCTTGGCTTGGGTGCCACCCTTGCTACTCGTATAAGTCTGGAAAACTTGAAGATTCGCAAGGAAATCGAATCAGGAAGCAATGGAGAGGCAGGTCTGGATTCGGGTCAGTTGAGTTGATTTAAATAGTCGAGTGAAACTTTTTTCCTGCTGGTGACGCGTAGGGAATTCGTCAGGGTGCGGGATTTTCTAGAGTAATTTTAATAGTCCTTTTTTTAAGGTTATTTCTTTTGTGGTGATCGCAACGGCAAAGAGTACCTCTGCTAGAGAAGGCGTTTCACGTAACCAGCTCGTATCAAGCGCTTGTAGGCGGCCATGACGTAGTTTGAGATCTCCTGGTGGATGGCAAAGCCACGCTCAGCGTAGGCGGTGATGCGTTGGGTGTCGCCGACCAGCATGTTGATGACGCGGTCCACGTCGCCAATGCTCTCGATGTAGTCGTCCAGCGGGAGTGGCCGCGATGCGCAGATGACGTCGACCTCGGGCCAGAGTTTCTTGCAGGTCGCATAAGCGCGCCGCTGTTGGTACGGCCGAGAGATGAGAACGACCGACCCGACTTCACGAGACTCCAGTAGTCGCCGGGCGAACGCGATGTTCTCCCCGGTGTTCCGCGCCCCGGGCTCGACCAGGATGGCGTCATCCGGCACGCCCAGCTCAAGTGCGTGCTCGCGGTAGTGCACCGCCTCCCCGCGCGGGAACCGCTCGACGGTGGTCGGCGCGTTCGCCCCGCTGAAGACGATGAGCGGGAACATCCCGGCATGGAACAGTTCCGCGGCGTACATCGCGACGCCGAGGTCGTGGCTGCCGAGTCCGATCCCGGCGGGCCGGAGTTCGTGCCGCAGGTCGTGGTAGTCCCAGAGCGTCTGGACGTCGGCGCGGAGATCGTCCGGGAGGGACACGGCCATCAGGGACTCCAAAGCGAAAGCCCCAGGTCCTAAGTGGACATCCACTGACCTGGGGCTTTCGCATGAGAGCGGATGACGGGAATCGAACCCGCGTATTCAGCTTGGGAAGCTGATGTTCTACCATTGAACTACATCCGCAGTGCTCGGCCAGCATACATGGTCCGGATCTCCCCTTGCCAAGACCCACCCCAACCTTGACGTCGCCGTCGAAAGTGACAACACTTGTTGTCTATATCGGAGGTGATCCGGATGGGCGAGAGGCTTCCTGACCCCGAGCTGTTCCGTGAAGGCGGGTTCCGGGTCGCGTCGAGGCTGTTCATCGACGGCGACATCGGGGGCGACGAGCGCCAGGTGGCCCGGTTGCGGAAGTTCGCGCAGCGGGAGGACCCGGCGGCCGACGTGCTCGTGCCGCTGCTGCGAAAAGGCGCCCAGGGACAGTTCGAACAGGCGCTGCGGCAAGGCATCGAGAGCGTCGAGGGGCCGCCGGAGGAGCTCGAAGCGTTCTTCCGCGACGTCGAAGCGACGCCGTATTGGGTCGATCCGGACCGCCTCGACCGCGGGGCGCGGGCGATCACGCGCGCCGGGTTGCTCGGGCTTTTTCCGCTCGGCGACGTTTCGTTGATGGGCGGTTATCTCGCCTCGCGCGCCACGAAGTCGCTCGTCGGCACCGGCGAGATCGAGTACAAGGCGTCACGTCGTCTTGTCGAGACGGCGACGTGGTGGATCCACGTGACGACGCCGGGCGCGCTGGTGCTCGGCGGGCGCGGGTACGAGTCGGCGTTGCGGGTGCGGATCGTGCACGCCCACGTGCGCGCGGCCATGAACCGCCGCAAGGACTGGGATTACGCCGCTTGGGACAGGCCGGTCAACCAGGTCCAGACCGCGGGCACGCTCCTGCTCTTCTCCCTCGTCTACGTCTTCGGCACGCAGCTGCTCGGGCTCCGCTACAGCCCCCGCGAGCGCGCCGACATCCTGCACCTTTGGCGTTACGTCGGCTGGCTGATGGGCGTCGACGAGGAGCTCCTGCCCGCCGACGAGGAGGACGCCTGGCGGCTGCTGTGGCTGCTCGCCACCACCGAGTTCATCCCCGACGACGACTCCAAGCGGCTCGCCGCGGCGCTCATGAAGTCCCACGCCGGGATCGGCGAGGGCCGGGGCGCGCTCGGCAAGGTGCTCGCGCACGTGTCGGTCGCGGGGCACGGGGCGATCAGCAGGCTCCTGCTCGGCAAGACCAACGCCGACTTCCTGGAATTGCCCGACGATCCGATCGCGCAGGCGGCCGTGGTCGCGGTGGCGGGGGTGAACTTCGCCGCCGAGACGGTCCGGCGGGTGGTGCCCGGCGCGACGGCGCTCCAGGAGCTGATCGGGGCCGCCGGACGGCGCCACTACCTCCGCCAGGTCGCCAAGGTGTTCCGCCCCGACACCACCTACGGCAGGCACATGAAGGCAGCTTGACTACGCTGAGCGCGTGCTCCTCAGCGACCGTGACCTCCGTAAAGAGCTCGACGCCGGCCGTCTCGGCGTCGACCCGTTCGACCCGACGATGGTCCAGCCGTCGAGCATCGACGTGCGACTCGACCGCTTCTTCCGCGTGTTCGACAACAGCAAGTACACGCATATCGACCCGCAGCTCCAGCAGGACGAGCTGACGTCGCTGGTCGAGAAGGAGGGCGAAGACCCCTTCGTCCTCCACCCCGGCGAGTTCGTGCTGGGTTCGACCTACGAGACCGTCACGCTCGCCGACGACCTCGCCGGCCGCCTGGAGGGCAAGTCCTCCCTCGGCCGCCTCGGCCTGCTCACCCACTCGACCGCGGGCTTCATCGACCCCGGCTTCTCCGGCCACATCACCCTCGAACTGTCGAACGTGGCCAACCTGCCGATCACGCTCTGGCCGGGGATGAAGATCGGCCAGCTCTGCATCTTCCGCCTGTCCAGCGCGGCGGAGTTCCCGTACGGCTCGAACGAGGCCGGTTCGCGCTACCAGGGGCAGCGGGGCCCGACCCCGAGTCGCGCGTACAAGAACTTCCACCGCGTCGACACCTGGCGGTGATTTCTGTCGAGCGCTGACGGAAACCCGCCGAAGGGGCGACGTGGCGTACCCGCGTCATGTTGGGAGTGAAGCCGCCCCTTCATCGTGTTTCCGTGGGCCTCCGGCCCAAGAGCGGGCGCTCGACGGTGAAGTCTCCGTCGGGCGCTGAGCGCCCTTGGGGAGACACGAGTCAGCTCACGGGGGCTTCCCAGTCGATCCGGTGCCGCCACATGAAGGCGTTCGGGTCCTCGGCAGGCGGGTTCTTGAACGCCCGCGTGATGAAGAAGTCCCGGATCACCCGTCCGACGGGTCCGGCCGCCTTCGCGTCGCCGTTGCGCTTGCCGCGCTCGACGACGGCTTCGACGCGCTCACGGCGCAATCCTTCGTAGGCGCCGAGCGCTTTCGGGATCGAGGGCACGTCACGCAGGCATCGCGCCAGCGTGACGGCGTCCTCGATCGCCATCGCGGCGCCCTGGCCCGCCGCCGGTGAGGTCGCGTGGGCGGCGTCGCCGATGACGACCATCCGGTCCGTCCGCCAGACCGGCATGCTCGGGAAGTCGTACGTCGCCCACGGCCGGTAGATCTCGCGCGTCGCGCGCACGATCCCGACGGCCGGGGTGCGGTCCACCGCCAGCTGCCTGATCAGGTCCTCGCGCCACGCGTCGCCGGTCATCGCGGCGAGTTCCGCCTGCGACGGCTCCTGCTTCCGGGGGACGTTCGCGAACCACCAGACGCCGCCGTCCGGGTGGACGACGTGCGAGAAGAACAGCCGCTTGCCGAAGGTCATGTGCATGACGCCGGGTTCGTCGTCCAGCCGCAGGCCTTCGGCCAGCCCGCCGGTGTTCAGCAGGGGCACGTAACGAGGCGACGGCGCCCGCGGGTCGATGACCTCCCGCACCCGCGACCGGAGTCCGTCCGCGCCGATCAGCAGGTCGCCTTCGGACGACGAACCGTCTTCGAACGTCGCGCGCACGCCGCCGCCGGTCTCCTGCGCGTCGGCCAGACGTTTGCCGTAGCGGACTTCGATACCGCGTCTGACGGCTTCGTCGCGAAGGGCGACGTACAGGTCGGAGCGCAGCACGGTCTGGCTGACGGTGCCGTCTTCCAGCTGCCCGCCGAGCGCGAAGTCCGCCAGTTCACGCCCGCTCCCCAGGTGCATCTTGATCCGCGGCGTATCGAATCCCAGGTCCTTGACCAGGCCTTTCAGTCCCAGTGGTGCCAGCGCGTCGAGTCCGTTCACCGCGAGGGTCAGGAACGCGCCGACCCCTTCCGCGGTCCGGTCGTACGCCTCGTGGATCACCGGCTCGTGGCCGGTCTCGTGCAGTGCGATCGCCGTGATCGTGCCCGCGATACCCCCACCGGCGATCAGTGCCTTCGCCATGTAGTTCACCCCATCGAATCTCTTAGAAACTAATTCGTTCTGTCGAACTAAAGACTCCGCTAGGCTGGCCGACGTGTCAAGCGAGCGAGCGGAACTGGTCGAGCGGATCCTCGGCGGATCGCGGGCGTTGTCGACGGAGACGGTCATGTTCCACTCGGCGATCGCCGAGCAAGGGGGCCTCTCGGCCGTCGAGAGCAAGGTGGCGGACTACCTCGCCCGCTTCGGCCCGCAGACGCCCAAGGCGCTTTCGCAGCTCTCCGGGCTCGCGCCGGCGTCGATCACCGCGCTCATCGACAGGCTCGTGGGCAAGGGGGTCGTCACGCGGAAACCGCATCCGGACGACCGGCGGAAGGTGCTCATCGAGATCGACGGGGCGATGATGGCCGCCGCCGCGCCGATGTGGGACCACCTGGTGAAGCGGGTCCGGGAGGCCTGTGAGGGGTATACGGACGGTGAGCTGGAGACCGTTCTCCGGTTCCTGGCTGACGCGACCGCGATCACCCATGAGTCGACGGAAATGATCACTCACGGCAACCGCTGACCGGTATTACTACTTTCGGGGGTATTGCCGTAACCAGTTCGTGATAGTTTTCGGCCCCGTGTCCCCCAATAGAACACGAAGCCGGTTACTGCTTGTCACACTCAGCGTGCTGCTGGGCGGGGTGATCGCGAGCGCGAGCTACCTGATGGTGACCGATCGGTTCCAGGGCACCGCGTTGAGCAACCTGTCGTTGAGCGTCCCCGACACCAAGGGCAGACCCGGCGAAGCCCTCGCGAAACCTCCTGCCTACTTCGGTCAGACGACCTCCGCGGCACCGGACGGCTCCGCGCCCGGCTCTGCGGCCCCGACGTCGTCTTCGGCGGCTCCCACGTCTTCGTCCGCGCCGCCCAGCTCTTCCTCCGCCGCGGCCGAGCCGCCCAAGCCTTCCGAAACCCCGAAGCCCACTCCGAGCAAGGCCCAGGACCCGCCTCGTTCGCAGGACAGCTCGCTCGCCGGTCAGGTCATCGAGCTCGTCAACTCCGAGCGCGCCGACGCGGGCTGCTCGCCGGTGAGCAACGAATCGCATCTCGCCGCCGCCGCGCAGGGCCACAGCGACGACATGTCGGCGCGGAACTACTTCTCGCACACCACGCCGGAAGGCACCACGTTCGATCAGCGCATCCGTGCCGCGGGTTACGACAAGCCGGGCGCCGAGAACATCGCCAAGGGGCAGTCGAACGCCGCCAAGGTGATGGACGCCTGGATGAACTCCGAGGGCCACCGGGCGAACATCCTGAACTGCAAGCTGAAGAAGATCGGCGTCGGCGTCAACACCAAGGGCATGTACTGGACGCAGAACTTCGGCTACTGACCCTTTTCCCAGCGTTCGGCGATCTCGCCGTAGCGGGCCAGCACCGTCGCGCGCAGGTCGGGATCCGTACGCGGGACCGGTTCGATGAACACCTCGGTGACGTCGCCGAACTCCCGGATCAGTTCGGCCGCCATCCGGACGCAGGCGCGTTCGACGTCCGCCGCGCCCAGTGCGTCGTCGAAGTCGACGCGGGCGCAGACGAGTACCTGGTCGGTGCCCATCAGCATGGTCTGAAGATCGACGACGGCCTCGATCTCGGCCGCGCCCATCAGCTGGTCCCGCACCCCGCGCACCAGCCTCGGATCCGCCTGCCTGCCGATCAGCAGGCCGCGGTTGGTGCGCCCGAGCACGTAGGCGACCAGCGCCAGCAGCACCCCGATCGCGATCGACGCCACGCCGTCCCAGACGTGCGAGCCGGTGAGCTGGTGCAGCCCGATCCCGGCGAAGGCGAGCAGCAGGCCGATCAGCGCGGCCGAATCCTCGAACAGGACGGTCTTCGGCGCGGGGTCGTCGATCATCCGCAAGTAGACCGAGACCTTCTGACCCGCGTCGGCGGCGTCGCGCCGCACCTGCCGCACGGCCTGGAACCACGAGACGGACTCGAGGACGAAGGCGATCCCGAGGACGATGTAGCCGACGATCGGATCGGTCTGCTCGGTCTCCTCCCCGAACACCGTCGAGAAGCCTTCGTAGAGCGCGAACATCGCGCCGGAGGCGAAGATCGACACCGCCGCGAGCAGCGACCAGAAGTA
This sequence comes from Amycolatopsis thailandensis, assembly GCF_002234405.1. Taxonomy (GTDB): domain Bacteria; phylum Actinomycetota; class Actinomycetes; order Mycobacteriales; family Pseudonocardiaceae; genus Amycolatopsis; species Amycolatopsis thailandensis. The sequence continues at coordinate 113,385 of NZ_NMQT01000015.1, read as the reverse complement.
CCGCTCCTTGCCGTAGCCGAAGGGGTGGACGCGGTCGGCGGGGCGGTCCGAGCGTTTCAGCGCGGTCAGCAGGAGTACTTCGGTGATCGTGTCGGCGACCGAGTGCGCGGCCTCCGAAAGCATCGCGCCGGAGCCGGTGATGATCCCGGCGATCAGTTTCAGCACGGCGATGGCGAGGTTGACCCCACCCGCCAGCACCACGGTCAGGGTGCTTTCGCCACCGGATTCTTCACTCACCTAGCGCAGCGTAGTGCGAGTGGGCCGATCTCACAGGCGACGCAAACCCTGCAGGACGCGTTCCATCAAGGCGAGCGCCGGATGACCGTCGAATTCAGCCTGCGTTTCATGAACGGTAACCAGACCGAGCTCGGCCATATCACCCAAAAGGACCTTTGCGACGCCGAGTGGAACGCTTAGTGACGCCGCCACTTCCGCGACGGAAGTCGGACGCCGGCACAGTGATCGGACGGAATGGAATTCGACACTGAACCCCGGCGCGCTCCATGGCGCGTCGTTCCGGACCGAGATCATCGCTTCGATGGCGAAGTTCCGCTTGGCCTGGGTGCGTCCGCCCGTGCGGACGTACGGGCGGACGCGCGTGCGTTGCGCTTCCCGGCGCGGTGGCCGCCGGGCGGCCGGGATGCTGGGGATGGTCGCTTCCTGTGCCATCCTGGCGAGCGCCGCGGCCGAGGGGAGACGGGCGGGCGGGCGCAGTGTCGACGATCCCGGAATCGCGAGGCGGTGTCCCTTGCCCGGACGGAGTTCGTGACGGTTGCCCATTGATTTTCCTCGCCCCTTTTTTCGGATCCGCTGCAGCCTATCGCCACGGTGTACCGCCGAACGGGTAATGGGAACGGAATGGTCAAGTCCGGGATAAAACAAGAGGGAACATTCTCTCGCATTATGTGCGAGAGAATGTTCCCTCCGACCTCGATGTTCTACTTGTCTTCCTCCGGGAGCGGCGTCCCGGTGGCCGTTTCGTCGGTGGGCACGTCGGCCTTCCCGTCGAGTTCAGCATCTGAGACACCGTCCAGGGACGGCGCTCCCGCCGGGACCAGCTGCGGCTCCGGCTTGCGCTTGACGGCGGTCAGCAGCAGCTGCGCGACGTCGACGACCTCGACCTTCTCGCTCGCCTGTCCGTCGCTCTGGCGGGCGGTGACACCGTCGGTGAGCATGACGCGGCAGAACGGGCAGCCGGTCGCGATCTTCGACGGCGCGGTGCCGAGCGCCTCGTCCACGCGTTCGACGTTGATCCGCTTGCCGATCTTCTCTTCCATCCACATCCGCGCGCCGCCGGCGCCACAGCACATCGACCGGTCGCCGTGCCGCGGCATTTCGCGCAGCTGTGCGCCCGAAGCGCCGACGAGCTCACGCGGAGCGTCATAGACCTTGTTGTGGCGGCCCAGGTAGCACGGGTCGTGGTAGGTGACGTCCTCGGCGACCGGGGCCACCGGGGTCAGGTGCTTCTCCCGCACCAGGCGGTTGAGCAGCTGCGTGTGGTGCACGACGTCGAACTGGCCGCCCAGTTCCGGGTACTCGTTCGCGAGGGTGTTGAAGCAGTGGGCACAGGTGACGACCACCTTGCGCGCCTTGCGTTCGCGGCCCTCGAACACCGAGTTCAGGATCTCGACGTTCTGCTGCGCCAGCATCTGGAACAGGAACTCGTTGCCCGCGCGGCGGGCCGGGTCACCGGTGCAGGACTCCTCCGAGCCGAGCACGGTGTACTTGACGCCCGCGATGTGCAGCAGCTCCGCGACGGCCCGCGTGGTCTTCTTCGCGCGGTCTTCGAACGCGCCCGCGCAACCGACCCAGAAGAGGTACTCGGTGTCGCCGAGGTCGCCGTCGAACACCGGCACCTCGAAGTCCAGGTCCTCGGTCCAGGCGAGCCGGTCCTTGGCGTTCTGGCCCCACGGGTTGCCCTTGTTCTCCAGGTTCTTGAACATCCCGTTGAGCTCGCTGGGGAACGCGGACTCGATCATCACCTGGTAGCGGCGCATGTCGACGATGTGGTCGACGTGCTCGATGTCCACCGGGCACTGCTCGACGCACGCGCCGCAAGAGGTGCAGGACCACAGCACCTCGGGGTCGATGACGCCGCCGTCGTCGCCGATGAGCGCCTTCTGGGACTCGGCGATCGCGAGGACGTCGATGCCCGCGTACATGTTGTCCCCGGAGAGGCCGACCTCGTCGCCGGCCATGTCGCGCTTACCGCCCGCGAGCAGGTACGGCGCCTTCGCGTAGGCGTGGTCGCGAAGCTGCGTGATGAGCAGCTTCGGCGAAAGCGGCTTGCCGGTGTTCCACGCGGGGCACTGCGACTGGCAGCGGCCGCATTCGGTGCAGGTGGAGAAGTCCAGCCAGCCCTTCCAGCTGAAGTCCTCGATCTTGCCGACGCCGAAGGTGTCCTCGTCCGGGTCCGCCTCTTCGAGGTCGAGCACTTTGCCGTTGCTCATCATCGGCTTGAGTGCGCCCAACGCGACTCCGCCGTCGGCCTCGCGCTTGAAGTAGATGTTGAAGAAGGCGCTGAAGCGGTGCCACGCGATGCCCATGGTCATCGTGCGCGCGATGACGAACAGCCAGATCGTGGCGCTCATCAGCTTGACGAACGCGAACACCGACACCAGGTTCGGGCTGGCGGGCAGCAGCTCACCGATCGGGTGCGAGACGAACGCGGCCCAGACCGGGGTCTCGTGGACGTTCAGCGCCGACTTCGCGGCGCGGACACCGATGATGCCGATGCCCTCGATGAGCACGACGGCTTCGATGAAGTACGCCCACTTGAAGTTGGAACCCTGGAAGCGGGACTGCCGGTCCGCGCGGCGGGGGTGGTTCTTCTGCCGGATCCAGATCAGCACCAGGATGCCCACGATGGTGCCGACCCCGAGCAGCTCCATGAGTAGCTGGAACAGCGACCAGTCGTCGAGGATCGGCCAGCCCCACGTCGGGACGAAGACCTCGCCGTACGCCTCGAACAGGGCGAGCGACCCGAGCAGGAAGCCCCACATGACCAGCCAGTGCGCCGGGCCGACGCTCTTGACCTTGTTCATCCGGGTGTGCGCGGCGAATTCCTTGATCAGGGTCTTCATGCGCGGGATGAACGGGCCGTTGCGGGTCGAGTCCGGCTGACCGAGGCGGATCACCCGCACGAAGCGGGCGATGGTCGCGAAGAACATTCCCCAGGCGACGACGCCGAGCAGGACCGCGATCCCGCCGAGCGTCAGCTGTACAGCGCCCATCGTCGGGTGCCTTTCGTCCGAGTGAAGCTGTGTGGTGGTTCGGGCAGACTAATGCTTCTTACTGATGGGTAACCCACTGACCGCGCCCAAGTCCCACCGATGTGGTGTACACCTCTCTTTGTTTTAAGACGATCGTCCAGGTAGTTTTTGTGACATGGGTGCGTACCTTCTCCTCGCTTTCGCCATCGCCGCTGAGGTAACCGCCACGGTCTCGTTGAAACTTTCCGAGGGCTTCTCCAAGGTGGGACCGTCCATCGTCGTGGTGGTCGGATACGCCTTCGCGTTCGTCGCGCTCGCGTACGTTCTGAAGGCCGGCGTGCCGGTGAGCGTCGCCTACGCGATCTGGGCCGCGGCAGGCGTCGCGCTGGTGGCGGCCGTCGGCATGGTGTTCTTCAAGGAGCCGGTCAACCTCTCCGTCATCGCCGGGCTGGTACTGGTGGTCGGCGGGGTCGTGTTGATCGAGGCAGGGAGCGCGCACTAAGTGAAGATCCAGGTCGACGGCCGGAAGGCCAGGGGCGAGAAGCGGCGCGACGAGATCATCGCGGCCGCGCTGCGGGTGATCGAACGGGACGGCGTCGCCGGTGTCACCCATCGGACGGTCGCCACCGAGGCGGGCGTGCCGACGGCTTCGACGACGTATCACTTCTCCAGCCTCGACGACCTGCTGATCGCGACCCTCATCTCGTGCGCCCGGGACATGGCGACCGAGGTCTACTGGATGATCGACCGCGCCCGGTCGCGCGGCAGCCGCGGCGCGGAAGAGGTCGCCGGGCTGCTCGCGGAGGCGCTGGGCCCGCGGCGCGGGCGGACGATGGCGGAGTACGAGCTGTACCTGCTGGCCGCGCGCAAACCCGAGCTGCGGCCCGCCGCGCGGCGCTGGCTGGACGTGCTGACCTCGATGGTCCGGCACGACGACGAGGTCGCGTTCCGGGTGTTCCTGGCCGGCATCGACGGCCTGCTGATCCAGGGCCTCATCGACGACGAGCCGCCGTCCGCCGAAGAGCTGCGGCCGGTGGTGGACTACCTGCTGAAACCTCGTTGACCTGCTGGGTAACGTGCGGATCATGAGGACTGTCGGCGCATACGAACTGGATGACGACCCGGCACGGGTGGACCTCGACGTGGTGTGGAAGTGCCTGTCCGCCGACGTCTACTGGGGCAAGTGGCGTGACCGCGAACTGGTCGAGAAGGTCTTCAGGAACGCCTGGCGCGTCGTGGGCGCGTACGAGACTTCCAGCGGACGTCTCGTCGGCTTCGCGCGGGCGTTCTCGGACACCATCGGCAGCGCGTACCTCGCGGACGTCTTCGTCGTCGACGAGGCGCGCGGCGCGGGGCTCGGCGAGGAGCTGGTGCGGGAGATGATCGACAACGGGCCGGGTGCGGAGTTCCGGTGGATGCTGCACACCGCGGACGCGCACGGGCTGTACCGGCGGTTCGGCTTCGGAGATCCGCCGGAGGGGCAGTACATGGAGCGGGCTCGGGCGAACGGGCAGGCCTAGGGAGGTCGTGAGTGGTGAGGACGGTTAGAACGGACCGGTATTTACCTACCCACGCCTTGCTGGGCGAGAGTGGCGGTTCCGCGGCTGGCAGGGCACGACGATGAAGGATTTGGGACGTTGAACGTCCCAAATCCTTCATCGTCGCCCGCGACGCCCGGTCCTGGACCTTGATCAACGGAGGATCCGGGACACTCAACGCCCCGGATCCTCCGTTGATCAAGGTCGCGCCAGGCGCGACCACACCGGCTTCACTCGACCGCCAATCACACCAGTGGGTAGGTAAATACGAGTCCGTTAGAACCGTCCTCACCACTCACGACCCCCAAGCTCCTGCTGAGGATCTCGGGTTCGCCGGTCTCAGCGAAGCCGTGGCGGTAGTAAAGGTCCCTTGCTCTCGCGTTGTGGTCGTAGACCCGGAGCCGTACGGTTTCGGCGCCCACGGAACGGGCCCAGTCCACGACCGCGCCGACCAGCGCGTCCCCGACGCCGCGGCCGCGGCCGGCAGGGGCGACCCAGAGCGACAGGAGTTCGACAGCGCCGTCCTGGGGAGCCGTGGCGGAGACCATGCCCGCCGGGGTCGCGAGGACGTTGAAGGGGACATCGGTGAGTCTCGCGCGCCAACGCTCTTCCGGTGCGTTCTCCCAGTGGGCGGGCGTCGCGCCGAACACCCCGGGGTCGTGACGCAGCGCCGCCAGGCGCAGGTCGCGCCAGTCGGTCCAGTCGGTCCAGTCGTCGGGCGTGAGGGTGCGAAGGGTGACCGGCCGCCGGATGTCATGAGGGGTCCCCATGGGACGAATTCTGTCCGATGGGGACCCCTCATGACACGCGAGCGAAGAGAACCCTCAGCCCTTGTTCTCGTACAGGGCCGTCAGGGTCGCCCGGCCGATGGCGTGGCTGAAGAGGTTGAAGCCCAGCAGCGCCGGGGTGGCGTCCTCGCCGACGTCCAGCTTTTCGACGTCGACAGCGTGCACCGCGAAGATGTACCGGTGCGGCCCGTGCCCGGGCGGCGGGGCGGCGCCGAGGAACTGCTTCACGCCACCGTCCCCCTTCAGGGTGACAGCGCCCTTCGGCAGACCGGAGCCCGCTTCGTCGCCCGCGTTCGCGGCCAGCGCGGTCACCGACACGGGGATGTCGAACACCGCCCAGTGCCAGAACCCGCTCGCCGTCGGGGCGTCGGGGTCGTAGCAGGTCACGGCGAAACTCTTGGTCCCCTCGGGAAAGCCCTCCCAGGACAGCTGCGGGGAGCGGTCTTCGCCGCCCGCGCCGAAGATCCCGGAAAGCTGGGGTGTCGGCAGGAAGCCGCCTTCTTCGATGTCGATGCTGCTCAAGGTGAAGGCAGGCAGATCGGGCAGGAAGTCGTACGGATCGGGTGCCTGCGGCATGCGTCCTCCTGGTCGTGGATCAGATGACGAAGCCAGGTTATGACCCCGAGGACCCTGGCGCGGGTTCAGGGACGAATCCGGGGGTTACCCCTATGTCCAACCCGCCGCGCTGCCCTTAGCGTCGAGGTACACGAAAACCTGCTCTGGAGGGACTCAAGACCATGGCGCGCCCACTCCTCGCCTTCGGAGGCATCGCGTTGATCGGCGTCGGTGTGCTCACCGGTCTCGGCTGGTGGTGGCCGTCCGACGCGGAGGCGACCAGCGAGCTCACCCAGCAGATCAAGAGCGTCCGCGTCGACAACGACTCGGGTGCCCTCAAGGTCCGCACGGGCAACGGACCGGTGAAGGTCCATCAGTCGTTCGAGTATCGCTGGAACAAGCCGGGTGACGCCTTCCGCGTCGAAGGGGACACCCTGGTCCTCGCCGGTTGCGGCACCAGCTGCGAGGTCGGCTACGACGTCACCGTCCCGGCGGGGATTCCGGTGACGGGCAAGGTCGACTCCGGCGCTGTGCAGATCGCGGGAGTGTCCACTGTGGACATCACGGTCAACTCCGGCCGGGTCGAGGTGAGCGACGTGCCGGGCACGGTGAAGGTCAAGGCCGACTCCGGCCGCGTCGAACTGAAGAACATCGGCCAGGACGTCGACGTCCACGCGGATTCCGGCGCCATCAAGGGGGAACGGCTCGGCGGCAACGTCCAGGCGCGGGCCGACAGCGGCCGCATCGACCTCGAACTGGTCAAGGCCGCGAACATCACGGCGAAGGCCGACAGCGGTTCGATCTCGGTCACGGTGCCTTCCGGGGACTACAACGTCACCGGCACCACCGACAGCGGCCGTCGCGACATCGACGTCAACCAGTCCGGTTCGGCGCAGTACAAGCTCGATCTCAACACCGACAGCGGAAGCGTCAAGGTCAACGCGGCCTGACGGACTTTATCGGGGGAACACTTTCTCATGGGCACCATCGAAAAGCGCGTCCTCGGCGCGCTCGCTCTCGGCGCGCTGACGGCCTTCGGCATCGTCGGCTGCACGACCGAAAGCCGCCAGACGCTGAGCGACGGCGCACCCGTCACCGAACAGATCACCGCGATCCGGGTGGACGTCCCGGTCGGCGGGGTCACGCTCCGGGTCGAGGACGGCGCACCGGTCTCGCTGCGCCGCGAAGTGACTTACACCGGGCGGAATCCCGGCAAGACGCACAGCGTCGAGAACGGCACGCTGGTCCTCGGCGGCTGCAGCCAGTGCGGCGTGGACTACGAGGTCGTCGTCCCGCGTGAACTGGCCGTCACCGGCGGCATCGGCACCGGCAAGATCTCCCTCGCCCGCGTGGCCTCGGTCGACCTGCGCGGCGACGTCGGGGACCTGAAGATCGGGAGTTCGTCGGGCCCGGTGCGACTGACCACCGGCACCGGGGACATCGAGGTGGGGCTCGCGAAGCCCGGCGCCGTCACCGCGAACGCCAGTGTCGGCAAGGTGATCGTCTCCGTTCCCGATGGCGCGTATCGCATCGAGGCCCGTTCGGAGGTCGGCGGGGTCGAGACAGCCGGTGTGCGCCAGGATCAGGCTTCGGCGAACGTCCTCGACCTCAAGTCCGGCACCGGCTCTGTCACGGTGAAGCCCGTATGAAGACCCTCGCGGTGGTCACCGCGCTGACTTTGCTGCCGCTTTCCGCGCTGCCCGCGTCGGCCGCGCCGCGGCTCGACTGGAAGCCCTGCGCGACCGAGTACGCGCCGACGCTGGAATGCGCGAACCTCCAGGTGAGCGGCACCGTCTCGATCGCGCTGGCGAAACTGCCCGCGACCGATCCCGCGCGCCGCGTCGGCTCGCTGCTGACGAACCCGGGCGGGCCCGGCGGCGCCGGGGTCACCGTGCTCAAGTACGGCGGCCGCGGCTTCGCGCTGGACAAACCGGAAATGGCCGAGGTGCGGCAGCGGTTCGACGTCATCGGGTTCGACCCGCGTGGCGTCGGCGACAGCAGGCCCGCGATCACCTGCGGGCCGGATCTGCACGATCCCGCCATCAGCCGCTTCCCGAAGAGCCGCCCCGACTACGACAAGCTCATCGCGCACAACCGTTCCTCGGGCGCCGAGTGTCTCAAGAGGACAGGACCCGAGTTGTCCTCTGTGGACACTTGGCATGCCGCGGACGACGTCGAAGCGATCCGGGTCGCGTTGGGCGAGCCGAAGGTGAACTGGCTCGGCGTCTCTTACGGCTCCGAACTCGGTGCCGTGTACGCGGAGAAATACCCGAAGCGCGTCCGCGCGATGGTGCTCGACGGCGCCGTCGACCATTCGCGGCCGACGCGGCTGGCCGTCCTCGACGAGGCCATCGCGACCGAGAGCGCGCTCAAGGACTTCGCGAAGTGGTGCACGACTTCGGCGGACTGCGTCCTTCGCGGCAAGGACGTCCTCGCCACCTACGACAAGCTGATGGCCACGCCCGGCGGCGTGCCGTCGAAACAGCTCGGCCGCACTGTGACCGCCGAGGAAATGGCGTCCGGTCTCTACGGCTCGCTGATCCTTCCCGCGTTCTGGCCCGAGATCGCGAAGGGGATCGCCGACGCGACGGCGGGGAACGCGGACGGACTGCTGCCGTACTCGCAGCTGGACCCGTCCTACGGCGCGTATCGCTCGATCGGCTGCCACGACTTCGGCTCGCCGTTCACCTCCTACGCCGACATGCGGGCGATGCAGGGTCTGGTGAAGACCCTCGCGCCGCACAGCTGGCGGTACTCGGAGTTCTGGGACATGGCGAGCGGCTGCGCGGGCTGGCCCGTGCCCTCGGCGTACCTCCCGCGACCGCAGCGGGTGAAGGGCGCGGCGCCGATCCTCGTGGTCGGCGGCGAACACGATCCGGCGACGCCGCTCGTCTGGGCGAAGGGGCTCGCGCGGAACATCGAGAACTCGGCGTTGCTGGTCGACGCCGGGTACGGGCACACGGGGCTGCTCAACTCGGCCTGCGTGCGCACCGAAGAGGTGAAGTACCTGGTGAGCGGGCTCACACCCGCTCCGGGCACGGTCTGCCGGTAGCCCGGGAACAAGACACCCGGGTCGCACGTTGAGCCGGGTACAAGGTTGAGTGCAGTCGGCTCAAGTCCGGCTTGACGGAGACCGCTTCATCCCGATAGAACTTGCGTGACACCCACTCAAGGTGGGGTCGAACGTGCAGGTCACGAACTAGCAGGAGGATCACACCATGGCGCGAGCGGTCGGCATCGACCTCGGCACGACCAACTCGGTCGTCGCTGTCCTTGAGGGCGGCGAGCCGACGGTCATCGCCAACTCGGAAGGTTCACGCACCACCCCGTCGATCGTCGCCTTCGCCAAGAACGGCGAAGTGCTGACCGGTCAGCCGGCGAAGAACCAGGCCGTGACGAACGTCGACCGGACCATCCGGTCGGTGAAGCGGCACGTCGGGACCGACTGGAAGACCGAGATCGACGGCAAGGCCTACACCTCGCAGGAGATCAGCGCCCGCGTGCTGATGAAGCTCAAGCGCGACGCCGAGGCGTACCTGGGCGAGACCATCACCGACGCGGTCATCACCGTCCCCGCCTACTTCGAGGACGCGCAGCGGCAGGCCACCAAGGAGGCCGGGCAGATCGCCGGCCTGAACGTGCTCCGCATCGTCAACGAGCCCACCGCGGCCGCGCTGGCGTACGGCCTCGACAAGGGCGAGAAGGAACAGACCATCCTGGTCTTCGACCTCGGTGGCGGTACGTTCGACGTCTCGCTGCTGGAGATCGGCGAGGGTGTCGTCGAGGTCCGCGCGACCTCCGGTGACAACCACCTCGGCGGTGACGACTGGGACGAGCGCATCGTCACCTGGCTGGTCGACAAGTTCAAGGCCTCCAACGGCATCGACCTCACCAAGGACAAGATGGCGCTCCAGCGCATCCGTGAGGCGGCCGAGAAGGCGAAGATCGAGCTGTCCAGCTCGAACTCCGCGGGCATCAACCTGCCCTACATCACCGTGGACTCGGACAAGAACCCGCTGTTCCTCGACGAGCAGCTCTCCCGCGCCGAGTTCCAGAAGATCACTTCGGACCTGCTCGAGCGCACCCGCAAGCCGTTCAACAACGTCATCCGTGACGCGGGTGTCGCCGTCGGCGACATCGACCACGTCGTGCTCGTGGGTGGTTCCACCCGCATGCCGGCCGTGTCGGACCTGGTCAAGGAGCTGACCGGCGGCCGCGAGCCGAACAAGGGCGTGAACCCGGACGAGGTCGTCGCCGTCGGCGCCGCGCTGCAGGCCGGTGTGCTCAAGGGCGAGGTCAAGGACGTCCTGCTGCTCGACGTGACCCCGCTTTCGCTGGGCATCGAGACCAAGGGCGGCGTGTTCACGAAGCTCATCGAGCGCAACACCACGATCCCGACCAAGCGTTCGGAGATCTTCTCCACCGCGGACGACAACCAGCCGTCGGTGCAGATCCAGGTGTTCCAGGGTGAGCGCGAGATCGCCGCGCACAACAAGAAGCTCGGCATGTTCGAGCTGACCGGTCTCCCGCCCGCCCCGCGTGGCGTGCCGCAGATCGAGGTCACCTTCGACATCGACGCCAACGGCATCGTGCACGTCCTCGCGAAGGACCTCGGCACGAACAAGGAGCAGTCGATGACGATCACCGGTGGCTCCGCGCTGCCGAAGGACGACATCGAGCGCATGGTCAAGGACGCCGAGGCGCACGCCGAGGAGGACAAGCAGCGCCGCGAGGAGGCGGAGACCCGCAACCAGGCGGAGACGCTGGTCTACCAGACCGAGAAGTTCGTCAAGGACAACGAGGACAAGCTGCCCGACGAGCTCAAGGGCAAGGTGAAGTCCGCGATCGACGAGGCCAACGAGGCGCTCAAGGGCACCGACTCGGCGAAGATCCGCGAGTCCATCGAGAAGCTGAACACCGCTTCGCAGGAGCTGGGCACCGCGCTCTACGCCAACGCCACCCCGGGCGCCGAAGGTGCCGCCGGTGAAGGCGCCGCCGGTGCGGCCGGCGAGGGCACCGGTTCCCAGGCCAAGGCGGACGACGTCGTCGACGCCGAGATCGTCGAAGAGGACGAGAAGGACAAGAAGTGACGGGACGCTACGACGAGACCGAGGGCCGTGGCCCGGAGGAACCGGTGGTCGTGCGGGACCGTAGGCGGATCGACCCGCTGACCGGTGAGGTCCGTCCGGCCGCCCCGGCCGAACCTCAGGACGGTCCGAAGCACGCCGCTCCGGCCGAAGAACCGGTAGTGACCGAAGCGCCGGAGCCCGCGACGCACGCGGGCCCCGGCCTCGGGGACTCCATCATGGGCGAGGCGGTGTCGGTGGCCACCGATCTGGAGAAGGAGCTGGCGGAACGCACCGCCGACCTCCAGCGTCTCCAGGCGGAGTACGCCAACTACCGCAAGCGCGTGGACCGCGACCGCGAACAGGTCGTCACCGGTGCGAAGGCGTCGGTCGTCAACGACCTGCTCCCGCTGCTCGACGACCTCGAGCGCGCGGAGCAGCACGGCGATCTGACCGGTGCCTTCAAGGCGGTCGGCGAGAAGCTGGTCGGGAGCCTGCAGCGGTCGGGGCTCGAACCGTTCGGCGCCGAGGGCGAAGCCTTCGACCCGAGCGTGCACGAAGCCGTCCAGCACAGCACCTCGCCGGACGTCGCCGGCCCGACGGTCACCACGGTCATGCGCCGCGGTTACCGCTTCGGCGAGCGCGTGCTGCGCGCGGCGCTGGTCGGGGTCACCGACCACGAGCCGGGAGCCGCTCCCGCGCCGGCGGCGCAGGACGCCCCGGTGGACCCGCCCGTCGGCGGCGAGCTGCCGCTCGAGGGCGAACTTTTCGATGAGAACAACCGCTGATCGGCGATACGGCGTGAAAGGAGGAGACGTTCGGTGAGTGCACGGGAATGGATCGGTAAGGACTTCTACCGTGAGCTGGGCGTCTCCTCCGACGCCACCGCGGACGAGATCAAGAAGGCCTATCGCAAGCTGGCCAAGGAGAACCACCCCGACGCCAACGCGGGCAACGCGGAGGCCGAGAAGAAGTTCAAGGCGGTTTCCGAGGCGTACGGCGTTCTTTCCGACGCGTCCAAGCGCAAGGAGTACGACGAGGCTCGCCGCCTCTTCGGCTCCGGCGGTCCGGGTGGCTTCGGCTTCCCGGGCGGTGGCGGCGGGAGCGGCGGCTTCGACGTCGGCGACATCTTCGGCCAGGCGGGCCAGCAGCAGGGCGGCTTCGGCGGTCTCGGCGACATCCTCGGCGGTCTCTTCGGCCGCCGCGGCGCCGCGGCCGGTGCCACGGCGAACCGGCCGCAGCGCGGCGCGGACGTGGAGACCGACGTCCGGATCGACTTCACCGAGGCGGTCAAGGGCGCGACCCTGCCGCTGCGGCTGTCGAGCCCGGCGACCTGTTCCACCTGCGGCGGGAACGGCGCGAAGCCGGGGACCTCCCCGAGGACGTGTTCGACCTGTCAGGGCAGCGGGCTGGTCAGCCGGAGCCAGGGCGCGTTCGCGTTCTCCGAGCCGTGCCGCGACTGCCGCGGCCGCGGCACGATCATCGACGACCCCTGCCCGGAATGCGCGGGCGAGGGCGTCAGCACCCGCACCCGCACGCTGACCGTGCGGATCCCGCCGGGCGTCGCCGACGACCAGCGGATCCGGCTGGCCGGTCAGGGCGAACCGGGCAAGGGCGGCGCGCAGCCGGGCGACCTGTACGTCCGCGTGCACGTCGCGCCGCACGCGGTGTTCGGGCGCCAGGGCCTCGACCTGACGATCTCCGTGCCGGTGTCCTTCGCGGAACTGGCCCTCGGCGGCACGATCACCGTGCCGACGCTGGAGGGCAAGGTCTCGCTGAAGGTGCCGCAAGGCACGGCGAGCGGCCGCGTGCTTCGCGTGCGCGGCAAGGGGATCGCGAAGCGGGACGGCTCGCAGGGCGACCTGCTGGTCACCCTGCAGGCGGCCATTCCGTCCAAATTGGACGACAAGGCCCGTGAAGCGCTGGAGGCCTACGCGGAGGCCATGTCCGATCACGACCCGCGACCGGAGATCACCGAACTTCTCGAAGGCAGGTGAGCACGATGTTCGGCGGGCTGCCGCACGGTGCGGACGAGGACACCCCGGTGTTCGTCATCTCGGTGGCGGCACAGCTGTCCGGCCTGCACGCGCAGACCCTGCGGTCCTACGACCGCCAGGGGCTCGTGTCGCCGGGCCGGACGTCCGGGGGTGGCCGCCGGTACTCCATGCGGGACATCGCGCTGCTCCGCGAAGTGCAGCGACTGTCCCAAGAGGACGGTGTCAACCTCGCGGGCATCAAGCGGATCATCGAGCTGGAAAACCAGGTCGACGCGCTCCGCGCCCGGATCGCCGAACTGACCGAGGAGCTCACGGCGGCGTACCTCACCGCCGAACAGACGGCCGCTGCCGTGCACGCCTCCTACCGCAAGGATCTCGTTCCGCTGCGGCAGCAGACCGCGCTCGTCGTCTGGAAGCCCAAAAAACGCAATTAGTCCTCTAAATGCCCTGACCGTGGTCTGGCGCCGGAAGGCGTCCTGGGCATTTAGAGGACTAAACGCGTTACTGGCCGGGGACCAGGGTCCGGATCTGCTGGACCTCGCCGGTGCGCGAGTCCATGATCCGCTGGGCCAGGGCCTTCGACCCCGGGTCCTTGCCGTCCTTCAGTTCGGTCCTCGCCAGCGCGACCCCGTTGTGCTGGTGCGCCACGAAGATGTCGGCGAAGTCGAGGGTGAACTCCGCACCATCCTTTTTGGACAGCGCTTCGAGCAGACCCTTGTCCGTGAGCCCGTCGCCACCGTGATGATGGTGCGCGTTCGGGTCCATGGAGCCCGTCTCGGGTTTGCCCCAGTTCTTCAGCCAGTTCCGCATGTCGGTGCTCTCGGTCAGCTGCGTCGCCTCGATGGCGGCCGCGAGATCCTTGAGCTCCTGCTTCTGCGCCTGCTTGGTCTTCACCAGCTTGACGATCTCCACGCCCTGGTCGTTGTGGGCGAGCATCATCTGCAGGAACATCACGTCGGCGTCGTTGTAGTCGGCGGACGCCGGCGCGGCCGATTGAGGGACCGGGGAGATCGGGGCACCGGCGTTGGGAGGTGAGCCATCACCGGCCCCGCAGCCCGCGAGGGCCACGAGACCGGCGACGAGAACGAGGGCCAGCTTCACTGCCGGGTCCAGAGCGCGGGGGTGTTCGGCGGTTCCCAGCCCTGGATGGCCGTGTGGGCCAGCTGGCAGCGGTAGGTCGCGCCGCCGTAGGTCACCGTGCTGCCGACCGTGTAGGCCGTCCCGGCCGCCCACGTGCCGCCGGTGGGCGGGTTGGTGGTGCTGCTCGGCGGGTTCGACGTCGAGGGCGGGTTGCTGGTGGTCGGCGGGTTGCTGGTGGGCGGGTTGCCGCCGCCGATCTGCAGGTCGATGCAGCTGTAGAAGGCCATCGGTGTGTCCGCGATGTTCCAGATGGCGAGGACCTTCTGCCGTCCGCTGAAGCCGTTCAGGCTGACCGTGTGGGACGTCGGGTCCTTGGGCGCGGAGTTGTTCCCGCTGATGTCGGCGATCTTGGTGCCGCCGATGTAGTACTCGTAGTTCGTGGTCCGGTGGTAGGCGGTGAACTTCCAGTTGAAGGTCACGCTGTTGCCGACCGACGCGGCGGGCCACGACTTCGACTCGTCGTTGAGCTCGGCGAATCCCGGAAGACCGCCGTTGCAGCTGCGGAGCCCCTTGGGGCCTTCGACGCTCTGCGGTTCGTAGACGATGGCGCCACAGCCGGAAACCTTGCCCTGGGCGCAGTTCGCCTGGCGGCTGGGCGGGGACAGCACGTAGCCATGGGCGCTGGCCACCTGGGGGATGGCGACGATGGCGATCGGGGCGAGGATCGCACCGGCGGCGGCTGCCACGAGCTTGCGTTTGACGGTCATGCCGGCTCCTGGGGATGGAACGACGGTGTTCCCGCGAGGGGGAGCAATGTGGTCTAGACCATAAATCCGCCGGTGACCGCGGTCAATGATTCGCAGACCTACTGCTGCGTCAGGCCCAGGTAGAACAGCCGATCGGCCTAATACGAACGAAGTATGGGCTCAGTCCAGGGTGAAGGGGTCGTATTTGATCCGGGCCAGGTCGGTCCCGGCGGCGAGCAGTTTCGCGATCGTCGCGCGGATCATCGACGGCGAACCGGCGACGAACACGTCACGCTCCTTCCAGGCGCCGCGCTGCGTGACCGCGGTGGCCAGCGTGCCGCGGTCGCCACCGGCGATGGTGCCTTCCTCGGTCACCGGGGTCACCGTCAGCCAAGGGCAGGTGACGGCCAGCACGCGGAGGTGGTCGAGCGCGTACAGGTCGTCCGGCCGGTGGCCGCCGAAGAACAGGTGCACCGGCGGGTTGTTCTTCCAGCGCGCCATCTCGTCGAGCAGGGCGAGCAGCGGCGCGACGCCGGTGCCGCCGCCGATCATCAGCAGCGGACGGCTTTCGGTGTGGTGCACCGAAAGCGCGCCGAGCGACGGACCGAGGCGCCAGACGTCGCCGAAGCGGGTGTGGTGGACGATCGTGCGGGAGACCCAGCCGCCGCGCACGGCGTGCACGTGGAACTCGATCAACCCGTTGTCGTGCGGCGCGGTGGCGGGCGAGAGGTACCGCCACATCCGGGGCCGCTGCGGGACTTCGACGCTGACGTAGCCGCCGGCCCGGTACGGGAGCGGCTGATCGGTGCGCACCTTGACGATGGCGACGTCGGGGGACACGAGCCGGTGCTCGACGACGGGCGCCTTCCACCACGCGGGCCCGATCTCCTTGCTCGCGGCGTCGCGCATGGTCTTCGAAATGACGCCGTACGCGGTGACCCAGGCCTCCTCGACTTCGGGCGTCCAGTCGTCTTTCAAGAACCTTTTCAACGTGGCGATCAGCGCGACGCCGACCGCGTCGTAATGCCGGCCGAGGACGTCGAACTTCCGGTGATCGCGGCCGAGCTGGCTGAGGAAGGTGGTGAGTTCTTCGGGCCGGTCCACCATCTGCACGACGTAGACGAGCGCGCGCAGTAAACGATTTCGTTGGGTGGCCATGTTGATCGGGAACAACGCCCTGGTATCCGGCGAAACGGAGAAAAGCGCACCGTAGAAGTACTGGGAGAGCTCGTCGGCCTTCGTTTCGACAGCGGCGAAACTCGTCCGGACGAGCTTCGCCATCTGGACGGTCTTGTCCACCGAGGGTGTCTCGATCAACGGCGGAACGGGAATCGGTGAAGATCTGGACGATCTGGGTGGATGCTCGTACTTCACTGTTTCGGCAGTCATGGGTGAACGATTTTCTCCAGTTGGATCGGGCATATTCTCCAGACCCGATGTCATCGTGCTTGTTTCCCCCGAGGGATCTCGACTGTAGGCCCGAAAGTCGCAAAAGGATCCACGAATGGTTGTTTCCCGCTCGAACGGAGCAAACGATATACGCGCCGTCAACCCCCTCTGGCACTAAGTGAAGGTGATCACGCAGGACAGGATTTCCCTTGTCCAACAGTGTTTTTCGCCAGTTCTCGGAGAAAGTGTGATCCCCCGATCGGGTGGCGTTTTCCCCGTGATTCGGGTGTCACGTAACGGTATGCGGCCGTCGACTGATCACCATTGTGGAATCGAATTCAGGCGGCTAGTCGATGGTGAAGGGGTCGTACGCGATCTGGTCGAGCGCGCTGCCCGCGACCAGCATCCGGGACACCGTCGCCCGGATCATCGCGGGCGAGCCGGCGACGAGGATGCGATGCCCCGGCCAGGATCCTTGCTGTGTAACGGCTTCCGCCAACGTGCCCTGGACGCAGCCGGGTGCTTCCTCGCCGTGCTCGACCACCGGGGTCACGGTGAGCCACGGGTTCGTGGCCGCGAGGGCGCGCAGCTCGTCGAGGTCGTAAAGGTCCTCACGCGACGGTCCGCCGTAGAACAGCTGGACCTTCGGGTTCTCGCCCCATTGCGCGAGGTCGTCCAGAATGGCGCGCAGCGGCGCGACGCCGGTGCCGCCCGCGATCATCAGCACGTCGCGGCCGTCGGTCCGGTCGACGGCGAGCCTGCCGAGCGGCGGCCCCAGCCGCCAGACGTCGCCCGGCTGCGTGTGGCTGACGATGGCGCGGGACACCCAGCCGCCGTCGACGGCGCGCACGTGGAACTCGATCCCGCCGTCCTCGCGCGGCGCGTTCGCCGGGGACAGGTAGCGCCAGAGCCTCGGCCGCTGCGGGACTTCGACGCTCATGTACTGACCCGGTTGGTACGGCACCGGGAATTCGGGCTGGACGCGGACCAGGGCGAGATCCCAGGTGAGCCGCCGGTGTTCGAGCACGGTGGCCGACCACGACGCCGGGTTGACGTCGGCCGCGGCGGCCTCCTGCATCGCGCGGGCGACGATGGTGAACGCCTCGGCCCAGGCCCGTTCGACCTCGGGTGTCCAGTCCGGACCGAGGTGGTTCTTGAGCGAGGCGAGCAGCGCGGTGCCGACGGCCTCGTAGTGCCGCGGGATGACACCGAACTTGCGGTGGTCGCGGCCCAGCTGGGTCAGGAACGGCACGAGGTCGTCCGGCCGGTCGACCATCTGCACGATGTGGACCAGCGCGCGCACCAGCCTGCCGCGCTGGACCTCCATGTTGATCGGGAAGAAGTCGCGGGTGGCGGGCGCGAGGGTGAACAGCATCCCGTAGAAGAACTGTGAGATCTCCGGGATGAACGGTTCCGACTTCGCCCAGGTGTCACGGATGAGCCGCACCATCGCGGTGACCGCGGGCGGGGCTTCGCGTGGCGCCGACGACCGGGGTACCGGGCTGACCGCGTCGGCCGTCACGGGCTGGGAGTCGCTGATCGGGAAGCGCATACCGGAAGAGAGTTTCCCAGGTTCACGGACGAGGGACCACTGGAGAAGAATTCACGGACCATTCACCTCTCCGGTCAGTGGCTGTCGGCCGGTCGGCTGGTTCCGGCCTCGTTCGCGAGACTAGCTGCCGGGAGCCCTTTTGCCCGCATCGTTGCTCCGGACGGGTGTACTCGAATCCGCGTGGCAGTGGGCGATCTCACGAGGTAAATAGTTGTCTTACGCAAGCGTCGCCGAATAAAGTTGTACTGTACAAGTAGCCGGGAGGCACGGATGAGCTCCGCAGACGACGCCAGGGTCGAACTGATGCGTGAGCTGAAGGCCGCCTCCCAACTGCAGCACGCCTGGATAATGCAGGCCTGGCAGGACGACCCCGGTCTGCATCCGGCGGCCGCGATGCTGCTTTCCGATCTGGCGAAGCACGGCGAGGCGCGTCCCTCGGAACTCGCCAAACGACGTTTCGTGGACCTTTCGGTCGTGAGCCGTCAAATCTCCCAGCTGTCCGCGGCGGGGATGGTCGACCGCCGTCCCGCCCCCGAGGACGGCCGCGCGTCGATCATCAGCATCTCCGAACGGGGCCGCGAGGAATTGGGACGGCGGCGGGCCGGTTATCTGGAGTTCATGGAGCGCGCGCTCGGTGACTGGGACGACGAAAAGGTCATCGAGTTGACCACTCGCCTGGCGGAGATGAACGCCGATGTCCGCGCGGTCCTCGGCGGCCGCACATGCCCCGTCTGAGGGGTTTTGTTGCTACCCGCCGGTCTTGACTGAACGGACCTTTCGTAGCGCTGTCACGCCGGTAGCGTCGAAGTGGTGCGGAGCCGGGTCGCGTTGCTGGTCGCGTTGGGAATCGACAACTTCGGCTCGGGACTCTTTCTCCCGCTGGGCCTCGTCTTCGTCATCCGTGTGGTGGGTCTGCCGCTCGCCCAGGCGGGGGCGGCGGTCACGCTCGGTGCGCTGGCCGGGCTGCTCGTCCCCGCGTTCGCCGGACGGCTCGTCGACCTGATCGGCCCGCGGACGGTGATGATCTGCGCCCACGTCCTGCAAGCCGCCGGAGTGGGCGCTTTCCTGCTCGCCGGTGGTTTCGCCGGCGTCGTCGGCGCGTCGGTCATGCTCGCGTCCGGGCAGCAGTTGTTCTACAGCTCGCAGTTCTCGCTCATCGCCGACGTGGCGGGCGAAGGGCCGAAGGACCGGCCGTTCGCCGAAGCCGCGATGGTCCGCTCCGCGGGCTTCGGGCTGGGCGGGCTCGCGGCGGCCGGGCTGCTGATGTGGATCGGGCGCGAGGGCCTGTACGTCGCCGTGATGATCGACGTCGCCACTTTCGTCGTCGCCGCGGCCATCCTCTCGACGCTGGTGCCGCCGGTCCGGCGGCGGCCGAGGCGGCTTACGGGGCCCGCGCGGGTCTGGCGGAACCGCCCGTACCTGGCGCTGATCGTGTTCAGCGGGCTCTTCGCGCTCACGATGGACTTCTTCCTCATCGGGATGCCGGTGTACGTCTTCAACGCCCTGCAGGGGCCCCGGTGGCTGCCCGGCGCGATCATCGCGCTGCTCACCGTCGTCACCAGTCTGGGTGGAGTCGTCGGGCTGCGGCTCACCCGGCGGCTGACCCGGATCTCCGCCATGCGCGCGGGCTCGGCGTTGTTCGCCGTGTGGTGCCTGGCGTGCCTCCTGGTGGTGTTCGTGCCGAAGGTCTTGCAGCCGATCTACCTGCTCTGCGCGACCCTCGTGCTCGCGGCGGGCGATCTCGCGTTCGGTCCGCGGTCCGGGGCGCTGGCCGAAGCCGCGGCGCCGCCGGAGGCCCGTGGCCGCTATCTGGCGGCCTTCCAATACGCGTTCACGCTCGCCGCGGTGATCGCTCCGGCCGTCGTCGGGCTGTTCTCCGTGGCAGTGTGGATCCCGTGGGTGCTCGTGGCCGCGTGTGCCTGCGCGGCCGTCGTCGGGCTCGGCCGGGTGGGCCCGCGCCTGCCCGCGGAGGCCGTCTCGCCGACGGGCGGCTGAACTTTTCAGACTTGAGCGGAACAGACTCAACTTTTCTGACGTTGTACGAGTCGACAAGAACTTCGCAAGACCTAGTACGAGGTGAGGGATGGACGCTTTCAACCCGACCACGAAGACCCAGCAGGCGATCTCGTCGGCGGCGCAGGCGGCCACGATGGCGGGCAACCCGCACGTGGCGGCCGCGCATCTGCTCGGCGCCCTGCTGGCGCAGGGTGAGGGGCTCACCGCACCGCTGCTGACCGCGGTCGGGGCCGATCCGGAGCAGGTGCACAAGGAGCTGGAGCCGCTGATCGCGGCGCTGCCGTCGGCGACCGGGGCCACCGTGTCGAGCCCGCAGTTCGACACGAACGCGGTCAAGGCGCTGACGCACGCGCAGAAGCTCGCGACCGAACTCGGCGACGAGTACGTCTCGACGGAGCACCTCCTCGTCGGCCTCGCCACCGAGGGCGGCCCGGTCGCCGACCTGCTCAAACGGCACGGCGCCACCCCGGACGCGCTGCGCGAGGCGTTCGCCAAGGTGCGCGGCTCGGCGCGGATCACCAGCGCGGATCCGGAAAGCACGTTCAAGGCGCTGGAGAAGTACGGCGTCGACCTGACAGCGCGAGCCCGCGCCGGCGAGCTGGACCCGGTGATCGGCCGCGACACCGAGATCCGCCGCGTGGTGCAGGTGCTCTCGCGCCGCACCAAGAACAACCCGGTGCTCATCGGCGAGCCCGGCGTCGGCAAGACGGCCATCGTCGAAGGGCTCGCCCAGCGCATCATCGCCGGTGACGTGCCGGAATCGCTGCGCGGCAAGCGCGTGGTGGCGCTGGACCTCGGCTCGATGGTCGCGGGCGCCAAGTTCCGCGGCGAGTTCGAAGAGCGGCTGAAGGCCGTGCTCAAGGAGATCACCGACTCCGCGGGCGAGGTCGTCACCTTCATCGACGAGCTGCACACCATCGTCGGCGCGGGCGCGACCGGCGAGGGCGCGATGGACGCGGGCAACATGATCAAGCCGATGCTCGCCCGCGGCGAGCTGCGGATGGTCGGCGCGACCACGCTCGACGAGTACCGCCAGCACATCGAGAAGGACGCCGCGCTGGAGCGGCGCTTCCAGCAGGTGCTGGTCGGCGAACCGTCCACAGAGGACACCATCGGCATCCTGCGCGGGCTCAAGGAGCGGTACGAGGTGCACCATGGCGTGCGCATCACCGACGCCGCGCTGGTCGCCGCCGCGACGCTGTCCGACCGCTACATCACCGCCCGGTTCCTGCCGGACAAGGCGATCGACCTGGTCGACGAGGCCGCGTCGAAGCTCCGCATGGAGATCGACTCCCGGCCGGTCGAGATCGACGAGGTCGAACGCGCCGTGCGGCGTATGGAGATCGAAGAGATGGCGCTGTCCAAAGAGGACGACGCCGCCTCGAAGGAGCGGCTCGCCGCGCTTCGGTCGGAGCTGGCCGAGAAGCGGGAGACGCTGACGGCGCTGACGGCGCGCTGGCAGAACGAGAAGGGCTCGATCGAGCGCGTCCGCGAACTCAAGGAGCAGCTGGAGCAGCTGCGCGGCGAGTCCGAGCGCGCCGAACGCGACGGCGACCTCGGCAAGGCCGCCGAACTCCGCTACGGCCGGATTCCCGCGCTGGAGAAGGAGTTCGAAGCCGCGACGGCCGCCAGTGAGGTCAGCCAGCAGAACGTCATGCTCAAGGAAGAGGTCAGCGCGGACGACGTCGCCGACGTGGTCAGCGCGTGGACCGGCATCCCGGCGGGACGGCTGCTGGAGGGAGAGACGGGGAAGCTGCTCCGGATGGAGGAGGAGCTCGGCAGGCGCGTCATCGGGCAGAAGGAGGCCGTGCAGGTCGTCTCGGACGCGGTGCGCCGCACCCGGGCCGGCGTCGCGGACCCCGACCGGCCGACCGGTTCGTTCCTGTTCCTCGGCCCGACCGGCGTCGGCAAGACCGAGCTGGCGAAGGCCCTCGCCGAGTTCCTGTTCGACGACGAGCGCGCGATGCTGCGGATCGACATGAGCGAGTACGCCGAGAAGCACTCGGTGGCGCGCCTGGTCGGGGCGCCTCCGGGCTACGTCGGCTACGACCAGGGCGGGCAGCTGACCGAGTCGGTGCGCAGGCGGCCGTATTCGGTGGTGCTGCTCGACGAGGTCGAGAAGGCGCACCCGGACGTGTTCGACGTGCTCCTCCAGGTGCTCGACGACGGACGGCTCACCGACGGCCAGGGCCGGACGGTGGACTTCCGCAACACCATCCTGGTGCTGACCTCGAACCTCGGTTCGCAGGCCATCGCCGACCCGGCGCTCGACGAGCGTCAGCGCAACGACGCGGTGATGTCGGTGGTGCAGCGGCAGTTCAAACCGGAGTTCCTGAACCGGCTGGACGACATCGTGGTCTTCCACGCGCTCGGCACCGACGAACTGACGTCCATTGTGGACATCCAGATCGAGCGGCTCGCCGCCCGGCTGTCGCGGCGCCGCCTGACGCTGGAGGTCACCGCCGGGGCCCGCGAGTGGCTCGCGCTGAACGGCTTCGACCCGATCTACGGCGCGCGGCCGCTGCGGCGGCTCGTGCAGTCGGCGATCGGCGACAAGCTGGCGAAACAGCTGCTGGCCGGTGAGATCCGGGACGGTGACACGGTGCGGGTCGACATCCCGTCCCAGGAGGCTTCGGAGGTCCTCACGGTCACTCGGGTGGAGTGAGGTCGCGGTGGGCCATCGGTCCGGTCCTCGTGAGTGGCAAGGACGGTTAGAACCGTCTCTGCCACTCACGAGGAATCGCCAGGAGCGCCCAGCCTCGGACCTTGATCAACGGATGATCCGGGACACTCAACGTCCCCGATCCTCCGTTGATCAAGGTCGTATCGGTCAGGACCGATGGCAGACGAGGTCGACCACACTCCACTATCCAGCACCAGTCGAGCGTGGAAGATCCGGGACACTCAACGTCCCAAATCCTCCACACTCGCCAGCCACATCAGTGGGTAGGCAAATACGAGTCCGTCGGAACCGTCCTTGCCACTCACGACCAAACGCCCGACCTGACCCCCACCACGTGTCGTCCGTCTGGTCACGCGGGTCCGCAATTGCAGCGTCGCGGCAAACACCCTGAAGCCCTTGGCGACACAGCGATTTGTCGACCTTTCACCGCGTCTTTCGTGGTCTTTCCCGGGCCCGGCACCGAAAGGGGTGCGCGACACGGCGCCCGGCGATCACATCCGGTGAGGGCAGGGGGATACCCTGACCGTCGTGGGTATTCCGGCGTGGATCTGGTTCGTCATCGCCGCCGTCGCCTTGGTGGCGGGGCTGGCGCTGCTCGCGGCCGACCGGGCGAAGGAGGGCTCGCGCAATCGCGAGCGCATGCGCTGGGCCGAGTTGCGCGGCTGGCAGTTCGTCGAAGAGGACGAACGGCTGCCGAAGCAGTGGTCCAAGGGCGCGATCGGGTACTTCGGCGCCCAGATGGCGGTCAACGTCGTGGCCGGGTCCACCTTCACCTCCGACGGGCGGCGTCCCGTCTTCATCTTCGACATCGAGTCCGAGGGGCAGATCCCGGCGGTCGTCGTCGCCGTGCGCTGCAACCGCGTGCACGAGACGCCGCTGGAGATGTGGCTGTCCAGCGTGCCGTTCCAGCGCCAGGACATGCCCGAGATGCTCGGCCCGATCGGCCAGCGCTACGCCTTCGCGGACGATTCCGAGGGTGCCCGCAAGGTGATCACGCAGGAACTCGTCGACGCGGCCGACTCACTCGGCGGCGACGTCGGCGTGGCGTGGCTGGAAAACGAGTGGGTGCTCGCGAGCGTCGCCCCGAACGCCGGGCCGTCGCGGCTGGAGCGGCTGCTGCGCGACCTCGGCGAGATCGCCGACATCGTGGACCCGTTCGACGAGGAGTACGACAACGCCTCGACCCCGGGCCGTCACTGGCAGGCCGATGCTCCTGAGGACGTCGAGCCCCAGAGCTAGGACCGCTTGATCTCCAGCGGGAGCGCGCCGGCGGTGAAGCCGGTGTGCGACGGCTGACCGAGCAGCGTCAGGTCGAGCGTCCCGGACTGCGTCACCCGTCCAGCCTGCGCGGGATCTGCGGTGGGCAGGACCCCGCGAAGTGACGTCGTCGTGCTGCCGCGAGCGGACGCGACCTCACCGATGCCGAGATCGCCGCTGATCCTGTTCGAACCGGACCCGGTGAGTCCGGCGCCGTTCTGCGCCAGGTCCGCGTCCTGCCCGGTGGTCACCAACCCGGTTCCCGGCCCGATCGTGCCGCCGAAAGCGTGCTCTTGGCCGTAGCCGAGGCCCGAGCCGGCGTCCATCGGCAGGACACCCTTGAACCGGCCGATCCCGTGCTGCGCCGACGTCGCCCCGATGGCGGCGAAATCGCCGACGTCGACCCCGTGCCCGGAAGACCGGCCCGCTTCCAGCGCGCCGCCGAGGACGCCGGAGAACCCGCCGTCGAGCCGCAGGCCCCGGCCGAGTTCCCCGCCGGTGTGCTGCTGGGTCTCGTTGATCACGCCGACCCCGGGCAGCGGGCGGACGGCGTGATAGGTCCCCTCGGCCGCGCGAAGCCCGCGGCTGTCCTCGGAGACGAGAGTGGGGGCGCCGGTGCGCGGGTCGAGCGCCGCCTCGGTCAGCCGTGCGCCGGTCCTCTCGAGCTGGGTCTCGTTCCCGGACACGACACTGCCGTAGCGGTCGAGCTTCACCGTCTCCCGCTGGCCCTGCACGGCGGCTTCGGAGGTCTTCGCCGCGGCGAGCGCGCCGACCTTGTCCGGGCGGGCCGTGACGCCGTCGCGGGTTTCGACGGTCTCGCTCACCGAGCGACGGACGTCCGCGACGACCTTCGCGTCGCCGAGGTCCTTGCTGTAGACGTTCCGTTCAGTGCTGGTCAGGAAGCCGCGAAAGACGGACGTGTCCCCTTCGCTGCTGAAGCCGACACCGCGTTCGAGGGTGCCTTCGCGCTGGTGGTCGAGAGGGAGCGGGATCGCCGGGTCCGTCTGGGTGGCGAGCGCGGTTCCCGGACCGGCGAGCAGCAACGCCAGCGGCGCCGCGCCGGCCGCGACTTTGGGCAGGTAGCTCGGCTTGCGCCTGCTGTGCTTCCCCATGGGGCGGGACGATACTTCCCGACTTTCGCCATTGCACGTCAAACCCCCACGGTGGGTGACCCTCACACCGGCGCGTCCGGGCCCTTTCCGGAACCCGACCGAGGAGTAGGTTCCCGATATGACTCAAACCGCCCTGATCACCGGCGCCACCGCCGGCATCGGCGCGCAGTTCGCGCGCAGGCTGGCCGGCGAGGCGTACGACCTCGTGCTTGTCGCCCGCGACGTCGACAGGCTGGAGGGCTTCGCCGCGGAACTGGTCGAGGCGCACGGCGTCGACGTCGTCGTCCTGCCCGCCGATCTGTCCGAAGTGGACGGACGTGAGCTGGTCGAGAACCGCCTGGCCGAAGCGCCGGTGGACCTCCTGGTGAACAACGCGGGCTTCGGCCTCAACGGCGATTTCTGGACCATCCCGCCGGACGCGCTCCAGCGTCAGCTCGACGTCAACGTCACCGCGGTCCTGCGGCTGACCCGCGCCGCGCTGCCGGGGATGATCGAACGCGGCCATGGCGCGATCATCAACGTCAGTTCGGTCGCCGGTTTCTTCAGCGGCCGCGGCTCGACGTACACGGCCAGCAAGAACTGGGTCACCTCGTTCACCGAGGGCATCGCCGCCTCGCTGCCGAAGAACATCCGCATGATGGCGCTCTGCCCCGGGTTCACCACCACGGAGTTCCACGAGCGGGCGGGACTGGACAGGCCCGGCCCGAAGGCGTTCTGGCTCGGCGTGGACCAGGTCGTCGACGAGGCGCTCGCGGATCTGCGGCGCGGCAAGGTGATCTCGGTGCCGAGCCTGCAGTACAAGGCGATCGTCGCGGTCGGTGGCCTGCTGCCGCGCGCGGTGCTGCGCAAACTCGGTGGCGGGTTCGGCGGCAAGGGCCGCACCTGATCGACGTCGCGCTCGCGTGTTCCGTCTCCGATCACGCGAGATCCGCCCTCGATCACGCGAGATCCGCCTCTGATCACGCGAGATCCGTCTCCAAACACGCGAGATCCGTCTCCGATCACGCGGGCACGCCCGCCGGCACCGAGCTAATCGTCGTCCGTGGTTTCGATCGACCGCACCCCGTCGGCCGCGGCCAGCACGGTGACGGCGTTGGCGTGATCGGGTCCGGTGAGATCGAGCGTCACCGTCACCTCGCCGTCCCGGTCGCCGGCGATCCGCAGGGACGTGACCGACCACCGGCGCTTCGTGCACAGCTCCAGCAGGTCGCGCAGCACTCCCTTCCCGTCCGCGTAACTCACGCGAAGCCTGGTCGTGCCCGTGCCACCCGGCAAGTGCTTGGTCAGCCAAGTGAAACCGAGCACCACCACGAAGTGCATGGCTGTCACCACCATCGCCAGCAAGAACAGTCCGGCGCCCGCAGCCATGCCGATGGCCGCGGTCTCCCAGACGGCGGCGGCCGTGGTGAGTCCCCGGATCGCGCCCTGCCTGGTGATGATCAGTCCGGCGCCGAGGAAGCCGACACCGGAGACGATCTGCGCGGCGATCCGGGACGGGTCGAGGACCACCTGCCCGGTCGCGAGGATGTCGCCGAAACCGTATTTACTGACCAAAAGGATCAGCGCGGACGCCGTACCCACGATGGTCTGGGTTCGCAATCCGGCGCTTTTGCCCCTTATCTGCCGTTCCAGCCCGATCGCCGCCGACAGCGCGAACGCCATCGTCAGTTCACCGACCTGGAGCCAGCCCTGTCCGTCGGAAACCATCACCCCACAGTGCCATCCCGCCGGCGACGATTCGGGGCCGCACCGGGCGGGTACCCGCGGATCATGAGGTCACCACGTCTTGTCGCGGCCGGGGTGCTGACGCTGGTCTTGGCCGGTTGTTCCACCGAGCCCGGACCGGCGGCACCAGGGCAGAGCGCGGGCCGCGCCCAGCCGGTCAAGGCGATCCAAGCGGCGGCCGGTGCCGTGCCCGGCGGGCGGGTCTTCGATGTGGAGCCCGGGCCCGACGGGTGGGAGATCAAGGTCGCGTCGCAGGGGCAGGAACACAAGGTCCGGGTGAGCCGGGACGGTGGTCAGGTCCTCGGCGATCAGCAGACCGCCAAGCCGAGCGACGACATGGCGAAGGTCGAGCAAGCGAGTGTCGACGCGGTCAAGGCGCTTCAGGCCGCGCAGCAGAGTCAGCCCGGTGAGCTCGACGAGATGGAGATCGACCGCGCGACCGACGGCGCCCTCGTCTGGGAGGTCGGGCTCCGCGACGGCAAGGGGATCGAGCACGACGTCGACGTGGACGCCAAGACCG
Source organism: Amycolatopsis thailandensis (assembly GCF_002234405.1). Classification (GTDB taxonomy): domain Bacteria; phylum Actinomycetota; class Actinomycetes; order Mycobacteriales; family Pseudonocardiaceae; genus Amycolatopsis; species Amycolatopsis thailandensis. The sequence continues at coordinate 86,149 of NZ_NMQT01000015.1, read as the reverse complement.
GCACGGTGCGGTAGGGCCCGCCCTACCCAGGAGACGCACGCTCGCCCCAGGGTGCTTTCGACCTGGGATTCCTAGGGTTTTCCCCATGAACAGTGGGTGGAACGGCGACGCGGTCCGGCTCGACGGCGTCCGCAAGGAATACGGCAAGGGCGTCGTCGCCCTGGACGGGGTGTCGCTGGCCTTTCCGCGTGGCGGCTTCACCGCGGTGATGGGCCCTTCGGGCTCGGGCAAGAGCACCTTCCTGCACTGCGCGGCCGGGCTGGACCGGCCGACATCGGGGTCCGTCATGCTGGACGGGCAGGAGCTGGCCGGGATGAGCGAGACGAAGCTGACGAAGCTGCGCCGCGACCGGGTCGGCTTCATCTTCCAGGCCTTCAACCTGCTCCCGGCGCTGACCGTCGAGCAGAACGTCACGCTCCCGCAGCAGCTCGCCGGCGCCAAGCCGGATCGCCGCCTCGTCGAGGAGATGCTGAACCGCGTCGGGCTTTCCGGCCGCCGCAAGCACCTTCCCGGCGAGCTTTCCGGCGGGCAGGCGCAGCGCGTCGCGATCGCCCGGGCGCTCGTCACCCGGCCCGCCGTGGTCTTCGCCGACGAGCCGACCGGAGCGCTCGACACCCGCACCGCCGCCGAGGTCCTCGGGCTGCTGCGCGATTCCGTCCGCAGCACCGGCCAGACGGTGATCATGGTGACCCACGACCCGATGGCCGCCTCCTACGCCGACCGCGTCATCTTCCTCGCCGACGGCCGGATCGCGGACGAACTGCACGCGCCGACGGCGGACGTCGTCGCCGAGCGCATGACCCACCTGGGTGCCTGGGGCAGCCCTTCGCGGGTGGGTGCGTGATGCTGCGACTCGCCTTCCGGACCCTGCGCCTGCGCAAGGGCGGGTTCATCGGAACCTTCATCGCCGTCTTCTTCGGCGCGCTGATCGTCGCCTCCTGCGGTGGCCTGATGGAGACCGGAATCCGCGGCAACGCGGAACCGCAGCGCCTCGCCGCCGCCCCGATCGTCGTCACCGGCGGTCAGACCTTCGAAATGCCCAAGGAAGACCCGGCCTCCCTCGACGCCGACGACAAACGCAAGTTCGAGGACGCGCGGCTTCCCGAGCGCGTCCGGCTCGACGACGGGCTCGTCTCCCGTCTTCGCACCGTCCCCGGCGTTTCGGACGTCGTCAGCGAAGTGAGCTTTCCGCTCACGACAGGCGATCAGCCCGCCTTGGGGCACGCCTGGGATTCCGCCGCGCTGACCCCGTACGCACTGGTCACGGGCACCGCCCCCGCCGCGGGCGAGGTCGTCGTCGAGTCAGCGTCGGGCTTGAAGCCCGGTGACCGGGTCGACGTCGCCGCGCGCGGCAAGGTCGAATCGTTCCGGGTCGCCGGCGTGGCCGGTTCGCCGCGTTCGATCACGCGGGCCGCCGTGTTCTTCTCCGCCACCGACGCCGCCCGGCTCTCCGGGTATCCCGGCAAGGCCGACGCCATCGGTGTCTTCACCGTGCCGGGCGCCGACGTCGAAGCGGTGCAGGCGAAGGTCGCCGGGGTCGCGACCGGCGCGAACGTCCTGACCGGGATCGACCGCGGTGTCGCGGAGTTCCCCGAGGCCGATACGAGCGGGACCAACCTGATCGTCATCGCCGGAGTGGCGGGCGGGCTTTCGGTGATGGTCGCGATGTTCGTCGTCGCGAGCACGCTGAGCCTGTCCACCCAGCAGCGTTCCCGTGAACTCGCCCTGATGCGGGCGATCGGCACGACCCCGCGTCAGCTCCGGCGCATGGTGCTCGGCGAGGCGCTGGTCGTCGGCCTGCTCGCGACCGCGCTCGCCGCCGTACTGGGCCCGTTCCTCGGCGAATGGCTCTTCGGACAGCTCGTCGAAAACGGCGTCGCCCCAGCGGTTCTGCGGTTCTACCAGGGTTGGCTGCCCGCCGTCGTCGGCGCGGGCGCCGCGATGCTCGCGGTGTTCATCGCCGCCTTCGTGGCCGGCCGCCGCGCCGGGAAGATCCGGCCGACCGAGGCGCTCGCCGAGGCCGCGGTCACCCGCCGCTGGCTGACCCCGACGCGGTTCGTGGTCGCGGCCCTCTGCTTCGGCGGTGGCACCGCGCTGGCCATCGTGACCGTCGCGGTGATGACCGGTCCGATCGCGGCCAGCACCGCCGGACCCGCGGTGATCCTCTGGGCGATCGGCGTCGCGATGATCACCCCCGGCGTCGCCAAGGTGACGACCGCGATCCTCCAGTGGCCGATGCGCCTGCTCGGCGGCATCGACGCCCGGCTCGCCGTGCTCAACACCCGGGCCGGGATCGTCCGGGCGGCGGGCGCGGTCACCCCGATCATGCTCGCCGTCGGGATCGCGACCGCCAACATCTACCTCCAGACCACCCAGCAGGAGCTGGCCAACCAGGCCTTCACCGAGGACGTCCGCGCCGACGCGGTGATCGGATCCGCGGCGGGCGGGCTGTCCCCGGACCTCGTCCAGCGGATCCAGGCCGTCCCCGGTGTCGCCGGAGCGTCCGAATACGTCACCAGCAGCGTGTTCCTCGAAGCGCCGTACGACTCCTCCGACGACGGACGCCCGGCGATCGGCCTCACCGCGTCCGGCGCGAACGCGACGATCGACACCAAGGTGACCCAGGGCGACCTGAAGGCGCTGACCGGCAGGACCGTCGCGCTCCCCGACGTCTACGCGAAGGACTTCGACCGCGGCGTCGGCGACACGGTGAGCCTGAGGCTCGGTGACGGCACCCCGGTCGACGTCGAGGTCGTCGCGGTGACCAGCCAGCGCCGCGGCTTCGAGAGCCTGCTGTTCCCGGCCGATCTGCTCGCCCCGCACACCACTGCCGGACTTGCTCCGCAGCTGCTGGTCCGGGCCGCCCCGGACGTCGATCCGGCGGCGCTCACCGAACGGCTTCGCGAGGCGACGGCCGGGTTGCCGGTGTTCGTCGGCGACCGGGGCGCGCTCATCGCGGCGCACGACAAGGACCAGGCCGTCGGCGCGTGGGTCAACTACCTGCTGGTCGGGATGATCATCGCCTACACGGTGATCTCGGTCGCCAACACGCTGGTGATGGCGACCGTGCGACGGCGCCGCGAGTTCGGCCTCCAGCGGCTCACCGGCTCCACCAGGGCGCAGGTGCTGCGGATGGCCGGTTTCGAAGGCGGACTCGTCGCGCTGACCGGGATCGTGCTCGGCACCGTCGTCGCGGCGGGCTCCATCATCCCGTTCTGCCTGGTGGCGGCCGATTCCCTGCTGCCGATGGGCTCCCCGCTGATCTACCTGTCCATCATCGGGCTCGCCGCGGCGCTCGCGCTGGTGGCGACCCTGGTCCCGGCCTGGTTGGCGACCCGGGGCCCGGCCGTGGACGCGGCGACGTCCGGCAGTGACTGAGCACCCCGGGTCCGGCTCCGTGGGAAACACCCCGGCGGTGCGCCACAGGCCGTGTGTAAGACTCTCGGCCGTGGCGTACCCCGGGTTGGATCAAGCGGCGAAACTCGAACTGGCGAGACTGGTCGGCGAACTCGCCGTCGTGCACGGCAAGGTGACCTTGTCTTCCGGCAAGGAAGCCGACTACTACATCGATCTCCGGCGGGCGACGCTGCATCACGCGGCCGCCCCGCTGATCGGGAAGCTGCTCCGCCAGCTCACCCACGACTGGGACTACGTCGCCGCCGGCGGCCTGACCCTCGGCGCGGACCCGGTGGCGCTGGCCATGCTGCACTCCGCGGCGACCGACGGTGTCGTGCTCGACGCGTTCGTGGTCCGCAAGGGCGCCAAGGCGCACGGCATGCAGCGCCGGATCGAAGGCGTCGAGGTGCTCGGGCAGCGCGTGCTGGCCGTCGAGGACACCTCGACCACCGGCGGCAGCGTGCTCACCGCCGTCGAGGCGCTGCGCGAGGCGGGCGCGAACGTGGTCGGCGTCGCGACCGTCGTCGACAGGGACACCGGAGCGCGCGAGGCCATCGAGAAGGAAGGCCTCGAATACCGTTACATCCTGAACAAGGACGACCTCGGTCTGTCCTGATCACCTGGTGGTGAACCCGCGTCCGCGATCGACGTCGGCAGGGCGGGTTCACGCGTTCGGCCCCATTTCGGGCACATCTTTCAGCTCCGCTCTCTGTCCTGATTACCTCAGCCCAAAGGGGGCATCCTCCGTGTGCGAACGGAGGATGCCCCTTTTTTTCGTGAGCGTTTCTCAAGGTGAGAGGGGTAACGTCGCTGGTAGGGGTGTGAAAGGGGGCTTGAGGTGGCGGGTTTCCTGGCGAACGTGACAGTCGCGGTGCACATTTTCGCGCTGATGTTCATCGGATTCGGTGGTTTTCTCGCGTGGCGGTGGCCGAAGGTGATCTTCGTGCATGTGTTCTTCGCCGCATGGGGTGTTCTCGTCAACGTCTTCCCGTGGCCGTGCCCGCTGACGGCCGCCGAGAACTTCTTCCGGCACCAGCAGGGCCTCGGCGATCTGCCCGGCGGCTTCAACGCCTACTACCTCTACGACACCGTGTTCCCGCGCTCGTCGCTGCCGCTCGTCGCCGTGATCGCGATGGCGACGGTGATCATCTCCTACGTCGGCACGTACCAGCGCTGGCGTCACCGCCACCAGGACGGGGACGCACCGGCGCACCGCGTCAGCATGGGCTGAGTGACAATCACCCGGTGACTCAGTCGGAAGAGGCCGGCCCCACCGAATGGGTGGCGCGGGAAGAGGTCGGCGTCGGCCCGTGGGAAGGCGAGTGGCCCGCGGACGAGCGCTACGACCCGGAACTCCTGGCCAATGGCGACCGCCGCAACGTCGTCGACCCGTATCGCTACTGGCGGCGCGAGGCCATCGTGTCCGATGTGGACTCGCGGCGGCATCCGTTCCACGTGGCGATCGAGAACTTCCAGCACGATCACAACATCGGCACCGTGGTCCGGACGGCGAACGCGTTCGCCGCGGCCGCCGTGCACATCGTCGGACGGCGGCGCTGGAACCGGCGCGGCGCCATGGTGACCGACCGCTACCAGCACCTTCTCCACCACGAGGACGTCAACGGGCTGCTGACCTTCGCCGCCGCGGAAGGCCTCGCCGTCGTCGCCGTCGACAACACTCCCGGCTCGCAGCCCGTCGAGACAGCGGAGCTGCCGCGCGAGTGTGTCCTGCTGTTCGGTCAGGAGGGGCCTGGGTTGTCGGCCGAGGCGCAGAAGACCGCGTCGCTGGTCGTTTCGATCGCGCAGTTCGGCACGACCCGTTCGATCAACGCCGGTGTCGCCGCCGGGATCGTCATGCACGCCTGGGTCCGGCAGCACGCCGACCTCGCCAAGGCCTGGTAACCCCCTCGCGTTTCGTCCTCTGAATGCGGTAGTTGCACACGCAAGTACCGCATTCAGAGGACGAAACGCGGCCTACGCCGGCACGACCTCGACCGGGATCCCGTTCAGGACGGCGTTCCCCGACGGGACGTCGAGCAGGGTCTCGTCGGCGACCAGGTTCGAGTTGACCCCGGCGTGCGCCGTGGCGACCTTCGTGCGCGTGCCGTCGAGGTCGTGCCCCCAGCCGTGCGGCATGCTCACCACGCCGGGCCGGACGTCGGCCGTGACCTCCACCGGAGCCTCCAGCTTCCCGGCCCGCGACGTCACCGCCGCGAGCCCGCCGTCGGTCAGCCCGAGGCGGGAGGCGTCGTCCGGATGCACCTGGACGGTGCACCGGTTCCCGCCGCGCACCAGCGGCGTCAGGTTGTGCATCCACGAGTTGTTCGAGCTCAGGTGCCGCCGTCCGATCAGCAGCAGGCGGGCGTCGGGCGCCTTGTCCAGCTCCGCGCGCAGCCGGGGGACGTCCTTCGTGATCGCGTCCGGCGCCAGCTCGACCTTCCCGCTCGCGGTGGTGAGCACCTCCGGCAGCCGCGGCTTCAGCGCGCCGAGGTCGATACCGTGCGGGGCGGCTTCGAGGTCGGCCAGTTTCAGGCCGTACGGTCCGCCGCGCAGCATCAGGTCGATCATCCGCGCCGGCCCCGTGCGTCCTTCGGTGAGCGACAGGTCGACGCCGGTGCGCCGCGCCGTCTCGCCCGCGACCATCGTGTCGAAGGCGGCGACGTCGACGTCCGGACCCTGGCCCGCCGCGATCCCGGCCATCCGCAGCAGGGTGACCCACTCCTGAGGCAGGTCCGTTTCGAGCGGCTGCGGTGTCCAGTTCGCGACGTTCCGGACGGCGAGCGCGTACAACGCGACGTCGTAGTGCGGCCGCTCCAGCGGTGACGGTCCGGGCAGGATGACGTCGGCGTGCCGGGTGGTCTCGTTGAGGTACACGTCGAGCGAGACCATGAAGTCCAGCTGCCGCAACGCTTCCGTGAGTCGAGCGGAGTTGGGCGTGCTCAGCGCCGGATTGCCGCTGATGGTCACCAGTGCCCGGACCTGACCCTCGCCGGGCGTCTCGATCTCGTCCGCGAGCGTGGCCACCGGCAGCTCGCCGAGCACCTCGGGATACCCGCGCACCCGGCTCGTCCAGCGGCCGCTGGTGAACGGCGAAGACCGCCGCGGCCGCCAGAGGGCGGGCAACGGGAACATCACGCCGCCTTCGCGGTCGAGGTTGCCGGTGAGCGCGTTGACGACGTCGACCAGCCAGCTCGCGATGGTCCCGTAGGACTGGGTCGTCGTCCCCATCCGGCCGTAGACCGCCGCGCGCTCGGCGTCCGCGAGGTCGAGGGCGATGCGGCGGATCTCGGCGGCTTCGATCCCGGTCGCGGGCGCGACAGCCTCGGGCGTGAACGGCTCCGCGAGCGCGCGGACTTCGTCGACGCCGTTGACATGCTCACCGGGCGTGACCCGATTCTCCGCGAACAGCACGTTGACCAGCGCGAACAGGAACAGAGCGTCGGTGCCGGGCCGGATCGCGTGGTGTTCGTCGGCGAGCTGCGCGGTGCGGGTGCGGCGCGGATCGAGGACGACGATCTTGCCGCCGCGCTTCTGGATCCCGCGCAGCCTGCCGCGGGTGTCGGCGGCGGTCATCAGGCTTCCGTTGGACACCAGCGGGTTCGCGCCCAGGATGAGCAGGTGCTCAGTGCGGTCGAGGTCGGCGACGGGGATGGTCTGCGGGTCGCCGAAGAGATAGCCGGAGGAGAAGTGCTTCGGCATCTGGTCGACCGTGGTCGCGGTGTAGAAGTTCTTGGTGCCCAAGGCTTTGAAGAACACACGGCCGTAGAGCACGAGCGCCGCGTTGTGCACCGTCGGATTGCCGGAGTAGACGGCGACGGAGTTCTTGCCGTGCTCGTCGATGATCGGCCGGAGGCGCCGCTCGATCTCGGCGAAGGCCTCGTCCCAGGTGACCTCGACGAACTCGCCGTCCCGTTTGACCAGCGGCGCGGTGAGCCTGTCCGGATCGTGGTGCAGCGCGCCGAGCGACGCGCCCTTCGGGCAGATGTACCCCTGCGAGAAGACGTCCTCGCGGTCGCCCTGGACTCGGGTGACCAGGCTCTTCTCGTCGATCGTCACCTCCAGGCCGCAGGTGGCTTCGCAGAGCGGGCAGGTCACGTGCGCCGTGGTCATGAAGCACCTCGCGAGGTCGGGGACCGTCTCAACATACTGAGCGGTATGTCAGCGGGCAAGGGATGATGACGCGATGACCGCACTCGCCGACCGGGCCGGGGCCGCCGAACGCGCGGTCCGGGACAGGCATCTGCGCCGGGTGTGGGGGCTGCCCGGGACCGTGCTCGGCCGCAGCGGCTGGCCGCCTTCGGTGAGCCAGCGCGTCCACTGGCACTGGAACTACTGGTGGCAGGCGCACCTGCTGGACACCCTCGTCGACGCGCAGTTGCGGGATCCTTCGCCGGAACGGCTGAAGCTGATCGACCGGTTCGTGGCGTCACTGCGGCTGCGCAACTTCGGCAAGTGGATCAACGACTACTACGACGACATCGCCTGGCTCGGCCTCGCGCTGCAACGCGTGGGGCACCTCGGGCTGGACGTCCGCGGCGGGCTGGAGGCGATCAGCTCACGGCTGCGCGAAGGCTGGACCGACGACACGGGCGGCGGGATCTGGTGGCGCGTCGGCGACGACTTCAAGAACGCGCCCGCGAACGGCCCGGCGGCGATCTTCCACGCTCGCGAAGGCGCCGAGGAGCACGCTGCGGGCTTGACCGGCTGGATGACCGAGCGGCTCGTCGACCCGGAGAGCGGACTCGTCTGGGACGGCCTGCGCGTCGGCTCCGGTGAGCTGGTCAAGCACATCTTCACGTACTGCCAAGGGGTTTACCTCGGCGCCTGCCTCGAATTGTCCGAAATGGACAGAGTGGAGCACACGATCCACGCGGTCGCGGAGCATGTCGCGCCGAACGGCGTGATCCGGGGACAGGGCGACGGCGACGGCGGCCTGTTCGCCGGGATCCTGGCGCGCTACCTGGCGCTCGCGGCGCCCGCGCTGCCCAGCGGGGTGGCGCGCGACCTGGTCCTGCATTCGGCCGAAGCGTGCTGGAGCGGTGCCACCGAGACGCCGCACGGGCCGCTGTTCAGCGCCGACTGGGCGACTCCGGCGCCTTCGCTGCCTCTCGCCCCGGACGCCCCTGAACGCGACCTGTCCGTGCAGGTGAGCGCGTGGATGCTCCTCGAAGCCGCCGCCACCCTGGAGCACCGGATGTCATGAAAGGGTCGTTCAAGACGAAAAACGTCCTGAACGACCCTTTCATGACATCCACGCATCCAGAGGACCGAATGCGGGTCACCAGACGTCGCCGGAGCGCCAATCAGCGGTGATCTCTCCGTCCAGGTCCAGCGTGACCGCCACCGGCAGCACGTGGATCGACCCGTCGTCCTCCTTCGTCGCCTGCACGCCCGAAAGCGTCATGGCCGACGAAGTACCGCGCCACAGCAGCCAGCCGCGCGAAGCGTAGAACTCCAGGGCGTCCTCGGACGCCGAGAGCGCCCCGAGGTCGTACGCCTTCCGCAGGACCCGCTCCAGCGCGTCCATCATCGCGGCGCCATGCCCGCGCCGCCGGTGATCCGACCGGACGGCGACCGCCTCGACATAACCCGTCCGGAGGGCCCGCCCGTCGTGCACGAGCCGTCGCTGGACCAGTGACGCGTGCCCGATCAGCTCGCCGCTCTCCCACACCAGCGTGTGCATGCCGCCGAGGGCGTTCTCCCAGTCGTGGTCACTGAAATCGCCCTCGAAAGCGTCGTCCAGCAGAGCGCGTGCCGCGGCGAGCACGCCTGCTTCGAGGTCGGCGGTGTGCACGGTCCACAGGTCGGTCATTCCGCCATCTTCACCCGGCGGCGGCGTTCTGACCAGCGGGTTGTGACTCAGCAGCCGCACGACTGACGGTGTATGAAGCGCGGTGCGAGCCGTACGGATTCGGGTCGTCGCTCAGGGTCGGTGATCCGGGCCAGCAGGAGTTCGACGGCCTTGCGCCCGATCTCCTCGATCGGCTGCGCCATCGTGGTCACCGCCGGGGTCACCTGGCCCGCCCACTCCATGTCGCCGTAGCCGACGATCGCGAGGTCGCGCCCGATCCGGATGCCGAGCCGGTGCGCCTCGTACTGGACGCCGATCATCATCGCCTCGCTCGCCACCACGAGCGCCGTCGGCGACGGCCAGCTGTCGAGCAGTTTCGCGGTCGCGGCGGCCGCCCCGCCCGGGGTCGACTGACCGCACGCGACCAGCTGCGACGTCCAACGGATCCCCGAGCGGCCGAGGCCGAGCCGGTAGCCCAGCGCCCGTTCCTCGTGGGTGGCCATGTCCTCTTCGCCCGAGATGAAGCCGATCTTGCGGTGCCGCAGCCCGGCGAGGTGCCGCACGAGCGCGCACACGGCCTGGATGTTTTCGGAGCCGACCTGGTCGACGTCGTTGCGCCCCGCCATCCGGTCGACGAGCACGGTCGGCACACCCATCCGGACCAGCCCGTTGATCACCGCTTCGTCGCCGGCCGCCGGGACGAGCAGGACACCGTCGACGCGGTCGGCCCGCAGCGCGCGGATGACCGCGGCTTCCTCGGAGACGCTGTCGCCGGTGTCGGCGAGGGTGATTTCGCAGCCGTGACGACGCGCGGCGCGGCGGATGGCGCGGACGAGTTCCCCCGAGTAGGGGTTCGCGTGCATCGCCATGGCCACCCCGAACCGGTGGGTGACAGGGGTGTCATCCCACAGGGGTAACGCCGGGGACAATGCGGTCATCGCTCCATGCCTTCATCCGAGCCTGAATGACGGTAACGGCTGACGGAGCGTCGCCCGGCGGCGAGACCGGAAAGTCTCCCAACAATCATCAATGTGAGTGAACGAGAGCGCATCCGCAGGACGCGCGGTGGCGGAGCGTAGGCGGAATCCGCATCGTCTGGGCCTTGCGGGCGGGATCTTTGATCCGGGCCAGCAGCAGACGCACCGCCTGTGTGCCGATCTCCTCGATCGGCTGCGCCATCGTGGTCAGCGGCGGATCGACGAGATCGGCCCACTCGACGTCGTCGTAGACCACCACCGGGAGGTCGATCCCGGCGCGCAGACCGCGTTTCCGCAACTCGTGCAGGACGCCGACCATCATGGTGTCGTTGGCGACCACCAGCGCCGTCGGCGGCGACGGCAGCGCGAGCAGTGTGCTGAGCGCGAGAGCCCCGCCTGCCTGCGAAGACTGCCCGCACGCGACCAGGTCCTCCGACCAGGTCAGCCCCGAGCGGCCGAGGCCGAGCCGGTAGCCGAGGATCCGCTCCTCGCTGGTGCTCAGCCCGGCGGTGCCGCTGATCATGCCGATCCGCTGATGCCCGAGCGACGCGAGATGCGCCGTCAGCGCGGACGTCGACTGGATGTTCTCCGCGCCCACCTGGTCGACGTCGGTACGCGTGGACAGCCTGTCGATGAGCACGGTCGGGACGTCGAGCGAGACGAGCTCCCCGATCACCGAACCGTCGCCAGGCGACGGCGTGATCAGCAGGCCGTCGACCCGGCGGGAACGCAGTGTCCGGACGGTCTCACGCTCCGTGTCGACGGTGTTGTGCGTGTCCGCCAGCAAGACCGTGTACCCGGCCAACGCGGCTTCGCGCTCGATCGCCTGGATCAGCACGGCGAAGTACGGGTTCGCGATCAGGGAGATCGCGACGCCGATCGACCGCGTCCCGCCGGTGACCAGCGAGCGGGCGATGGCGTCGCCGGTGTAGCCGGTCTGCTCGATCGCGCGGAGGACCGCCAGTTTGGTCTCCTCGGCCACCGCCCTCGTCCCGTTGACCACGTGGGACACGGTGGTGATCGAGACTCCCGCCAGCTCGGCGATGTCGCGTTGGGTGGGGCGGGACGAGCGAGACGGCGGCATCAACGTTCCTCGGTGAATGTCAGCTGGCAAGCGTTTGCGCAAACGCTTGCGAGTGAGCATAACCCTGTCTACCTTCCGGTCCATCACGGACAGCCTGGAATGGGAGGGCATCCCCATGAGACAGCGACGTCTCGCCGCGCTCGCCATGGCCGCCGCGTTAGCGGTGACCTCGGCCGGGTGCACCGTCGAACGCCACTGGGGTGGCGGATCGAAGGCAGGCGGTGGTGGCAAGGCCAAGGTCGGCCTGGTCACCAAGACCGACACCAACCCCTACTTCGTCGAACTGAGAGCGGCCGCCAAGGCCGCCGCCGAGGCGAACGGCGCGGAGTTCAGCGCGCTCGCCGGCCAGTTCGACGGTGACAACGACGGCCAGGTCCGGGCCATCGAGAACCTCATGCAGCAGGGTGCGAACACCATCCTGATCACGCCGAGTTCCTCGACCGGCGTCCTCGACGCCATCGACCGCGCCCGCAAGGCAGGCGTGCTGGTCATCGCGCTCGACACGGCGACCGAACCGGACACCGCCGTCGACGCCACCTTCGCCACGGACAATTTCGAGGCCGGACGTCAGCAGGGGGCGTACGTCAAAGCCGCCCTCGCGGGCAAGCCGCCGAAGCTGTTCATGGTGGACGGCACCGCCGGATCCACAGTGGACACACAGCGGCACACCGGGTTCCTCAAGGGCATCGGGCTGACCGACGCGTCGCCGGAGATCAAGGGCAAGACGCCCGCGAACGGCGACCAGAGCCTGGCTCAGCAGGGCGTGGAGAACCTGTTGCAGCGCACCACCGACATCAACGCCGTCTACACGATGAACGAGCCGATGGGCCGCGGCACCTACGCCGCGCTCCAGGCCCGCGGGCTGGTGAACCAGCTGGTGATGGGTTCGATCGACGGCGGCTGCGAAGGCGTCAAGAACGTGCGCGACGGCCAGTACGCCGCCACGGTCATGCAGTTCCCGAAGAAGATGGCCGAGCAGGGCGTCCTCGCCGCCATCGAGTACGCCAAGACCGGGAAGAAACCGAGCGGGTTCGTGAACACCGGATCAGCGGTGATCACGGACAAGCCGATCCCGGGCGTGGAAAGCCAGGACACCAAGTGGGGCCTCGAGAACTGCTGGGGGACGAAATGAGCACGGCGACCCTCAAAGGCAACGAGCGGCCGACGATCGGTGAGTTCTTCCTCCGCGCGCCCGCCGTCGGGCCCGCGCTGGCCCTGCTCGTCGCGATCGTGGTGTTCTCACTGTCGACGGACACCTTCCTAGACCTCGACAACCTTTCCCTTGTGGTGCAACAGTCCCTGGTGGTCGGCACGCTCGCGCTCGGGCAGACGCTGATCATCCTGACCGCGGGCATCGACCTGGCCAACGCGGCCGCGATGGTCCTCGCCACGCTGATCATGGCGAAGCTCGTGGTCGGCGGCGTCTCCGGGATCTGGGCGCTGCTGCTGGGAATCGTGGCGACGGTGGTGATCGGCATGGTCACCGGTTCCCTGGTCACCCGGATCAAACTGCCGCCGTTCATCGTCACGCTCGGCCTGCTCACGGTGCTCACCGCGGCCGCGAAACTGTTCGCGAGCGGCCAGGCCGTCCCGGTCGCCGACTCGCTGCTGAAGTGGCTCGGCACCCGGCGGTACCTGTTCGGCGGCATCCCGATCACCTACGGCATGACGCTCGCTTTGCTGATGTATCTGGGACTTTGGTACGCGCTCACGCGGACGCCGTGGGGCAAGCACGTCTACGCGGTCGGCAACGCGCCGGAATCCGCGCGGCTGTCCGGGATCAAGGTCAACCGCACGATTCTTTCGGTGTACATCGTCGCGGGCGTGATCGTCGGGATCGCCGCCTGGCAGGCGCTCGGCCGGGTGCCGAACGCCGACCCGAACGCGTTCCAGCTCGGCAACCTCGACTCCATCACCGCGGTGGTGCTCGGCGGCGCGAGCCTGTTCGGGGGCCGGGGTTCCGTACTCGGCACGATGATGGGCGCGCTGGTCGTCGCGGTCCTGCGGTCCGGTCTGACCCAGCTCGGCGTCGACGCGCTCTACCAGGACGTCGCCACCGGCGCCCTGCTCATCGGCGCGGTCTGCGTCGACCGGTTCGCGAGGAGGCAGCAGTCATGACGACACCCACGTTGTCCGCTCAGGGACTGGTCAAACGCTACGGCCGGGTCACCGCCATCGACGGCGCCGACTTCGAGCTGTTCCCCGGTGAAGTGCTCGCCGTCGTCGGCGACAACGGCGCCGGGAAATCGAGCCTCATCAAAGCCCTTTCGGGAGCGGTGATCCCGGACGCCGGTGAGATCAAAGTGGACGGTCAGGCCGTGCACTTCAAGTCCCCTTTGGACGCTCGCCACTACGGGATCGAGACGGTGTACCAGGATCTCGCCGTCGCGCCCGCGCTCGACATCGCGTCGAACATGTTCCTTGGCCGGGAAATGCGGCGAAAGGACCTCTTCGGACAGCTGTTCAGGAAACTGGACACCGCGACCATGAGGGCCGACGCGCAGCGGATCCTGGACGAACTCGGCATCAACATCAAGTCCATCACGCAGCCGGTGGAAACACTGTCCGGCGGGCAGCGCCAGGGTGTCGCGGTCGCGCGGGCGGCCGCTTTCGGCACCAAGGCGGTGATCATGGACGAGCCCACCGCCGCGCTCGGCGTCGCCGAATCCGGCAAGGTCCTGGACCTGATCAACCGGATCCGCGAACGCGGCTTGCCGGTGGTGCTGATCAGCCACAACATGCCGCACGTGTTCGACATCGCCGACCGTATCCACGTGCACCGCCTCGGAAAGCGAGTCGCGGTCGTCTCGCCGAAGACGCACACTATGAACCAGGTCGTCGGCCTGCTCACGGGTGCGCTGAAGATCGGTGAGAACGGCGAAGTCGAAGAAGTCGCCTCGGCTGTCCACACTGGACTGTAGTGAAAGTACTGCTGGCGGGCCTGTGCACCGTCGACCAGGTTCAGCGCGTCGCCGAGATACCGGCGCCGGGCGAGAAGGTGCGTTCGCTGTCGATGGACGTCGCCGCCGGGGGGCCGGCGACGAACGCGGCGGTGACCGTGGCCGCGCTCGGCGCCGGGGCGACGTTGCTGACGGTCGCCGGCGCGCATCCGCTGGCGGCACTCGCCCGCGCCGACCTCGAAGCGCACGGCGTCGACCTGGTCGACCTCGATCCCGGACGGCCCGATCCGCCCGCGATCAGCGCCATCACCGTCCGTGACTCCGACGGCGAGCGCACCGTCGTCTCGCGCAACGCCCACGCTTCCTCGCGTTTCGTCCTCTCGATGCGGTCCTTGCACGCGCAACTACCGCATTCAGAGGACGAAATGCCCGGATGCGTACTCCTGGACGGGCACCATCCGGAGGTCGCCCTGGCCGTCGCGCGCTGGGCGCGGGAGCGCGAGGTACCGGTGGTGCTCGACGCCGGGAGCTGGAAGCCGGTCTTCCCCGAACTCTTGCCGCTCGTCGACATCGCGGCGTGCTCCTCGCTGTACCGCGGGGACGACCCGCGCGAGCACGGTGTGCCGGTGGTCATCACGACCGCGGGCCCCGATCCGGTGCGCTGGTCGACGGCGGACAAATCCGGTGTAGTCCCCGTTCCCGTCACCCGGGCGCGTGACACGCTGGGCGCGGGCGACGTCTGGCACGGAGCTTTCGCGTACGCGGTCGCCAGGGACACGGGGGACGTCCCGGGCTGGATCGCGTTCGCCAACGAGGTGGCCGCCGAACGGGTGCGGCATGAAGGACCGAGGTCGTGGACGGCCGCGGTCGCGAAGATGGGAGAAGGACAGTCATGACCGCCATGCCTCCGGTGTTCGAGGACCTGTTGAGCAGGGCCCAGGCGCTGGCGAAGCCGGGACAGCGCAGCGTGCTCGGGATCGTCGGCGCCCCCGCGTCCGGCAAGACCACGCTGGCCTGGGGCCTCGCGAAGGCGCTGGGCACGAGGGCGGCCGTGGTCGGGATGGACGGCTTCCATCTGGCGCAGGTGGAGTTGCAGCGCCTCGGCCGGGTGGAGCGCAAGGGCGCGCCGGACACCTTCGACGCGGCCGGGTACGTGCACCTGCTGCGGAGACTCGCCGAAGGCCGCGAGACCGTCTACGCGCCCGAGTTCCGCCGGGAGATCGAGGAGCCGATCGCCGGCGCCGTCGCGGTCACGCCGGACGTCCCGCTGGTGATCACCGAGGGTAACTACCTGCTCATGCAGGACGACCCGTGGAGCGGGGTGAAGCCGATCCTCGCCGAGTCGTGGTTCCTCGCGCCGGACGAGCCCGAGCGCATCGAGCGGCTCGTCTCACGGCACCGCCGCTACGGCCGTTCGCTGGTCGACGCGCGTCGCCGCGCCCTCGGTTCCGACCAGCGCAACGCCGATCTGATCGCGTCCACCAGCGGCCGGGCCGACCTGGTCCTCGAAAACCTTCCGCTGGTTAACTTCGCCATATGAGTGGGGTTCTCGTCGTCACGGGCGGCAGCAAGGGCATCGGCGCGGCGGTCTGCGAGCTGGCCGCCGCGCGCGGTTACGACGTCGTCGTCAACTACGCGGGTGACGCCGAAGCTGCCGAAAACGTCGCTTCGCGCGTCCGTGAGCACGGCGTCCAAGCGATCACCCAGCGCGGTGACGTCGCGTCCGAAGACGACGTGGTGGCCCTGTTCGACACCGCCGTCGCGCTCGGCCCGCTCGCCGGGGTGGTCGCGAACGCGGCCATCACCGGCAACACCCCGGGCCGCTTCGACGAATACGAGGTCGACGTCGTCCGCCGGGTGGTGGACGTCAACGTCACGGGCGTCTTCCTGTGCGTCCGCGAGGGCATCCGCCGGATGTCCACCCGGTACGGCGGCGAGGGCGGCGCGATCGTGACGTTGTCCTCCACCGCCGCGCGGACCGGCTCGCCCGGGGAATGGGTCCATTACGCGGGCACCAAGGCGGCCGTCGAGACGATGACCTACGGCGTGGCACAGGAAGTCGCCAAGGAATCCGTCCGGGTCAACGCGGTCGCGCCGGGGATGATCCACACCGGACTGCACGCGGCGGCCGGGATGCCCGATCGCATGGACCGGATCGCCCCGACCATCCCGATGGGACGGGCGGGCGAACCCGGTGAGGTCGCGGAAGCCGTGCTGTGGCTTCTTTCCCCCGCCGCGTCGTACACCACCGGGACGGTGCTGACCGTCGGCGGCGGGCGTTGACACCCAGGGCCACGAGGCGGTCACGAGGCGATATCGGGTCCGCGTGCGGTTCAGCCACTTTTTAACACCCTTTCCCGGCGGATATCACGATTCATGTGGGAAGTCGGCGGATCACCTCGTGGCCCCAGGCGCCTGTGTCACCCTGGTGGCGCCCCCAAGCTTCTTGATCAGGACGGTCATCCCCGATGTCCAAGCTCATGTCTGTGCACCACCTGGCACTCACGGTGACCGATGTGGACCGGAGCGTGCCCTGGTACGCCCGCGTCCTCGAACTCGAGGAGTTCACGCGTCGCGAAGACCCGGAAACGGGGCTGCGGAAGGTCGTGCTGCGGTCGCCGAGCGAGGGTTTCGCGGTGGTTCTCGTCGAGCACCAGGACACCGAGCGGCCGCGGTTCGACGAACGGCGGACAGGTCTGGACCACGTGGCGTTCAAGGTCTCTTCGCGGTCGGAACTGGCGGAGTGGGAAGCGCGGCTCTCGGAGTACGGCGTCGTTTACTCGCCGTCGAAGGGATCGCGGACCTTGGAAGGCTCGTCGGTCATCGTCTTCCGTGACCCGGACGGGATCCAGCTGGAGATCTGGGCCGATCCCGAGGTTTAAGCCGTGCTCGCCGCCTGATCACACGTGTCGTCCGTCTGATCACGCGTGTCGTCCGTTTGATCACGAGAGGCGAGCGGTGAATCGCTGGTAGCGCGGGGGCTGCCGTCCGGTGCTGGTCGCCGATGGACGACACGCGTGATCAGACGGACGACACACGTGTGTGAACGGACGACACGGAGGTTCAGGTCGTCGCGCGGTCTTCGACGTCGTCGGCGGGGCGCCGCATCTCCTGGCGGTAGCGGAGCACGCCGTAAGCCGTGCCCACCACGAAGAACGCGACGCTGATCCACAAGGCCGCCGTCTTGACCCACGGCAGCTGGTCCAGCAGACCGGCGCCGTAGTAGCCGAGCAGGACCAGCGTCGGCACCCAGAGCAGCCCGCCGAGCGCTGTCGCGAGCGCGAACCGGCGTGGATCCATCCGCGCGGCCCCCGCGATGAGCGGCGCCAGCGTGCGGATCCACGGGATCCAGCGCGCGGCGACGATGGCGAAGAAACCCCTGCGATCGAGGAAGCTCCTGGCGCGGTCGAGGTTGTGCTTGTTCAGTACCTTGCCGCCGCGTCGCGCGATCAGTTTCGTGCCCGTGCCCCGGCCGATGTAATAACCCACCTGGTTGCCGACGATCGCGACGAGCAGCGCGGCGGCCGACAGCAGCCACGCGTTCAGGTCGGAGCCGTGCTGCGCGAGGACGACTCCGGCCGCGAACAACAGGGAGTCGCCGGGCAGGAACAGCCCGATGATCAGCGCGCACTCCACGAAGATGAAGCTCAGCACGATCACCCAGACGAGCACGGGCCCGGCGGTGTCGAGCCAGCTCACGCCGATGCTCGCGGCCTCGGTGTACACCTCACTCACGACGCGAGCCTA
Source organism: Amycolatopsis thailandensis (assembly GCF_002234405.1). Lineage (GTDB taxonomy): Bacteria > Actinomycetota > Actinomycetes > Mycobacteriales > Pseudonocardiaceae > Amycolatopsis > Amycolatopsis thailandensis. Next base: position 68,254 of record NZ_NMQT01000015.1, on the reverse strand, counting down.
CGTGTACTCCGCGAACCCCACGCGGCCGAACCATGAAATGAACGGACCTTCCCTGCGATTTCGACTGGTCCCGGGTGACCGCCCGCCGGATGACATGAGGGGTCCCCATGGGACGAATTTCGCCCTATGGGGACCCCTTATGACACTCGCGCCTAGTGCTCCACGAGTTCGTCCAGCGCCTGGTCGTAGCTCAGCCGGACGTCGTGCTCGGCCTGGTCGCCGCCCAGCAGCTCCACCCGGCTGGTGGCCGGCGGGTAGCCGCTGGCGATCACCGTGTAGGTCCCGGCGGGCAGGTCACTGACCGTGTAGTTGCCCTCCGCGTCGGTCCTCGCCACGGCGGCGACGCCGCCCGAGGAGTCGAGCACGGTGATCCGCGCGTCCGGCACGACCCGCTCGCCGTCGGTGCGGGCGACCCCGCTCAGCAGGATCGTGCTGACCAGTTCGACGTCGTGGCGCAGCACCCCGGCGCCGCTCGCGGTCAGCGTCGCCGCGACCGGCCGGAACCAGCGACCGCTGGCGACGATCGTGTACCGCCCGCCCACGATGCCGGCGAAGGAGTACACGCCGTTCTCGTTCGTGTGCGTCCTGGCCACCTGGTTGCCGTTGTGGTCGATCAGGGTCAGCGCCGCCCCCGCGACGTTGGTCGCGTCGTCCCGGCGGACATGCCCGCTGATCTGCGCGGACCCCGCCCGATGGACGCCGTTGCCGTTCCCGTTGGTCAGCGCGTGCTTGCCGGGTTCGACGGGAGCGACGGGCGCGGTCACGACGGTCTTCTCGGAAGCCGTCTCGGCAGGCGCGGCCTCCTCTTCGAGAAGAGCTTCGCCGCCTTCGAGAGCCGAAGCCGCCGAAGGGGCCGAGCCCCCGAGCAGCGGGATCTCCTTCATGAACATCAGGACCAGCGTCGCCAGCAGCGCGACCGCGCCCGCCACGTAGAACACCGTGGTGATCGACTCGGTGAAGCCGATCAGCACCGGGGTCTTGATGGCCTCGGGCAGGCTCGCGATACCGCTCGTGTTGGACTGGATGTCACCCAGCGCCGCCGCACCGGGGCCGCTCGGCGGGTTGCCGCCGAACGCCTTGGTGATGTTGCCCGGCAGGACGTTGAACAGGATCGTCAGGAACACCGCGACACCCGCGGTACCACCGATCTGCCGGAAGAACGTCGCCGACGCTGTCGAGACGCCCATGTCGCTGCGCGGGCCCGCGTTCTGCACCGCGATGATCAGCGTCTGCATGCAGGCACCGAGGCCGAGGCCGATGATCGCGGCCGCGACCAGCGGGTGCCACAGCGCGCTGTTGTACTCGACCTGCGCGAAGAAGAACGCGCCCGCCGCGATCAGCAGCGTGCCGACCACCGGGAACACCTTGTAGCGACCGGTCTTGCTGGTGATCTGGCCCGAGATGATCGATCCGCTCATGATGCCCGCCATCAGCGGGATCATCAGCAGGCCCGACTCGGTCGGCGAGAACTCCTGCACCACCTGCATGTACTGCGGGATCATCATGATCGCGCCGAACATCGCGACACCGACGATGATGCCGCCGACGATCGCGACCGTGAAGGTCGAGTTCTTGAACAGCCGCAGCGGGATCAGCGCCGCGTCCTTCATCAGCTTCTCGATGAAGATGAAGGCCACCACGCCGATGGCGCCGATGATGTAGCAGATGATCGCGTTCTGCGAGCCCCAGCCCCACTTGTTGCCCTGCTCGGCGACGATCAGGAACGGCACCACGGCGACGACGAGCGCGAGCCCGCCCCACCAGTCGATCTTGTGGTCGTGGCGCTGGTGCGGCACATTGAGCACCTTCGCGACGACGAACAGCGCGACGATCGCGATCGGCACGTTGATCAGGAAGACCCAGCGCCAGCCGGCGATGTCGTAGCCGAAGACGCTGCCGAGCTTGTCGAAGTCGGCGAAGAACCCGCCGAGCACCGGGCCGAGCACGGTGGAGATACCGAACACGGCGAGGAAGTAGCCCTGGTAGCGGGCGCGTTCCCGCGGCGGCACGATGTCGCCCATGATCGTCATCGCCAGCGACATCAGACCACCGGCGCCGAGACCCTGGATCGCGCGGAACGCGGCCAGTTCGTACATCGACGTCGCGAACGCCGAAGCGATCGAACCGACGAGGAAGATCGAAATCGCCGCGATGTAGAACGGTTTGCGCCCGTAGATGTCGGACAGCTTGCCGTAGATCGGGGTGACGATCGTCGAGGTGATCAGGTAGGCCGTGGTGATCCAGGCCTGCAGGTCGAACCCGTTGAGGTCATTCGCGATGCGGACGATCGAGGTACCCACGATCGTCTGGTCGAGCGCCGCCAGGAACATGCCCGACATCAGGCCGATCAGGATCGTGACGATCTGACGGTGACTGAGCCGGGGCCCCTCTTCGTGAACGGATGGCGGACTTTCCACTGCGGTACTCATTGTTCAGGCCCCCTTGGCCTTAGACGCCGATGCGGGATCGGCGAACTGTGGAGATGTTTTTTCGATGTCGTTGTTCAGCCGTCGGAACAGCGAGTTGAGGGTTTCCCGGTCGGCGTCGGTCCAATCGCCGAGTACCTCGGCGAGCCACTGGTTCCGCTGCTTGCGGTTCTCCTCGAAGACCCGGAGTCCTTCGGCGGTCGGTGCGAGCAGGCAGGCGCGGCCGTCTTCGGGGTCGGCCAGGCGTTCGACCAGCCCGTGCTGGACGAGGGAGCTCGACTGCCTGCTGATGGTCGAGATCTCGGAGTGCAGGAACTCGGCGAGCTTGCTGGTCCGCTGGGGCCCGACGTGGATGAGGCAGAAGAGGATCGCGTACGCGGCCCGCTCGATGCCGTCGGGTCCCTGCTTGGACACCTGGGACTTGGCCCGGTTGACCAGGCGCACGAGCCGCACGAGCTCGTGCCCGAGGGTGTCGGCCAGGTCGAGGTCGGCCTTCGACCTGGTGCCGGGTGTCGTGGGTGTCATGATGGTCTCTCTCGCCGGTTGCTTGGTCACTGCAACTAGTTGCCTTGAGCAAGGATGTTCCTCTTGGAGGAGCTTCGCAAGGAGAAAGTGACCGGGTGTGTCTGATGACACTTTAGTTGCCGCATGCAAGCACATTTATTCGTGCATGTTTGTCCGGTTCGCCCTGAGCTGCACTTTTGCTTTGATGGAGTCATGACCGACTCCGCGCTCTACGCGATCCTCGCCGGCCGCAACTTCGGCACGCTGGCCACCATCAAGCGTGACGGCAGGCCCCAGCTTTCGACCGTCAACTACCTCTACGACGCGGACGCCGCCGCGCTCCTGATCTCGATCACCGCGCCGCGGGCCAAGACCAAGAACCTCCTGCGCGACCCTCGGGCGACGTTCCATGTCTCGACCGAGAGCGGCGACGGCTACGTCGTCGTCGAGGGTCCGGCCGTGCTCACGCCGACCGCCGCTTCGCGTGACGACGCGACCGTCGACGCGCTGGTGGACCACTACCGGCGGGCCCGTGGCGAACATCCGGACTGGGACGAGTTCCGGGACGCCATGGTCGCCGACCAGCGGGTGCTGCTGACCATCCCGATCGAACGCGTCTACGGCCTGCAGATGTAGGGCGTCCCGCATTTCGTCCTCTGAATGCGGTACTTGCACACGCAAGGACCGCATTCAGAGGACGAAATGCGTCAGCGGGCGATGCGGGCCTTGATCTCGTCGATCCGGTCGAGCAGGGGGCTCGCGTCGTCCCGGCCGAGCGCCGCCCGCAGGTAGAGACCGTCGCCGACCAGGATGACCAGTTCGGCGGTCAGCGGGTCGCCGACGTGTTCGCTGATCAGGTCGTGGACCTTCTGGTTGTAGACCTGCACGACCTCGGCGACCCGCGGTTCGTTGAGCATGATCCGGATCGTCGCCATGGTCGTGCGGTGCAGCGGCTTGCGCTGGGTCACGTCGGTGATCGCGGTGCGCAGGTACCAGGAAACGACGCCTTCCGGCGCGCTCTTCGCCTGCTCCAGATCCTCGTCCGACAAGGTGGCGAGACGCTCCAGCAGGCCGTCGACCAGTGCTTCCTTGGAGCCGAAATGGTAGAGCAGGCCGCCCTTCGAGACCCCGGCGTGCGCGGCGACGGCCTCGAGGGTGACCCCGCCGGGGCCTTGCTCGATGAGGATCTCCTCGTACGAGTCGAGGATGCGTTCCTTCGCGGTGGGCTTCGCCATATCAGTTGACTATACCGTCTGGACGGTTTAGTTTCGAACCCGGGCGGTAACTGTACCGTCCAGACGGTTTAGCTGAAGGAGAGTGCGCCATGGCGGGGCGCAAGCAGTGGTGGGCGTTGGCGGTACTGGTTCTTCCGGTGCTGCTGATCAGCGTGGACATGACCGTGCTCGGGTTCGCGCTGCCGTTCCTGTCCGAGGATCTGGCACCCACCGGTGCGGAGCAGTTGTGGATCGTCGACATCTATTCGTTCATGCTGGCGGGCCTGCTGGTCCTGATGGGCACGCTCGGCGACCGCATCGGCCGTCGCAAGCTGCTGCTCATGGGCGCCGCGGCGTTCGGTGCCGCGTCGGTGCTCGCGGCCTTCTCGACCAGCGCGTTCATGCTGATCATCGCCCGGGCGCTGCTCGGGGTCGGTGGCGCGACGCTGATGCCGTCGACGCTGTCGCTGATCCGCAGCATCTTCCTCGACCCCAAGCAGCGCCGGACCGCGATCGCGGTGTGGAGCGCCGGGTTCTCCAGCGGTATGGCGCTCGGGCCGGTGCTCGGCGGCTGGTTGCTGGAGCACTTCTGGTGGGGTTCGGTGTTCCTCATCAACGTCCCGGTGATGCTGGTGCTGCTGGTCGCCGGACCGTTCGTGCTGCCGGAGGCGCGTGACCCGAAGCCGGGCCGGTTCGACCCGTTGTCGGCGCTGCTGTCGCTGGCCGCGATGCTGCCGGTGGTCTACGGCATCAAGCTGGTCGCCGAACACGGCTTCGGGCTGAAGGCGGTGATCAGCGTGCTGATCGGTCTCACGCTCGGCTACTTGTTCGTCCGCAGGCAGAACCGTCTCGACGAGCCGATGCTCGACCTGAAGCTGTTCTCGAACCGGGCCTTCAGCGGCTCCGTCGTGACGAACATGCTCGGCGTGTTCGCCATGGTCGGCCTGCTGTTCCTGGTGCCGCAGTACCTGCAACTGGTGCTCGGGCTGACTCCGGTCGTCGCCGCGCTGTGGATGCTCCCGGCGACGGTCGCCGGTATCGCCGGCGCGCTGCTCGCGGCCTGGCTCGCGAAGCGGATCCGGGTCTCCGTGCTGGTCAGTGGTGGTCTTCTGGTCGCCGCGGTCGGGTTCCTGGCGCTGACGCAGGTGTCGTCCGGCGGCGGGCTCGCGTACGTCGTGGTGTCGTTCACGCTGCTCGGGGGTGGTGTCGCCCTGTCGGAGACGCTGACGAACGACCTGGTCATCTCGGCCGCCCCGGCCGAGCGTGCCGGTGCCGCGTCGGCGATCTCCGAGACCGGGTTCGAGCTGGGCGGCGCGCTCGGCACCGCGATCCTGGGCAGTGTCGCGACCGCGGTCTACCGGTCCGGCCTGCCGGAGGGGACGGCCGAGTCCGCGCGGGACACGCTCGGCGGCGCCGTCGCGACCGCGCAGCAGCTCGACCCCGTCGCGGGGCAGGCACTACTGGAATCGGCTCGTGAGGCCTTCACCCAAGGGGTGCACGTCACCGCATGGGCGGGCGTCGCCGTGCTCGTCTATACAGGTGTTCAAGCCTTCGTTCTGCTCGATCGGAAAAAGAGTTCCACAGTGCGGATCTAATGGAGCTTACGATGAGGGCATGAGCAGCAACCACGCCCTGGTCACCCGGCTCCGCGAGCATCTCGGCACCGCCGCCGTGCTCACCGACACCGACGTCACGGACGCTTATTCGCGCGACATGATGCCGCTGGCCGCCAGCGGCAAGCCGCTCGCTGTGGTGCTGCCGTCCGACACGGAAGGTGTGCAGGCCGTGGTCAAGGCCTGCGCGGAGTTCGAGGTGCCGATCGTGCCCCGCGGCGCCGGCAGTGGTCTGTCCGGCGCCGCGAACGCGATCGACGGCTGTGTCGTGCTGGTGCTGACCAAACTCGATCAGATCGTCGAGATCGACGAGGGCAACCGGCTGGCCGTCGTGCAGCCCGGTGTGGTGAACCTCGACTTCCGCAACGCGGTGGAGAAGCACGGCCTGTTCTATCCGCCCGACCCCTCCAGCTACGACTGGTGCACCATCGGCGGCAACCTGTCCACCAACGCCGGCGGGCTGTGCTGCGTGAAGTACGGCGTCACCACGGATTCCGTGCTGGGACTGGAAGTCGTGCTCGCCGACGGGTCGGTGCTGAAGACCGGGCGCCGCACGGTGAAGGGCGTCGCGGGCTACGACCTCGCGCGGCTCTTCGTCGGAAGTGAAGGCACGCTCGGCGTGATCACGCAGGCGACGGTCGCGCTGAAACCGTTGCCACAACTGCCTTCCACGCTCGTCGCCGCCTTCAACAGCACGGAGGCCGCCGGTGAGGCCGTCGCGCGGGTCGTGCGCGAGGGTCTGGTGCCGTCGCTGATGGAGATCATGGACGCGACGTCCATCAAGGCCGCCGAGGCCTACCTCAAGACCGACCTCGGCACGAGCGCGGACTGCAAAGCCTTGCTGCTCGCGCAATCCGACGCCGGCGGCGAGGTCGCGCGGAAGGAACTCGCGGTGCTGGAACAGATCTGCGTCGACTGCGGCGCGGATCTGGCCTACGCCACCGAGGATCTCGAAGAGGGCAAGATGCTGCTCCAGGCGCGGCGGGTCGTGCTCACCGCGCTGGAGATGTACGGCGTCTGGCTGACCGACGACGTCTGCGTGCCGCGCACCCGGATCGCCGAGCTGATCGCCGGCTGCGAGCGGATCAGCGAGGAGGTCGGGCTGCGGATCGCCGTCGTCGGCCACGCCGGTGACGGCAACATGCACCCGACGATCGTCTACGCGCCGGATTCCGAGGAGGAGTTCGCCCGCGCGCGGACGGCCTTCGACGCGATTCTCGAGGTCGCCCTGTCACTGGGCGGGACGGTCACCGGCGAGCACGGCATCGGCAGGATCAAGCGCGAGTGGCTGGCCAAGGAGATCGGTGAGGTCGGCATCCGCGTGCATCGCCAGATCAAGCAGGCCCTCGACCCGGGGAACCTCTTCAACCCGGGCTCGATGTTCTCCCTCTAGCTCCGAGTCACGTCTCCAATCACGCGAGTCACGTCTTCAAGCACGCGAGTTCCGCGCTCGATCACACGAGTTACGTGCCGGATCACGCGGGCGCGCCGTTTTGTCCGGCCCGACGTTCTCCCGCCAGGTGTCTGCCGGGCCGCGGAAAACGTCCGCTGGAGGGTGTGTGGAACGTCCGCTAGGCGGGTCGGCGTGCTCAGAGGCGGGACTCGCGTGCTCAGGCACGGGACTCGCGTGCTCAGAGACGTGACTCGCGTGCTTGAGCGCGGAACTCACGTGACTGGACGGACGACACGTGTGACTAGATGGACGACACGTGTGACTGGACGGACGACACGCCCACGGCACGGACCTGCACGCGTGTCGTCCGTCTGAGCACGCGTGTCGTCCGTCTGAGCACGCGTGCCGTCCGTTCAAGCACGCGAGTTCGCTATTTCGCGCGGGGCTGGATGTCGCGAAAGGGTCAGTCGCGGATGCGCGGGATCTGCTGAGTGATGTCCTCGGCGGTGTCGGCGACGAGACCGGTGGCGGTGTCCGAGTGCTTCTTTTCGCGCCGCGCCTTCAGGTACTCGATCGCGATCGGCACCACGGACACCAGCACGATCAGGATGAAGATCGCGTCGATGTTCTTCTCGATGAAGGCGACCCCGCCGAGCAGGTGGCCGAGCGCGGTGATCCCGGCGGCCCACAGGATGCCGCCGATGACGGTGTAGGTGAAGTACTTCTTCGGGTCCATCTTGCCGATGCCGGCGATCCAGGTGATGAACGTCCGCACGAACGGCACGAACCGCGCCAGCACGACCGCCTTCGGCCCGTGCTTTTCCAGGAACGCGTGTGTCTGATCGACGTACTTCTTGTTGAAGAACTTCGAATCCGGCTTGCGGAACAGCCAAGGCCCGATCTTCCAGCCGAGGCCGTAGCCGAGCATGTTGCCGATCAGGGCGGCGAGCGTGACCAGCACGCACACCAGCCAGAGCGGGGCCTTGATCGAACCGTTGGCGATGAGCAGGCCCGCGGTGAACAGCAGGGAGTCGCCGGGCAGCACCGGGAAGACGCTGCTTTCGATGAAGATGATCAGGCAGAGCACTGTGATGACCGGGACGGTCAGCCCGCTCAGCAGGATCTTCGGGTCCAGCCACTCGGGCAGGAGGCCCATCGTCGTCACGGTGTTCTGCGCCAGGATCACACCAAAACGGTACAGGGTGACGCTGAGTGCCTTGACCCGGCGGGAGACGCGGCTCAGATCAGCGTGAGCAGCCCGATCACCGAACCGGCGGCCAGTCCCAGGAGCACGGCCAGCAGCAACACCCAGTACGCGGGCAACGGGGCACTGCCGGGCGAAGGAGCCGGAGGCGGCGTCGGACGCTCTGCCAGCCTGGCCGTCTCCGCGTCCTCCAGCGCGACGCGCTCCCGTTCGAGCGAGTCGGCACCGGCGCCGGACAGCAGCCCGTACTGCAGCGGCAGCTCGTTTTCCCCGGAAGGCGACTCGGGCGTGTCCGAATCACTCTCCGTGTCCGAATCGCCTGATTCGACCGGTTTCTCGGTGGAAGTCTCGGAGATCCGCTCCGCCGAAGGGGCGAAGACGGCCTGAGCGCGCAGGGCGTCGGCTAGGAGCTTCTCCGGGTCCTTGGGCTCGCTCATCCGGGACTCCCTTCGCCGCTACCCGTCGCTGACCGACACACCGCCTTCGACCGCGCCACTGAGCGGAGCCGTGGCGCTCAATGTAGCCGCAGCCTCGTCCTTGACCCATTCGCCCTGACGAAGCACCTTGGCCGGCCGCAGGTCGCGGTCGAGCACGACGACGTCCGCCGCGAGCCCGGCGCGCAGGGAGCCCGTCCGGTCCGCGATGCCGAGCAGTTCGGCGGGCCGTCCGGAGGTCGCGCGGACGGCGTCGAGCAGGTCGATGCCCGCGCCGCGGACCAGGTTGCGGAAGGCCGCGTCCATGGTCAGGGTGCTGCCGGCCAGCGAACCGTTCCCGGCCAGGGTGGCGACGCCGTCACGGACGTCGACCTCCAGGCGGCCGAGGATGTAGCTGCCGTCGGCGGCGTCGGTGGCCGACATCGCGTCGGTGATGAGCACCGTCCGGCCCTTGCCCGCGTGGTGCGCGGCCAGCCTGAGCACGGTCGGGTGCACGTGGACGAGATCGCAGATCAGCTCGACGGTGATCCGCTCGTCGTCGAGGAGGGCGCCGATCGGGCCCGGCTCGCGGTGATGGAGGGGCCGCATGGCGTTGAAGAGGTGCGTCGCGACGGAGGCGCCCGCGTCGATCGCGGGGATGATCTGGTCTTCGACGCCGTCGGTGTGGCCGATGGCGGCGATGACGCCCGATTCGGCCAGTTGCCGGACCGCCTTGATCCCGCCGTGCAGTTCGGGGGCGAGGGTGACCATCCGGATGTCGCCGCGGCCGGCGCCGAGAAGCGCGTTGACCGTCGCCGTGTCCGGCTCGATCAGCGTCGCCGGGTCGTGCGCTCCGCAACGGGCCTTGGAGATGAAGGGTCCTTCGAGGTGAATTCCGGCAAGTTCACCCTCTTGGACCAGCTCACGGAGTGCCGCGATCTGGTCCCTGAGCACCGGGATAGGGTCCGAGACCAGACTGCCGAGCATGGTCGTGGTCCCGTGCCGCCGATGCGCGCGGACCGCGCGGAACAACTCCTCGGGGTTCCCGCTGGAGAACGACCCGCCCCCACCGCCGTGGCAGTGGGTGTCGATGAAGCCGGGTACGACCAGGCACCCGTCGACGTCTACGCGGTCGATGTCCGGGGGTGTCCCGGTACCGACTTGGACGATCTTGCCGCCGGCGATAGCCAGCCAGCCGTCGTCGAGTACACGGTCCGGGGCGACTACCCGGCCGCCCACGATCACGAAATCTCCGGCGCCTCTCACGCCCCCCAGCATATATTGGTCTGGACCAAGCATGGCGGCACAACCCAGCGGTCGAGATGAAGGCCGGGCATCAGTTCGGTGACTGCATCGCTTTCTGCAGCGCCTCGAGTGCCCGGCTGGCGGTTGACTTCACGGTACCTTTCGAAATACCGGCGGCCTCGGAAATCTCGGCCTCACTCAGCCCACCGTAGTAACGGAGCACCAGAACTTCGCGCTGGCGAGGGGGCAGTTTGGACAAAGCGCTCACAACGGCCTGATGTTCACTCGACAGCATGGCGAGGCTTTCGGCCGAACGCGCGTTGACGGCGTGCGGCGCGACGTACTCGCGCGCGGTCTTGCGGCGGCGCAGCACACTGCGTGACCCGTTGACCACGGCGGTGCGCAGGTAACCGACGGCCGCGGCGGCGTCGCGCAGGCGTCCCCAGTTGCGGTGCAGCCCGGTGAAGGCCTCCTGGACGACGTCTTCGGCCGTGGCCGGTTCGTCCACGAGCAGGATGGCCAGCCGGACGAGCCGCATCCGGTGCTGGCGATAGAGATCCTCAAGGGTCAGCGGTGCCGCAGGCGGCGGTGGCGTGACCGGTCCGTCCATGGTGCGCAAGTGGCCGAGGGTCGCCTCGACACTGCGTTCCGCGTTGCCCTCGAGCATGTACCCCTACCTGTTCATTTACCCCTTTGAAGCACAACCTGTGCATGGTGCTCGGTCAGCGTATCGGGTGGGGCGGACGTGCCGCCTGATCGGATCCTGAGAAGCTGGGTAGCGTCTGCCGCTGTCTGTCGGAACGACCTTGGAGATGTCGATGGCCTGGTTCCTGGTGGAGATCACTTACGTGCGGGAGAAGCTGGAGGACGTGCGTCCCCGGCACCGGAAATTCCTCTCCGACCTGGCGGAACAGGGTGTCGTCGCGCTCGGCGGCCCGCTGGGCGACGGCTCCGGTGGCATCTCGCTCTACCAGGCCGAAGACGAGACGGCGTTGCTCGACGTCATCAACCAGGACCCGTACCACCTCGAAGGTGTCGTCGCCGAGCGGTCCGTCCGCGAGTTCAAGCCGGTGATCGGCGCCTGGCTGCCGAAAGAAGCCTGACAGCTCAGAGATCGAGGGTGACCGGACCGCGTTCGACGCAGACCCGGACGCGGTCGCCGGTCACCGTCGGCAGCTCGCATGTCCCGCAGAACCCTTGGCGGCACGAATAAGCGATCCCCGGCACGGTTTCGCGCAGGATATCGAGGGTCGTGCGGTCGGCGGGCACGTCCAGCGTCCGGCCGCTGCGGGCCAGTTCGACGCGGAACGGCACGCCGCCGACGATCGGCGGCGTCGAGAACCGTTCGAAGAACACCGGTCCCGAACCGCGCAGCGCCGCGTCCGTCCGGACGCCCACGATCATCGGAACCGGGCCGCAGCAGTAAATCGGGGCACTCTTTTCTGCCCCTTCGAGCAACTCCGCGCCCGAAGCCGGGATCCCGTAGTCCGTGTCCGGGCGAATCCAGACACGGTCGCCGTATCCGGACAATTCGTCCAGGAACGGCATCGACGCCTCGTCGCGGCCGGTGTAGACCAGCCGCCAGTCCGCGCCCGCGGCGGCCGCCTGCCGCACCATCGGCAGGATCGGCGTGATCCCGATGCCGCCCGCGACGAACAGGTAGGCCTGGCTCGCGACGAAGGGGAACGCGTTGCGCGGGCCGCGCGCGGTGATGCGCGCGCCCTTCTTCAACGCGTGCACCGCCGTCGATCCCTCACCGAGCAACCGGACGCCGACGCGGTAGGCCGCGCGATCGTCCGGGTCTCCGCACAGGGAGTACTGACGGACCAGCCCCGGCCGCGGCGAGAGGTCGATGTGCGCGCCGGGTCGCCATCGGGGCAGCGGCTGGCCGCGTTCGTGCACCAGCTTCAGGCTGACGACGCCCTCGGCCTCGGCGCGGAGATCGTCGACGACCAGCGGGAGATCGCGATCGACGGCGGCCACCGGCGGACGACGGCGTCCGCTCACGCCGCTGAGTCTGCGGTACAGCGCGACGACACCGGTCAGCGACGCCATCGCGCGGTCGGTCCGCCCGCTGCCGTCGAGCCGCAGCGGGCGCGTCGGCGGCGTCACCGGGGTTCGTCGGCGGCCAGCGCGGCCGGGGAGCTCGCGAGGTACGCGACGGCCTGATCGGTGTCGCCGGTTTCGGTGGGGTGATAGGACTTCCGGAAGTACGGCAGGAGTTCGCGCCGCAGCTGCCTGCCCGAAGGCAGAAGGCCGAGCTTCGCCACCCGCAGATAGGTCCGGAAACTCGTCTTGCCGGGCCGCGTCGGATCGTTCTTCATGAGGAACCTGGTGCCGCGCAGGAACACCCACGCGAGCACCGGCGTCACGACGAGCATGCTGCGCACGCGGCGGCCATAGCGGCCGTCGAGGTGCATGAAGAGATCGAAAGCCACCGAACGGTGCTCGACCTCTTCCGCGCCGTGCCAGCGCAGGAGATCCAGCATCGTGGGGTGCGCGCCGGCCTTGTCGAGCGCTTCGGCGTCGAGGATCCACTGGCCGAGGAAGGCGGTGTAGTGCTCGATGGCGGCGATGACGGCGAGCCGTTCGATCAGCCATTCTTCGCGCCGTTTGGCGGAAAGCTCACGATCGCCGAGCAGGCGGCGGAACATCCACTCCATCTGCGCGATGTACGGCCGCACGCGCACGCCCGCCGCTTCGAGGTGTTCGGCGGCGCCGTCGTGCGCCTCGGCGTGCATGGCCTCCTGGCCGATGAAGCCGAGGACGTCCTCCTTGAGCCGCTCGTCGCGGATCAGCGGCACGGCCTGCTTGAACACTTCGACGAACCAGCGTTCGCCCTCCGGCAGCGCCAGATGCAGCACGTTGATCGTGTGTGTCGCCTGCGGTTCGCCGGGGATCCAGTGCATCGGCAGTGACGCCCAGTCGAACTCGACGTCACGCGCGTGCAGGACGATCTGTTCGTGGTCGGTCATCACGACCTCCCGCTCAGTTCGTAGTCGCTCGGGTCGACCTTGCGGGTCTCCAGCCAGTAGCGCCAGGTGAAGCCCGGCCAGATCGTCCGGTTGACGCCCTTCGCGTCGAGGTACCAGCTCTTGCAGCCGCCCTGGGTCCACACGCCCTTGACCAGCTTGTCCTGGATCTCGCGCTGGAACTTCTCCTGGACGCCGGTGCGGACGTCGATCGCGGCGGCGCCCCGCGAGTCGGTGAGCTTGATCGCGTCGACGACGTAGCGAGCCTGCGATTCGATCATGAACACCACGGAGTTGTGGCCCAGCGCGGTGTTCGGGCCGAGAAGGAAGAACAGGTTGGGGAAGCCGGCGACGGTGATGCCCTTGTGCGTGCGCATCCCCTCGGTCGCCCATTCCTTGGCGAGGTCGCGGCCGTCGATCCCGGTGATGTCCAGGTATTCCAAGGCGTCCGTGACCTTGAAGCCGGTGCCGTAGACGATCGCGTCGACCTCGTGCTCGACGCCGTTCCCGTCGACGACGCTGTGCGCCTTGACCTCGCGCACGCCGTCGGTGTTGACGTCCACATTGGACCGGGCGATCGCCGGGTAGTAGTCGTTGGAGATCAGCACCCGCTTGCAGCCCATGGTGTAGTCCGGGGTGACCTTCTTGCGCAGCTTGGGATCCTTCACGCCCTTGCCGATGTGACGCTTCGCGATCACCTCGCCCGCCTTCATGATCGCGGGGTGGCCGTTGAAGCCGACGGCGCGCACTTCGAGGAACCAGTACAGCGCGTTGCGGTAAAGCCGTTGCACGCCGGGGATCCGGCGGAACGCGGTCTTGGCCCAGCCCGGCATGGCGTGGTCGGGTTTCGGCATGATCCACGGCGGCGTGCGCTGGAACAGCGTCAGCTCGGCGACCTCGGGCGCGATCTTCGGGACGAACTGGACCGCGCTGGCGCCGGTGCCGACCACGGCGACCTTCTTGCCGCGCAGGTCGTACTCGTGGTTCCACTGCGCGGAATGCCAGGTTTGGCCCTTGAACTTCTCGATCCCGGGCAGCTGGGGGACCTGCGGGATGTGCAGGCCGCCGACGCCGGAGACGACGAACTGCGCCTCGATCTCACCCGACTTGGTCTGGACGTGCCAGCGGCGGGCGTCGTCGTCCCAGGTCGCGCCGGTGAGCTCGACGCCGAACCGGATCTTGCGCCGCAGCCGGTACTTGTCGGTGACGTCCTTCAGGTACTGGAAGATCTCCGGGGCGGGCGAGAACGACCGCGACCAGTCCGGGTTCTGCTCGTAGGAGAACGAGTACATGTGGGACTGCACGTCGCAGGCGCAGCCGGGGTACGAGTTGTCGCGCCACGTACCGCCGACTTCGTCCGCCTTCTCCAGGATCACGTAGTCGGTGATCCCGGCCTTCTCCAGTTGGATGGCCTGGCCGAGCCCGGAAAATCCGGTGCCCACGATCACGACCTTGAATCGCTCGGTCATCTGCGCCCTCCGCGTCGAGGCTTGACTGCGCGGATGACGTTACCTGAAGTAACAGTTACTTTCTAGTACGACTTACTGGCTAGTATGTTCCGCCGAGTTTCGTGTGGTCCCAGCTCACGATCTTCGTCGGCGTGAAAATCAGCCCGATCCGCTTCGGGGCCTGCTTGCCGATGAACGCGGCGAGCTCGTCGGGTACCGGGTCGCCCGGCTTCGCGCCCGCGTACCGCTGCATGAGTGTGATACCCATCTGGGTGACGACGGTCGTGTCGGTGATGACCTCGACGTCGGCTTCGAGGGAGACCCCGCGGAGCTTCTCGTAGCTTTCGCCGTCCTCGATGAGCACCGTGGCGCGCGGGTCGCGCTCCAGGTTCTTCGCCTTCTGGGACGTGCCGTAGGTCCAGGTCGCGATGCCCGAATCGTGCGGGTAGTACCAGAGCGGCGCGAGATGCGGGCGGCCGTTCGGCCCGATCGTCGCGACGTTGATGACCTTCTGCTCGTCGAGGTACGCGGCGAGCTCGTCAGGTGTCATGCGGATCTGGTCGCGACGGGACATACGTCAGTCCTTCCGAGTGGCGGCCCGGCCTGCCTGACCGGTTATCGAAGATTCGTACGCGCCGCGCTCCTTGATGTCCACGAGGGCGGCGGCGTCGGCCTTCTTGATCCGGCCCTTGGCGCCGATCTCGATGATGGGCGGCAGGAACGCGCGGATCAGCTTGAGCCCGCCGACCCAGCGCGGCACGTGCACGGTGCGGGCGCGTTTGTTGACCCCGGCCTGGAGGTGGTCGAGCGCGACGGACAGCGGGTAGGTCTTGCCGAGCAGGCCGGGCATGCCGGTGCGGAGCTTGCCGAAGACCGGGTGCTTGTCGGCGCTTTCGACCAGGTCGGTGCGGATCCAGGTGGGGTGCGCGACGCCGACCTTCACGCCGAGGTGGGCGACTTCGGCGCGGAAGCTGTTGCAGAACGCCTCGACACCGGCCTTCGCCGCGGCGTAGTTGGCCATGCCGGGCGCGTGGGTGATCGCGGCCAGCGAGGAGATCGCGAGCAGGTAGCCCTTGCGTTCGAGGACGTGCGGCAGGGTGACGCGGAAGGTGCGCCAGACGCCGAGGAGGTCGACCTCGATGACCTTCTCGAAGGCGGCCGGATCCACCGACCGGACGAAACCGGAGGTCGCGATGCCGGCGTTCGCGATGACGATGTCGATCCCGCCGAAGTGCTCGACGACGCCGGCGGTGGCGCGTTCGAGGTCGTCCCAGCTGGTGACGTCGGCTTCCCAGGCGTGGGCGCTCGCGCCGATCTTGTCGGCGACCGCCTGCTGTTCCTTCGCTTCGATGCCGACCAAAGCGACCTTCGCGCCCTGCGCGGCCAGGCGCTCGGCGAGTCCCGCGCCGATGCCCCTCGCGGCGCCGGTGATCAGGACGACCTTGCCGTTCACGCTGTTCTTGGCCACGTTGCCTCCTCGTCCGAGCCCTGAGGCTTTCGGACGTTACCCCAACCTACCCGGAGTAAGCTACCCGCAAGTAAGTCCGCGTTTCGTCCTCTGGACGCGTTGGTTGGTGATGCGAACTACCGCATCCAGAGGACGAAACGCGGGGGTTGTCAGCTCCCGGAGGCGGTGGCGAGGGCGTCCAGCTCGTCGGAAGTGAGCGAGAGATCGGCCGCGGGCAGGAGGTCGTTCAGCTGCTCGACCGAGCGGGCGCTCGCGATGGGCGCGGTGACGGTCGGCTGCGCGAACAGCCACGCCAGTGAGACGGCCGCGACCGTGACACCGCGGTCGGCCGCGATCCCGTCGAGCGCCGCGAGGACCCGCTCACCACGTTCGTCCAAATAGGACGAAGCGCGGGCGGCGCGGGGGCTGTCGCCGAGGTCCTCCTTCGACCGGTACTTTCCGGCCAGGAAACCCTTGGCCAGCGCGAAATACGGCAGGACGCCCAGGCCTTCGCGTTCGACCGTCGGTGCCAGGTCGGTTTCGTAATCCCGCTCGACGAGGTTGTAGTGCGGCTGCAGCGCGACGTACTTCGCGAGACCTTCGCGGTCCGAAATGGACAGTGATTCGGCCAGTCGTTCCGCCGAGTAGTTCGATGCCCCGATGTAGCGGACCTTGCCCGCGCGCACGAGCGCGTCGAAGGCGCCCAACGTCTCCTCGATCGGGGTGTCCGGGTCGTCGATGTGCGAGTAGTAGAGGTCGATGTGGTCGACCTGGAGCCGGCGCAGCGAATCCTCGGCCGCCGCCGCGATGTTCGCCGCCGACAGCCCCTTCCGCTCCTCCCACATGCCGGTCTTGGTCGCGATGACGACGTCGTCGCGACGCCCGCGCTTGGTCAGCCAGTTGCCGATGATCGTTTCGGAGCCGCCGCCCGAGTAGAGGTCGGCGCTGTCGATGAAGTTGCCGCCCGCCGCCGTGTAGGCGTCGAGGACGGCGAAGGACTGTTGCTCGTCCGCGGTCCAGCCGAAGACGTTCCCGCCGAGGTTGATCCCCCGGACATCGAGGTCGGAATTCCCGAGTTTCGCCATGCTTCGAACATAAGGGAAGACATCGGCGGCGGGTGGTGTTAGCTCGAAGCATGGGAATCGAACTCGGCAGGATCGGCATCTGGCAGCACGAAAGCGTGTTCACCCCGGAACTCGCGCGTGAGCTGGAAGAGCTCGGCTACGGCGCCATCTGGCTCGGCGGCTCACCGGACGGCGACCTCGCGAAGGCGGAGGAACTCCTCGACGCGACGAAGACGATCAAGGTCGCCACCGGCATCGTCAACATCTGGAAGGACGACGCGGCGACGGTCGCCGAGTCGTACAAGCGCATCGAGGCGAAGCACCCGGGCCGCTTCCTGCTCGGCGTCGGCGCCGGGCACCGCGAGCACACCGCGGAGTTCAAGAAGCCGTACACCGCGCTGGTGGAGTACCTCGACGCCCTCGACGAGGCCGGAGTGCCCGTCGAAGGCCGCGCGCTCGCCGCTCTCGGCCCGAAGGTGATCAAACTCGCAGGAGACCGCACAGCGGGAGCCCACCCGTACCTGATGACGCCCGAGCACACGCGCCAGGCGCGGGAGATCCTCGGTGAAGGACCGCTGCTCGCGCCCGAGCAGAAGGTCGTCCTCGAGGCCGATCCGGCGAAGGCCCGCGAGATCGGCCGGGGCGGCGTCGGCTTCTACCTCGGCCTCGTCAACTACACGAACTCCCTGCGGAAACTCGGTTTCACCGACGAGGACCTGGCCGGTCAGGGCAGTGACAAACTGATCGACGCGCTGGCCGTGCACGGCGACGCCGAGACCGTCGCCCGCGGGGTCACCGCGCATATCGAGGCCGGGGCGGACCACGTGAACATCCAGGTACTGAACTCCGACCCCTTGCCGGTCTACCGCGCGCTCGCCGCCGTGCTGCTCTGACGCGACGGCTGTAGGC
This sequence comes from Amycolatopsis thailandensis, assembly GCF_002234405.1. Classification (GTDB taxonomy): domain Bacteria; phylum Actinomycetota; class Actinomycetes; order Mycobacteriales; family Pseudonocardiaceae; genus Amycolatopsis; species Amycolatopsis thailandensis. Next base: position 50,402 of record NZ_NMQT01000015.1, on the reverse strand, counting down.
ACCTCCCGGCCGACCTCGTACGATGCGGCCGAGAGGTGCACCAGCCTGCTTCGAGGAGGAGTAAACGATGCCCATCGCCACCCCCGAGGTCTACGCGGAGATGCTCGACCGGGCGAAGGCGAACGAATTCGCCTACCCGGCCATCAACGTGACCTCGTCGGAGACCCTGAACGCCGCCATCCGCGGGTTCGCCGAGGCGGAGAGCGACGGGATCATCCAGTTCTCCACCGGCGGCGCGGAGTTCGCCTCCGGCCAGAAGGTCAAGGACATGGTGACCGGTTCGGTCGCGCTCGCCGAGTTCGCCCAGGTCGTCGCCGCCAAGTACGACGTCAACGTCGCGCTGCACACCGACCACTGCCCGAAGGACAAGCTCGACGGCTTCGTCCGCCCGCTGATCGAGATCTCGGCGGAGCGGGTCAAGAACGGTCAGCTGCCGCTGTTCCAGAGCCACATGTGGGACGGCTCCGCGATCGACCTCGACGAGAACCTCGAGATCGCGCAGGAGCTGCTCGCCAAGGCCGCGGCCGCGAACATCATCCTCGAGGTCGAGATCGGCGTCGTCGGCGGCGAGGAAGACGGCGTCGAGGCCGAGATCAACGAGAAGCTGTACACCGCCGAGGGCGACTTCCTGAAGACGATCGACGCGCTCGGCTCCGGCGAGAACGGCCGCTACCTGCTGGCCGCGACCTTCGGCAACGTGCACGGCGTCTACAAGCCCGGCAACGTGAAGCTGCGCCCGGACGTGCTCAAGGGCGGCCAGGAGGCGGCGTCGAAGAAGCTCGGCCTCCCGGCCGGTTCGAAGCCGTTCGAGCTGGTCTTCCACGGCGGCTCCGGCTCGCTGCCGGAGGAGATCCGCGAGGCGGTGTCCTACGGCGTCGTGAAGATGAACGTCGACACGGACACGCAGTACGCGTTCACCCGGCCGATCGCGGAGCACTTCTTCAAGAACTACGACGGCGTCCTGAAGATCGACGGCGAGGTCGGCAACAAGAAGGTCTACGACCCGCGTAGCTACCTGAAGGCCGCCGAGGCGGGCATGGCCACGCGCATCGTCGAGGCCGCTCAGTCGCTGGGTTCGGCGGGCAAGAAGCTCTCCTGACCAGACCGCATCGCGCCGAGAGTGTCATGAGGGGTCCCCATGGGACGAAAAATGTCCTATGGGGACCCCTCATGACATGCGCGAGGTACGACTTGAGACCTCAGGCGGCCGGCAGTTCCGTCCGCCCGCGACGCTTCGCCAGCAGCGACTCCACCGCCCGAGTCCCCGGCCCGGCGGCGGCCCACAGCGCGCCGACCCCGACCAGGCAGACCGCGGCCGTCCAGTACGCCACCGGCGGCGCCGACTCCGTATGCGCGTCGCCGAGGATCCACGGCCGGAACTGCGACTGCACCCACAGCATCCCGTAGCCGAACGCCGTCACCAGCAGCGCGCCGGCACCCGCCGTCACCATCGGATGACCCCGTCCGATGCGGAACGCCAAGTCGACCGCGAGACCGACGGCCAGCAGGTAGAACGGCACGACCGAGATCGGGAACCCCATCCCGAGCAGCAGCGGCCACATCACCAGCCGGTACGCGAGGTAGGCGGCGGCGACCGTCGTCCCGGCCCAGCGGAAGCCGGTCGTGTGCCGCGCCAGCGCGAAGACCAGCGCCATCACGCCGATGCCCCACAGCGGGTAGACCCAGTCGTCGATCGGCATCGTGAAGTACTCGACGGCCACCTGGTCGACCGGATGCCCGATCTGGTTGGCGGCGAAGTTCAGCAGCTCGGGTTCGGCCTCGGGCGCGCCGCGCTCCCAGGCGCGCAGGCCGAGGATGCCGTACTCCTGCTGACCGTTCGGGAAGAACGTGTTCTCCAGGAAGAACGCCCACAGTCCGATCAGGACACCGGTGCGCAGCCTGCCCGGCTTGGCGTACTTCAGCCAGCCCATGATCACACCGGCCTGCATGATGCCCGTTCCGATGTAGAGCATCATGTGCGACGGGCTCCACGCGGTCAGGTCGAGACCGTTGACGCGGTGGTTGATGACGTCCAGCGGCGCCGCGATGAGGAACACCACGAGCCCGATCTGCATCAACCGCAGCGAACGCCTGTCCGCGCCCATGCCGGTGTAGCTGTGGATCGCCACCAGCACCATGATGATCACCGTGCCGACGGTGTTGATCAGGTGCGGCGGGGCGAGGTCGTCCCGCAGCCACATGAAGTGCCACGACATGTCCCAGGAAGAGCCCACCAGTTTGAAGGCGAACGCGGCCAGCCACATCGAGTAGCAGAAGTTCAGCACCCAGTCCGGTGTCGCCTGTCCCGGCGCGCCGCGGTGCCAATGAAGTTTGAAGAACAGCCTCGTCTTGGCGATCGGGCTGCGGGGGATGACACCCGGCGAAAGGTCCCCGGTCACTTCTGTCGCCTTTGTCATGCGGGCCATCTTCCCTGCTCCAGGTCACGGGATGGGCATTTGGGGTCGAAAATCGGGGTTCACCCGTAGGGGTGGCGGATTTGCGGTCGGCGTGCGAAGCAGGGCAAGGTGTGCCGCCATGATGCCGAAACGACTTGTCGCGGCGGTCCTCGTCGCCGCTCTGGTGCTGGCCGGTGGGGGCATTCTCGGGAGCCTGTTCTTCTAGTCACACGCGGTCGGCACAATGGCCCGTATGACGAACCTCCTCGGCCCCCAGCCGACGCACCTCCCCGAGCACACCGCCGCGCAGGCGGCGCTGGACGCCGGGAGCGACCCGGCCGCCGTCGCCGCCGAGCACCCCGACTACAGCGAGGCGTGGGCCGCCCTCGCCGAGAAGTCGCTCGACGCCGGCGAGACCGTCGCCGCCTACGCGTACGCCCGCACCGGTTACCACCGCGGTCTGGACCAGCTTCGCCGCGCGGGCTGGAAGGGACACGGCCCGGTGCCGTGGGCGCACCGTCCGAACCAGGGTTTCCTGCGTTCGCTCGCCGTCCTCGGCAAGGCCGCCGGCAAGATCGGCGAGACGGAGGAGTACGACCGCTGCCGCACCTTCCTCAGCGACTCGGACCCCGCCGCCGCGGAAGCCACCGGCCTCAAGTAGCGCGCTATGAAAGGTCCCTTCCTTGCAAATTTCGCAAGGAAGGGACCTTTCATAGCATCCGGTGACCCCTAGAACAGCCCGCAGTTCCCCACAGCAGGCAGTCCCGCGAAACGACCCTCAAGCCAGGCGAAAGCCTCCGGGAAAGCCCGAACCGCCCCGCCCACGTGCGTAGGAACCAGCGAAGTCGAGAACTGCACCTTCGCGCCCTTCGCACACCACGAGCGAGCCATGGTCCGGCCTTGCTCGTAGGGCACGATGTCGTCGAGTGCACTGTGGACGACCAGTGTCGGCGCGCCCGGCTTCCGCGCCCCGATGAGCTGCTGGCCGACCCGCGTCTTGTACGGCTCTTCGCCGAGGTACGCGGTCAGCGGCCTGCCGTCCTTCGTGAGGTTCTTCGACTGCGTGAACGCGTGCCCGAAGATCGCGTCCACTGTGCACTCTTGCTTGACCTTCTCGAACGCTTCGGCACCCTTCGCGTTTAGCACCGCCGGGATGTTCAGCTCCGGGTATGCCGCGTCCATGCTCACCAGCGTGAACCCGAGGAACCCGAAGGCGTAGTGCCCGTCGATGTTCTTGCCGACCGCGGCCAGGTCCGCCGGGACGGCGCCCGCGTACGAGCCCTTCAGCCTGAGTTCGGGCGCGTACGACGGTTGCAGTTCGGCCGCCGACGCGGACGCGCCGCCACCCTGCGAGTAGCCGGCGGTCGCGACCGGACCGCTGTCCGGCAGGTTCGCTTCGGGCAGGCGTTGCGCCGCGCGGATCGAGTCGAGGACTGCGTTGCCTTCCGCGACGCGGTTGACGTACGTGTGGACGCCGGGAGTTCCGAGGCCTTCGTAGTCGGTGACGACGACGCCGTAGCCGCGAAGCAGCAGTCCGGCGATGAAGGGGCCTTCGTACTCCATGCCCGCCGACAGAGCCTTCGACGGCGCGCACTGGTCGCCGACGCCCTGCGTCCCGGCCGCGTAGCCGATGACCGGCCGTTCGCCCGCGCCGGTCCAAGCCTTCTTCGGGGTGAGGACGGTGCCGGTCACGGCGTTCGCTTTGCCGTGGGTGTCGGTGCTGCGGTACATGATCCGCTGGACGTCCGCGTCGGCCTTGATGAGTTTCACCGGATCGACGTAGAACGTGGACGGTTCGTGCCGGATGATGTCGCCGGGAGCACCCGCGGGCAGTGGCGACGGGGGGTCGTAGAAAGACGGCTCGGCGATGGCCTGCTGTGCCCCGAAGGTCAGCAGGGCCGCGACGGTGGCCGCTGAGACGGCGGCGGAAACACCGCGCCGGGATCCTGGACGCATGTTTGCTCCTCGTTGAGCACAAACATTTTCGACAGATGTGTCGAAAAAGAGAGTCAGTGAGGTGGCGCACGATGTCAAGTCCGGCGCCGAGAGGGAGACCCCGCAAACTCCCGATCGGCGAGCAGCGCGCGCGGGTGCTGAGTTCGGCGGAGGGTGTCTTCGCGGTCCACGGCGCGCAGGCCGCGACGATCGAGCAGATCGCCCGGCGCGCGGGAGTGTCCCGCCAGGCCGTCTACGAGCAGTTCGGCGACCGCACGTCGCTGTTCGCCCAGGTCGTGGTGGATATCGAGGAACGCGCTTTCGAAGCGATCGGCGCGCCCGCCCTCGATCTTTCGCAGCCCGAGCTCAGGTTCTGGGCGCGCGCCAACTACGCCAACATGTTCGCCTTCGTCGCGGCGAATCCCGACGCGTTCCCCGTGCTGCGCGAAGCGGAACGCATGGGCGATCCGGCCCTCACCCGGCTCCGGGAACGGCTCGCGCGGGTCTACACCGAGGCGAGCAGGCAACGCTGGGCCCGCCACGGCGTCGATTCCGGCCGCGCGGACAAGGCACTGGTCACGCTGTTCTTCGCGATGACCGAGGCACTCGTCCAGGCGAGCTGGGACGGTGAGCCGCCCGACGCGGACGCGCTCATCGACCTGCTCACCGAATTCACCGTCGGTGGTGTGGCCCGCCTTCGGACCACGGCCGCCGACGTCATGGAGAGGCTGCGTTAGGCCGCGACGGCTTCCAGGGACTTCTCGGCTTCTTCGGCGACCGTCGTCAGGTCCGGTGAGGACACCACCCGGTTGCGGCCGTTGCGCTTGGCCGCGTAGACGGAGGCGTCGGCCGAGGCCATCACCTCGTCGATCGTCCGGCCGTCGAACGGGAAGGCCGCGACGCCGATCGACGCGGTCCGCTGCTCGATGACCACGGGATTGCCCTCGTTGTCCTGGGTCTTGATGACCATTTCGCTGATCCGCTGCCGGATGCGCTCGGCGACCGCGACGGACTCCTCCTTCGTCGACGAAGTCAGGAGCACGACGAACTCTTCGCCGCCGAAGCGGCCGGCGAGGTCCTGCGCCCGCGTTTCGGTCTTGACCAGTGCCGCGACGCCCTTGAGCACGTCGTCGCCTGCCAGGTGGCCGTAGGTGTCGTTGATGCTCTTGAAGTGGTCGAGGTCGATCATCAGCGTGCCGAACTGGCCGTTCTCGCGCTCGGCGCGGGCGATCTCGCGAACGGCGCCCTGCTGCCAGGTCGTGGCGTTGAGCAGCTGGGTCTTCTGGTCGGTGGTCGCGAGCTCTTCCAGCTGCTTGATCAGCACCGAACGCTGTAGCAGGTAGAGCGGCAGGAAGACGAGCAGCACGAGCACCGGCTGATGCGGCAGCACGGCGAGCACGAGCGCGCCGATGCAGACGGTGGAGGCTTCGAGGATGTTGTCGTCCCAAGAGCCGAGGAGCGTCTGGGCGGTCGCCTGCTTGGGCGCCGCGAAGTACAGGCCGGTGCCGGTGAAGACGGCGTTCATCAGGAAGAAGGCGAGGCTCGCGGCGCAGATGGACGTCACCGACGCCGCATCGGCTCCGACGGCCTGCACGGCCGCCCACGCGGCGAACGCGGTCAGCGTCATCGATGTGGCGTTCGCCACAGTCCGATGGGGATTGACCGTGCGAAGACCGGCCCAGCTGCGGTATCCGAGGTGCAGGTAGATCGCTGTCACGAGAAGCGCGGTCAGCTGCGGCGGAAGCAGAATCGCGCCCGGCAGCACCCAGACCGAGGTCATGTTGATGTGCGGGGTGACGCTCATGCTGCGGCGCTGCCGCTCGATCCGGCGGGTCGCCTCGGTGTGCGCGATGGCGAGCCCCGCGAGCAGAAAACAGAGCAGGACCTGCGAAGACGTGATGGCGATGGATGCTGCGAAGACCCCCGTCAGTGCCAGCATCGTCGCCACGGAAAGCCCGGTGTAGGCGATCCAGTTCTTAGGCCTCTTCCACAGCTCCCACGTCGTTACCGTGAGAGCCGAACGATGTCCAGCGCGTTCCTCCGATGTGATCATCTTTCCCCCTGACTCTTGCGTCATTCTCCGAAACCCCCTACTTACGGACAGCTTCTACCGACTTGCGGGCTGTCGACAAGCTCCCTAGGTGTGTACTTTTCTCTGAGAGGTCGAGGGAAAGGTGCCAGCGATGGCCGGTAGGGATCAGTGAGCTGGAGCGCGCGCCGGAAGGCCGCGCGAGCGGGCCGACGCGTGGAACACCTCAATGTTCTGCGCGTGCGGCGTCTTTTTCCTGCCACCGTTCCGGGTCGCCGCTGAGGGTCCGCCACCAGCTCAGCGCCAGCGGGACGGTCATCAGCAATCCCGCAAGCCCGAAGACGCCGACGGTCGACTGCGGGCCGATCTGATCCGCCAGGATTCCGCCGATCAGGGGACTCACGCCCATCGTGGTGGTCAGCCCGGTGTTCGACAGCCCCATGACCTGCGCCCGGCTCTCGTCCGGTACGGCCAGCGTCAGTGACGCCGTCGCCTGCATCAGCGCCACCGTGCCGAAGGCTCCGCAGACCACGAACAACACGATCGACGACCACGGACCCGGCTGCAGGAAGCACAACAGCAGCGGGATCGCCGTCAGCGCGGAAAGCGGCCCGATCAACTTGGGTCTGACGTGCGCGGGCACCCAGCGCGAGTAGATGAACGCGCCGATCACGCTGCCGATCGGGTCGGCGGCCAGCAGCAGGCCGAGGATTTCGGATCCGCCGCCCGACGAGGCGACGTAGGGCGCCGCGATGCCCTCGTACACCGGCAGCAGGCCCATCAGCCAGGTGAACAGCAGCAATGAGCGCAGTCCGGCGCTGGCGAAGACGATCTTCCCGCCCGCGCCGATCGACGCGAAGAACGACTTGCGCTTCTCGCCGGACGCCGCGGCCGGGCGCGTGGCCAGCCCGAACCGGACGAACAGCGCCGAGATCACGAAGGTGACCGCGTCCAGCGCGAGGGCGATATGGGGTTCGAGCGCGGTCAGCAGGAGGCCGCCGCCGGCGAATCCGGCCAGCTGCGCCGATTGGACGGTCATGCTGCGGATCGCCATACCGACGACGAACCGATCGCCTTCGAGGATCTGCGGCAGCAGGGCCAGCTGGGCGGCCTTGAACGGCGGGTTCAGCAGCGAGACGACGCCGACGAGGACGCACAGGACCCAGAACGGCAGCACCGGGACCGCGACCAGCGCGATCAGCAGGGCCCGTAAGAGGTCGACGACCACCATCACGGTCCGGCGGGGGAAGCGGTCCGCGAAACCGGTGAGGAAGATGCCGCCGAGCAGCGACGGGGCGTAGGTCAGCGCGTAGGTGAGACCGGTCAGGGTCGCGGAGCGGGTTTCGGTGAAGACGAGGACCGAGAGGGCGACCCTGGCGAGTTGGTCGCCGAAGATCGAGAACAGCTCGGCGAACCAGAGCGAACGGAACTCGGCTACACCGAACACCTCTCGGTAAGTGACCCGTCCGGCCGAAGCCATGTTGCCCCCAATAGGGTCCTTATTACGCGACAAACTCGTGACCGAGAGTAACGCGGTCACGAGCTCGTCACGAAGCGTCATTCGTTCACGTAAGTGTCTCCTGACTGTTGGTGATTGGCTAGGTTCTTTCGCCGGGTTTCTGGAGTCGGAGATCTTTTTCGTGGATGGACGGTCATCCGCGAAAATGTCCCGATCACCGGAAATGTGGACCAGACCTGCGGCTTTCGGTCGTTTCAGGCCATGGAGCGGGAAAAATCGGACATGGACTCATCGTCGGCCCGGGTGAGAAGGCACAGCTGAGACGAGGTGCGGAAGCCTCCGCCACGCGTGTGCGGAGGGTGTCCGAAACCCGCTACGACTCCGCTGCGCGAGCATTGTCCGCGCCTGAACGCGCTACCGGGAGAAGCCGGATGATGGGCCGAATGGATGACGGGCCCGCCATCCGGTGGAGTGAACGGCTCAGCCGTCGACAGCGAGTACTTCCCTGGCCGACGCAGCCTTCGCGGCGTCGCGTTTGGCGACCTCTTCGCGCACGATCGGGATGACGTGACGGCCGAAGTCGATCGTGTCGCCGAGCATGTCGTACCCGCGCGCCGAGAGGATGTCGACGCCGAGGTCGTAGTAGTCGAGCAGGGCCTGCGCGACGGTTTCGGGCGTGCCGACCAGCGCGTTGGAGTTCCCGGCGCCGCCGGTCGCGGCCGCTGTCGGGGTCCACAGGGCCCGGTCGAACCGCTCGCCCTCGGCGGCGACCGCGAGAAGCCGCTGCGAGCCGGTGTTCTCCGGGTTCGTGAGCGAATGCCGCCGGGTCAGCTGCTTGCCGCCGGTCGTGCGGGTCTTGATGGCGTCGACCGTACGGTGCGCCTTCTCCCAGGCGAGTTCCTCGGTCGGCGCGATGATCGGGCGGAACGCGACCTGGATGCGCGGGACGTCGGTCCGGCCGGCGGCCTTCGCCGCGGCCTTGACGGACTCGATCTGCTCGGCCGTCTGGGCGAGTGGCTCACCCCAAAGGCAGAAGATGTCCGCTTCGGCCCCGCCCGCCGCGTACGCCGCCGGAGACGAGCCGCCGAACGAGACGCCCGGGCGTGGCTGCTGTACCGGGCGGACGTCGAGGACGAAGTCGGCGAAACGGTAGTGCTCGCCTTCGTGGTCGAAGGGCTCTTCGGACGTCCACGCCTTCTTCACGATCTGGATGTACTCGCGCGTGCGTGAGTAGCGCTCGTCCTTCGTGAGGTAGTCGCCTTCGCGCTGTTGCTCGTGGTCGCTGCCCCCGGTGATGAAGTGGACCGTGAGCTTCCCGTCCGAGAGCTGGTCCAGCGTCGCGAACGTCTTCGCCGCGAACGTCGGGTACGAGACGTTCGGCCGGTGCGCGAGCAAGATCTGGAGCTTGTCGAGCTTCGCCGCGACGTACGCGGCCGCCTGCGCCGGATCCGGTCCGCTGGAGCCGTACGCGAACAGGACCCTGTCCCAGCCGAAGTCTTCGTGCGCCCGCGCGAGGCGGAGCGTGTAGTCCTTGTCGAAGACGCCGCCGGAGCGCGGATGTGTCTCCGACCCGTCGTTGGTGCCTCCGATACCCAGGAATTCGACCGGCATCGTCCGTCCCTCTCGTCAGTGTCCCCCTGCACGACGAGTACGCGCCGGTTCCTCGGCGTGGCAACGAGTTCCGGAACGTGGAACGGCGGGAATAAACGCGAGAAGCCCGGACACGACCACTCCGGAGCGCCAGTGAAGTCCATAATGGACAGAAGAGCGCGCTAGGGATGCTGTCCAGTCGTTTCCCGGCGAGTTCCGCTCCTTGAGAACCCGCACAGGCCCCGGAATCCCGGCGTAGCTTCGGCCTCGTGAGTACCGCAGACCTTCCCTACGTGCTGGCGGTGGTCGGCGCCGGTCCACGTGGGGTGGGCGTGCTGGAGCGGCTCGGCGCGAACGCCGCGGAGCTGCTCGGCGGGCGGCGGCTGGTCGTGCATCTGGTCGATCCGTTCCCGGCGGGCCCCGGGCGGGTCTGGCGATACGAGCAGTCGCCGCTGCTGCGGATGAACTCCATGCCCGAGGACGTCACTGTCTTCACCGACGACACCGTCGAGATCGACGGCCCGATCCGGCCCGGGCCTTCGCTGATCGAGTGGGCGCGGCTGGTCCGCGAGGGCAGGCTCGACGCCGAGATCGACGAGAGTCTGCGCGCCGAACTCGGGGCGCTGCAAAGCGATCACTTCCCGACGCGACGGTTGCAGAGCGCGTATCTCACTTGGTTCCACCGCAAGGTGCTCGCCGAGCTCCCGCCCGGAATCGAGGTCGTCGAGCATCGGACGCGCGCGGTGCGGCTCGACGACGGCGAGCCGCAGTCGCTTTGGCTGGAGGGCCGCGCGGAACCCCTCGAAGTGGACGCGGTCCTGTTCACCGTCGGGCATCTCGACGCCGAACCGGACGAACGGGAGGCCGAACTCGCCGACTTCGCCGTCCGTCATGATCTCGCCTACTACCCGGCAGGCTACACCGCCGACGTCGACTATTCCGCGATCGCGCCAGGCGAAACCGTGCTGGTGCGCGGGTTCGGTCTCGCGTTCGTCGATCTGATGTTGCTGCTGAGCGAAGGCCGCGGCGGTCGTTTCGAAGAGCGAGCTTGCGGCGGCCTGAAGTATCACCCCAGCGGCGCCGAGCCCGTGCTGCACGTCGGTTCGCGGCGAGGAGTGCCCTACCACGCGAAGATCGGCTACCGGTTACGCGGGAAACCGTCGCGATTGCCCCGGTTCTTCGACGCGTACGCCATCGAGAAGCTCTGCGCCATCCCCGGGCCCATCGAATTCCGCCGCGACGTCTGGCCGCTGATCTCGAAGGAGATCGCCTGGGCCTACTACAACGAACTGTTCACCGCCCACCCCGAACGAGTCCGGATGGACTTCGCCGCCTTCGCCGACGCTTTCGCGGACGCGGCACCCGGCGAACTCGACGCGCTGGTCGCGCGAGCGGTCCCGGCGCCGGACGACCGGCTCGACCTGAGCAGGCTCGACCGGCCGATGGCGGGCGTCGAATTCGGTACCGCCGAGGAATACGGCAAGGAACTGCGCGAGTACGTGGAAGCGGACTTGAGCCGCCGGGCGGACGCCGAGTACAGCGCGGATCTGGGCGCGTTCACGGCACTGTTGTCGGTGATGGGCCGGCTTCCGGCGCTGGTGCAGACCGGACGACTCGACGCGGCCTCTCAACTGTCCGATTTGGACGGCTGGTTCCTCGGCTTCTTCTCGTACTTCGCCAGCGGGCCGCCGCCGCGTCGGCTCGAAGAACTGCTCGCGCTCCAGGAAGCCGGACTCGTTTCCTTCCTGGGCGCCGAAACACGCATCTCGGCCGACGAGGAACGCCGGACGTTCGTCGCTTCCGGTGCTAGCTTCCCCGGCGAGACCGAAGCACGGACGCTCGTCGAAGCACGGTTGCCCGAGCCGAGCATCACCCGGGCGTCCGACGTCCTTTTGCGACAGTTGCGCGACAGCGGCGCGCTCGGTGAGGAGGCCGTGCTCGACGCCGTCACCGGTGACAGGCTGCTCGCCGGTCGTATCCACACCCGGGTCTCCGACGGCCGGATGCTCGACGGCGAGGGCAGCCCGCATCCGCGCCGGTTCGCCCTCGGCCCGCACACTTCGGCGCGATCCGCCGGCGCGTTCACGCGGCCGCGGACCAACGCGATCTCTTTTCGCCAGAACGACGTCGTCGCCAGGGAGATCCTGAAGTTGACCGGTGCGTAGGGAAGCGTGGCGCGACCGGCTTCGGATGTTGTGAAAGCCACTTTCGCAACCTTCAACGTTGCGAAAGTGGCTTTCGCGGCACCGCCCGCCCATCAGACCGAGCCAGGCCGAGGGGGTCGTGAGTGGCAAAGCAGGTTAGAGCACGCATTGCCACTCACGACCCCTGCGAAAACCGCTCAAATCGGGCGCGAAGAAGAACTTGTCATCCTTTGTGGACAGTAAGATCGCGATCAGTGTTCCTCCGGCTCGCGACACGCCATCACGTGAAGAGGATGCGCACCTCTCCGAAGCTACGCGTCTTCCCACACCCTGGAGGGCAGCTCTTTCCGTACGACGGGGATGACGTCGGAGGCGAAAAGCTCCAGAACGTCCCGCGCCTCCCCGGAAGTCAGCCCGTCGACGGAGACCGCCTGCACCTCGTGCCCGAACGACGCGTGATAGTCGCCGATCTTGTCGATCACCTGTTCCGGGCTTCCGACCAGCGCGGAACCGCCCGCGATCTTGTCCTCCAGTGTGGTGAACTCCGACTTGTTGTGCTGATACGCGGGCGTTTTCATCAGCGCCTCGAAATACGGCCGATACCCGTCGAGAGCCTCCTGCGAGGTCTTGGCGACGTACAGCCCACCCGCACCCGAACCGACGAGCGCGTCCGCCGGATCATGGCCGTACTCGGCCCATCGCCGCCGGTAGTGGTCGATCAGGTCGGCGTACTTCTTCTTGGGGTGGAAGCCGTTCGCGGTGAACAGCGGGTCACCGAACTTCGCCGCCAGCTCGGTCGACTCCGTGCTCGACGCGCTCCCGTGCCAGATCCTCGGCCGCGCGTGGAACGGACGCGGCTGCGTCGTGACGTCGGTCAGCGGCGCGCGGAATTCGCCGTCCCACGTCACGCCTTCCTCCAGGAACAGTCGGCGCAGCAACGCGAACTTCTCCGCCTGGTACTCCCACTGCCGTTCCTCTTCGAGGCCGAACAGCGGGAAATGCCGGGGATCGTTGCCCTTCCCGATCATGAGTTCCAGCCGCCCGCCGGAAAGCTGGTCCAGCGTCGCGTAGTCCTCGGCGACCCGGACCGGGTCGAGCACGCTGATCACCGTCAGCGTGGTCAGCAGCCGGACGCGTTCCGTGCGTTCCGCGACCGCCGCCAGGATGACGGGCGGAGCGGAGGAGAGGAACGGTTCACCGTGCCGTTCACCGACGCCGTACGCGTCGAATCCCAGTTCTTCGGCGAAGATCGCTTCGTCGACGACCCGGCGCAGGCGCTCGTGCTGGGTCGGTGTCGCCCCGGTCACCGGGTCGGGGTGATTGGCGACGAGGGAGAAGAGCCCGAACTTCATCGTGCCTCCAACGGTTTCCGGCCCGGGATCGCGGCGAGCAGCTCCCGGGTGTAGTCCGCGCTCGGTCGGTCCAGCACGTCCCGCGCCGGACCGAGTTCGACGAGTTCGCCGCCGCGCAGCACGCCGACGGTGTCCGCGATCTGCCGGACGACGGCGAGGTCGTGCGAGATGAACAGATACGTCAGGCCGAGTTCGTCCTGGAGATCCGCGAGCAGCCGCAGGATCTGCGCCTGCACCGAGACGTCCAGCGCGGACACGGGTTCGTCGGCGACGATCAATTCCGGGCGCAGGGCGAGCGCCCGCGCGATGGCCGCCCGTTGCCGTTGCCCGCCGGACAGTTCGGCGGGTTTGCGCTTCAGCACCGAAGAAGGCAGGGCCACCTGGTCGACGAGTTCCGCCGCCCGCGCCCGGCGTTCCGCCTTCGTGCCGACGCCGAAAGCGCGCAGCGGCTCGGAAACGACGTCCTCGATGCTGAACTTCGGGTTCAGCGACGCGTACGGGTTCTGGTACACCAGCTGGAACCGGCGCCGCAGCCGCCGCAGTTCCTCACCGCGCACCGACGTGATGTCCTGACCGTCGAACTCGACGACGCCTTCGGTCGGCGTCTCCAGCCGCAGGATCATCCGCGCGGTGGTCGACTTGCCCGAACCGGATTCGCCGACCAGCGCGAGCGTCCGCCCGCGGGCGATGTCGAACGAAACGCCGTCGACGGCCCGGATCGCGCCGAAGGTCTTGCCGAGGCCGCGGACCGCAACCAGGACGTCGCTCGACGGCGGTTTCGGCTCCCTCAGCGGCCTGTCGGAAAGACTGGGCGCGGCGGCGAGCAGGTCTCGCGTGTACTTCCGCGTGGGAGCCGCGAGGATCTCGCCGGTGGTGCCCTCCTCGACCACGGTGCCCTGGGACAGCACCACGATCCGCGACGCCCGATCGGAGGCGACGCCGAGGTCGTGGGTGATCAGCAGGACGGCCGTGCCCGCTTCGGCGGCGAGTTCTTCGAGGTGGTCGAGGATCCGCCGCTGCACGGTGACGTCGAGCGCGCTGGTCGGCTCGTCGGCGATGATGAGTTTCGGCCGTCCGGCCAGCGCCGCGGCGATCAGCGCGCGTTGACGGAGCCCGCCAGAGAGCTCGTGCGGATATTGCCGCGCCCGTGCCTCCGGATCGGCGATTCCGGCCTTGCGCAGCAGTTTCACCGCCTCCGCGCCGGCCGTGCGCTTGTCCGCGAGGCCGTGGATCAACAGCACCTCGGCGACCTGGTCACCGATCCGGTGCACGGGGTTGAGCGACACGGTCGGATCCTGGGGGACCAGCGCGATCTCGCGGCCGCGCACCGAACGCCAACCGCGGTCGGAGAGTTTCGCCAGGTCACGGCCGTCGAAGGTGATCTCGCCGCGATCGATCCGCCCGCCGCGCGGCAGCAGCCCGATCGCCGCGTGCGCCGTCGTGCTCTTGCCGGATCCGGACTCGCCGACCACGGCGACGATCTGTCCCTTGTGGACGGACAGGTCGACGCCGTCCACGGCGGGGACGTTCTTGTAGGAAACCGCGAGGTCGCGGATGGTCAGCAGGGCGCTCACCGCACGTCTCCTTCGATCGCTCGGGACAGCCGGTTCGCGGACAGCACCACGGCCGCGACGGTGAGTCCGGGGAAGGTGGTCATCCACCAGGCGGTGGCCAGGAATCCGCGCCCGCCCGCCACGAGCGAGCCCCACTCCGGGGTCGGCGGGGTCGCGCCGTAGCCGAGGAAACTGAGCGCGGACACCTCCAGGACCGCCGTGCCGAAGGTGAGCGTGGCGAGCGCGAGCACCGGGCCGAGCGCGTTGGGCAGCACGTGCCGCCCGAGCACCCCGGTCCAGCGCACGCCGCCCGCGCGAGCGGCCTCGACGAACACGCCGCTGCGGACGCGCAGGACCTCGGCGCGCATCAGCCGGGCGAACTGCGCGAGATTGGCGACGCCGACGGCGATCGCGACGTTGGTCGTCCCGAAACCGAGCGCCGTGACCAGCGCGAGCGAAAGCAGGATGGACGGGATCGCCAGCAGGACGTCGACGCAGCGCATGATCGCCGAATCGAGGGCGCCGCCCCGGAACCCGGCGAGCAGGCCGAGCGCGGAACCGGCCACGAGCGCGACGAGGACGGCGATCACGGTCGCCTGCAACGAGAGCGCGGCGCCGTGGACCACCCGCGCGAAGATGTCCCGCCCGGTTTCGTCGGTGCCGAAGAGATGCGCGAGCGAAGGGCCCCGCATCTTCTCGGCGGGGACACCGGCGAGCGGATCCTGACCGGTGAACAGCTCCGGCACGACAGCGGAGAGCAGGGCGAAGGCGAGGACCGCGACCGCGAGGATGAGGCCCGGCCGCCGCCGGGTGCGCACGAGAACGTCAGGCATCGGCCGTCTCCCGGTGTCGGATCCGCGGGTCCAGCAGGGGGCAGATCAGGTCCACCAGCAGGTTGATGACGACGAACACCAGCGCGGCGAGCACGATCACCGCCTGCACCACCGGGATGTCCTGCGCGGTCACCGCCGACGACGTCACCCGCCCGAGGCCGTCGCGGGAGAACACCGTCTCGGTGATCACCGAACCGGCGATCAGGTTTCCCGCGACCACCCCGGCGATGGTCAGCGTCGGTACCGCCGCGTTGCGCAGCAAGTGTCCGAAGTGGACCCTCAAGCGGCTCGCCCCCTTCGCGAGCGCGATCTCGGAATAGGGCTCGGCGAGCTGCGTGCGGAGGCTTTTCGCCAGTACCTGCCCGATGATCGCGCCGGTCGGGATGGCGAGGGTGATCGCGGGCAGGATCAGCGACTCGAAGCCGTTCGACCCCAGCGCGGGCACCAGCCTGAGCTGGAAGGAGAAGAACTGGATGAGCACGAGCCCCACCCAGAACGGCGGCAGCGAGATCCCCAGTGGCGGCAACGCGAGCAGCGCGTTGCCGAGCCAGCGATGCCGGGTGACGGTGCCGGCGATGGCGACCCCGCCGCCGAACAGGATCGCGAGCACCAGCGCGAACCCGGTGACGGCGAGCGTCGGCGGCAGGGCCGAGACCACCATGTCCGTGGCGTCGTCGCCGGTCGAGATCGAGCGGCCGAAGTCGCCTTGCAGCGCGGCGACCAGCCGTTTCCCGTACTGCAACGGCAACGGGTCGTCGAGTCCGTACTCCGCCTTCGCCGCGGCCAGTTGCTCTGGCGTCACCGAAAGCCCTGCCTCGCCCCCTCCGAGCTTCGCGCTGACAGCGTCGCCCGGCAGGAGGTAGAGGATCACGAAGGACAAGGTGAACGCGGCCCACAGGACGAACACCGCCTGCAGGATCCGGCGGAGCAGGTACCGGGTCACGAGCCGGACACCCAGGCGTCGAACAGCTGGAGCCGGGACGAGGCTTCGAAGCCGACGCCGTGCGCGTTCGGTCCGTGCGCCAGCACCTGGGTCAGCTCGAACACCGGCGCCGAGTAGCCGTGCTCGATGATCGCGCGCTGCGCAGCCTCGGCCGCCGGCTTGCGCTTCGCGGGGTCCACAGTGGACGATTGTGCGTCGAGCGGCGCGTCGACGGGGTTGTCCGCGGGGAGCCTGCTGCGATTGTTCGCCTTGGTGGAGAACAGGTTGCGCAGGATGTCCGGATCGGCGCGGGTGGTGTTGTACCAGAGGTACTCGTAGTCCCCGCTCTGCGAGATCTGCACGCTCTCGGCGTTGGTGCGCTGCTCGATCCGCAGGTCGAACCCGATCTTGCGCAGCTGCTGCTGCACGAGTTCGAGCACGCTCTTGTTCTGGTTGAACACCAGGGAGAAGACGACCTTCGCGGTCAGCCGCTGGCCGTTCTTCGTGCGGATTCCGTCGGGACCGGGCGCCCAGCCGGCGCTTTCCAGGAGCGACTTCGCCCCTTCCGGATCGTAGGCCAGCAGGGAGGAAAGATCGGTGTGGAACGGCGTCGCCGAGCCGAGGATGCTGGTGGCGGGCTTGTAGTTCGGGGTCAGCACGGTGTTCGTGACCTCGGGCCGGTCGATGCCCTTGACCACCGCCTGGCGGACCTTCTCGTCGGTGAGCACGCCCCTGGTGACGTTGGCGTGGAGGTTGAACACGACACCCGGGTTCGGGCGGGTGGGCTCGGTGAACCCGTTGCCGGTGAACTGCGGTTCGTCGACCGGCTGGACGTCGGTGATGGCGTCGAGCTGGGCGGAAGCGAGACTCCCGGTGCGCACCCCGGGTTCCGGCACGATCTTGTAGGCGATCTTGTCGAGGTACGCCTCGCCCCGGTGCTTGAACAGCGACGAGCCCCAGTCGTAGCCCTTGCGTTTGGCGAGGACGATCTCCTGGTTCTGCTTCAGGCTCTCGAAGACGAACGGACCCGAGCCGATCAGTCCGTCACCCTGGCAGCGCTGATCCGCGGTCTTCTTGTACGCGGCGGGCGCGAGGACGCCGAGCGACATCGTCGAGCTGGCCTGGAGGAACTGCGCGCTGGGAGTGGAGAACTCGATCTTCACCGTCTTCGGGTCGACGACCGTCGTTCCCTGGTAAACGGCCAGATAGCCCGAGCCGAGCTGCGATTTCGGGCCGAGCGCCTTGATCGCGTCGAAGCTCGTCTTGACCGCGGCGGCGTCGACAGGGCTGCCGTCGGAGAACGTCGCGCCGCCGCGCAGGTGGAAGGTGAACGAGGTCGAATCCGCGTCGCTCTCCCACTTTTCGGCCAGCCACGGCTTGATCTCACCGGTGGCGGGATCCTGGTCGGTCAGCGAGTCGACCAGCTGGCGGCCGACGTTGAGCGAGGCGTTGGTGCCGACCTGTTGCGGGTCAACGCAATCCGGGCTCGACGAGATCCCGAGGCGCAGCGTGCCCCCGGGTTTGGGCGGCCCGGCGTCGGCACCGGTCGCGCCGCCCGCGGACGAGCAGGCGGTGACGGCCAACGCCGTGAGCGCGAGTAAGGAAATGGCGGCGGTACGGGACACCGGGTGGCCTCCAGCGGGGAACGGGGGCGCTTTCTCTTGCGCCTACCCGAATCACGCTAATCACGGCCTTGAGCCCCGCCCACATGCTGAGCCCGGCTCCCAGCCCGCGAAACATCCCATGATTCCGCTTGACAGCCCCGTAAGTACGTGAAGGCCCCCTTCATGTACCTAGGCGCAATGAAGGGGGCCTTTATGTACTTACGGGGTCTAGCAGCGGTTGAGCATGTCCGTCAGGGCGGTCTTCTCCGCCGACTTGATGGTGAGCTTGTACTTGGCCTTCACCGTGGTCCACATCTTCGCGTAGGTGCACCAGTAGCCGGTGGACGGCGGCTTCCAGGCGTCCGGCGACTTGTCGCCCTTCTCCTGGTTGACGTTGTCGGTGACGGCGATCAGCTGCGGCGCGCTGAGGTCGTTCGCGAACGCCTGTCGCTGCGCGGTGGTCCACGAAGAGGCGCCGGTGCGCCACGCGGCCGCAAGCGGGACGACGTGGTCGATGTCCAAATCGGACGCGGCGGTCCAGGTGGCGTCGTCGTACGGGCTGAACCATTTGCCGGAGACGGCGGCGCAACTGCTGTCCTGCTGAACGTTCGTGCCGTCCCGCTTCAGCACGACCTCACGGGTGTTGCAGCTGTTGCCCTGGTCGGCCCAGTGCGGGAACTTGTCGCGGCTGTACCCGCTCGACGAACCGTCCGGCTTGACGGTCAGCCCGGCGAGCTGGGACTTGGCGGTCGCGGTCGACGGGATGCCCGGGGGTGTCGCTTCGGCGACGCCGACCACGCCTGCCGAGACGATCGCCGAGACGGCGAGAACGGTGAAGGAGCGACGAACAGCAAGCGCAGTTGGCATATTGCTGCCTCCGTGTCAGGTTTGGGGACCTGGTCACCATGAGGCACGGATATGACCCACGCAACACCATCGGATGACACTCTGCTGGCTATTCGTGAACGGAGGGTGTCACGAGCAGGTCGGACGCGGTGTCCGCGACCGAAAAAGTTTCGGAAAGTCCAGCTGAAGGTTCTGGGCCGAACGGCCTAGCCCTAGATCAGGCCGCGGACCAGCCGGAGGTCTTCGGTGTGCCGGTACCAGGTCCAGCGGCTCATCGCGCGCGGATGGGCGACGCCGTCGCTGCTCGGGCGGGTCGGGATGCAGCCGAGCTGGAACGCCCGCGCGTACTGCGTCGTGGGCCGTTTGAAGAGCGTCCCCTTGGTCACGCGGACCATCAGCCCCGGCCCGCTCGCGTCCGGCTCGACCTCGATCGAGCGCGCGGGCCCGCGCAGGACGGTGTGCTCGTCGCAGTAGGCGACCCCGCGGATCATGCCGATCACGCCCCGGCCGACGAGCACGCCGCCGGTGTCGTCGCGGATCAGCGGCACCGGATCGACCTCGCCGCGCAGGGCGAGCGCGAGGGCCCGCAGCGGCTGGGTCGGCAGGCTCCAGATGCGGGCGACGTCGGAGTCCGGCGAGGACGGCACGAAACCGAGCGACACGCCGGGGAGCTGTTCTTTTCGTAACAGCCGGAGCGCCACGGCGGCGAGATCCGCGTCGGTGCCCGCGACCACCAGCCGGTCGTGTTCCCCCAGCAAGGGGTCGATATCCGCCTTGCCGGGACGGCTCGGGACGCGCACCATCTCGACGTCGTCGATCTCCGGGAGTGTGGGCTCGCCCTCTGGACAGACCACCACTATTCCGCGCACCCGAAGGCCCTCCGTTACGCTCATGCACCGGCATTTACCAGCGCCAAAACCATCAGTCGCCGAACACCTGGAGTGTCACATGCCGGCCATCGTGCTGATCGGGGCCCAATGGGGGGACGAGGGCAAGGGCAAGGCCACCGACCTGCTCGGCGACCGCGTCCAGTGGATCGTGCGTTACCAAGGCGGTAACAACGCGGGCCACACCGTAGTCCTTCCCGACGGACAGAACTTCGCCCTCCACCTCATCCCGTCCGGGATCCTCACGCCGGGCGTCACCAACGTCATCGGCAACGGCGTCGTCATCGACCCGGGCGTGCTGCTCGACGAACTCGCCGGGCTGGAAGAACGCGACGTCGACACCAGCAAGCTGCTGATCTCCGCCGACGCGCATCTGATCATGCCGTACCACGTGGCGATCGATAAGGTCACCGAGCGTTACCTCGGCAGCCGCAAGATCGGCACCACCGG
Source organism: Amycolatopsis thailandensis (assembly GCF_002234405.1). Classification (GTDB taxonomy): domain Bacteria; phylum Actinomycetota; class Actinomycetes; order Mycobacteriales; family Pseudonocardiaceae; genus Amycolatopsis; species Amycolatopsis thailandensis. Next base: position 30,402 of record NZ_NMQT01000015.1, on the reverse strand, counting down.
CCGCGGCATCGGCCCCTGCTACCAGGACAAGATCGCCCGCGTCGGCGTCCGCGTGCAGGACCTGCTCGACGAGAAGATCTTCCGGCAGAAGGTCGAATCGGCCCTGGAGTTCAAGAACCAGGTGCTGGTCAAGGTCTACAACCGCAAGGCCCTCGACGCCGACCAGGTCGCCGACGAGGTGCTGGCCGCGGGCGAGAAGTTCGCGCACCGCATCGCCGACACGCGCCTTCAGCTCAACCAGGCCCTCGAACGCGGCGAGACCGTGCTACTCGAAGGCTCGCAGGGCACGCTGCTCGACGTCGACCACGGCACCTACCCGTTCGTGACGTCGTCGAACCCGACGTCCGGCGGCGCGAGCGCGGGTTCGGGCATCGGCCCCGGCAAGATCACCACCGTGCTGGGCATCCTCAAGGCCTACACCACCCGCGTCGGCTCCGGCCCGTTCCCGAGCGAGCTGGACGACGAGTCCGGCGAGTACCTGCGCAAGCAGGGCGGCGAGTTCGGCGTCACCACCGGCCGCTCGCGGCGCACCGGCTGGTTCGACGCGGTCATCGCGCGCTACGCGGTGCGCGTCAACGGCATCACCGACTACTTCCTCACTAAGCTGGACGTGCTGTCCGGGCTGGAGAAGGTGCCGGTGTGCGTCGGCTACGAGGTCGACGGGGTCCGTACCTACGAGATGCCGATGACGCAGACCGACGTGCACCACGCGCTGCCGATCTACGAAGAGCTGCCGGGCTGGTTCGAGGACATCTCGGGCTGCCGGACCTTCGAAGAGCTGCCGGCGAACGCGCGGGCGTATGTCGAGCGGCTCGAAGAGCTCTCCGGCGCGCGGATCTCGGCGATCGGTGTCGGTCCGGGCCGGGAGCAGACGATCGTGCGGCACGAGTTCGTCTGACGCCTCTGGTCTCACGCGTGTCATGAGGGGTCCCCATAGGACGTTTTTCGTCCCATGGGGACCCCTCATGACATCCCAGGCGAGCGGGATCCCAGCCGGTGAACGGCGAAATATCCCGTCGACAGCGCGGTTAGCGTTGAACATGACCATCGGAGTGGCACTCCCGTCCGGCGACACCGCGAACGCCGTCAACATCGTCGACGAACTCATCACGCAGACCCGGCAGGCCGCCGACGCGGGCCTGACGTCGGTCTGGTTCTCCCAGCAGATGGAGCACGACGCGATCACCGTCGCGGCCCTCGCCGGCCGCGCGGTCCCGGGGATCACGGTCGGGACCGGCGTCGTCCCGATCTACCCCCGCCATCCGCTGCTGATCACCGGCCTCGCCCAGACGGCCCAAGCCGCCACCGGCGGCCGGTTCGTCCTCGGCCTCGGAACCGGCGCGAAGAACTGGCTCGAACCGGCGTACGGCATCGAGTACCCGTCGCCGATCAAGCACCTTCGCGAGTACCTCACGATCCTCCGCGAGGTGCTCGGCGGCGGCGAAGTCGACTTCCACGGCGAGACCGTCAGAGCACACGCAAAGGGTTTCGCGGCTTCACTCACTGTCGCGGGCTCTTCGGACATCCCGCTGATCGTCGCCGCGATGGGACGCCAGGCGCTGCGCGTCACCGGCGAACTGGCCGACGGCACGATCCCGTTCCTCGCCGGGCCGAAAGCCCTTTCCGAACTGATCGTCCCGGAGATCACCAAGGCCGCCGCCGGCCGTCCGGCGCCGCGGATCATCGCGATGGTCCCGGTCGTCGTGACCGACGATCCCGACGCCATCCGCGCGACGGTCGACAAGCAGTACGCGTTCTTCCGCGACATCCCGTCCTATCGTGCGGTCTTCGACGCCCAGGGCGTGGATTCTGCCGGTGAACTGGTGATCGCCGGGGACGAGGAGACCGTCGCCGCCGAGCTCCGGCGGTACTTCGACGCGGGGGCGACCGAGGTCGTCGCGACCCAGAGCGGCATCCGGACCAGTGAGGAGCGGCTCCGCACCTGGCACGTCTTGGGCGACCTCGTGAAGCGCTAGCCGTCACGTGTCATAAGGGGTCCCTTCAGGACAAAAAGTGTCTTGAGGGGACCCCTCATGACATCCAGGACCCCAGTGGCCTTGCTCACAGCGTTCGTATTGTGCATACTCGTGCGCATAGCGAACACAGCTGGAGGTCCCCATGTCCCCTGCCACGGCTCGTTCGTGGGTGGTGCCGCTCGCCTGGACGGCGGTGCTGCTCGACGGATTCGACCTGGTCGTCCTGGGCACGGTGCTGCCCGCGCTGCTCCGTGACCACGTCTGGGGCCTGACGCCGGGCACGGCGTCGGTGATCTCGACGTTCGGCCTGATCGGCATGACGATCGGCGCACTGGCGATCGGCACGATCACCGACCTCATCGGCCGCCGGAAAGCGCTGATCATCGCGGTCACCGCCTTCTCGGCGTTCACCGCGCTCTGCGCGCTCTCGCCGTCGGCGTTCGTCTTCGGCCTGCTGCGCTTCCTCGCCGGGCTGGGCCTCGGCGGCTGCCTCCCGACGGCGATCGCGCTGGTCACCGAGTACGCCCGCAAGGGAAAGGGCGGCAGCGCGACCACCACGGTGATGACCGGCTATCACGTCGGCGCGGTGCTCACCGCCCTGCTCGGCATCTGGCTGATCCAGCCGCTCGGCTGGCGCGCGATGTTCGTCGCCGGCGCGCTGCCCGCGCTCGTCCTGGTGCCGCTGATGATCAAGTACCTGCCCGAGTCCGAGTCCTTCGAGCGGGCGCGGGAAACGCAGGCGAAGTCGGCGACGGACGTCGTCGGCGGGCTGTTCCGCGGCGGGCTCCTGCGCGCCACCATCGCGTTCTGGGTGACGTCGTTCATGGGCCTGCTGCTGGTCTACGGGCTCAACACCTGGCTGCCGGAGATCATGCGCCAGGCCGGGTACCCGCTCGGCGCGGCGCTCGGGCTGCTGCTCACGCTGAACCTCGGCGGCGTCGTCGGCCTGCTCGTCGCGGGCCGGGTGGCGGACAAGGCCGGCGTGCGGCCGGCGGTGATCTTCTGGTTCCTCGGGGCGGCGGTGTTCCTGGCCCTGCTGAGCGTGAAGCTGCCCGCGGTGGGGCTGTACGTGGCCGTGTTCCTCACCGGCGGGTTCGTGTTCAGCGCGCAGGTCCTCGTGTACGCGTACATCGGCAAGACGTATCCGGACGCGATGCGCGCCACCGGGATCGGCTGGGCGGCGGGTGTCGGCCGGGTCGGCGCGATCTGCGGGCCGATCCTCGGCGGCGCGCTGCTGAGCGCCGGGATCGCGTACCCATGGGGTTTCTACGCGTTCGCGGCGGTCGGGGCGGTGGGCGCGGCCGCGGTGACCGGAGTCCGCGTCGGCCGCGCCCGGGAGAGCGCTACCCCAGTTCCTTGAGTTCCTTTTCCACAGCGGCGAGTTCCGCCTCGGAGCCCTGCACCTTCGGACCCGTGAACCACTTGCGCGCCGAGGCGAACCACCACACCGCCGCACCACCGAGTACGACGAGGAAGGCGATCGGCGTGTAGTTGAAACTGTCGATGGTGATCGGCGATCCCTGCGGGAGCATGAACAGCACGAAGATGAAGCACACCCAGACGGTCGCGACGGTCCCGACGAGCTTGCCCCAGCGGCCGAGGTTCCACGGTCCGGGTTCGAAGTCGTCGCCCTTGCGCACCCGCAGGAACACCGGGATCACGTAAGCCACGTAAAGGCCGACGACCGCGATCGAGGTCACCGCCGCGTAGGCGGTCGCGCTCCACAAGTACGGCAGGGCGAGCAGGAGCGCGCCGCCCGCGGCCAGCCACACCGCGTTGGTCGGCGTCTGGGTGCGCTTGTTGATGCGGTGCCAGAACTTCGAACCGGGGATCGCGCCGTCGCGGGCGAAGGCGTAGATCATCCGCGAGTTCGCGGTCACCGACGCCATCCCGCAGAACAACTGCGCGCCGATGCAGATCAGCAAGAGGAACTTGCCGGTCGTCTCGCTGGTCGCGTCGATGAAGATCTGCGCGGGCGGCACCCCGGTCTCGGAGCCCACCGCGCCGTCGTAGTCCTGGATGGCGAAAGTGAGGCCGATCAGCAGGATCCATCCGGCGACCAGGGAGACGAGGATCGAGTTGATGATGCCGCGCGGCCCTGCCTTCGCCGCGTTCTTGGTCTCCTCGGTCATATGCGCGGAGGCGTCGTAGCCGGTCAGCGTGTACTGCGCGACGAGGAGTCCCAGCAGGAAGACGTAGACCGGTGAAGCCCAGCCCGTCTTGTTCACGAACTCGCCGAAGACGAAGGACGCGTCCTGATGCTTGGCGGGCACGACGATCAGCACCCCGACGATGACCAGCACGCCCACCAGATGCCACCACACGCTGATGCTGTTCAGCAGTGCCACGATCTTCACGCCGAAGGTGTTCAGCAGCCCGTGGATCACCAGGATGATCCCCAGCAGCAGGATCGTGTGGCCCGGCGTCGCCTCGAAGCCGAACTGCAAGTCGAGGAAGGCGTTGAGGAACAGCGCCGCGCCGAAGTCGATGCCCGCGGTGACGGCGATCTGCCCGATGAGGTTGAACCAGCCGGTGAACCACGACCACGCCGCGCCGTTGCGCGGCGCGAGCTTCGCGGCCCAGTAGTAGAGGCCGCCCGCCGTCGGGTAGCTGGAGCAGACCTCGGCCATGCCCAGCCCGACCAGGATGACGAACAGGCCGACCAGCGGCCAGCCCCAGATCATCGCCGCGGGCCCGCCGGTCTTCATGCCGAACCCGTAGAGGGTCAGGCAGCCGGAGAGGATCGAGATGATCGTGAAGGAGACGGCGAAGTTGGAGAAGGTCGACATCGTGCGCCGGAGTTCCTGCGCGTAGCCGAGCTGGTGGAGCCGGGCACTGTCTTCGTCGGCGGGTTCGGCCTGCTTGTCTGAGACATCCATCGGGCACCCACTTAAAAGGTATGCGGACAGACCATTGAGATCCGCCGAAATTAGGCCCGCCCACCTGCGGATGTCAAGGTCTCGTCAAGAAACCCATCCCGCCGGACGCCATGAACGGTCCGTTCCTCGCAGATTTCGCAAGGAACGGACCGTTCATGGCACACGGCACTGCCGAGACCTGCTCCGGCAGGCGGGAAGTCCGTGAAGGACCCCTTGAGGGACTTCGGGGCCCTCAGAGTTCCCCCCACCGGTCGCCCCGGCGTCCGCTGAGTTGCCACCTTCGTGCCGGTCAGGCGCAGGAACGCAATGAAAGGCCCCTTCATCGCAAAATTTGCGATGAAGGGGCCTTTCATTGCGCTTGAGACGGAGCTCAGCGCCCCCGGAACGCCTTCACGGCCTCCAGCGCGGTGTCCGGCTGGTCCGAGAAGTACCCGTCGACACCCGCCTTGAGGAACGCCTCCTGCTCGGCGAACGCGTCGCCGTACTCGGCGAGGTTCGCCGACGAGCGCAGGTTCTGCGGGAGGAAGTTGTTCTCGTTGCGGAACGTGTACGGCCCGACCTTCAGCCCGGCCTTGTGCGCGTCGGCCACGAGCGCGGTCGGCTTGCCCAGCGCGCCGTTCACCACCGGGATGACCTGCGCCTTCTCTGGGCCGAGGTAGTCCGCGTACTTCGAGATCTCCTTCAGGCCCACGGGCGTGACGAGGTCGGCGTACGTCCGCGGGTCGCCCTTCGCGACGAAGTCGGCCGGAGCGCCGGTCGCCGAGGTCAGCTGGAGCAGCGGCACCCGCACCTGGCGCGAGAGCGCGATCAGGTTCGACACCTCGAACGACTGGATGATCACTGGCGCCTTCGGATGGTTGAGCCCGTTGCGCTTGAGCAGCTCGACCAGCTTCGGCTCGGTCGGGTTCTTGATCGAGGAGAAGTACGTCGAGTGCTTGACCTCCGGGTAGGTCCCCAGCTCACGGCGCAGTTCGCGGCCCAGCCGGCGCGTCAGGTCGAGCACCTCCTGGTAGGTCGCGATCTGATAGCGGCCGTCGTAGACCTTGTTGTTCGGCCGCAGCTGCGGGATCCGCTCGGTCGCGCGCAGGGTCTTCAGCTCGGCGAGCGTGAAGTCTTCGGTGAACCAACCGGTGAACGACGTGCCGTCGATGACCTTCGTCGTCTTCCGGTTCGCGAACTCGGGGTGCTTCGCGACGTCGGTGGTCCCGCCGATCTCGTTCTCGTGCCGGGCGACCAGCTGGCCGTCCTTGGTGGGCACGAGGTCGACGTCGACCCAGTCGACGCCCTGGCGGTAGGCGAGCTCATACGAGGCGAGCGTGTGCTCCGGGCGGTAGCCGGGGGCGCCGCGGTGTCCGACGATCACCGGCCCATCGTGACCCTTCGCCAGCGCCGACACATCTCGGGCGCCCGGCTCGGTGGCGCCGGCCAGCCCCGTGACGCTGAGTACGGCGAGTCCGGACAGGGCGAGCACGCCCAGGCGCTTTCGCATGGTGGGTAACCTCTTTCGCTTGAACTCGGGGTACCGCGCCACCCTTGACGCAGGAGGAGTCCGGACGGCGAAGTCGGACCGGCGGAGCGCTGACCGCCGGGTGAACGCCGGATGGAACCACCCGCTCGAGGACGGCGACGTCTTCGTGGCTCACCGGCCCGGTTACCCTGTGCGTCGTGCGCGTACTGGTAATCGGGTCCGGCGCCCGTGAGCATGCACTCGTCCTCGCGGTCGCGGAAGACCCTTCCGTCACCGCACTGGCCTGTGCCCCGGGCAACGCCGGCACCTCTTCGGTGGCCGAGCAGCTCGGCGTGGACGCGGCCGACCCCGAATCGGTCTCCGCCCTCGCCAAGCAGTGGCAGGCGGACCTGGTCGTGGTCGGTCCCGAGGTCCCGCTGGTGGCAGGCGTCGCCGACGCGGTCCGGAAGGCGGGCATCGCCTGCTTCGGCCCGTCCGCGTCCGCGGCCCGGATCGAGGGCTCGAAGGCGTTCGCGAAGGACGTCATGGCAGCCGCGAAGGTGCCGACAGCGCACTGTGAGGTCGTCGACAACCCGGCGCGCCTCGACGCCGCGCTCGGCCGCTTCGGCCCCACCTGGGTGGTCAAGGACGACGGCCTCGCCGCGGGCAAGGGCGTCGTGGTCACCACGGACGTCGACGTCGCGCGCAAGCACGCCCTGATGCTGCTCGACGGCGGTCACCCGGTGCTCCTGGAGTCCTTCCTCGACGGCCCCGAGGCCTCTCTCTTCTGCTTCGTCGACGGCCGCACGGTCGTCCCGCTGCTGCCCGCGCAGGACTTCAAGCGCGTCGGCGACGGCGACGCGGGTCCGAACACCGGCGGCATGGGGGCGTACGCGCCGCTGCCGTGGGCACCGAAGGACCTGGTCGACGACGTCGTCGAGCGGATCGTCCAGCCCGTGGTCGACGAGCTCGACAACCGCGGCGCCACCTTCTCCGGCCTGCTCTACGCCGGTCTCGCGCTGACTTCCGAGGGCCCGCAGGTCATCGAGTTCAACTGCCGCTTCGGCGACCCGGAGACCCAGGTCGTCCTGGCGCTGCTGCGCAGCCCGCTGGGCAAGGTCCTGCACGCGACGGCCACCGGCAAGCTCGCCGACTTGCCGCCGCTGGACTGGGATTCCGGCGCGGCGGTCACCGTCGTGCTGGCCGCGGACGGCTACCCCGGCAAGCCGAGGACCGGCGACGTCATCACCGGTGGCGAGCTCGAAGGCGTGCTCCACGCGGGCACCCGCCGCCGTGACGACGGCGCCGTGGTCTCCTCCGGCGGCCGGGTGCTCTCGGTCGTCGGCACCGGCAAGAACCTGAAGGCCGCCCGCAAGGACGCCTACGCGACGGTCGAGAAGGTCCACCTGGCCGGATCGCACCACCGCACCGACATCGCCCTGCTCGCCGCCAAGGGAGAGATCGCCACCCCGGTCTCGTGAATTCCGGACGGAACCGTCCCGGTCCTGGGTACGTCTAACCCGGTATTTCCTGCGAAGCTTAGGCGCTCGCTACATCGGCGTTGGTAGCCTCGACGGGGCGGTTCGAGCTTTCCAAGGGGTGGGGAATGGCAGCATCGGGCAAGATCCAGGACCTCACGTCGGCGGTCCCGACGCCGCCGTCGGTGGCGGACATCAGAGTGGATCCGTCGAAGCTGCTCGAAGTGGCGAAGATCGTCGAAGAGCAGGTCGACGCGCTTCAGGACAAGCTGTTGACGAGGCTCGACCAGCTGCGCATCGACACTCCGGCCAACGACACCGTGAGCGTGCACTCGACCAGCGTCTGGAACGAGCTCGTGGCCGACGGCGACCAGTCGTACGCCGCGCAGGTCAAGGCTTACGTCGCCGGTCTGCGGGGGCTGGTCAACCAGCTCCGCACGGCGGCCAAGGAGTACAAGACCAGTGATGCGGACAAGGCCGCCGCGTTCGGGGACCGTGGTGTACACCGGGCGTAGTCCTCGTGTGCTGGTCTCCGGCGGCGTGCTCACCCTCGTGCTGGCCGGATGCGCCACGGACACGGGCGGGCAGGCTTTCCCCGACGAACCGGCGCTGGCTTCGGTCACGCAGGGCGCGAAAGCGTCCGCGCTGCCGGCCAGGCCAGCGGAACTGAACCTGCAAGGGGCCGATCCGTGCGCCTTGCTCACCGGGCCGCAGCTCGATCAGCTCGAGATCAACAGTAAGCCGCGCACGGCCGCTGAACCGATCGACGGCCCGACCTGCGTCTTCGACGCGGACGCCGCGGAGCCGTTCCACACCTACTACGTCCGCACGGTCACCGCGGACGTCGAAGAGTGGTTCACCGGCAAGCGCCGCAAGAACAGCATGAAGACGGAACCGAAGGCGGTCGGCGGGTTCCCCGCCATCACGAACTATCGCGACGCCGGGAAACCGAGCGACTGCGAAACGCTCGTCGGTGTCGCGAAAGGGCAGACGCTGGCGGTGCGGGCGGTCACCGTCACCGCCGGCGCGTTCACCATGCCGCAGCTGTGCGAGATGTCCGCGCAGGCGGCCGATTCGGCTTTGCAGACCTTGAAAGCACGCAACTAGGGAGGGCGCCGTGAACGTTTCCGACCTCGCGGGCAGGCTCCGCGATCTTCGGTTCGACGGCTACACCGACACCGGGATCGCGACCGAGATCGAGCGTTTCCGCAGCGGCGACGGCACCGGCAGCATCGGCGTCGCCGTCGAGGCGCTGAAGTCCGTCGCGGGCGCGCTCGCCGACACCGACAAGACGCTGCGTGACGAGCTGGGCAAGCTCGGCGTGGAATGGCAGAGCGAGGCAGGCGGCGCCGCCGGTCAGGTGTTCACCGAGCAGGCGGGCTTCTCCCAGGACGCGAACTCGAAGGTCTCGCACTCCGCGGAGATGATCTTCGCCCAGGGTGAGGCCTTCAACCGGACGCTGCACAAGCTCCCGGATCCCGAAGTGGTCCGGAAGGGCGCGGGCGGGCTGACCCTCGGCGACGTCGTGCTGAGCCTCATCGGCTTCGAGACCGACCACGCCAAGAGCGTCGGCGCCGCGAACAACGCGCGGGCACAGGCGCAGGAGGCGTTGAACGACTACGCCAAGACGAGCGGCGAGAACCTGCTGACGACCGACACCTTGGCCGATCCGCAGGCGATGAACCTGACCCAGACCACGACCGCCGCCGGAGCGGGCGGTGGCCCCGGTCCGCTGAGTCTCGCGGGCACGGCCACCGACCTGACCCCGGACGGCAGTGTGCGGCCCGCGTCGGCCGCCGTGGAGTCGAAGTACGTGCCGCCGCCCGTGCAGACCGTCAGCAACCCGAAGGCGCCGTCCTACGACGCGCCGACCCCGGCCTACGGTGTCGCCATGGGCGGTGGAGTGGCCAGGAAGACCGGCGCCGCGGCGCCGTCTCACGGTGGCGCCACGGTTCCCGCGGCCGCCGCGCCGACCACGCCGTCCGGCACGTCGCGGCCCGTACCAGCGCCGGGAAGCGGCTGGGTGACGCCGAACCGGCCCGCCCCGCAGCCCGAGCCGGGCAGGCCGTCGTACCCGGTCACGGGTTCGCCCGTCTCCCCGCCGTTCGTCCCGCCGGGCGCGCCGAACTCCCCGAACGTGCCGCCGGGTCAGTCCACCGGAGGCCTGCCGCCGGGCAACAGCACCACGTCGGCGCAGCCGCTGGGCAAGTCGTTCGGCCCCGGCCCCGGTGCGGAAAGCGCGCTGGGCAAGGGCCTCGGCTCCACCTCGGGCCCCGGCGTCTTCGGCGGCGGCGTCGGCGGTGGAACCGGTGGCGGCGACCAGGCGCTCGGCAAGGGCCGCTCGGTCGGCTCCGGACCGCAGGCGCCGATGGTCCCGGGCAACGAATCAGGCCGCGGCTTCCCCGCCGTCCCGAAGGTCACCGGCCCGGCCGCGGGCGACTTGGGTGCCGGTGCCGCCGCGCTCGGCGCCGGTGTCGCGGGTGGCGCGCTGAGCGGCGACAAGGAACGCGACCGCCGTCCCCGCCAGGAAGGCGGCGTCGTCAAGCCGACGCGTCAGCTGCCGATCGGCGAGCTTCCCGAGGAAGAGGCCATGCGGCGCTCGGAGAAGATCGGTGCGAAGCAGCCGAAGGCCGAGTCGAAGTTCATGGAGCGCGCGGCCACTCAGGACGTCGAAGAGGACGCGGAGCACATCAGGCGCTACGGCGTCGACGACAAGGACCTGTTCACCGACGAGCGCATGGTTTCGCCCGACGTCATCGGTGACCACGGCAACCGGGAAGCGCGCTGAACCTGTGCCGAACGACAACGGCAGCTTGGTGCTGTCCGCACTCGAGTTCGAAATGCTCTGGGAAGCCGAACGGCTGCCCCGGCGCCATGTCGCACTCGACGTGCCGAGCCCCGGAACGACCCACACCCAGCGGGCGGCGCTGATCGAAGAGGCCTGGGAATCCCTGCGCGCGCGAGGTCTCGCGCGGGGGCACCAGGCGTCGGGCGAACTGGTCGACATGCTGAACCTGTTCGCGCACCCGCGGTTCGCGATCGACGTCTGGGTGTGGACCGACCGCGAGATCAAGGGTCACGCGGTCAGCGTCGGCAACCAGGCGCTGCTCGGCGTGATCGACGACGGCCAGGTGTGGCTGATCCCGGCCCGCGAAGGCTCCCTCGCCGAAGCCGCCGTCTCGGTCGCGGGCGACCTCGGCCCCGGTGTCGGCCAGTCGATCAGCCTCCCGCACGACGTCCTCGTCCAGGCCGACGCCGCCGCCCGCGGCGACGCGAAAGCGCTGGTCACCGCCCTGGAAGACCTGGACGTGCCGCTGTGGCAGGCCCAGGAAGTGGCGGGCATGCTGCTCGGTCAGGAGGCCCGCGGCCAGTTCGGCGTCGAACGCGCGGGCCGCGACGGCCGCCCCCGCCGCGCGGACAACGTCGTCGCCTTTTACGACACGGACGCGGGGCGGTACCTGTTCCAGGTCGCGCGGAATCGGGACGGCCGGGACTGGGCGACCATCACCCCGGCGGACAACCAGCTGCTGGCGAACCGGATCCGGGAAGTCGCCGACTTCTGATTCACGGCTTGGGAAGCTTGGCGGCCACGAGTTCGGCGAACTCCTCGGCTGTGCGGCACATCGGGCCGGGATCGGCGACCTCCTCCTGCGGCACAACGCGTGCTTCGAGTTCTTCGGTGGCGAACTCGTCGATCTTGCGATGGGTCCAGGTGATCGTGCAGTCGTCCATTACTTTGGGGCCGTTGCGAGAGGCTTCATAGGCCGGCTTGCCCGCGATCTCGATCGGCTTCTGGCCACTAGCGCGATAGTCCTCTCCTACGCCCCTGTTCAGTTTGAGATAGAAGCTGTTCTTCTTGCCGATCCAGCCGCATTCCTGGAAGTTGTCGCCGAAAATCTCGACAGGTTCTTGAGCGATCGACGTTACGCCCGTAACGGGCACGGTCTTGCAAAAGTCGACGGTCGAAGCGGAATCCGGGGACGCCGGGCGGAGCGGGGCCGAGCCGGAACGGATCTGTTCGAGGATCACCCCAAGGGCTTCGAGCGGGGTCTCGCAGCTGTCGCCGGAGTCCCGGGAAGCCGTGGTCGCGATTCCGAATCCCGGCATCGATTCGTTCACGGCGATGAGCTTGCAGCTCTTGCCGTCGAGGCGCTTGAGGACCTCGGTTCCAAGCAGCTTCACTCGTTCATCGTCTTTGTACATGAAAAGATTCACGGCGAGGTCTATTTCGATGCTGTGGCTCCTGGACTTGTCCGTCGTTTCGCCGATCGAGTGACTGCAATGGTAGAGCCTGTTCTTGGCTTGTGGTTCCTTTACCGGCCCGCTGTTGGGTAGCGAGTTGCTCTTCAGTAGTTTGCAGGGATCGACTCGCCCGATCTGTTCGGGACTGAACGGTGCCGGGGCGCTCGGCCGCTCGGCCGATTCCGGAGCCGGTTGAGCTTTCGCCGCACTGTCATCCCGATCGGTCACGATGACAGCGGTCGTCACAGCGATTGCGACGACCGCTGTCGCCGCTCCCGCGATCAGCAGCGGAGCCCGGCGTTTCCGCGGCCGCGGCATGACGGCCGGAAGGGACAGTGCCGTGTTGACCTCTGCCTTCTGCCCCGCGATCGAGGCGTGTACCGCTGGAGGCCAGGGTGTCGCGCTCGGCGTGACCGGCCCCAAGAAGTCCAGGATCTGCGCGGGTGTCGGCCGTGCCGCCGGATCCTTGGCCAAGCAGGGCTCGGCGAGCCGTCGCACGCCCGGATGCACCATCCGCAGGTCGGGATGGCTGTGCACGACGTTGTAGAGGGTCTGCGGTGTGGAAGCGCCGGCGAACGGGCTTCGTCCGGTAGCGGCCATCACCAGTAGGGCGCCGAGCGAGAAGACATCACTCGCCGGGGTGATCGGGTACCCGTTTGCCTGCTCAGGTGACATGAACCCGGGCGAGCCGATGATCGATCCGGTGTGCGTGATGTCCGTTTCGCCCTCGGCCGCTCGGGCGATTCCGAAGTCGATCACCCGTGGACCGTCGTCGGTGAGGATGACGTTGCTCGGTTTCAGATCCCGGTGGATCAGCCCGGCTCGATGGATCTCCATGAGGGCGGAGGCGAGGCCGACAGCCAGGAAACGCAGCGAGTCCAGCGGCAAGGGACCGGAGGCGTCGACGGCTTCCTTCAGCGAAGGTCCGGCGACGAAAACAGACGCCAGCCAGGGTGTCGCCGCGTCCGCGTCGGCGTCCATCACGGCCGCCGTGTAGGCACCCGAAACCATTCGCGACGTTTGGACCTCACGCCGGAATCGCGAACGGAAACCTTCGTCGTGGGCGAATCCCGGATGGACCTGCTTCAGCGCGACAAGACGACCGTCTTGCGACACCCCCAGCAGGACTCGGCCCATGCCGCCTTCGCCCAGCGAAGCGACAAGGCGATAACGCCCGACTTGCCGGGGTTCACCCGGATTCAGCGGTTTCACGAAGTCTTACCTCCCCGGTGGCATGCTACAAAGCGTGTCCGGGGCGTCGCATGATTGTCGGCGGGGTGGAAGTTGGCGTGGATGCGCACACGGCCCGCTGTCGAGGTCTTACAGTATGCGCGGGAACCGTCCTGATCGGCCGCGCGTCTGATCGGGCGGACGCAAGGTTTTCCGTGTTGCGGTGAAGGGGATGACGAACCGTGCCTGTGTACGACCCGGAGTCGATGGGGATCGCCGCCGGTCAGGTGGAGAGGCTCAAGGACGAGTTCGAGAAGTCCAAGAAGCAGGTCACCGGCGTCGATGACGAGAAGGAAAGCCCGTTCGGAACGATGGGCGGCTCGGGTGACGTCCACGGCGCGGTGGGTTCGTTCAAGGACGGTGTCCACACCGAGTTCGATTCCGCCGGAAAGTTGATGGAGGCCACGGCCTTCGTGTTGCGGAAGGCCGCGGGCCTGATCCAGGAGACCGAAGCCGTGCATGTCGACAATCTGAAGCTGCACGAGCACGGCAAGCAGTGAGCACGCGAAAGCCGGCCCCGGTGGGCCTGATTTCTAGGGGGCGTTGTGGGCGATATTGACTTCCCACCGAACTGGTCGCAGGTCACGGAAAAGGCCAAACAGGTCGAGGGCATCAAGCCCGAAGTCATCCAGAAGGCCGCGGATCAGTTCCATGCCGCCGCGTCGCAGGCCGGCGACCACAGTGCCTCGCTGAAGTCGTCGACCGACGCGTTGAACGGCGGTGTCTGGAAAGGCCCCGCCGCCGACGCCTTCTTCGATTACGTCAAGCAGATCACCTCCGCGGGTGACCGCGTCAAGGGACACCTGGAGGAGATCAGCAAGGATCTGGGTGAACTCCAGGTTCAGCTGAGCGATATCAAGGGCAAGATCGATGACGCCGCCAAGACGGCGCAGACCACCATTCAGACGTGTATCGACACGGAGACGCCAAAGGTCGCGGCCGCTCGTAAGCAAGCGGCCGACGCGGCGGATCCGGACAAAAAGATCCAGCCGCCGAATCCGACCGCGGAACAGATCATCACCGCGGCGAACACCGCGAACCAGAAGACCGCCAGCTCGGCCACTGAAACCATGACCGGGTTGCTGACTCAGGCCGACGGTCTCATCAGCAAGTCGCAAGAGCTGATGAAGAAGGACATCGAGGGCGGCGGCTACTCCAAGGTCCCGATGCCCGGCAAGGACGGCACCGTCCCCAAGCGCACCGGCGGTCTCCACGCCGGAGGCGGCGGTGGAGGGGGCGGCGGCGGTGGCGGTGGGGGCGGCGGCCTCGGGCCGAGCGGCGGCCCGCCGTCGACGACGCCGCCGGGCAACGTCCAGCAGTGGATCCAAGAGGCCATCAAGATCCTTCAGGCCGCCGGTATCCCGGTGACGGACGCGGATATCCAGAAGATCTGGACGATCATCGAGAAGGAGTCCGGCGGTAACCCCAACGCCATCAACAACTGGGACTCCAACGCGGCCAAGGGGACGCCGTCCAAGGGCCTGATGCAGTGCATCGACCCCACCTTCAACGCGCACAAGCTGCCCGGGCACGACGACATCTACAACCCGGTCGACAACATCATCGCGGGCGTTCGGTACACGTTCTCGCGGTACGGCGGATTCGAGGGGCACCCGGGTCTGAAGTCCATGGCCGGGGGCGGCGGGTACCAGGGGTACTGACGCCTCATGCCTCTTCGACGGGTGTCGTCCGCCTGATCACGGGTGTGCGCACTTCCTGATGGTGATCGCGCACAGACGTCACCTGTGATCAGCCACGGAACTCGCGTGACTGGATGCCGCACTCTCGTGTGCGGCATCTGATCACGTGAGTTCCGCCTTCAGTCACGTGAGTGACGGCTCTGATCCCCGAGTGCGGTGTCGCGACACCGCACTCAGTAGTCCTTCAGCGCCAACGCGTTCACCGCCTCGGTCAGCGGGCGCATGGCCGCCTTCATCATCCGGTCCCGGAACGGCAGATACGGCGACACCCGCATCGACTGGATCTGCTTCCACCGCCGGTGTCGTCTCGCGTGCCCCGTTCGACTACGACCTCGACACGCTCTTCGAGTTCGGCCTCCAACGACTCCTCGACGGATTCTCGGTTCTGCTGGCGAAGTCGAGTTAGCCTCACCCCATGTCTTTCCCCGGTCCCGCCGCGCGCTCCGACGTCCCGCCGTTCCACGTCATGGACGTCCTTTCGGCGGCACAGGCGCGGCAGCGCAGCCATGGCGATCTGGTCCCCCTGCTCGCGGGGCAGCCGTCCGCGCCGGCGCCGCGGCCGGTGCTCGAAGCCGCCCAGCGGGCGCTGAAGGACCACAACCTCGGCTACACCGAGCAACTCGGCATCCCCGAACTGCGCGAAGCCGTCGCCGCGCACTACAACCGCACGTACCCGGTCGAGGTGAGCCCGCAGGACGTCATCGTGACGACCGGTTCGTCCGGCGGCTTCCTGCTCTCGTTCCTCAGCGCCTTCGAGGCGGGCGACCGGGTCGCGATGGCACGCCCCGGCTACCCGGCCTATCGCAACCTGCTGAAGGTGCTCGGCTGCGAGGTCGTCGAGTTCGCCACCGGTCCCGAAACGAACTTCCAGCCGACCGTCGCGCTGCTCGACGAACTGGGGCCGATCAAGGGACTCATCGTGGCCAGCCCGAGCAATCCCACCGGCACCGTCCTGCCGCCGGGTGAACTCGCCGCGATCAGCGGCTGGTGCGCGTCACACGGTGTGCAGCTGATCAGCGACGAGATCTACCACGGCATCTCCTACGGCAGCGAGCTCGACTGCGCCTGGCAGTACGGCGACGAGGCGCTCGTCCTCGGCTCGTTCTCCAAGTACTTCGCGATGACCGGCTGGCGGCTCGGCTGGATGCTCGCGCCCCAGCGGCTGCACCGCGCGATCGACGTCCTGACCGGCAACTTCACCATCTGCCCGCCCGCGGTCTCCCAGCACGCCGCGACCGCCGCGTTCACCGAGGAGTCGTACGCGGAGGCCGACGGGCACGTCGAGCGCTACCGCGAGAACCGCGACGTGCTCTTCGACGGTCTCAAGGGCATAGGCATCGACAAGCTCGCGCCGGCCGAAGGCGCCTTCTACGCCTACGCCGACGTCTCGGCGTACACGAGCGACAGCCTCAGCTGGTGTCAGCGCCTCCTCGCCGAGACCGGCGTCGCGATCGCGCCCGGCATCGACTTCGACCCCGTCGACGGCGGCAGGTTCGTCCGGTTCTCCTTCGCGGGCTCGCGCGAAGACATCGATGAGGGGGTCCGCAGGCTCGGCGACTGGCTCACCTCGTCAGGGGGAACCCCGAATTCACCCTGAACGTTGGGCAGAATGAAGGCGCTCGCGGGTTCGGCCTGACAATCTGGACTCACCGGGCCCGCACGGGCACGGTGAGGCAATCGGAGGATGCCATGTTCTGGAAGATCGTCGGCGGGCTGATTCTGGCTTGGGTGGCCTTCATGGTGCTCGGGTCCGTGCTCGGTTTCCTCGTGAAGGCCGTCTTTTGGATCGCCGTCATCGGCGGCGCGGTCTTCCTCGGCACGGCCGCCTATGGCGCCATCAAGGGCAAGGGCACCCCGAAGCAGCTCCGCCGTTAAGGCTTGCGCGCCACCCCGCCGAGCGACGTGAAGTTCACGGGCGAAAGCGGGGTGAAGCGCGGGCCGTCCGGCCACCACAGATGCGGGTACGTCAGCCCGGGTTCCATGAGTTCGAGTCCCTCGAACAGGGACTCGATCTCCTCACGCGTGCGGTACAGCGTGTCCAGCCCCGTGCCGTTGAAGCGCTTTTCCAGCGACGTCGCGACGTCGGCCGCTTCGGAGCCGTCGGCGGGGTTGTGCTGGTGAAGCAGTACGACGAACGAGCCCGGCGCGAGCGCGTCGACGTAGGCGCGGACGACCTTCCGCGCCTCGTCGAGGTCCTGGATGTGGTGCACGATCGCGCACAGGATCAGCGCGGCGGGCCGGTCGAAGTCGAGCCGGTGGGTGTGGGTGAGCTCCTCGATGACCTCGGCCGGCTGGGCGAGGTCGGTGCCCAGCATGTGCGCGAAGTCGTTCGCCGCGAGGATCGCGCGGCCGTGCGCCTGGACCACCGGATCGTTGTCGACGTAGACGACCTGCGCCTCGGGGTTGTACCGCTGCGCGACCTGGTGGGTGTTGTCCACGGTCGGGAAGCCGGAGCCGAGGTCGAGGAACTGGTCGATGCCTTCCCGGTCGGTCAGATACCGCACGGTCCGGACCAGCCAGTGCCGGACCTCCTTGGCCATCACCTGTGATTCCGGCGCCAGTTCCAGGATCTGGCGCAGCACCACCCTGTCGGCCTCGTAGTTGTCCTGGCCGCCCATGAGCGCGTCGAAGACCCGCGCGATGCTCGGCCGGTCGAAATCGACCGGTACGAACGGGCGTCGATCCGCTGACATGGGCACCTACCGGATGAATCGGTTCGGACGAAGTCCAGCGTAGGTCATCCGCTTAACCGCGCGTAAGCGGACGAACGGTAAGGGTGAATTATTCCTCCGAAGAGCCGAAGGCGGATTGCGCTGTTGTCACGCCGACCCAGCGTTCCGCCTTGATCCCGACCGCCCGCGCTCCGTCCACATTGGACTGTCGGTCGTCGAAGAACAGGCAGTCGCCCGGTTCGGCGCCGAGTTCGGCGAGCAGGATCCGGTAGATCTTCTCGTCGGGCTTCATGCAGCCCAAGTCGCCCGAAAAGAGTTTCACGCGGAAGAGGTTCGACCATTCCTGCTCGCGCACCCAGCGACCGAAGGTCGACGACGCGTTGGAGAGCAGCGCGAGCGCCGCGCCCGCCTCGTGCAGTCCTTCGAGCAGTTCGAGCACGTCCGGTTCGAGGTGTGTCCAGCCGGTGACGTCGATGCGGGTCAGTTCGTCGGCGAAGGCCTTGTCGACCGGGACATCCAGCGCGCGGCCGACGCTCTGCCAGTACTCGAGGTCCGAGCCGCCGGAGTCGTACCGGTCCCGTTCGGCCCAGTAATGCGGCTCGAAATCGGCGAGTTCGGCGCCGAAGGCCTCGGCCAAGGTCGGCAGCGCGTCGGTGTGCTTGCTGATGACGTCGCCGTAGTCGAAGACGATCCAGTTCACGTGTCAGCCCCCGGTCTTGATGCGTTGAAGGGTTTCCTCGATGTCCGCCGCGGAGAGGTCCCGGTGCGCCACGAACCTGATCTTGCCCGAACTGGGCAGCGTCTGGATCCCGAGACCGGTCAGCCAGGCCAGCCTGCCTTCGAGGTCGGGCGCGGTGACCTGCACGATGTTGGTCTCGGGCCGGTTGACCTCCCAGCCGTGCTCGGCGAATCCCGCCGCGAGCCGGGTCGCGTTCTCGTGGGCCTCGGCCAGGTCGCCGATGCGGTCCAGCGCGATCAGGCCGGCCGCGGCCAGCACGCCGCCCTGGCGGACGCCGCCGCCGAGCATCTGGCGCATCCGCCGCGCCTTCTCGACGAACTCGCGGCTGCCCGCGACCACCGAGCCGACGGGCGCGCCGAGCCCCTTGGAGAAGCAGGCGGAAACGGTGTCGACGCCGACCGTGAGCGCCGCGGGCGGGAGCCCCAGCGCGACCGCCGCGTGCCAGAGTCGGGCGCCGTCGAGGTGCACGGTCAGCCCGGCCTCCTTCGCCACCGCGACCAGCTGGGCGTGCTCGTCCGGCGGGGTGATCGCGCCGCCCGCCGAGTTGTGCGTGTTCTCCAGGCACAGCAGCGGGGTGCGCAGCGCGTAGTACGGCCCGCGCGGGTTGCCGATCGCGGCGGAAAGCGTTTCCGGCGTCGGCCGTCCGGGACCGGCGTCGTGCTCCAGCGGCTCGGGCATCCCGCCCGCGAGCCAGGCGGCGGAGCCGAGTTCGTCGGTGAGCACGTGCGAGCCGCGCGGCGCGAGGAACTTGTCGCCGCGCTGGAGGTGCAGGCACAGCGCGATCAGGTTCGCCATGGTGCCGGTCGGCGTCCAGAGCGCCGCGGGCATGCCGAGGAGCTCCGCGGCGCGCTGTTCGAGGGCGCCGATGGTCGGGTCGCCGTCGAGGACGTTGTCGCCGACCTCGGCGTTCGCCATGGCCTGGCGCATGACGTCGTCCGGTCGGGTCACGGTGTCGGAGCGGAAATCGATCAACGGGAGAGGGCGCGAGGTCACGGTACGATCACATCACATCGACGGCCCCGCCATGAATCTCCTCCCCGGCTGGTCCGCCACGCCCGCTCATGCAACCGTGGACGCCCCCGGTTCCGTCCTACCCACCGACGAGGCAAGAGCGGAGACAAAACCCGCGTGAACCAGCGCGACGAACAAGAGTTCGCGGAGTACTTCGCCGCGAAGCGGGACTCCGTGCGCAGGACCGCGTACATGCTCTGCGGTGACTGGCATCGCGCGGACGACCTCGCGCAGACGGCGTTCGTCGCGCTGCACCGGAGGTGGAAGAAGATCAGAGAACGGGCGGCGACCGACGCCTACGTGCGGAAGACGCTGGTCAGGGCGGTCATCGACGAGTCGAGGCGGCCGTGGCGACGGGAGTGGCAGACCGAAGAGCTGCCCGAACCGCCGCAGGACGGCTTCGACCTGGGCGAACAGGTCGTCACCAGGGAAGACCTGCTGGCCGCGCTGCGCGAAGTACCCCCGAAGCAGCGGGCCGTGCTGGTGCTCCGGTTCTTCGAAGGACTGGACGTCGGCGCGGCGGCGAAGGTGCTCGGCTGCAGCGAAGGAAACGTGAAGAGCCAGACCGCGCGCGGGCTGGCGAACCTCAGGCAGGTCATGGAGAAGGAGGAGGTGGCACGGGATGGACGAGAATGACCTGAAGGCGTTGTTCCGTGACGCCCCCGGCGACGCGCCGTCGCCGTCCTTCGACACGGCCGACGTCGTCCGTGCTTCCAAACGCGCCACCGCTCGACGCCGAAACGGTATCGCGGTGGCCTGTAGTGCGCTGGTTTTGGTCTTCGCCGGAGTGGGCATGTTCGGCGTGCTCGGCGGAACCGGGCTCCAGATGGGGTCCGCCGCCAAATCCGACAACGAAGCCGCGGCACCGGAGCAACCCGGAGCCGCCTCGGTACGTCCTCAAGACGGGGAGTCCTCGAACTTCTCGAACCCGCCGCCTCAGCAGGGGGGCGACGGGCCAGAGAAGACCGGCCGGCTGTCGGCCGAAGGCACCTACGGGTGCGACCAGGTGGACCGGGAGCTCGCCACCGCCCTCGCTGGCGAGCTCCCGGTCCCCGTGGATGTCGCCAAGTCGACGCCCGGCGACATCTGTTCGACGGGAGCCAGGTCCGCGGGGTTCCAGGTCCCGGGCGGCGCCGTTTCCGTCGCCGTCTACCCGGCGGGCTCGTCCGTCCCGGTGATGCCCACGGAGGCGGCCGAGGCGCGGCGGACCACCGCCAAGGGATCCCTGGTGATCGTGGTCAGCCTCGGTGACGGCTCAGGCAAGACCGCTTTCTCCCAGACCGACGTCGATGGCTTCGTCGGCGTGCTCGCGACCCGCTACTGACAGCACCTGGCAAAATGGCCCGTCATGACCGCCGCCGCGACCACGCCGAAGGGTGAGCGACGCCGTGCCGAGCTCATCGAGGCCGCCGCGTCGCTGCTGGCCGAGGGCGGTTTCGACGCCGTGCGGCACCGTGCGGTCGCCGAACGAGCCGGACTGCCGCTGGCTTCGACGACGTACTACTTCGATTCGCTCGAAGAACTCGTCACCGCCGCCGTCGAGCACCACGCGAACCAGGAACTGGAGACCGGACGGCACCGCCTCGAAGAGCTGGCGACCCGCAACCGTGGTGTCGAGGCCACCGTCGACCTGGTGCTGGACATGCTCCTCGGGCCGCTCCGTCCGGATCGCGAGGCCGACGCCGAAGCGGTCCTCCTGCGCTACGAACGGCTCGTCGGCACTGGTCGCCGTCCGTACCTTCGCCCGTTGATGCGGACGCTGTCCGCGCAGCTGTACGAACTGCTCCACGAGATCTTCGCGCGCTCCGGCACCCCGGTGGACGCCGCCGAGCTCGAGCGGCTGGTCGCGTTGGTCGACGGAGCCGTGGTCAACGCGCTGATCGAGGTCGACCCGGAACCGCGGGCCGCCGCCGCGCGGATGCTGCAGGCCGCCCTGGCCTAGCTCCACCCTCTTCCACACGCGTTTCGTCCTCTGAATGCGGTAGTTCGTATCGCCAACTACCGCATTCAGAGGACGAAACGCGACGGGGATGGGCGAGTCCAGGCGCACTTAGAGGACGAAATGCGGCGGGTTAGTCTGGCCGCGTGACGGACAAGCCCCGCATCCCCAACGTGCTCGCCGGCCGCTACGCCTCGCCTGAGCTGGTCGAACTCTGGTCCCCGGAACGCAAGGTCGTGCTGGAGCGCGAGCTCTGGCTGGCCGTGCTCCGGGCACAGGCCGACCTCGGCGTCGAGGTGGGAGAAGGCGTCGTCGCCGACTACGAGCGCGTGCTGGAGCAGGTCGACCTCGAGTCGATCGCCGCGCGCGAGCGGGTCACCCGGCACGACGTGAAGGCCCGGATCGAGGAGTTCAACGCGCTCGCCGGGCACGAGCACGTCCACAAGGGCATGACGTCGCGTGACCTCACCGAGAACGTCGAGCAGCTTCAGGTGCTCCGCTCGCTTGAGCTGATGCGCAGCCGCGTCGGCGCCGTCCTCGCGCGGCTCGCCTCGATCGCGGTGGAGCACGCCGACACGGTGATGGCCGGCCGTTCGCACAACGTCGCCGCGCAGGCGACGACCCTGGGCAAGCGGTTCGCCACCGCCGCCGACGAACTGCTGGTCGCCTTCGACCGGCTCGAAAACCTGATCGGCCGGTACCCGCTGCGCGGCATCAAGGGCCCGGTCGGCACCGCGCAGGACATGCTCGACCTGCTCGGCGACGAGTCCACTTTGGACGAGCTGGAGTCGCGGGTCGCGGCCCACCTCGGATTCGAGAACGTGTTCACCAGCGTCGGCCAGGTGTACCCGCGCTCGCTCGACTTCGACGTGCTGTCCACCGTGGTCCAGCTCGCGGCCGCGCCGTCGAGCCTGGCGAAGACGATCCGCCTGATGGCCGGCCACGAACTGGTCACCGAGGGCTTCAAGCCGGGTCAGGTCGGCTCGTCGGCCATGCCGCACAAGATGAACACCCGTTCGTGCGAGCGGGTCAACGGGCTCGCCGTCGTCCTGCGTGGCTACCTGTCGATGGTCGGCGAACTCTCCGGCGACCAGTGGAACGAAGGCGACGTGTCCGACTCCGTCGTCCGCCGGGTCGCGCTGCCCGACGCGTTCTTCGCGCTCGACGGCCTGCTGGAGACCTTCCTCACGGTGCTGGCCGAGTTCGGCGCCTTCCCCGCGGTCATCGGACGTGAGCTCGATCGCTATCTGCCGTTCCTCGCGACCACCAAGGTGCTCATGGCCTCGGTCCGCGCGGGTGTCGGGCGTGAAACCGCTCACGAGGCCATCAAGGAGAACGCCGTCGGCGTCGCCCTCGCGATGCGGGAGCAGGGACTGGCGGAGAACGACCTCCTCGACCGCCTCGCCGCCGACGAGCGCATCCCGCTCGACCGCGGTGAGCTGGACAAACTCCTCGCCGACCGGATCTCGTTCACCGGTGTCGCGCCGCGTCAGGTGGCCGCGATCGCGTCGCGCGTCTCGGAGATCCTGGAGCGTTTCCCGGAGGCCGCCGGTTACTCGCCGGCACCGATTCTCTGACGTGTGAGCAGCCCCACCACGGGGCGTTCACAGAGTGAGACGAAGTTACTCGATCGGGCGAAATGCCTAATCTCGATCGCTGAACCCGGAGCGCCAGGCCGCCCATGAGGCGGCCTGGCGTGCTTGTATCGCGCCTTGGCGCCGAAACCCACGGAAGAAGCGATGAGATCCACGCTGTCGAAAATCGTCGCCGTCGTCACGGCCGGAGCGGCCACCCTCGCCCTCGCCGCCTGTGGCTCCGGTGACGCGAGCACGACCGGCCAGAAGCTGCGGGTCGGCACCCTGACCGACGCGCCGCCGTCCATCTACCTGGAGAACGGCACCTTCACCGGCTACGACAACGAACTGCTGCGCGACATCGCGAAGCGCGAGGGCTTCGAGGTCGAGTTCGTCGGCACCGAGTTCGCCGGGCTGCTGGCCGCCGTCGCCACCAACAAGTTCGACATCGGCAGCTCCACGATCTCCACCACCGAGGCCCGCAAGAAGACCGTCGCGTTCAGCAACGGCTACAGCACCGGGTTCACCTCGATCATCACCAAGAAGGACGCGGGCCTCAAGGACGTCGGCGCCTTCAACGGCAAGCGGCTCGGCGTCGTGCAGGCGTCGGTGCAGGACGACTTCGCGAGCGGCAAGGTGCCCGGCGCCAACGTCGTCCGGTTCCCCGACTACAACGCCGGTTTCGCGCAGCTGAAGGCAGGCAGCCTCGACGGCTGGGTCGTGCCGAAGGACATCGGGCAGAAGTACATCGATCAGAACCCGGATCTGGCGCTGGAGTTCGGCTACACGGTCGAGACCAAGGACACGCCGTCCGCGTTCGCCGTCCGCAAGGACAACAAGGACCTGCTGAAGAAGCTCAACGACGGCCTCGCGAAGGCCGTGGCGGACGGCACCGTCGCCCGCCTGCACGCTCAGTTCTTCAAGACCGAGCCGCTGCCCAAGGAACTCGAACAGGGCGGCCCCGGCCTGCCCGTGCAGAACGCGGGGGTCTGAAAACCATGAAGAAGACACTCATCGCCACGCTGGCCGCGGGTCTCGTCGCCGTGCTCGCCGCTTGCGGTGGCGGCGAATCCGCCACCGAGAAGACCCTGCGCGTCGGGACCCTGAGCGACGCGCCGCCGAACATCTACGTCGAGAACGGCAACTTCACCGGCTTCGACAACGAGCTGCTGCGGGCCATCGCCGCCAAGCAGAACCTGAAGCTGGAGTTCGTTTCGACGGACTTCTCGTCGCTGCTGGGCCAGGTCGCGAACAACCAGTTCGACATCGGCAGCTCGGCCATCGCGCAGACCGACGAGCGCAAGAAGAACGTCGACTTCTCCAGCCCGTACAACTTCGAAGTGATGAGCATCCAGACCAAGGACGGCTCGCCGATCACCGAGGAGAAGGCGCTGTCCGGCAAGCGGGTCGCGGTCATCCAGGCGACCGTCGGCGACAAGTGGCTCACCTCGACCGTGCCCGACGCGCAGGCCGTGCGCTTCCCGGGGTACGCCCCGGCGCTGGCCGCGCTGAAGAGCGGCGCCGTCGACGCCTACATCCTCGACCAGGCGATCGCCGAGTCCAACGTCAAGGAAAGCGCCGACGCCAAGCTCAAGGTCGTCAAGTCCTTCACCACCGACGTGCCCCACGGCTTCGCGGTGAAGAAGGGCAACACCGAACTCCAGACGAAGATCAACGAGGGCCTGAAGCAGGTCATCGCCGACGGCACCTGGGTCAAGCTGCACGACAAGTTCCTGCCGACGGCTCCGGTGCCCGACCAGTTCAAGGCGTGAGGACCACGATGAAGAAGTCACTCGCCGCCGTCGCCAGTGCCGCCCTTTTGGCGGTGCTGGCGGCGTGCGGCGGCGGTGAAGACGCCGGCGCGGGCACCTTGCGCGTCGGCACCCTCAGCGACTCGAAACCCAACGCCTATCAGGAAAACGGCGTGTTCACCGGGTTCGACAACGAGCTGCTGAAGGCCATCGCCGCGAACCAGAACCTGAAACTCGAGTTCGTCTCCACCGAGTTCGCGACGCTGCTGAGCCAGGTCGCCAACGGCCGGTTCGACATCGGCAGCTCGGGGATCTCGCAGACCGACGAACGCCGCAAGACCGTCGACTTCTCGGCGCCGTACAACTACCAGTCGCTCGGCATCGAAACCCGTGAAGGCGTCGCCATCACCGACGAGAACTCCTTGGCGGGCAAGCGGATCGGGGTCGTCCAGGGCACTGTCTCCGACAGCTGGCTGGCGGCCAAC
Source organism: Amycolatopsis thailandensis (assembly GCF_002234405.1). Taxonomy (GTDB): domain Bacteria; phylum Actinomycetota; class Actinomycetes; order Mycobacteriales; family Pseudonocardiaceae; genus Amycolatopsis; species Amycolatopsis thailandensis. The sequence continues at coordinate 5,279 of NZ_NMQT01000015.1, read as the reverse complement.
GCCCCCACCGCGCAGGCCGTGCGGTTCCCGCAGGACGCCGCGACCCTCTCCGCGCTGAAGTCCGGCGCGATCGACGGCGCGATCTTCGACCAGGCGACCGCCGAGGACTACGCGGCGAAGAACCCGGACGCGAAACTCAAGGTGGTCAAGGCGATCACCACGACGATCCCGCACGGTTTCGCGGTCAAGAAGGGCAACACCGAGCTGGCGGGCAAGATCAACGCCGGGCTCAAGGCGGTCATCGCCGACGGGACATGGGAAAAGGTGCACCAGCGGTTCGAGCCGAACGCGCCGGTGCCCGTGGAGTTCAAGGCCGGGCAGAAGTAAGTGAACGACTTCCTCAACACCTTCCTGAACTGGGAGTACATCTGGCAGGTCTTCCCGGACCTGCTCGGGACCGGCCTGCTGAACACGCTGATCCTGTCGGTGTTCTCGGCGCTGATCGGCACCGTGCTCGGCATGCTGCTGGCCACGATGGGCCTGTCCAGCAAGGCTTGGCTGCGCTGGCCCGCCAGGGTGTACACCGACATCTTCCGCGGCCTGCCCGCGATCCTGACCATCCTGGTGATCGGGCAGGGCGGCGGGATCCTCATCCCGTCGTTGTCGCGGAACCCGTATCCGCTGGGCATCCTCTCGCTGAGCCTCATCGCCGCCGCGTACATCGGCGAGATCTTCCGCGCCGGTATCCAGAGTGTCGAAAAAGGACAGATGGAGGCCAGCCGCGCGCTGGGCATGACCTACACCAAGGCGATGACGCTCGTCGTCATCCCGCAGGGCGTGCGGCGGGTGCTGCCCGCGCTGGTGAACCAATTCATCGCGCTGGTCAAGGACTCCAGCCTGGTGTACTTCCTCGGTTTTCTCGCCGAGCAGCGCGACCTGTTCCGCATCGGGCAGGATCTCGCGGCGAACACCGGGAACCTGTCGCCGCTGGTCGCGGCGGGTGTGGTGTACCTGGTGATCACCGTGCCGCTGACGCATCTGGTCAACTACATCGACAAGAAGCTGCGCACCGGCAAGAAGGTCCGGGCCGAGGACGACGGTGGCGATCTGGAACTGCTGAACGCCGGAAAGGTGCCGATGTCATGACCGCCGCTGTCCGTTCTTCCAGCGTCGAACTTCGCGACGTCCACGTCTCCTTCGGCACCCTCGAAGTGCTCAAGGGCGTGAACCTCAAGGTCGAGAAGGGCCGCACGACCTGCATCATCGGCCCGTCCGGCTCCGGCAAGTCGACGCTGCTGCGCTGCGTGAACCGCCTCCAGGAGCCCGACTCGGGCGACCTGCTGCTCGGCGGCGAGAGCGTCATCTCCGCCGACCCGGACGTGCTTCGCCAGCGGGTCGGGATGGTGTTCCAGCACTTCAACCTGTTCGGGCACCGCAGCGTGCTGGACAACATCACGCTGCCGCTGCGCAGCGTGCGGAAGCTCGGCAAGGAGGAGGCGGCGGAGATCGCGCACGCGCGCCTCGCCGAGGTCGGCCTCGCCGACAAGGCGCCGTACCGGCCGAGCGCGCTCTCGGGCGGGCAGCAGCAGCGGGTCGCGATCGCCCGGGCGCTCGCGATGGAGCCCGAGGTCATGCTGTTCGACGAGGCGACCAGCGCGCTGGACCCGGAGCTGGTCAAGGGTGTCCTCAACCTCATGGCGGGGCTGGCCGAGCGCGGGCTGACGCTGCTCGTGGTCACCCACGAGATGGGCTTCGCGCGCGGCGTCGCCGACGAGGTCGCGTTCATGGACGACGGGAAGATCGTCGAGCATGACGCTCCGGAGGCGATCTTCGACGCTCCGAAGAGCGAGCGGCTGCAACGCTTCCTGTCCCAGGTGCTCTGACGCCGGACTGCCGCGCTCAGTCGGGCGTGATGTCCGTGAAGGCCTCCTTCCCTACCTTCAGGGTAGGGAAGGAGGCCTTCGCTACGTCGCTGCTGGTCCTGTGGCGACCCCCCCCCGAGGTCGAAGCCTGTTGTGAAAGCCACTTTCGCAACGTTGATGGTTGCGAAAGTGGCTTTCGCAACACCAGCGCCGGATAGGTCATGAGCGGCCCCGCGTCTCACCGGTGGCCTGCCTCGCCCCGCCGCCGCGCTTTCCTCTCGAAGTACATGAAGGCCCCCTTCCTTGCGCCAGGCGCAAGGAAGGGGGCCTTCATGTACTTCGGGTGGTACCGCTCACGACGTCCGACACGCGTAATCTGCGGCCATGGCGAGAGTGGCGAAGCTGGTCTATTACCCGGTCAAGGGCTGCGCGGGGACGCCGGTCGAAACGGCCGACGTCACCCCGGCGGGCCTGCGGTTCGACCGGGCTTGGATGGTCGTGTCCCCTGAGGGCGAGTTCCGCAGTCAGCGGAAGCATCCGGTGATGGCCGCGATCGGGGCCGAGGTGACCGACGACGGCGCCCGCCTGCGGCTCACCGCGCCCGGCGTCGAAGACCTGCTGGTCGAGACAGTGCCGGACGGGCCGCGGCATCCCGCGGCGACGTTCACCTGGCAGGGCAAGGGCGTCCACCAGGGCGACGAGGCCGCCGAGTGGTTCTCCGACGTCTTGGGCCTGCCGTCGGTGTTCGTCGGGCTCGCGCCGGAGCACGAGCGCGTCACCAACGGCGAGATCCCCGGCACCGCGGCCTTCGCCGACGCGCACGCGATCCTGCTCACCTCCGAGTCCTCTTTGGACGGTCTGAACGAGCGCATCGCGTCGCGTGGCGCCGAGGCCGTGCCGATGGATCGTTTCCGGCCCAACATCGTCGTCGCGGGCTGGCCGGAACCGCATCGCGAGGACGACGTCCGCGCGCTCACCGTCGGCGGCCTGGACTTGGGGTACGCCAAGGTCTGCATTCGCTGCACGGTGCCGATGGTCGATCAGGAGACCGGCGAGAAGGCCGGTCCCGAGCCGATCCGGTCGCTCGCCGACTACCGGCGCGAACCCGAGGGCGGCGTCTCGTTCGGGATCAAGATGGCGGTCACCGGGCCGGGTCAGCTGGCCGTCGGCGACGAGGTGATCGTGCACTCCTGGGCGGGTCCCAGCCCGAGTACGTCGGCGGCCGAACCGCCGTTCACGGCGACCGCGAGCCGCCCCGCGGAATCGGTGTAGAGCACGTTCCAGCCCGGCGGCACGGTGCCGAAGGTGTCGCCGACCAGCGCTTTCACCAGGACGTGTTCGCTGCTGACCGAGACCGTGCCGGACAGCCCGGCCAGGTCGAGGTCGGCGGGGCTCGCGGCCAGCTGGACGTTGCCGAAGTGGTCGACGGTGAGCACTTCGGCGACCAGCTTTCCGGGGAACACCGCGACGAACGGATCCGGCAGGCGCACGAGGTCGTCGACACGCGGCCCGAATTCCGCGGGATCGACGCCACGCGCGAGATGCGCCGCGGCGGGGGCGAAGATGTCGCGTCCGTGGAACGTCGAAGACGTCACCGGAAGGCGGTACTCCGGGGCCTCGAGTTCGTACGCCGCTATCACCCCGGTGAGTGTTTCGGCGGCGGGAATGAGGATGCCGTTGTCCGGGCCGACGAGGATTCCGCGTTCGGTCACCACCACGACACCGCGCCGCGACGTGCCGACGCCGGGGTCGACGACGGCGAGATGGATGCCCTCCGGCAGATACGGCACGGTCTGGGCGAGCACCTCGGCGCCGGTCCTGACCTGCTGCGGAGGGATCTCGTGGGTCACGTCGAGCACCCGGACGGACGGCGCGATCCGCGCGATCACCCCGTGGCAAGCGGCCACGAAACCGTCGCTCAGCCCGTAATCGGTCGTGAACGAAACGCAGTGGATCGGCATGATCAGCCATCATCCTTGATCGCTAGGGTGCAGCCGTGACGACGCTCGAATACCCGAAGATCGCCGCCGGCAAGGTCCGCGAGCTCTACGCCGTCGATGACGAGCATCTGCTGCTCGTCACTTCGGACAGGATCTCCGCCTACGACGTCATCTTCAACACCCCCATCCCGGACAAGGGGCGGGTGCTCACCGCGATGAGCGTGTTCTGGTTCTCCCTCCTCTCCGATGTCCTCCCCAACCACCTGGTCTCCTACGACGACGAACGCATCCCCACCGAGGTCCGCGGCCGCGCGCTGCTGGTGCGGCGCCTGGCGATGTTGCCGCTCGAAGCCGTCGCCCGCGGCTATCTCACCGGCACCGGATTGGCCGACTATCGCGCCACCGGCACGGTTTGCGGCGTCGAACTCCCGCCCGGCCTGACCGAATCCTCCCGGCTCCCCGAACCGATCTTCACCCCCGCGACCAAGGCCGATCGCGGTTCGCACGACGAGAACATCGCGTTCGACGACGTGGTCGGGCAGCTCGGCCGCGAGCGGGCCGAGGAGGTCCGCGAGGCGACGCTGGCGGTGTACCGCCGCGGCGCGGAGTTCGCCGCCGAACGCGGCATCCTGCTCGCGGACACGAAACTCGAATTCGGCATCGACCCCGAGGGGAACCTGGTGCTCGCCGACGAGGTGCTGACCCCGGATTCCTCGCGTTACTGGCCGGCGGCCGGGCGCACCCCGGACAGCCCGCTCCCGTCGTTCGACAAGCAGCCGCTGCGCGACTGGCTGACCGGACCCGCGTCGGGCTGGCACCGGCTGGAGAGACCGGAGCCGCCACCACTGCCCGACGAGATCGTCGAAGCGACGAGGGCCAGGTACATCGACGCCTACGAGCGCATCACCGGCTGTTCGCTCGACGACTGGCCCGCCTGATTCGCCCGGCTGACCTGCGGCGTTCACTCCGTCGTCAGTCCGGCGCAAGGCCGGTCTGTCCCAATGGGGAACGTGGACGCACGTTTGCTGGTTTCCCTGTCCGGCGTGACCACCCGGACGTTGCACCGCTGTGCCGACCTCGCGGCCGAGCTCGACCGCCGCAAGGTCCCGTTGTCCGTCCTCTACGCCGCCCGGACCGGTGAGGGGCCGGTGACCGAGTGGGTCCGGACGCGCCGCGCTCACGGCGACTCCGTCCTCCTGCACGGTTACGACCACCGGATCACCCCCACCCACCGCGCGGTCCAGCTGGGCAAACGCGCGGAGTTCGCGGCCCTGCCCGCGCACGAGGCGCGGCTGCGGCTGATCGCGGCGAAGGCGGCGCTCGACGCCAACGGCATGGCCGTCGACGGGTTCGCGCCGCCGCGCTGGATCGCGTCGGAGGGCACCGTGCAGGCCCTGCGCGAGCACGGGTTCAGGCTGTGCGCGGACCTGGTCTCGGTGCGGGACCTGGTGTCCGGCGAGGTGCGGCGCGCCAGGGTGCAGGAGTTCGGCGGCCCGTCGCACCGGACGGAGACCGTCCGGTGTTTCGCGCTGGTGCT
>NZ_NMQT01000149.1 GCF_002234405.1 Amycolatopsis thailandensis | reverse complement strand
CCGCCCGCGGTGTTGGCCGCCAGGATCTGCGCGGCCTTCCGCGCCTCGTTCCCGCCGGCCACCAGCGCGTTCGCCGAACGCTGCAGGGCACGCAGGCCGTCACCGTGCGCCACCATCAGGACCCGGCGAGCCTCGTTCGCCCGCGCGGCCCGCTTGGCCAGGTCAGACAGGGCCTCGGCCGCGCGGCGGCGGTCTTCCTCCGCCTTGACGAGCCGTTCGCGCTCGTCGGCGTCGGCCTTCGCGGCGACCAGGTATCCCGACGAGAGGAACGCGGTGATCGCGTCGTCGCCGGCGTCCAGTGCGGCTTGAGCGGCCCTCCGCACCTCCGGGCCACCGGCCCCGGTGAGCATCTGCACCTTGGCACGGTTCTCCGCCGCACGGTCGCGCGCCGACTGCGAAGTCTCCGCGTCCCGCTGCTCGGCGATGACCTTGCCGTAGGCGAGGAACTGTTCGCGGTCGACGTCGCTTCCCGCGAGTACCCGATCGACCTCGGCGCGCAGATACTGCCCGCCGGTACCGCGGAGCGGTTCGATCGCCGTCCGGTTCCTGGTGGCGGTTTCGGTCTTGCGCTGTGCCGCCTGCCGCTCCGCCTGGTCCAGTCCGGTGTCGAGGAACGCCGCGATCGCGGCGTCACCCGCCGCCAAGGCCGCGGTGGCCGCTTCACGGACCTCCACATCCTCATGGAGTTCCGCGTTGTCGACGACGATCTGTCGCAACGACGGCGGGATATTCCTTTCGGAAAGCCCTGTCCTGCCATCCCATTCCGGGTGCAGCGGTGGCGTTTCCGCGCTTGCGCGCACGGCTTCCGCGGCTGCCGCCTGTCGCGTGGCGGATATCGGCGCGGCTTCCGCGGATACCGGTAACCCGGTCGCGAATAAGGAAAAGCAGACGGCGACTGTCAATCCGAATCTTCGCACGAATTGTCTCCAGCTTCAGCGAAGAGCCCCCAGTAGCTCCTCGGTTCTCCGACCGTACAAGTGATCACGGTTCGGTGGCAAGAAGACATTCATGCTGTCGCCAGTGTATATGTCATGCGCTGAAAGGGTGCCCGAATTCCTTCTTTCCTGCGCTGAAAGCAGGGAAGAAGGAATTCGGGTCACGGGTGGCTCGCCCGTCAGTTGTAGTATTCTTTCGCGCCTTCCGAGGGGGTGTGCTCGATTCTGCCTTTCTGGAAGTAGCTCACGCGTTTACCGGGTACACCGGGGTAATCCATTTCATCGGAGGTGGGGTAGCCGAGCCTGCTCCGTTCGTATCCCAGCCCGGCCCAGCGGTCGAAAATGGCTCCGTAGATCAGCTTCGGCCCGATACTCGGGTGGTAATAGATGGATCTCGGGCCGGGGAAGTGATTGCACATCCCCTGCCCGTCGGGCAGGTAGAGAGTGTCCTCGCGGGGGACGAAACCGGGGATGCTGCGGCCGCCGGATTCGAGGTACTTGGTGAGCATCGGTTCGAGGATCCGTTTCACCCCGTACTCGGCCGACCAGAAGCCGCCGCCTTTCTGGAAGCGCTTGTACCGGATGCCGTTCAAGATGTTCTCGGCCTGGGTCTGCGGACCGAGCCCGTTCCAGCCCCACCAGTCTTCGTTGAGCCAGCGCTCGTCGATCTTCGTGGTGATCCAGGGATTGGGGCCCACGGGAATCCAGCTGATGTCGGCGGCGAAGTTCCCGTCGGTGTCGAAGTTGTTCTCCTTGCTCAGGCCGTTGGCCGCCCAGAGCTCACCCCAGTACTGGCGCAGGTAGCGGCCGGGATGGGCTTTCGCCTCCAAGGTCACGTTGGCCGCGCTGCCGTCCCTGCCCGGCTTGGCGCACCAGGTCGCGTTGAGCTTGTAGCCGTCGGTGCCGTCGTTGCCCGCCAGCTGGACACGCAGGTTGGGCGCGATGCGCAGGTAGCTGCCGACCCGGGTGGCCGATTCCAGGGAGAAGCAGTTCGGGTCGGCGAGCCCGGGCACGATCTTCCAGGTGGCGTCACCCAGCGGTGCGGTCACGGCGTTCGACGGCTGGGTTCCCGGGGTGGCCCAGGCGTCGCCGCCGGCACTGCGGACATGCCAGCCTCGCCTGCCGGCGGTGACTCCGGCGAACGCCTGTTCCAGAACGGTGTACTGGCCTTTGGCGAGGAAGTCCTTGACCTGGTCCCAGGTGCCGTTCGCGGCGACTTCGGCCGCCGCCGCGGCGAGCCGGGGGCGGAGCCTGCTCGCGTCGGCCTTGGCCTTGAGGTCACGGACCTTCTGCCGGTCGGCCTCCTCCCGTTCGCGGAGAACCCTCGCGTCGTCCCTGGCGCGGGCTTCGGTGACCCCGGTCCGGATGAACCGGTCCCAGTCCGCCGCTACCCCGGCGAGGGCGAGGCCCGCCGCGTTCTTGATCTCGCGGTGCGCGGGATCGGCGAGTTCCGGGGTCTTGAGCAGTTCGCGGAGGAAATCGTCGTCGGCGAGGTCGAGCCAGGCCGCGACGGCGATGAGGGGGACCCTGTCGCAGGCGTCCTTCTTCGCCATCCTCGCCGCTTCCCGGCGGGCGGCCTCCTGATTCTCCTGGTTCAGCCGGTCGAGGTAGTCGAGCTGATCCTGGTGGTGGAGCACCCTCATCTTGTTCTCGATGAAGTCCTTCCACACCGCCGCGTCGCCGCCGAACGCGTCGAAGGCGCCCTTCTTGAGTTTCGGGTGTTCCGGTTTCGCCTTCTGGTGGACCTTGTAGACGAACATCTGGTCGTTGTCGTTGAGCATGACGTCGTCGAAGTCGACGATGTCGACGTCGATCAGGATCTCCCGGCGCAGCTGGACGGTCCGGTCCCAGGCTTCCTGGCGGCGCTGTCGTTCGACGCGATCCCGGGCGGCGAAATCGAAGACGCCGGTGCGGATGAACGCCGTCGCGTCGGGTGCGGTGGCGTTGTCGAGCATGACCTTGTAGATCCGGTAGGCCTCGGCCTTGGTGACGGGGAAGTTCGCCGCGTTGATCTTGTCGTAGACCTTGAAGACGAAATTCGTGTCGGTGGCGTCGCGCCATTCCTTGGTGGCTTCGCCGACTTCGATCTCGAACACCGCCCGCACCTTTTCGAGTTCGGTCGCGGTGGGCAGTTCGGCCGCCTGGGCGCTCGGGCTTTCCCGGGGGACGGGTGCCTCGGGGACGGGCCTGCCGGGCGCGTCCGCGGTCGGACTCGGCGGTGCCGAGGGCGCGGCGTAGGCGGTGGACGGGGTGAGCAGGCCGCACAGCACGGTCGCCGCGGTCAGGAGGGCGACGCTCCTGGCCGGTCTCCTGTCGCGGATCAATGATCTTCGCATGTCGAATACCTTTGGTCGGATGGAAAAGGTCAGCCGGGGGCCCGGGAGCGTTTCCCAGGCCCCCGGCTGGAGCAGGACGAAACCGGTCAGGTGCCGGATACGGCCAGGTGGACGATGATTTCGTAGGTGGCGGAGTTCCAGGTGATGTAGCCGTGCTCGAAATTGCTTTGGCGACCGGGGGCGATGGTGAATTCGTCACTGGTCGGGAAACCGAGGCGGCCTGCTTCCGCGCCGAGCGAGTTCCATCTGTCGCGGATGGACCCCATCACGTATTTGGCGCCGGTCGAGGGCGACCAGTAGATCGCCAGGTTCTCGCCGTTGAAGTTGACCATCGCCCGGGTGGGCCCGCTGACCTGGTTGGTGCTCGGCATCAGCCATTTGTGCCCGCCGAGCCCCAGATAGCGGGTGAGGATCTCGCCGGTGATGAACTTCGCGCCGGTCTGCTGGCTCCAGTACAGGCGTCCGTTGGTGAATTCGCGGAACCGGGCACCCGCGTCGTAAAATTCCGCCGCCTTCGGGTTCCCGGCGAGTGCGCGCAGCGAGTCGTCGTTGAACCAGTCCAGCATCAGCGGCGTCGACACCTCGGGATTCGGTGCGACCGTCCGCCAGTTCGAGTCCTCGTGGAAGAGCCGGTCGGTGTCGAACCAGTTCCCGCCGCCGAGCTGGGCGATCCAGAGCTGCGCGTCGATATGCCGCAGGATCCGGCCCGGCTGCGCCTTCGACTCCAGCAGGACGGTGGCGCCGTTGCGCCGCGGGCACCAGGTGGCGTCCTTCTTGAACTGGTCGGTTCCGTCGTTGCCGTGCAGTTTGACCCGCAGATCCTGCTGCCGCAGGTAGTTCCCGGCACGCTCGGTGGACTCCAGCGAGTAACACAGCGGATCGGCGAGGCCGGGGGCCACCTTCCAGGTCGCGAAGGCCAGCGGCTTGGTTCCGTCGGTGCCCGCGTTCCCGGGAGTGATCCACGCGTCGCCGCCGCCACCCTGGACGTGCCAGCCCCGGACACCGGGGGTGTAGGTCCCGAACGACTGGGTCAGCACCTCGTACTGGCCCGTGCGCAGGAACGTGATCACCGCGTTCCGGTCGCCCGCCAGCGCCGTGGTGGCCGCCGTGACCAGCCGGGGCAGGAGCCCGCTGTTCTCCGCGCGGACCTTGAGCTGACGGACGGCGTCGCGGTTGGCCTGGTCTTCCTGCGCTTCGCGGCGTGCCTTGTCGCGTCCGGCCGCGGCCTTGAGCCCGGTTTCGACGAACGCCTTCCACACTTCGCGGTCCGTGCTGCGGGAAGCGCGTTCCGTCGCGTCCTTGACCTCGATGTTCGCCGGGTTGGCCAGTTCGGGCAGCCGCAGCAGTTCACGGATGAAGACGTCGTCCTCGGCGTCCAGCCAGATGTTCTGGAAGGTGGCCGGAATCTCGGCGACGGCGGTGCGCCGCTTGATGTCGCGCTCCTCCCTGGCCGCCTTCTCGGCGTTTTCCCGCCGGAGACGGTCCAGGTGTTCCACGATGTCCTGCTCGGCGAGTTCGAGGACGGTGACCTCGATGAAGGTCTTCCACGCGGCGGCGTCCCCCTTGTACGCGGCCATCGCCCCGTTCTGGACCCTGGAGCCGCTCTTGGCCCGGCTGGCGACCTGGAAAACGAAATTCCGGTCGGTGAGGTCGAGCAGCACGGGGTCCAGCGGGATGATGCGGGCGTTCTCCAGCGCCTTCATCCGGACGCCGATCCGATCGCGCCGCTCGTTGTCGCGAAGGATCTTCTCGTCGTGATCGCGCTGGACGAATTCGTGGACGCCGGTCCGGATGAACGCCGAGGCGTCGGCGACGGCGAGGCCGTAGATCCGGGAGGCCTCCGCCTTGGTCCGGGGATAATCGTCGACGCTGATCTTTTCGTAGATCTTGAAGACGAAGTTCTTGTCGGAAAGCCTCAGCCAATCGTCGGTCGCCTCGCCGACTTCGATGGCCTCGACCGCCAGCACCTTGTCCCGCTGTGATGCCGGGGGAACCGTGGTGGCCCCGATATCGGGTTCCGCGGTGGGCACGGCGGGCGGCACCCCCTGGCCGGGCGGTGCTTCGGCCGCACCGGCCGGTGCGGCCGGCAGCCCGGCGAACATGGCGGCGACGGCGGCCACCGCCATGCCGTGGCGGAACCATGGCCTTGATATGGACGTTCTTCGCATACCCCAGTTACCTTTTCTCGAGAAGAAGCCGCCGGCGGGAAACCGGTCGGAGGAATGATCAGCTCGGGTTCTTGATCCTCTGCTCGCCTTCGAGTGCCTTCTGCAGCAACGACTCCCAATACGCGACGTTCTCGCCGGCGAGGGACCGGTTGTCCGTCCAGTCGGTTTCCGTCGCCCTCGCGGGATCGATGAGCGCCTTCCAATTGGGGTTCTGCGCCGCCTGTTGCGCGGCGAGCAGGATGGCGTGCCAGGTTTCCGCCTGCCGGTGGGCGAAGTCCCTCGCCTCCTCCCATTTCGACCGGGCTGGAGAAACGTCGGCGCCGACCTTTCGCCAGGCGGCGGCGGCCCGATCGCGAGCTTCCTCGCCCGCCGCGCCCTCGGTTTCCCGCGCCGCCTTTTCGGCGGCTTCGGCGTCGACGATCAGCCGGGCGATCGTCTGTTGCCACTGGCGGTTCTCGCGGAGCATCCGTTCCCGGAAGGACTCGTTGTCCAGCCGTGCGCCCTGTGCCCAGCCCCAGGCGAAGAAATCGGTCAAGTCGTCGTCGGTCGACCCCGCACGCACCGCGTAGCCGGCGGCGAGTCGTACCTGGGCGCCCGGATCCTGTTCGGCGAGCATCCGGACGTATCGGCGGTCCTCCTCGACGAGGGCGCGTTTCTGCTCGCCGAGGTCCGCGCGGAACCGCTGATCCCGGGCCTTCGCGGCTTCGTAGCCGCCACCGTGGCAGAACTGTTCCCGTTTGGACGCGGACTCGGTCAGGTAAAGGTTCGCCGCGTCGTACACCTCCGGCGAATATGCCCGAAGGTGGGTTTCCAGCAGCCGCCGGAGGAATCGCTTGTTGCCTTCGTCGCGGTTGAGCGACCGTTGCGTCGCGTACACGAGCCCGCCGTCCGGAGAGCGGAGGAATTCGATGGACGCGGCTTCCGGGTCTTCGCTGAGCAGGGCGACCCACGCGTCCGTCTTCACCGTGCTGTAGATGCTGTACTTCGCGTAGTTCAGCACCTCCCAGCGGGCGATCTCGCCGGGCGTCATCGCCACGGACGTGGCGTGCACCCCGGTTTCGGCGGCGGAGCCCGCCGGAACGGCGATCGTCCCGGAGAACAGTGCCGCGGCGCAAAGCGCGCAGGACAAAATACGCTTGTACACTCCAAGCCCCCAGTCAGCTTCGGTGTAGTGGATTCGACAAGTGCCCTTTCCGGAACGTGCCGGGAAGGGTGCGCGTGGAACGACATGCGGAATCGACGCCGTTATCCGGCGATGAATTAGACGATTTTCCTGCTCTTGCCGTCGAAAACGTCAATGATTTCCCGGTGGCTCAGTGGCCCAGCGGGAAATCCTCGGGTCGTCGTCAGTGGCCGCGTATCCGCCGGAATCGATGGGAGGCGGTCTGGCCGCCGGTTCGCGCGGAATGAAGGCGGCATCGATCGCCGCGATCCCATGATGGATCGATCATCGGTACATACCCCAGAATCCCAGTACCGGAATTCCCCCAGTGAAATTCCGGTTCTGATCCTAGCTAACCGGTACCGGCCGGTTCGCGCAAGATCCCGCCCGAGGTGAAAAAGTCACCGGTGAGGCGGGATGCGCGTTGCCGTCACGCGCCTTCGACGCCGATGTCGAACGCGGACTCGCTGTCGGCCTTCGAGTAGGAGCGGAACGCGATGTGCGTGACCGTGCTCAGCACACCGGGGACCTTGCCGATCTTCGCCGGGATCAGGTCCGCGAGGTCTTCATGGGCCGCGACGCGGACCGAGGCGATCAGGTCGACGTCGCCCGCGCAGGAGTAGACCTCGCGGACGCCCTCGATGTCCGCGATCGCCTGCGCAGCCTCGGGGATCGCATCGGCTTCGACCTGGATCAGCACGATCGCGGTGATCACTACAGCGCCTCCTACTTCAGTGAATCCGGTGCCGCGATCCTAGCCCGCCACCCTCTCCAGCGCCGTCGCGCTCGCCGCCAGGTCGAGCCACTCCTGCCAGCCGCCCGCGGCGGCGGGCTCCGCCCAAGGGTGCGTGGTGCGCACGAGCCGGACGCCCGGGCGGGTCAGCCAGCGCAGCAGGATGCGGACCTCCTCGGAGATCGCGCCGAACAGCGGACCGGGGCCGGGGATCACCGTCTCCGCCGAGGCCACCAGCAGCTCGACCACCGGCATCGGCGGCACTCCGCGCCGCGCGACGCCCGCCGACGCGAGCCTGCCGTGCCGGATCACCGCCAGCTCCCAGCCTCCGTTGCCGTCCGGTCCGGCGGCGATCAGCTCCGGGATGCCCGCCAGCGCCGACTGCCGGTGTGCCCGGCCGACCGCGCGGATCAGCCCGGCCAGCTGGTCGCGGTGCTGGGCGGCCTGTTCGTAGTGCTCCTCCGCCGAGAGCCGGGCCAGCTGATCGGCGGCAGCCCGCAGCGGCCGCCCGTCCGTCCCGGCGATGAGACCGGACACCGCCAGCACACCCGGCCGGTATGCCTCGACCGTCTGCTGCCCGGCGCACGGCGCTCCGCAGCGGCCGAGTTCGGCGAGGACGCAGGGCTTCCCGCTCGGCGAGGTGGCCGAGATGCGCTGGGTGCACGTCCGCAGCCCCGAGGCGCCGGCGAGGGTGTCCGCGGCCGACCGGGCGTCGGTCTGGCTGCGAAAGGGCCCCAGCATCCCGTCTCGCGGCATGCGGACCACCGACAGGCGCGGGAAGGCCTCCTCGGTCAGCGCGACCCACCAGGCGTGCCGTGGGTTCTTGGAACGGCGGTTGTACATGGGACGGTGGGCGGCGATCAGCCGCAGCTCCCGGACCGCGGCCTCCAGCGAGTGCGCGCACTCGACCGCGTCGACCCGTTCGGCCAGCGCGACCATCTCCCGGATCCGCCCGCGGCTCTCCGAGCCGGTGAAGTACTGCCGGACCCGGCGGCGCAGGTCGCCCGACGTCCCGACGTACAGGACTTCGTCGCTCGGGCCGCGGAACAGGTAGACGCCGGGCCGGGACGGCAGATGCTCGGCCAGCGAGCGTTTGCGGCGCTGGGCCGGGGTGACCTCGGGCAGGTAGTCCAGGAGTTCTTCGAGGGTGTGGACGCCGAGGTTGCCCACTCGTTCGAGCAGCGCGTGCAGGACGTCGACGGTGGCCCGCGCGTCCGCGAGCGCGCGGTGGTTGGGCGTCGTGCGCGCGCCGAACAACGCGGCCAGCGCGGACAGGCGGTAACTGGGCGTCTCGTCGCGGGAGATGACCCGGCGGGCGAGCCGGACCGTGCAGACCACGGCCGTCTTGGGCCAGTGGTAGCCGTGGCCCTCGCAGGCCGCGCGCATGAAGCCGGTGTCGAAGGCGGCGTTGTGCGCCACGAGCACGGCACCGGAGATGAACTCGAGGAACGACGGCAGCACGCGCTCGATCCGGGGAGCGTCGTAGACCATCGCGCCGGTGATCCCGGTGAGTTCGACGATCTGCGGCGGGATCGGCATCCCCGGGTTGACGAAGGTGGCGAACTCGCCGACGATCTCGCCGGCGCGGACCTTGACCGCGCCGATTTCGGTGATCCCGTCCGGACCGGGTTTCGTGCCGGTGGTCTCCAGGTCGAACACGACGAAAGTGATGTCCCGCAAAGGGGTTCCCAGCTCGTCGAAGGCGAGTTGCGCCGCGCCGGGCCGCCGTCCGGTGTCCATGATCGGGCACAGTAGGGGCAGGCACCGACAATCCCGGGATGTGCGCACGGCGTCCCATTGAGCGCGGCCCGAGCCCATGGGGCCTACGCTGGAGCGATGCAACCGCAGCCCGCAGTGCCCGAATCGCCCGAGGACGCCACCGGCGGCCCCTCGGGTGTCGTGGTGTCGGCGGGTGACGAGGAGACGACGGAAGAGGTGCCGGCCGAGGGCTGGACGGCACTGCCGGAGCTGGTGCGGGAGCGGATCGCCGAGCTCGCGGCCGCCGCCGTCGGCAAGCTCCCGGTCGCCGACGTGCCGAGGCAGCTTCGCCCGGTCGCGAAATTCGCCCCGGCGAAACGCGCGAAACTCGGCGGGACGGCGTTGCTCGCCGCGCTGGGGGAGTCTTCGCAGTTCCGGGTCGCGGTCACCGAATGGCTTCGTGACCACCGCAAGGACGCCCTCGACCCGAACGCCCCCGACTCCGTCGCCGCGGCGGCCGCCGCCGTGCTGCTGGGTGAGGCGGGCGCGGCGGGCCGGGTCCGGCTGGTGGCGAAGAACGCCGAGGAGACGGCGTTGCGCGCCGAACGCGACGCGGCGCTCGCCCGCAACCAGCGGCTCGAGTCCGAATTGGTCCAGGTGCGCGAGGAGTTGCGCGAGGCCAAGGAGATCGCCGGTGGTGCGCGGGGCGAACGCGACGCCGAAGTCGACAAATTGCTGAAGCGCCTGCGGGAGCAAGGTGTCCAGTTGCGACAGGCCAGGGACGCCGTCGCCGAGGCTCACGCCCAGCTGGAAAGCGGAGGGGCCGAGCGCGCCGAGGAGATCAAGGCGCTGAAGGCCCAATTGGACCGTGAGAAGCAGCGTGTCGCGACGGAGCGGGCGCGGGCGGAGAAAGCCGTCACGGACGCCGAGATCGCGCGTCAGTCGGCGCGTGAGGCCCGTCAGGCGGACGAGGTCCGGCTCGGACTGTTGCTGGACACGATCGAAGGCGCCGTCGGCGGGCTGCGCCGGGAACTTTCGGTGAGCGCGCGGGGCCAGCGTCCGGCGGACATGGTCCGCGGCGCGACGTCGGGGCTGGGCGCGGGCGGCAAGATCCAGGACGTCACCGCGCTCGACAGGCATCTCGCGCTGCCCAACGTGCACCTGATCGTCGACGGCTACAACGTCACGAAGACCGGGTATCCGGAGATGGCGCTTTCCGATCAGCGAGACCGGCTGATCCACCAGCTTTCCGCGCTCGCGGCGCGGACGTCGGCCGAGGTGACCGTGGTGTTCGACGGCGCCGGTGTCCTTTCCGTACCCGCGGCGGTGCCGCGCGGGGTGCGGGTGCTGTTCTCCGAACGCGGCGTGCTCGCGGACGACGTCATCCGGTCCCTGGTCGCGGCGGAGCCGCCCGGGCGGCCGATGGTGGTCGCGAGCACGGACCGGGCGGTGGCGGACTCGGTGCGGCGCAAGGGCGCGCATCCGGTGCCTTCCGCGGTGCTGGTGTCGAGGCTCAGCCGGGTCTGAATCAGGGGTGCGGCAGGCGTGGGGGTCGTGAGTGGCTAGGACGGTTAGAACCATCCTTATCACTCACGAGCAGGTCGGGCAGCTGACGCGTTCGGTCGTCGGGCGCCACCCTTCCCGGATGAGGATCTCGCGGACCTCGGCAGCGACTTGGCAAGGCGAGTTCCGGACGTCTTGCCAGCCGTAGACCAGGCGGGCCCGGCCGGCGAGTTCCGCGGCGTTGTCCCGCCGCCGATCCCGGAAGGCGATCGCGGCCATCGCATGGGTCGCCCGCCCGTCCAATCGGACGGTCAGGCGCGCCCCGTGCGAATCGTAGGTGACGTCCTCCCACAGCGTTTTGCCGTCGACCTCGACGGCTGTCTGCCGGTCGCCTGACGGCAGCCCGTGCCGTTCCTCGACTTGTTCCTTGAACTCCACTTCGAGCGCCGACATGAGGCCACCGGCGACCAGTTCGAGACCTCGCTGGATCTCGGCGCGGAATCTGTACGGCGGGCGCATCGAGACGCAGTCCCGCATGGCGGACAGTGGGACTTTGCTCCGGCTGACCAGATCGACGACGACGTTCACCGCCTCTCGCGCAGTGGGCCGGGAAGCCGCCAGATCGACGATCGTGTCCGTGAGCTTGGTGCGCGGCGGCCATGTTTCGGCCGCGGAATACGGGAGCGCTCGCGACCGGTGGACCTTCACCAAGGGCCGCTGGGAAATCGCCGAACCGGAATAGGGGACGGTGATCTCGATCGGCCCGTCAGCAACCGGCAGGAGACGCCATTCCTCCGCGGCGGTGCGATGGCTCAGCACCGCGTGCCCGCCGCCGTAGCGGAGGGCGGCATGGATTTCCGCTTCCCTCGGTAGAGGGCCTGTGAAAGTCGCGTAGACCCGCGGCAGTACACGTTGCCAGCGTCCCGCGTCCAGGTTGGCGACTATGTCCGCCCTGGTGTGTCCATAGGCGAGCAACTGGGCTCTCGTCACGATCCCGTGCTGCTCCCGCAGCAGGATCGGCCAGCTCGGTCGTTGTTCGGCCGGAATGGCTTCTTCCGACCAGCGTTTGTGTAGGGGCACCTGTCCACGGTGGCCCGGCGAAGGCGACCGAGGGGGCGGCAGGCGGAAGTTGTGGATGGAGAGGGCGGTTGTGGACAACTCAAGTCTCGTGAGTGGCTAGGACGGTTCTAACCGTCCTAGCCACTCACGAGCGCGAAACTGTCGGTGGTCGCTCTTAATGTGTGCCTCACCACTGAAAGTGAGGAGCCCGGGATGGACGACAAGGCCATCGCAGATATAGCGGACATAGAGACGCTCGTCATCGATTGCGACCGGTGCGCGGTCCGCGGTGACGCGTGTCATGACTGTGTCGTCAGTGTTCTCCTCGGCGCGCCACTCGCGCTCGAATGGGACGCCGACGAGCGGAAGGCGGTCGACGCGCTCGCCGAAGCCGGAATGGTCCCGCGCCTCCGGATGGTCGAGATCGCCGGCCAGGAGCGCCGGAAGTCGGCCTGAGACACGCCGCGACCGGGACATTCGACGAGTGGTCGATCCGATCAGGTGAACGGTAGGTAGTCGAGATCAGCCCCAGGATGTAACGCCCGTCACAACTTTCCGCTCATGCTGGTCCGAAGGTGTTTCGGCGCATCACGGAGAGTTTTTGTGCCTGCCATGGTGGACGTGGTGCCCGGGGTTTCGTAACCTGTCCGAGATCTCGTGGCCGGAAGTCGTCGCCAGACGGCGACACGGGATCGCCACTGAAGCAGCTTTGTCGGGGAGTTGCACCAGAACCAGCCTTGCGCCAAACCTGTTGCGATAGCACTCGGCCAGGCGCGAGGCGGGAACGCGGGGAACCGCGCGGACCTCACGGTCGGCGACGCGGCTCCGTGGAAGAGGGCCCCCGACCTCTTCGTCCCGGGTTCCGAGTCGGTGGCCGACAGCAAAGGAGACACGCGCGACCGTGCAGTCGCATCCAGTCAAGCGCGTGGTGTCAGGAGCTTTGGCCGCGGCCGCGGTGATCACCGCAGTAACGGTCGCCCAGCCTGCTGCCACTGCAGCCCCAGCCCCCGCCCCCCAGCAGCCCCCCTCCGGCTCGGACGCCCTCGCCAAGTACCGCGACCTCGCGGCGCAGGCGGAGAAGGCGAACGAAGACCTCCTCAAGGCGAAGGACGATCTCGCCGCGAAGCAGGGCGAGCTCGACAAGGCCACCGCCGACGCCGCTGCCGCCAAGGACCTCGGTGTCAAGGCGGCCGGTGACGAGAAGACGTTCCAGGACGAGGTGAACAAGTTCGCCGGTGCCTCCTTCACCAGCGGTGTGCAGCTGAACAAGCTGTCCTCGCTGCTGTCGGGCGCGTCGACCCAGGACTTCCTGGAGCGCTCCTCGGCGCTCGAGGTCCTCGCGGCGAACAAGAACACCGCCCTGAACAACCTGAGCGGCGCCGTCGCCCAGTCCGCGGCCGCCGCGAAGCAGGCGGCGGACGCGCAGAACACGGCCACTTCCGCCCGTGACACCGCCGCCAAGCTGACGACGGACATCGAGGCGCGCAAGAAGACGCTGGACGACCAGCTCAAGGAGATCCAGCGGGCCAGCGGCAACCTGAGCGCCGCGGACAAGAACGCCCAGAAGGACAAGGGCGGCGCGTTCCCCAACCTGCCCGCCCCGGGTCCCGAGGCCGCCGCGGCCCTTTCGGCCGCGAAGAGCAAGCTCGGCAGCCCCTACGGCTGGGGTGACGTCGGCCCGTCGTCCTTCGACTGCTCGGGTCTGATGCTGTGGGCGTACAAGCAGGCGGGGCTCACCCTGCCGCGGTCCAGCCGTCAGCAGTCGACCTTCGGCGCCCCGGTGCAGCGCTCGCAGCTCCAGCCGGGCGACCTGGTGTTCTACAACTCGCCGGTTTCGCACGTGGGCATGTACGTCGGCAACGGCATGATGGTGCACGCGCCGACCACCGGTGACGTCGTCAAGGTGTCGCCGCTGCAGAACAACTACGTCGGAGCCCGTCGCCCGACGGCCTGACGAACAGCGGGAAAAAAGGGGCGGTGCCGCGCAAGCGGTGCCGCCCCTTTCGCGTGTCCGGGGCCAAGTAGCCTGCAGGGGTGCTGAGGACGCTGCTGGTGACCAACGACTTCCCGCCCCGGCCGGGCGGCATCCAGAACTACCTGAATTCATTGGCCACCCGCCTGCCCGCGGACGACCTCGTCGTCTACGCCCCGTCCTGGGAATCGAGCACCGGCTCGCACGGCGAGTTCGACGCCGCCGCCCCGTTCGAGGTGGTGCGCCATCCGACGTCCCTGATGCTGCCGACCCCGGATGTTCTCAAGCGGGCCAAGGAGATCATGCGCGCCCGCGACTGCGAGGCCGTCTGGTTCGGCGCCGCCGCGCCGCTCGCGCTGCTGGGGCATTCGCTGCGGTCGGCCGGCGCCCGCCGGGTGCTGGCGTCGACACACGGCCACGAGGTCGGCTGGTCGATGCTCCCGGGCTCACGGCAGGCGTTGCGGCGGATCGGCGACACCGTCGACGTGATCACCTACGTCAGCAAGTACACGCGTTCCCGGTTTTCGGCCGCTTTCGGCCCGATGGCCGGCCTGGAGATGCTCCCGTGCGGCGTCGACACCGAGCTCTACCGGCCGGACGACGCCGCGGGCAAGGAGATCCGCGATCGGCACGGTCTCGGCGACCGTCCGACGATCGTCTGCGTTTCGCGGCTGGTGCCGCGCAAGGGCCAGGACATGCTCATCAGGATCCTGCCCGAACTCCGCGAACGGATCCCGGACGTGGCGCTGCTGATCGTCGGCGGCGGCCCGTATCGCAAGACGCTCACCGGGCTCGTCGACGCGCTGGGGGTCCAGGACAGCGTCGTCATCACCGGATCGGTGCCGTGGAAGGAATTGCCCGCGCACTACAACGCGGGCGACGTCTTCGCGATGCCGGCGCGGACACGGGGGAAGGGACTCGACGTCGAGGGGCTGGGCATCGTGTACCTGGAGGCCTCGGCGACCGGGCTGCCGGTCGTCGCCGGGAATTCCGGCGGTGCGCCGGAAACGGTGCTCGACGAGGTCACCGGGCACGTCGTCGACGGTCGCGACGAACAGCAGCTTCGGGACACGCTGGCCGCGCTGCTGGCCGATCCGGTGCGGGCGCGGCGCATGGGCGCCGCCGGCCGCGAGTGGGTCAGCGAGAACTGGCGATGGGACACCATGGCGGGCAGGCTTTCCGGCCTGCTCGACGGCGATCCGGTCGCTGCGGTGCGGTGACGGGTCAGGGTTCGTAGCGCGCCGGGTGCTTCGGGTCGTCGACGCGGATCACCACATCGGACAGCGCCGCCGGGTCGACTTCCTGTTCGTAGCGCTCGTAGGCGGGGAGCGCCCATTCGTCGGGCACCCGCCGCTTGAGCGCGGCGGGCGAGAGCCACAGGTGCACGCTCAGGTCGAAAGCGAGCCCGGCTCCGAACAGGAATTCGCCGTCCAGCAGGACGACGCCGCCTTCGGGCAGTTCGACGCGTTCGGCCCTGGTGGCGCGATCGCGCACCGGGTCCCACAGCGACGGGAGGACCAGGCCGCTGCCGTCCTCGGCGAGCGGGTCGAGCACCTCGCGGCGCAGGGCGCCGAGGTCGAGCCAGTCGGTGTAGCGCGAGTCCGGGTCCTTTTTGCCCCGTTCGAAGCGCAGCGACGCGGGCCGGAGGAAGTCGTTCGCCGAGATCCTCAGCGCCGCGTGACCGGCGACCCGCAGGGGATCGACCAGGGCGTCGGCGAGTTCTGTGGTTTCGGTCGCACCGGCCGCGCCGTCGATCGCGACCGCGATCCGGCGGCGGCCCGTGATCGCCGTGATGCGTTCGGTCAGTTCGGAGACCAGCAGAGCGGGAGAAATCGGACGGTAGCGCACGGAAAGAGATCCTCCACCCGGACCGGTGACTGATGCACGGTACACCCGATGGGATGATGGCCCGCGTGACCAAAGCAACGGCCAAAACAGCCGGAAGTGGTTGGCAGGTAGGCGTTTCCCAGACGGTGCCGTACAACGGCACGCAGGTGTGGGACTTCCTGGTCGGACGCGACGGCGTGGAGATCTGGCTCGGTCCGGGCGCCGAACTCGGCAGCGAGCCGGGCGCGGCGTACGAGACGGCCAACGGGACGACCGGCGAGATCCGCGGTCGTTCCGAGGGCGACAAGCTCCGGCTGACCTGGCGGCCGAAGGACTGGGACCACGACTCCACCCTCCAGATCACGGTGAGCGGCACCGAGCAGAAGACCACGCTCCGGTTCCATCAGGAATGGCTCGCGGGCGCCGACGAACGCGAGGAACAGCGGGCATACTGGACCGAAGTGACCGAGCGAGTGGTGGCCGCGCTGGCCGAACGCTGACCGGCGCGCTGGGGAGGCGTACCGATGGTGGCAGCCGAAGAAGTCATGCCCCTTGCCTGGGATCTCGTCCAGGAACCGCACCGGGTCTCCGCGCTGCTGCGGGAAAGCGGCCGGGTCCGGAAGGTGCGCCTGCCGCGCGGCCTGGAGGTCTGGCTCGTCACCGGCTACGCCGAGGCCCGCGCCGTGCTCGCGGATCCCCGTATGGCCAAGGACACCCGCGAGGTCCAGCGCCTCTTCGAACGCGACGGCTTCGAATCCGCCGGTGACAGCGCCGTCCGCGCGCTGACGGGCCATATGCTCAACTCGGATCCGCCGGACCACACGCGGTTGCGCAAACTGGTCAACCAGGCCTTCACCTCGCGTACCGTTTCCCGGCTGCGGCCGAGGATCGAGCAGATCACCGCCGAACTGCTGGCCGACATCGGTGACGCCGAGCGCGTCGACCTCCTGCCCTCGTTCGCCGTCCCGCTGCCGATCCGGGTCATCTGCGAACTGCTCGGCGTCCACGCGGGCGACCAGCCGGCGTTCGCGAAGTGGTCGAACACGATGCTCGCCTGGTCGACGCCGGAGGAACTCCGTGCCGCGGCGGCGAAGATGCACGCGTACCTCGTCGACCTCATCGAGGAAAAGCGCGCGAAACCCGCCGAAGACCTGCTTTCCGGTCTGATCCACGCCAGCGACGAGGGCGACTCGCTCTCCGGGGACGAGCTGTTGTCGATGGCGTTCCTCCTGCTGGTGGCGGGGTTCGAGACGACGGTCAACCTGATCGCCAACAGCGTTCTCGCGCTGCTGCGCGAGCCGGAGCAGCTGGCCGCGCTCCGCGCCGATCCCGCCCTGCTGCCCGGAGCGGTCGAGGAGTTCCTGCGGTACGACGGCGCGATCCACCTGGCGACCATCCGGTTCACCAGGGAATCCGTCCTGGTCGGCGACGTCGAGATCCCGGCGGACGAGTTCGTGCTCGTCTCCCTGATCGGCGCGAACCGGGACGCCGAGCGGTTCGAAGACCCGCAGCGGCTGGACGTCACGCGGCCGGCGGCCGGGCATCTCGCTTTCGGGCACGGGATCCACCACTGCGTCGGCGCCCCGCTGGCCAGGCTGGAGGCGGAGATCGCGTTGCGCGGCCTGCTGGAGCGGTTCCCGGGCCTTGGCCTGGACGCCGACCCGGAAACCTTGCGGTGGCGGGAAAGCACCCTCGTCCACGGCCTGGAAACCCTCCCTGTGCGCCTGCGCTGAGCGGGGTGTGTCGTAGGGTCGCCGGATGGACGCCGCCGAACTCCTCGCGCTCGACGCGGAACACGTCTGGCACCCGTACGGGCCGATGCCGAGCCCGATCGACTCCCTGCTGGTCCGCGAGGCGAGCGGGGTCCGGCTCACCCTCGACGACGGCCGCGAGCTGGTCGACGGCATGTCCTCCTGGTGGGCGGCGATCCACGGCTACCGGAACCCGGTGCTGGACGCGGCGCTGGCCGAGCAGGCGGGCCGGATGAGTCACGTGATGTTCGGCGGGCTCACCCACGAGCCGGCCATCCGGCTGGCGAAGACGCTGGTCGATCTCGCCCCGGACGGCCTGCGGCACGTCTTCCTGTGCGACTCCGGGTCGGTGTCGGTCGAGGTCGCCGTCAAGATGTGCCTGCAGTACTGGCAGTCGGTGGGGCGCAAGGAAAAGCGACGCCTGATGACCTGGCGCGGCGGCTACCACGGCGACACGTTCACGCCGATGAGCGTCTGCGACCCCGAGGGCGGGATGCACTCGCTGTGGCGCGGGATCCTGCCGGACCAGCTGTTCCTGCCCAAGCCTCCCGGCGGCTTCGGCGACGAGCCGGACCAGGCCTACCTCGACCTGCTCGCGACCGAAATCGAGAAGCACGCGGGCGAACTCGCCGCGATCATCGTCGAACCGGTCGTCCAGGGCGCCGGCGGCATGCGGTTCCACCCGCCCGCGTACCTGCGCGCGCTGCGCGAAATCACCGAGGCCAACGGCGTCCTGCTCATCTTCGACGAGATCGCCACTGGGTTCGGCCGCACCGGCAGGATGTTCGCCGCCGAGCACGCCGGGGTCACCCCGGACGTCCTGTGCCTCGGCAAGGCGCTGACCGGCGGTTACCTGACGATGGCGGCGGCGTTGTGCACACCGGAGATCGCCGACGGGATCTCGCGCGGCGAACTGCCGGTACTGGCGCACGGGCCGACCTTCATGGGTAACCCTCTTTCCTGCGCAGTCGCCAACGCCTCGCTGGGGATCCTGGCCGAAGGCGGCTGGAAGTCCGACGTCCCGCGGATCGAAGCCGCGCTGAAGGCCGGGCTGGAACCGGCTCGCGAGCTGTCTTCGGTCGCTGACGTGCGGGTGCTCGGCGCCATCGGCGTGGTGGAACTGGACCACCCGGTGGACATGGCTGTCGCGACCGATGTGCTCACCGCGAACGGCGTCTGGCTGCGCCCGTTCCGGAACCTGATCTACACGATGCCGCCCTACATCTCCGAGGCCGAGGACCTCGCGACGATCACCTCGGCCGTGGTCGCGGCCGCGCAAAAAGCCTGAAACGGGCTGAATTCAACCGAAAGAGTGTGACGGCGGCCACAGCAATCCGCAAAGGCCACGCTGGGTACAGAGCGTGGTCGCGGGGTGGTCGTGGTCAAGCGAACGGGCGAGTCCGTTCGGGACCCTTCTCGGGCGTTTTGTCGCGAAAAGGTGTTATGCCCTAGTTCTTCGGCGCACAAGCAAACCTGAGAAACCTTTGCGTAGCAGACTTTTGCGCGTCGATCGGGTTTCCTGCCCCCATGATCGACATCGTTGGTGACGAGCACGACACCGGGCCTCCGGGCCGCCGCAATCCCACATCGACCCTCCTGAAGAACCTTCGCCACGACCTCCCGGCTTCGGTCGTCGTCTTCCTCGTGGCCGTCCCGCTTTCGCTCGGCGTCGCACACGCCGCCGGAGCCCCTCTGCTCGCCGGACTCATCTCCGCCGTCGTCGGCGGCGTCGTCGCGAGCCTCTTCGGTGCTTCCGTTCTCCAGGTCAGCGGCCCGTCCGCCGCGCTGACCATCGTCATCGCGGAGACCATCTCCGCCTTCGGCTGGGCCGCCACCTGCGCGATCACCGCAGCGGCGGGCGTGGTGCAGATCCTCTTCGGCGTCAGCCGGGTCGCCCGCGCCGCACTGGCCATCTCCCCGGCCATCGTGCACGGCCTGCTCGCCGGGATCGGGCTGATCCTCGTCCTCGGCCAGTTGCACGTCGTGCTCGGCGGGGTCGCGGGAAGCTCCACGATCGCGAACATCCTCGCGCTGCCGGGCCGGATCGTCGGCCACCACGACCAGGCCGCGCTCGTCGGCGTCGTCACCGTCGGCGTGCTGCTGGCGTGGACCCGGATGCCGCGTTCGGTGCGCCGCGTTCCCGGTCCGCTCGCCGCCGTCGCGCTGGCGACCGGCCTTTCCGTCGCGGCCGGCCTGGACCTGCCGCGCGTCGACCTCCCGAACGGCTTGCCAGGGCTGGGTTTCGTGCCCGAGGCGCCGTCCGGGTCCTGGGCGGCGATCATCGCCGCCGTCCTCTCCATCGCGCTCATCGCCAGCCTGGAGAGCCTGCTTTCCGCCGTCTCCATCGACAAGCTGCGCGATGGGCCGCGCACCGACCTCAACCGTGAGCTGATCGGCCAGGGCCTGGCGAACGTCGCCGCCGGATCGCTCGGCGGGTTCCCGGTCACCGGCGTCGTCGTGCGCACCATGACCAACTTCGAAGCGGGCGCCCGCACCCGGGCGTCGGCGATCCTGCACAGCGTCTGGATCCTCGGCTGCTGCCTGTTCCTGGCGGGCGCGCTGCGACTGATCCCGCTCGCCGCGCTCGCCGGTCTCCTCGTCTACGTCGGCGCGAAACTGGTCAATGTCACCAATCTGCGCGAGGTCCGCCGCCACGGCGACCTGCCGGTCTACCTCGCGACCCTGCTCGGCGCTGTCGCCGTCAACCTGCTCACCGGCGTCGCCGCGGGGATCGCGGTGGCGCTCGCGCTGATGCTGCGCCGGATGCTGTTCTCCGGGATCCACGTCGAACAGGACGGTTCGCGGACGCGCGTCGTCATCGAAGGCGCGCTCACCTTCCTTTCCGTGCCAAGGCTCACGACCGTCCTGGCCGAAGTCCCCGCGCGTTCGGAAGTGACGCTGGAGCTCTTCGTCGACTACCTCGACCACGCCGCTTTCGACTGCCTGCGCGGCTGGCAGCGCGCGTACGAACGCGCCGGGGGAGTCGTGATCGTCGACGAGATCGGGCATCCATGGTTCGAACGCGGCAAGGCCGGTGTGCCGACCGTGCGCCGCGGTGTCGCCTCCCGGGTGGTGCCGCGCTGGCTCGCGCCGTGGTCGGAATGGCAGGCGGAACACCTCGAACTGCCGAGCCAGCGCGGAGGCAGCGTCCCGTTGTGCCGTGGCGCCTCGGAATTCCAGCGCCGGACGGCGCCGCTGCTGCGGAGCACCTGGGACGGGCTGGCGAACGGCCAGCAGCCGCACACGTTGTTCGTCACCTGTGGCGACGCGCGGATCGTGCCGAACCTGATCACGACCAGCGGGCCGGGGGACCTGTTCACCGTGCGGAACATCGGGAACCTCGTCCCGCACGCCGGCGCCGAAGCGGATTTCTCGGTGGGGGCGGCGATCGAGTACGCCGTCGGTCTGCTGAACGTGCGGGAAGTGGTGGTGTGCGGGCATTCCGGTTGCGGGGCGATGAAGGCGTTGCTCGGCGACGCGCCCACCGGGCTCGCGCACCTCGGTGGCTGGCTGCGCCACGGTGAGGCGACGATGCGGCGCCAGGCCAGTGAAGGGCCGGTGCTGCTCGACGGCGCCCGCCCCGCACAGGAGGGTGATCGGCTCGCCCTGCACAACGTGGTGCAGCAACTGGAAAACCTGCGCTCGTACCCGGTGGTCGAGGCCGCGCTGGCGCGGGGCGAACTCTGGCTGACGGGCATGTACTTCGACGTCGGGAAAGCGAACGTGTACCTGCTCGACGCGGCGCACCGGTCGTTCACTTCGGCCGCTTCACCGGTGAAGTCCTGAGTCGTGAGTGGCAAGTGTCGTTCTAACCCCACTTGCCACTCACGACCCCCTCGACCGACTCGGTGCCGCCGCGTGCCCGCCTGCTGTCCGTGAAGGGGCGATCCCGAAGGTCGTGACCTGGCGGCCAGAGCGGTGCAGACGCCTCAGCTCCGTTGGCCGGGCGGCCGACCGTTATTTCCCAGGATCCGGGAGGACTTAAGGCTTTTCGCAACATCGACGCCATCTCCAGGCAACAAAACGGCCCGAACGTGGGCCACGCCACCCTTCTGAAGGACGATGTTCACTCGATCAGGTGGTGCATAGCGGACAAATCACCAGTTTCCTGGTGATCATGTTGGTGTCCAAGAAACCTCTCGCCGTGCTCCGTCACGACCTGCCCGCCTCGTTGGTGGTGTTCCTCGTCGCCGTCCCGCTCTCGCTCGGGATCGCTCTCGCGTCAGGGGCGCCGATCGTCGCGGGGCTGATCGCGGCCGTGGTGGGAGGTGTGGTCGCCGGAGCCCTCGGCGGCTCCCCGCTGCAGGTCAGCGGCCCGGCCGCCGGTCTGACGGTGATCATGGCCGAGACGATCGCGACCTTCGGCTGGGCGACCACCTGTGCGATCACCGTCGCCGCGGGGGCGCTCCAGATCCTGCTCGGGCTGAGCCGCATCGCCCGCGCGGCGCTCGCGATCTCGCCCGCCATCGTGCACGGCATGCTCGCCGGTATCGGCGTCACGATCGTCCTCGGCCAGCTCCACGTCGTCCTGGGCGGATCGGCGCAGAGCTCCGCGCTCAAGAACATCGCCGAACTGCCCGCGCAGATCGTCGGCCACCACGACACCGCCGCGCTGATCGGCGTGCTCACCATCGGCATCCTGCTGCTGTGGCCGCGGCTGCCCAAGTCCGTCCGCAAGGTGCCGGGCCCGCTCGCCGCGATCGCGCTGGTGACCGTGCTGTCCGTCGTCGCCGGAATGACCCTGCCCCGCGTCAACCTGCCCGGTGACCTGCTCAACATCCGTTTCGCGCCCGAATTCCCGGACACCGGCTGGGGCGCGTTCGCCCTCGCGGTCATCACCATCGCCCTGATCGCGAGCGTGGAGAGCCTGCTGTCGGCCGTCGCGGTCGACAAGATGCACACCGGGCCGCGGTCGAACCTCGACCGCGAACTGATCGGACAGGGCACCGCGAACATGACCTCCGGCGCGCTGGGCGGACTCCCGGTCACCGGCGTGATCGTCCGCAGCTCGACCAACGTCGCCGCCGGTGCCCGCACCCGCGCTTCGGCGGTCCTGCACGGGGTCTGGATCCTGGTGTTCGTCGCCGCGTTCGCCGGGCTGATCCAGAACATCCCGCTCGCCGCGCTGGCCGGACTGCTCGTCCACGTCGGCGCGAAACTGGTGAACCCCGGCCACATCAAGCAGGTCCTCAAGCACGGCGACCTGGGGCTGTACCTGGTGACGCTCGCCGGCGTCGTCGTCTTCGACCTGCTCACCGGCGTTCTGCTCGGCATCGGGCTTTCGGTGCTGCTGATGCTGCGGCGCACCGTGTGGTCCGGGATCCACGCCGAACGCGACGGTGACGAATGGCGCGTCGTCGTCGAAGGTGTCCTGACCTTCCTTTCGGTGCCGAGGCTCAGCCGGGTGCTCGCGACCGTGCCCGACGGCGCGAAGGTGACCCTGGAGCTCGTCGTCGACTATCTCGACCACGCCGCCTTCGAGAGCCTTTCGAACTGGCAGCAGGGACACGAACGCGCCGGCGGCGAGGTGATCGTCGACGAGGTCGGGCATCCGTGGTTCGCCAACGGCAAATCCGGCGATCCCACCCTGTCCAGGACGGCCGCCGCGCGTTCGGTGCCGCGGTTCCTCGCGCCGTGGTCCGACTGGCAGGCCAAGGACGTCGAACTGCCCGGTCAGCGTGGCGGGCCGACGCTGCGCGGCGCGACCGAGTTCCAGCGGCGCACGGCCGCGCTCATGCAGCCCGCGCTCAGCAAGCTGGCGGGCGGACAGTCGCCGCACACCCTGTTCATCACCTGCGGTGACGCGCGGATCGTGCCGAACATGATCACCACGAGCGGTCCCGGGGACCTGTTCACCGTCCGCAACATCGGGAACCTCGTGCCCGCCCGCCGGGCCGACCCGTCGATGGGCGCCACCGTCGAGTTCGCCGTCGGCGTGCTGAAGGTGCGTGAGATCGTGGTCTGCGGGCATTCCGGCTGTGGCGCGATGCAGGCGCTGGTCACCGGTGCCCCCGACGGCGCGCCGATGCTGGTGTCCTGGCTGAAGCACGCCGAGCCGAGCGCCCAGCGCAAGGTCTCGGTGACCCTCGACGGCGAACGCCCGGACACGGAGGTCAACCGGCTGGCGCTGCAGAACGTGCTGCAGCAGCTGGAGCACCTGCGCCACTACCCGCTGATCGCCGAGGCGGAGGCGCGCGGCGAGCTCCACCTGACCGGCATGTACTTCGACGTCGGGGCGGCGCAGGTCTACCTGTCGGATGACGAGAGCCCGTCGTTCACACCGGTCGGGGCCGTCACCACTTCCGGGGGCTAACGGACGCCGTTCAGTGGGACTCGATCCGGACCCACTAAGTTGTTCCTACGTGAGCATGCTGGTCATAACCGGCACCGGTACGGGTGTCGGCAAGACGATCACCACCGCCGCCATCGCCGCGCTGGCCGCCGGGCAGGGCCAACGCGTCGCCGTCCTGAAACCGGCGCAGACCGGAGTCGGACCGGACGAGCCGGGTGATCTCGCCGACGTCCTCCGGCTCGCCGGGCCGGTCACCACTCGTGAGCTGCGGCGATACCCGGATCCGCTGTCGCCGGAGGCGGCGTCCAGGCTTTCGGGCCTGCCGACGCTGCCGCCGAGCGAGATCGCCGCGGCCGCGAGCGACCTGAACGGCGAGCACGACCTCACCCTCATCGAGGGCGCGGGCGGGCTGCTGGTCCGGTTCGACGCCGACGGCGCCTCGCTCGCCGACGTCGCCTGGTCGCTCGGCGCGCTGGTGATCGTCGTGGCCGAGGCCGGGCTGGGCACGCTCAACGCGACCGCCCTGACCGCCGAGGTCGCGACCAAACGCGGCCTCACCGTCGCCGGGGTCATCATCGGCTCGTGGCCCGAAGACCCGGATCTGGCGTCGGTGTCGAACCTGCAGGACCTGCCGGTCGCCGCCGGCGCCCCGCTGCTGGGCGTGCTGCCCGCCGGTCTCGGGGACGCCGGGCCCGAGGAGTTCGCCGCCAAGGCCAGGGCGGGTCTCTCGCCGTGGTTCGGCGGGGAGTTCGACCCGGAATGCTTCGTCGGCCGCGCCTCGGCCCAGAAGTGACCTGCGTCGCTGTCACCGAGGCGCCCGGTCGTGCACGATGATGTGCCTTCGCACTACCGCCCCACCCCGAACAGGAGCCGCCTCGTGACCACAGCCCCGGAGACCGTCGACATCCTCGCCGTGGCGCGTGACCAGGTCCTCGAGCGTGGTGTCGGGCTCAGCGAAGAGCAGCTCGTCGAGGTCCTGAAGCTCGACGACGACCACCTGACCGACCTGCTGGCGCTGGCCCACGAGGTCCGGATGCGCTGGTGCGGCCCCGAGGTCGAGGTCGAGGGCATCATCAGCCTCAAGACCGGCGGCTGCCCCGAGGACTGCCACTTCTGCTCGCAGTCCGGGCGCTTCCCGACGCCGGTGCGTTCGGCGTGGCTGGACATCCCCGGCCTGGTCAAGGCCGCCCGCCAGACCGCCGAGACCGGCGCGACCGAGTTCTGCATCGTCGCCGCCGTCCGCGGCCCCGACAAGCGGCTGCTCTCGCAGGTCCGCGAGGGGATCAAGGCCATCCGCGAGGACGGCAACGACATCCAGATCGCCTGCTCGCTCGGCATGCTCACGCAGGAGCAGGTCGACGAGCTCGTCGAGATGGGCGTGCACCGCTACAACCACAACCTGGAGACCGCGCGCTCGCACTTCGCGAACGTCGTCACCACGCATACGTGGGAAGAGCGCTGGGAGACCCTGCGGATGATCCGCGAGGCGGGCATGGAGGTCTGCTGCGGCGGCATCATCGGCATGGGGGAGAGCGTCGAACAGCGCGCCGAGTTCGCCGCGCAGCTGGCCGAGCTGAACCCGGACGAATGCACGATGAACTTCCTCATCCCGCAGCCGGGGACGCCGTACGAGGGCTACGAGGTCGTCGAGGGCAAGGACGCGCTGCGCACCGTGGCCGCGTTCCGGCTGGCGATGCCGCGTCCGCTGCTCCGCTTCTCCGGCGGCCGTGAGCTGACCTTCGGCGACCTGGGCACCAAGCAGGGCATGCTCGGCGGCATCAACGCGATCATCGTCGGCAACTACCTGACCAACCTCGGCCGCCCGGCCACCGCGGACCTGGAGATGCTCGACGAGCTGAAGATGCCGGTGAAGGCGATCAGTGACGTCCTCTGACCGACCGGCGTTCTGCGTCCACTGTGGACAGACGTCCGACGGTGGCGCGGAACATTCCGCCTGTCACAACCCGAGAACGGCACTCGAACCGCCGCGCTACTGCACGTTCTGCGCGCGGCGGATGGTCGTCCAGATCACCCCGGTGGGCTGGACGGCCCGATGCAGCCGTCACGGTGAACTCGCCGGCTGACTTTGCGCGTTTCGTCCTCTAAATGCGTTAGTTGCACGCGCATCTACCGCATCCAGAGGACGAAACGCGAGAGATGCGTGCCGGGTTGCGTGCGCTGGGAGCGTCATTGGTTACGCTCTGCACAAGCAGCGTGAGGGAGGAGTCCGGGTTGGGCGAGACGACGGGCAAACCGGCACACCTGTCTTCCAGCGTGCCCGATCCCTGGTCGGTGCCCGTGCTGCCGAAGCCACGCCGCCCGCACCCCAAGGTCGTCGTCAAGGCGGATCTGCTGCCCGCGGTCAGCGTGCTGTCCACGGCGGGGCTGCTCGGGTTTCCGCTGGCCTGGCTGTGGTCTCGGCTCGCGCCGCCGCAGCGGATGCGGGTGATCAACGACCGCGGCGGCCTCGCGCCACTGGAACTCGAGAGCTGGCACCGTTTCGACGACCTCGCCATCTACGGCTTCCTCGCGCTCGGCGCCGGGCTGCTGATCGGCATCGTGACCTGGTTGCTGCGGGAGCGCCGCGGCCCGGTCGTGCTGATCGCGGCGACCGGCGGCGCGACCCTCGCGGGCTGGCTGGGCACGACGATGGGCGTCTCGTTCGCCAACGGCCGCTACGAGATCACTTCGGCGCCCGCCGTCGGGGACATCATCGCGAAGGCGCCGCAGATCGAATCGCCGTGGATCATGCTCGCCGCGCCGCTGATGACGACGCTGGCCTACACGCTGCTGACCGCGTGGAACGGACGAGAAGACCTGGGTCGCCGTCTCGGCTGACGAATTTCCTCTAGGGTGGGCGGCAACTTCTCTAGGGGGCTTTCTCTTGACCGACGACATCGAGGTTTCCCGGCACAACGCCGTCCGCTTCCCGGGTATCAGCCCGCGCGCCTACGAGCATCCCGTCGACCGCGGTGCTCTGGCGACGCTTCGCGCGGTCCCCGGATTCGCGCAGGTCGTGAAGGCCGTTTCGGGCTTTTACGCCGAGCGTGGTGAGCGGCTCATGGCGCTCGCGTCCGGGATCCGGGTCGGCCCGAAGCAGTATCCGGAACTGGACAAGCTGCGCAACGAATGCGCCGAGACGCTCGACCTCGACCGCGTGCCGAACCTGTTCGTCGCCCGCAGTCCCGAGGTCAACGCGCAGACGATCGGCATGGACGAGCCGTTCATCGTGCTCAACACCGCGGCCGTCGAGGCGATGGACCTCGCGTCGCTGCGGTTCGTGATCGGGCACGAGATGGGACACGTGCTGTCCGGGCACGCGGTGTACCGCACGATCATGATCCGGCTGATCGGCTTGCAGATGTCGATGTCGTGGACGCCGGTGAGCGCCATCGGCATCCGCGTCGTCATCGCCGCGCTGCGCGAGTGGTACCGCAAGGCCGAGCTGTCCTGCGACCGCGCCGGGCTGCTGTGCTCGCAGGACCCGACGGCGGCGCTGCGGTCGCAGATCCTGGTCGCGGGCGGGATCGACCCGTCGAAGATCGACATCCCGGCGTTCCTGCAGCAGGCGTCGGAGTACGAGTCGGTCGAGGACATCCGCGACAGCTACCTGAAGCTGCGTTACGTCGAGACGATGTCGCATCCGCTGGCCGTCGTGCGCGCGGCGCAGTTGCAGAAGTGGGCCGCTTCCGAGGAGTACCGGGGCATCCTGGCCGGCGGGTACCCGCGCCGCGACGCGGACGCGCCGTCGTCCACCTGGAGCGACGACCTGAAATCGGCCGCGAAGTCGTACAAGGACTCCTGGAACAGCTCGTCCGACCCGCTGATGAAGGTGTTCAGCGACGTCGGCGAGGCGGTGTCCGGGGCGGCGGGCAAGGTGTGGAGCAAGTTCGGGACCGGTGGGAACGGGGCGGACGGCGAGAGCGCTCCGGAGTCCGGCAAGTAAGTTTCGCGCGTGCTATGAAAGGCCCCTTCATTGCAAAATTTGCAATGAAGGGGCCTTTCATAGCGCTTGAGGGGGCCTAATTCAGGTTCGAGGGGCGCGTGAACTCGCCGAGTTCCCCCGGCGGCATCGGGACCGCGCCGAGCGTGCTGAGGAACCCGGCCTCCCGCGTCAGCAGCCGGCACGCGATCCTCAGCCGCCGCAGCGGGTTGGTCTCCTCCAGCAGGCGCTGCCGGTCTTCCAAGGGGAGCAGGCAGTCCGACGTGAGCCGGTACGCGAGCGCCGCGATGTCGCCGTCTTCGGGCGGTGTGGTCCAGTCGTCGGCGTTCCAGGCGGACTCGCAATAGCGCCGGTGAGCCGCTTTTGCGACGTCGGCGAGCCTGGTCACGGTGTCGCCGTGTACCGAGGCGACCCGGTCGTCGGGCACCCATTCGACCGAGCCGATCAGGTACGGCGCGGAAACGCGGTCGATCTCGAGCAGCCGGAAGCGGCGCCGCGCGGTGGTGACGACGTCGAATCTGCCGTCCGGCAGTCGTTTCGCCTCGCGCAGCACCGTGCTGCAGCCGACCTCGTGGACGTGCTCGGGCCCGCTCACCTCCCGGATCATCGCCGAACGCAGCGCGATGACGCCGAACTCGCGGTCCGGGACGACGTCGCCGACCAGGTCGGCCATCAGCTGCCGGTAGCGCGGTTCGAAAATGTGCAACGGGAGGTGTGTTCCGGGCAGAAGCACGGTCTGTAGCGGGAACAGCGGCAAGATCGCCTTCCCGGAGGACTCATCGCTCGGCTCGGTCACCCGTTCAAGGTACGGGGACCGCGAGGACTTCGCAGGACGGTCACTTTCCGGCGGGCGGACGGAACACCGCGAACGGATCGGTGATCTGCATCCCCTTGCCCGCGAAGGAGAAGAGCGCCGCCGGACGTCCACCGCTGCGCCCGGGCGGGGCGGTGTGGCCGGTGGGGAGGAGCAGTCCGCGCCGGGACAGCACGCGCTGCAGGTTCGTCGCGGAGACCCGGTAACCGAGCGCAGCCGAGTACAGCCCCCGTAACGCCGAAACGGTGAACTCTTCCGGGGCCAGCGCGAACCCGAGATTCGTGTAGCAGAGCTTCGAGCGGAGCCTGTCCCGCGCGCGCAGCACGATGGACTCGTGGTCGAACGCCGTCCGCGGCAGCTCGGAAACGTCGTGCCACTCGGTATCTTCCGGGATCTCGGGGTCCACATCGGACGGTACGAGGCCGAGGAACGCCGTCGCGACGACGCGCGGGCCCGGCACCCGGTTCGGCGCGCTGAACACGGCCAGCTGCTCCACATGCTTCAACTGACGTACGTCGACCTTCTCCGCGAGCTGCCGCCGAATGGACGCCTCGACGTCTTCATCCGGGCGAAGCCTCCCGCCCGGAAGGGACCAGCGGCCCAGGTGGGGATCGAGCGCGCGCCGCCACAGCAGGACCCGGAGTGTGTCCGAGCGCACTTGAAGGACCGCTCCCAAAACCTCGTGGGCCAGGGGGGTCTGGGTGTTAAGATGACTTCGCACGGTTTTCGATTGTAAGGCGAAAACCGACAGTGGACAAATCGGTCCGGAGGGCCAGAACGATGACGATCACGTTTGAGAACGACCTGACTCCCTACGGTGGCGTCGTCGCCGACGCGGCTTGGGCGGAGGAGGTGCGGAGCCTCGCTCGCAAGCGTGACGCCGTCCTGCTCGCGCACAACTATCAGGTGCCCGAGATCCAGGACATCGCCGACTTCACCGGCGATTCCCTCGCGCTCAGCCGGATCGCGGCGAGCAGCGACGCGTCCACCATCGTCTTCTGCGGCGTGCACTTCATGGCCGAGACGGCGAAGATCCTGGCGCCGGAGAAGACGGTCCTGATCCCGGACGCGCGGGCCGGTTGTTCGCTCGCGGACTCGATCACCGGCGCCGAACTGCGCGCCTGGAAGGCCGAGCACCCCGGCGCGGTCGTGGTCTCCTACGTGAACACCACGGCCGAGGTCAAGGCCGAGACCGACATCTGCTGCACCTCGTCGAACGCCGTCGACGTGGTCGCCTCCATCCCCGCTGACCAGGAGGTTCTGTTCCTGCCGGACCAGTTCCTCGGCGCGCACGTCAAGCGCGTGACCGGCCGGGAGAACATGCACGTCTGGGCCGGGGAATGCCACGTGCACGCCGGTATCAACGGTGCCGAGCTCGCCGAGCGGGCCTCGGAGAACCCGGACGCGGACCTGTTCATCCACCCGGAATGCGGCTGCGCGACGTCGGCGCTGTATCTCGCCGGAGAAGGCGCCGTCGCCCCTGAGCGGGTCAAGATCCTCTCGACCGGCGACATGGTCCACGCCGCCCGCGACACCAAGGCGAAGTCGGTGCTCGTGGCCACCGAGATCGGGATGATCCACCAGCTGCGCAAGGCCGCGCCGGAGATCGACTTCCGCGCGGTGAACGACCGGGCGTCCTGCCGGTACATGAAGATGATCACGCCTGCCGCCCTGCTGCGGTCGTTGCGAGAGGGCGCGGACGAGGTCCACGTCGACACCGAGACAGCCGCCCGGGCCCGCGCTTCCGTGCAGCGCATGATCGAGATCGGGCAGCCTGGCGGCGGAGAATGACCGGCCCGGTTACCGCTCTCCAGGCGAAAACCCACCCCGTCTGGGAGGCCGCCGCCGATCTCGTGGTGATCGGCAGCGGAGTGGCCGGGCTCACCGCCGCGCTGCGCGCCCAGGAACTCGGGTTGCACGTCCTGGTGGTCACCAAGGGGGCGGTCTCCGACGGGAACACCCGCTGGGCTCAGGGCGGTATCGCCGTCGTGCTGGAGGGCGAGCACGAGCAAGGTGACTCGGTCGGCAAACACGCCGAAGACACGCTCACCGCCGGTGCCGGGCTTTGCGATGACGACGCCGTCCGCTCGATCATCGCGGGCGGCCCGGCCGCGGTGGCCAGGCTGCGTGCCGCGGGCGCCCGCTTCGACCCGGCGGCCGCGGGAAGGACCGAGCTCGCCCGCACGAGGGAAGGCGGGCACAGCGCGTTCCGCGTCATCCACGCCGGTGGTGACGCGACCGGCGCGGAGGTCGAGCGGACGCTGGTCGCCAAGGCCGGTGACCGGCGGATCCCGGTACTGGAGCACCACATCGCCGTCGACGCGATCCGCACGCCCGCGGGCGAGGTCGTCGGCGTGACCGTCCTGGACCACGACGGCGTGCCCGGGGTCGTCCGGGCGCCGGCGGTGCTGCTGGCCAGCGGCGGGCTGGGACAGCTCTACCACGCGACGTCGAATCCGGAGATCGCCACGGGGGACGGGCTGGCGCTCGCGTTGCGCGCGGGGGCGCAGGTCGCGGACGTCGAATTCGTCCAGTTCCACCCGACGGTCCTGTTCACCCCGGGCGCGCGTGGCCGCCTCCCGCTGGTCACCGAGGCGGTGCGCGGCGAGGGCGCGACCCTGCACGACGCGACGGGCGCTTCGGTCATGCGCGGGGTGCACCCGCTCGGTGATCTCGCGCCCCGGGACGTCGTTTCAGCGGCGATCACGCGCCGGATGGCGCAAGCGCCCGGCGGGATCGACGATCACGTTCTCCTCGACGCCACAGGCATCTCCGGGTTCGCGAAGAGGTTCCCGACCGTGCACGCGGCGTGCGCGGTGCTCGGGATCGACCCGGCGAAGGATCCGATCCCGGTCACTCCCGCCGCGCATTTCGCCTGCGGCGGTGTTGTGACCACTGTGGACGGACGATCCGGCGTTCTCGGCCTCTACGCGGCGGGCGAGGTCGCGAGGACCGGCCTGCACGGCGCGAACCGACTGGCCTCCAACAGTTTGCTCGAAGGCCTGGTCGCCGGGCGGCGGGTGGCCGAGGCGGTCGCCGCGGACCTCGCCACCGGACAGCTCGGCGACCCGCGCCGCGGTGTGCTCGCGTCCCGGGCGACCGTCCCGGTGGCCGACCGCGACGCGCTGCAGCGGGCGATGAGCCGCTACGCCGCGATCGGCCGGGACGCGGAAGGCCTGTCGGTCGTCGGCTCGGTGCTGGATCTCTCGATGGTCGAGAGTCCTTTGTGGACGCCTCGGATCGTCGAGGACGCGGCGCTCACGCTGGTGGCGGAGGCCTTGGTCGCGGCGGCCGCGCGCCGGACGGAATCCCGTGGCTGCCACGTGCGGACCGATTTCCCCGAACGTGACGACAGTTTCCCCGAACGTGACGACAGCGCCTGGCAACGCGGCCAGCTGATCCGGCTCAGCCCGTCGGGGCAGCCGGTGCTGGCCGATCCGATCGCTTTGGAGGTTGTGGCATGAGCGAATTATCCCCGTGGGTCACCAAGGCGCTGGCCGAACACGGTCTCGACGTCGCCGATGTGCACCGCGTCGTCACCACGGCCCTGGCCGAGGACCTGCGCTACGGGCCCGACGCGACGACGAACGCCACCGTGCCGGAATCGGCCGAGGCGCTGGCCGAGCTCACGCCGAGGACGGCCGGCGTGGTCGCCGGGATCCCGCTGGCGCTCGCGGTGTTCGACGTCGTGCTCGGTTCGAGCCTGGAGATCCTGGCCGCCCGCGACGACGGTGACCGGCTGACCGCCGGTGAGCCCGCGCTGGTCGTCCGCGGTCCGGTGCGCGGCCTGCTCACCGCCGAACGCACCGCGCTGAACCTGTTGTGCCACCTGTCGGGTATCGCCACCGCGACCGCCGCCTGGGTGGCCGCGCTGGAGGGAACCGATTGCAAGGTAAGGGATTCCCGCAAGACCCTGCCCGGGCTGCGGTTGCTGGAGAAGTACGCCGTCCGCGCGGGCGGCGGGGTGAACCACCGGCTCGGGCTCGGTGACGCGGTGCTGATCAAGGACAACCACGTGGTCGCCGCCGGTTCGGTGACCGCGGCCCTCGCCGCCGCGCGCGAACACGCGCCCGGATTGCACTGCGAGGTCGAGGTCGACGACCTGGACCAGTTGGAGGAGGCGCTCGCCGCGGGGGCCGACGAGGTGCTGCTGGACAACTTCACGCCCGACGAGTGCGCGAAGGCCGTCGACAGGCGCGACGAGGTCTCGCCGAAGACCCGGCTGGAATCCTCGGGCGGGCTGCGGCTGGACGTAGCGCGGGCGTACGCGGAGTCCGGTGTGGACTTCCTCGCCGTCGGAGCGCTCACCCACTCCTCGCCCGCACTCGACCTCGGGATGGACCTGCGCTGAGGTTCGGCAGTAGAATTCCCTTGTGTGACAAGGGAATTCTGGAGGAATGGTGGGGTTTGCCGGTAAAAGTGCCGTCGCGGGATGCGCTCTGTTCGTGGGACCGCTCGGCATGGGTCTGCTCGGCGCTCCCGTCCCGTCGGCGGCGGTCGCCGAACAGTGCGCGAACCCGTCCGGCACCTACACCGCGGCCGTCCCGTGGGGGCAGCGGCTGATCGATCCAGCGCGGATCTGGCCACTGTCGCGTGGCACCGGTCAGCTGGTCGCGGTGGTCGGCACCGGAGTCGACGGGAGCAACGGCCAGTTCGCCTCCGGCCAGCTCGTCGGCGGCCAGGGCACCGAGTCCGACGACTGCGACGGCAGGGGCACGATCGCCGCCGGGATCGTCGGCGCGCAGCCGGATCCGTCCACGACGTTCGTCGGGATCGCGCCCGGCGCCAAGATCCTGCCGATCCGCTACACCCAGGCGAACGGCGGCGGTGATCCCGGACAGCTCGCGTCCGCCATCGAGACCGCGCTGAACCGCGGCGCCGGGATCATCCTGATCGCCGTCCCGGCCGCTTCCGACAGCCCCGCGCTCGGCGGCGCCGTTTCGCGTGCCAGGGAGAAAGGCGCGCTGATCGTCTCTCCCGCCGCGGGGAGCCAGCAAGGGCAGACGTCGTACCCGACCGCGACACCAGGCGTGCTCGCCGTGGGGTCGACCAACCAGGCCGGCGAAGCGGTGCAGACGGAATCCGGTGCCTACGTGGGTGTTTCCGCGCCCGGCGCCGAACTGGTCAGCACGTCCGCGGGCGCGGGCGGCACCGTGGCGCACCGATGGCCGGTGAGCGACCCGAGCCTGGCGGCCGCGCACGTGGCGGGTGTCGCCGCGCTCGTGCGCGCCTATCACCCCGAGCTGTCACCCGAACAGGTCGTCGCGCGGCTGACGCTGACCGCGCACCGCGGGCCGAGCGGCGCGCACGATCCCCGGCGAGGCTGGGGCGCGATCGACGCCTACGCCGCCGTTTCCGCCGCGATCCCGGCCGGTACCCCCGGTCCGGGAGGGCCGCCGAGCGTCGGCCCGGACACCTACGTCGTCCCCGCGGCGGCACCGGCCCGCGCGGGCGCAGACAAGGTCTC
>NZ_NMQT01000148.1 GCF_002234405.1 Amycolatopsis thailandensis | reverse complement strand
CCGGCCCGCAGCGGCGGACCGGGTCCAGCACCGCCGAAGGCTGTTGCGGCAGATGACCGACGACCCCGGCCCGGATCCGCCGGAGTTCCGCGCCGGTGCGGCCCAGCAGCGCGGAACCCGCCAGCCGGATCGAGCCGGACAGTTCGATGCCGGGCCGCGCCCGCCCGGTCGCGGCCAGCCCCAGGGTGGTCTTCCCCGTGCCGGACGCGCCGAGCACGACCAGCACCCTGCCGGGTTCGAGCGCCAGCGAAACGTCGTCGAGCAGAGCGGTGTCCGCGGCACGGGCCGACAGGCCGCTGATCTCCAAGACCGTCACAGGATCACCCGCCGGGCGGCGAGCAACCGGTCGGTGACGAGGTTGGTGCCGACGCACAACGCCATCAGCAGCGCGGCGGGCACCAGTACGACGGCGGGAGCGGTGTAGAGGGCCTCACTGTTGCGTTCGATGACCACGGCCCAGTCCGGGGAGTCCGAGGTCAGGCCGAGACCGAGGAAGTTCGCCGACGCCAGCAGGTAGAGCACCACGCCGAGCCGGGTCCCGGCGTCGGTGGCGACCGGGCCGGTGACGTACCGGGCGACGTACCCGAGCTGGATGCGCCACCACGGTTGTCCTTGCAGGGTAAGGGCTTCCACTGCGGTGCGGCAGCCGGGAGCCAGCGCCGCGGCCCGCACGACGCGGGTGATCGCCGTCAGCTGGAGGGCGGCGACGGCGGGAATCAGCACACCGGGCCCGCGATGCCCGGTCGCGGCGAGCACCATGAGCACCAGCAGCGACGGGAACGCCAGCACGAGATCGAGCGATCGCATCACGGCTTCGTCGGCCCACCGGCCGCGACCGGCCGCGAAGAGACCGAGCGGTACGCCGATCAGGTAGGCGAGCCCGAGCGCGGCGACCGTCATGCCGATCACGGGAAAGCCGCCGGTGAGGATCACCGTGAGCGCGTCGCGGCCGAGGACGTCGGTACCGAGGGGGTGGGCGGAGTCCGGTGGCTGCCACGGCGCCCCGACGGACACCGGCGGACCCGCGATCAGCGGTCCGGCCACCGCGAACAGCGCCGGGACGGCGAGCAAGATCCAGCCGAGCGTCCGGCTCACCATGTGACCAGCTCCCGGCGCGGCGTCAAACGGTGCGCGACCAGGTCGGCGACCAGGTTCCCGAGCACGACGACACCGGCGAACACGAGTACGTATCCCTGCACCTGCGGGATGTCCCGGTTCTGCACGGCCTCGACGAAACCCGTGCCCATCCCGGTGATCGCGAACAGAGATTCGACGATCACCGTGCCGGTCAGCAGCCCCTCGACGGCGCGGGCGAGCTGCTGTACGGCGGGCGCCGCGGCGGCGGGCAGGAGGTGCTTCAGCACGACGGTGCGTTCGCGCAGGCCGAGCAGGCGCAGATGGTCCGCCACCTGCCCGCGGGTCTGTTCCGCGACGCCGACCCGGATCTGCCTGGCGACGTCGCCCAGCTGACGGCCGACGAGCACGATCACCGGCAGCACGAGCACTTCGGGACGCTCGGTCAAGTCCGTCCCGGCCGCGGTGGCGGGCAACAGTCCGGTGTAGACGGCGAATCCCGCGACCAGCAGCAGACCGAGGACGAACTCGGGGATCGAATGCAGGAACAACGTGACGGCCGTGAGTATCCGGTCGGTCCGGGAGCCTTCGCGGACGCCGCACGCCACCCCGACGCCCAGTGCGAGCGGAACGAGCACGAGCACCGTCACCCCGGCGAGCACGGCGGTGGCGGTGAACCGGCGGGCGATCTCGTCCGTCACCGGAGCGCCGGTGACGAGCGAACGGCCGAGGTCACCGGTGGCCAAGCCCGAAAGCCAGTGCCCGAACCGGTCGAGGAGAGGCTGATCGAGGCCGAGCTGGTGGCGCACCGTCGCCACCTGCTCGTCGGTGGCCTGCTCGCCGAGTACGACCGAAGCCGCGTCGCCGGGCAGCAGCGCGGTCACGGCGAACGTGGCGACCAGCACGAACAACGCCTGGAGCACGGCGAACCCCAGCCGGCGCAGGGCGTACCCCGGCACGTCAGGACAGGCGGGCGCGGTCGAACCTCGCCCAGTCGAAGGTGTTCGGTGGTGCGGTGACCACCCCGGACACCCGTTTCGACGTCGCGATCGTCCAGGTGCTGAAGCCCCAGGCGAGCAGGCCGCCGGACTCGTGCACGATCCGCTGGGCGTCCGCGAACAGGGCCAGCCGGGCACCCTCGTCCGAGGTGGCGGCGGCACGGTCCATGAGCGTGTCGAACTCCGGCGAGGCGAACCCGTTGACGTTGTTCGAACCGCCGGTGCGGAAGCGCTGGTTGAGGAACGTCGCCACCGGCAAGGTGGCGGTGCGGGTGAGCGCGGCGACT
Source organism: Amycolatopsis thailandensis (assembly GCF_002234405.1). GTDB lineage: Bacteria > Actinomycetota > Actinomycetes > Mycobacteriales > Pseudonocardiaceae > Amycolatopsis > Amycolatopsis thailandensis. The sequence continues at coordinate 10,193 of NZ_NMQT01000148.1, read as the reverse complement.
CCCTTGGTCTTCGTTTCGCCGAAGTAGGTGCTCGCCGCCCGCGTGTTCGGCGTGGCCTTCAACCCGATTTCGTTCAGCTGCTGGGAAATCAGCGTCGCCGCGGTGGGGAAACCGGGATCGACGTCGCTGGTTTCGATGGCGAAAGCGAGTCCCTCGGCGCCCGCTTCCCGGACCAGCGAGCGGGCCAGATCCACGTCGCGGGAGCGCTGGGGAATGCCGGTGGCGTAGCCGCGAAGTCCCTTGCCGAACAGGTCGTTGCCGATCTCACCGCGTCCGGCCAATGCGACCCGGTTCAAGGCTTCGCGGTCCACTCCGGACAGTACGGCGCGCACGAGCCGAGGGTCGGCGAACGGCGGCTGGGTCAGGCGAAGGATCAAACCCTGCATCGTCGTCCCCCGGGCTTCGAGCAGCGAGACACGTCCGTCGCCGCCCAGCCTGGCCGCGGTACCGGCCGCGAGGTCGTGGGCGTAGTCGACCTGCCCGGAGAGCAGCGCGTTGACCCGGGCCGTTTCGTCGTTGACCGGGACGAATTCGAGCTCGCCGACGCTCGGCGCACCGTCCCAATGGGACTCGTTCCCGCGGAACACCGCCGTACCACCGGGAGTGAACGAGACGAAGCGGAACGGACCGGAGCCGACCGGCGCGCCGAACGCCGTCGTCCCGGCGGGGACGATCTCCGCTCCCGGCGCGCCCCAGCCCGACGGGAATTCGAAGTCGGGCGCGCTCAGCACCAGCTCCAGTTCGCGGGGGGAGGCGGCCTTGCTGCGGCCGAAGTCCACCTTCGCGAAGTACTGGCGGGACGAGGAGGCCAGTGCGGGGTCGGCGATCCGCCGGAAGCTGTACAGAACGTCGTCCGCGGTGACCGGGCGCCCGTCGTGGAAGGCCGCCTGCCGCAGCCGGATCCGCCAGCGCGTCCCGGAATTGTCGCTCTCCCAGGATTCGGCCAGCCGCGGCCGCAACGAGGTGTCGGCGTTGTAGGCGACCAGCGTGTCGAAGAGCGCCTTGGCCCGCGCCTGGTCGACGAAGAGCGAAACCTGTGAGGGGTCCAGTGTTTCCTTCGAACCGCCCGCCGCGAACGCGACCCGCAACCGGCCCGTGTCCGTTGGCGCGCTCCCGCAGGCGGCCAGAGGCGCGAGGGCGGCGAGGGCGAGCAAACGCCGACGGCCGAGCGGATGACGCGTCACAGTTACCTCCGGGACATCGAGCACTGTCCCGGGCGCGCGGACGCGCTGAAACGGGACCCCGCTCCGCACTCCACGACAGTTGGGGCTGGCAGTACCCGGCGGGCAGTCCGGCTCACGGCGTACGGCCGTTCACGGTTGCGGGTCAGCGCCGGATTCACACCGGCTTCCCCCGACGGGCACCTTCTTACGTTGTGGCGCACACGGTAACCCATGGGCGCCCTGTGCTACACAGGATCAAGATCACGAAGGGGAGCGCGGTGGACGAAATGCTCGCGGCAGGCTGGGTGCGACGGTGGGACTTCCAGCAGGAACGCTATGTCGCCGACCGCGAAGAACGGTTCGACGTCCTGATCGACGTCGTCGAACACGTCTGCCGCGATGTCGCCGAGCCGCTGGTGCTCGACCTCGGTTGCGGCCCGGGCTCGCTGGCCACCCGGCTCGCCCGGCGCCTGCCACACGTGCGGGTCGTCGGCGTCGACAACGACCCGTTCCTGCTCGCACTCGCCCGGGCGAGCCGCCCGGATGACGCGGACATCGAGTACGTCCAGGCGGATCTCGCCGAAGACGGCTGGCTGACGTGGCGGGCGATCGACGCCGCGGTGTCGACGACCGCCTTGCACTGGCTGAAACCGGAACGGCTCGCCGGCGTCTACCGTGACCTCGCGGACGCGCTCCGGGCAGGTGGGGCGCTCGTCAACGGTGACCACTTCTACGACGAGCAACCGGGCATCCGCGACCTCGCCGAAGCCGTCAAGAACCGTCGTGCCGCCCGGGCCGGGGTCGGGTCGAACGAAGACTGGAAGAGCTGGTGGGCCGCGATCGCGGCCGACCCCGCGCTGCGGGCGGAGTTCACGGCCGCCGAGCTGAGCGGCATCTCGACCGGCTACGGCAACAGGCTCAGCCCGCAGGAGCACACCAGGCTGCTCAGGGAGGCGGGCTTCGCGGAGGTGGCGCCGGTGTGGCAGTACGGCGACGACTACGTCCTCACAGCACTTCGCTGACCTGGTGGTTTCCGTGGCGCGAGGACAGGGTATGCGTGATCATGACCGAATTTCGTCACACCGCCACGATCGATCTGCCCGCCTCCGATCTGTTCGCCTACCTGCGTGAACCGCGTAACCTTCCCCACTTCTTCCCGCAGCTGAGCCAGGCCGAGCCGGAAGGCGGCGACGCCGTGCACGTCGAGGCCGACGTGGACGGTGAACACGTCGAAGCCGAAGCGTGGCTGAAGGTCGATGAGGAAAGTCGATCCTTGAGCTGGGGTTCCGAAGGCCCGCACGACTACCACGGCCGGCTGTCGATCGAAGACGCCGGTGCCAACGAGTCCCGGTTGACCGTGACCTTGAGCAGTGTCCGCGAGGCGGGCGACGAGGAAGTGCAACGCGGGCTCGAGGAGACCGTCGCCGCACTGGCGCACACCGCGGTCGCGGACTCCGACGTCGAAGCCGCCGAGGAACAAGGCGGCTGGGCCGGGCACTGAGCGGCGTGCGCTATATTTAGAAAATGGTGAATATGACCGGGGTGCTCCGCCGGGGCGCCCAGGAACTGCGGTACGGCGACCTCGCGGGCGATCGGCGTCCTGTCGTCTTCACGCACGGCGCGGGCATGGACCATCGGATGTTCGATGCCCAGGCCGAGGCTCTGCACGAACGCGGCCATCGGGTGATCACCTGGGATCAGCGCGGCCATGGCGAGTCGGGCCTCGCGCCGGGTTCCAGCTTCACCGCGGCGATCGCGCTCGACGACCTGACGGCTCTCCTTGACCACCTCGGTCTCGACAGCCCGATCCTGATCGGGCACTCCCTCGGCGGCAATCTCGCCCAGGCGCTGGTCCGCCGTTCTCCGGAACGCGCGGGCGGACTCATCGTCGTGGACTCGACGTGGAACGCGGGGCCCCTCACGGCCGCGGAACGGCTTCTGCTGAAGTTCGCCGCCCCGTCGCTGGCGCTGATCCCCGCCTCGCGGCTTCCCGGTCTCATGGCCCGTGCCTCGGCGGTGACTCCCGAGGGGATCGCCGAGTGCGAGGCGACCTTCGCGCGGATGCCCAAACGCGTCTTCCTCGACGTCTGGCGAGCCACCGTGTCCCTCGTCGACCCGGAGCCGGGGTACCGCACGCCCGTTCCGCTCGGCCTCGTCCGGGGTGAGGACGACAAGACCGGCAACATCGCGTCCGCGATGCCTCGCTGGGCGCGGGCCGAAGGCGTGCCCGAACACGTCGTCCCCGGCGCCGGCCACGTGGTCACCTTGGACGCGGCGGAGATGGCCACGAAGACCATCGTGGACATCATCGATGGCTGGGACGTGGAGCCCAGGGCATGACCCCCGCCGAGGACCGCGATGTGTTCGCCACGACCATGGGAGACTTTCTCGCGTCGTGGAACCTTCCGCGCGCGACCGGCCGCGTCTACGGACGGCTCCTGCTGAATTCCAGCCCCGCGTCACTCGATGAGCTCGGCGAGGCACTCGGCCTCAGCAAAGGGGCGGTGAGTGTGGCGGTCCGTGAGCTGGTCTCATGGGGTCTCGCCCGGACCATCCCGCAACCGGGCAGCCGCCGCCTGCTCGTCGAGGCGGTGGGCGGCTTCGAGCAGCTTCTCGCCGCCAGCCACGAGCGGACCCGCGCCTTCATCCGCGTGCTGCGAAGTGGAACGCGAAGTGCCGAAGACGAGAAGGCCGAGGCCCGGCTCGCCGAGGTCGCCGACTTCTTCGAGTCCTATGTGGACGCCGGGGAGCAGATGCTGCGGACCCGCCGGTCCTGAACGGGGCGAGCGGGGAAGTCGGCTTCTATTGGGAGTAGGGCAAAGGTGTCGTGCTCGGCCGCTCGCGCGTCGGCCGGGGTTCGAGTGTCGGGTACTGCCGGAGTGCGTCGGGTCCGGGAGGGGGAAAGACCGTGCTCCGGAGGCCACCTTCGTCCCGACACCTTTGCGTTACCCCTCAACAATCGCGTTGCTCAAGGGAGCGCACGTACTCGAGGTATGAGGTCACTTCCGGCTCGCCGGCGAAGCGCGCGCTGAGAATGCCGGAGAGGTCGCGTGCGACCGACATGAGCGATGGAAGCGACTTCCGCTCGCCGCCGAGAGCGCGACGGCCCCGCATGACAGCTTCGTCGAGATCACCTTCACTGGCGGCGACCACGCCGAGGGTGATGCTTGGGTCCAACCTCGCGCTTCGCGCATCGAGCGGACGCGTCCGGCCCATGACGGAAGGTCGTCTGTCATCGAGTTCGGCTCCCCTCGGTGGTCCCGCTCCAGTGTGGCTCAGGTCCAGCGGAACCACGGAAAGAATCGCCCCTACTGAATGTTAGAGGACCCTGACTGTGAGCCAGCAAAAGGAAAGCCGCTTCGGTAAGAGTCCATTGTGGACCAGTCAAGAAGCCACTGCCGATGTAGGTAATTTTGCCGCGCTGCGGTACGAATTCCTGATCGACTGACCGGTATTACGCCCGAAAGGGAAGCACTTCGGGGCGGATCGCTGCGTCGTTGGGCTGATTCCGTACCGCCATTCGGGTCAACCCCCTTTTCCTGTGGGCTAGATCACTCCCAGATATGAACATGCCCCTTGCTCGGGTGGTGGGGCCCAGGTAATCATTGCTTCGATAGTTCGAGGAACCTAAGACTATCGAAACCTCGTTTGGGGCGAGGTTTCCATCTGGGGATGGGGGAAAATTGTCATTGGATGAAGCTGTGCCGCGCCTGCTCGACGGGCCGCCGCCGACCGGTGAAATTCAGGAATGGCTGGCGAAGGTCGACAAGATCGCACCCATTGTCGAGAAGTACAGAAATGACAACGAAGATCGGCGCGTGACGTCGGCCGAGACGCTCGACGCCGTTCGCGAAGCGGGCCTGCACAGAATGTGGGTCTCCCGGGAATTCGGTGGCGGGCAGGTGGACATCGCCACCGGCTCGGCCGTCATCCAGGCACTGGCGCGCCTCGACGCGTCGGTGGCCTGGCAGGTCGGCGTCCAGGGCGCGATCGGCAGGCTTTCGGACTACCTTCCCGAGGCGACCTCTCGCAAGCTCTTCGCCGAGAGCGACAAGCTGGTCGTCGGAGGGGTCAACCCCTCCGGGACGGCCGAAGCCGTCGAAGGCGGTTTCCGGCTCAGCGGGAAATGGTCCTTCGCCAGCGGTTCGGCGCACGCCGACTGGCTGGTGTGCGCGGCCCGCGTCACCGACGACGGGAAGCCGCGGCTCGGGGAAGCCGGTCCGGTCATCCGGATGCTGTTCCTGCCGCGGACCAGCGTCACCTTCGTCGACGACTGGCACACGCTCGGCCTGCGGGGCACCGGAAGCGTCAGTTACCTGGTCGACGACGTGTTCGTCGGCGAGGACCACACGGTGGACGGAGCCGCCATGCACGCGGCGCCGCTTCCGCGTGATTCCCGTGCCTACGCGATCAGCTACTACGACTTCGGGCCGTTCACGTCCTCGTCCACCGCCCTGGGAATCGCCCAGGACGCGTTGCGCACGTTCAAGGAGATCGCGCTCCGCAAGACGCCGACGGGCGCGTCGGGCACCCTGGCGGGCAGCCACGTGGTCCAGGACAAACTGGCCAGGATGGAAATGGCCGTGCACAGCAGCCGTCTCGTCCTGGCGCACGCGGCCCGGCAGGCGACCGAACACGGCGCGGACGGCGGCGACGAACTGACGTCGCTGATCCGGCTGACGGTCGCGACCGTCGCCGAGAACGCGTGCCAGGTGGTCGACACCGCCCATCAATACGCGGGCACGAGTTCGCTGTACACGACGAGCAGGCTCGAGCGGAGTCTCCGGGACGTGCGTTCGGCGGTCAAGCACATCACGCTCTCGCATTCGCATTTCGAGATGGTGGGCCAGTACCTGTTGACCGGGAAATTGCTCATGCGCCGCTGACGCGCCTTTTCCGAGCTCACTTGTTTCCTTTTACTTTTCCTGAGGGGATTGACGATGACCACCTCCGTGTCCACGACCACGGGCCGTTCGGGCATTCCGCTTCCGGCCACCATGAAAGCTTTTCACCTGACCGCGCCGAGGAAGACCGAATTGGCGACGGTGCCCGTTCCGGCCACGCCGGAGGACGGCCTGCTGCTGAAGACGCGCTGCGTCTCGATCTGCTCGACGGACATCTCGGTGTTCGAGGGGCACCTGTTCCCGCCGCAGTACCCCGTCGTCCTCGGCCACGAATATCTCGGCGAGGTCGTCGAGATCGGCTCGGACTTCGACCACGAAAGCGTCGGCCTGGAGATCGGCGACAGGGTCGTCTACTGGGGCCAGACGGACTTCGAGGGGCTTGCCGAGTACCGCTCGGTCCGGCCGATCTTCTCCGGACAGGTCAAACGCGACGTCTTCTGGACCGACCGGAACTTCCTCGACGACCGCCGGGCGGCCGCGGTGAAGATCCCGGCCGAGATGAGCGATCTGGAGTGCTCGTTCATCGAGCCGACCACGGGCGCGTTGCGGTCCATCCTGAGCAACCCGCCCCACATCGGGGACAAGGTGCTGATCCTCGGCACCGGGCCCATCGGGGTCATCGCCGGCCGGATCATCAAGCAGCTCTTCGCCCCCAATTCGGTGGTGTCGGTGGACCTCAACCCGAACCGGAACGTGTTCGCCGCGGAGAACTTCTCCGATCACGCGTACCTGCCGGACGAGCTCGACACGGCGATCAACGAAGGCACTTTCGACTACGTCTTCGACACGTTGCCCACCATCAAGAACGTCGACGAAGACCGTGACCCGCGGCGGATGGCGATGCGCAAGCTCAAGCCGCGCGGTCGTTATGTGCTCTACGGCGCGTCGCAGGAGATGCAGAAGTTCGACACGTGGCTGATGCTCGCCAAGGGCATCAACATCATGTCGGCGCCCTTCGACGTGTCCAGTTTCCCCATGCACCACAGCGCCAACGTCATCTACTCCGCGATGCAGATCCTGATGAGCGGTGTCGTCGACGGCGCGCGGCTCCTGTCGTCGGTCTGCCGGTTCGAGGACTACGACCAGCTGGTGTCGATCTTCGAGAACTACCGCAGCACCACCGACCTGAAGACCATCGTGGACTTCAGGGGGTGATTTCCCCGGGAGGGGGACAGCGGCGTCCCCCTCCCGGCGGCTCTGCTTCCTTGGTCGCCCTCATCGGGAGAGGTTCATGACCGATCGTTCGGAATTCGTAGTCGTCGCCAACCGTTTGCCGGCGAGCGTGCACCGCACCGGGACCGGGGCCGAGACCTGGCGCCGCAGCCCCGGAGGTCTGGTCAACGCGCTGGAGCCGTTGCTGCGCAAGCGGAGCGGCACCTGGGTCGGCTGGCCGGGTATCCCGGGCACGGTGACCCCGCCGGAATCCGTCGGCGGGATCCGGCTTTCGCCCGTCTCGCTCGACGAACACGCCGTCGCCTCGTTCTACGAAGGATTCTCCAATTCCACCTTGTGGCCGCTGTACCACGACGTCGTGATGCCGCCCGCTTATCAACAGAGCTGGTGGGAAAGCTACGTCGAGGTCAACCGGCGCTTCGCCGAAGCCGCCGCGGAGGTCAGCGCGCCCGGTGCCACCGTGTGGATCCACGACTACCAGCTGCAGCTGGCCCCGGCGATGGTGCGCGAACTGCGCCCCGACGTCCGCATCGGCTTCTTCCTGCACATCCCGTTTCCGCCGGTCGAGCTGTTCATGCGCCTGCCCTGGCGGACCGAGATCGTGCGCGGGCTGCTGGGAGCGGACCTGATCGGTTTCCAGCGGCCGGGTGGCGCCCAGAACTTCCTCTGGCTCAGCCGCACGCTGACCGGGGCGGCGCAGGTGCCGAAACAGGTCGGCGCGGGTCCGCTGGGCGGCGCGATCGACCTGGGTCACCGGTCGGTGTCGGTGGGCTCCTTCCCGATCTCCGTCGACGCGGGCGCCTGGGACGCGCTGTCGAGGGATCCGCGAGTGCGGGAACGCGCGGCGCAGATCCGGGCCACACTCGGGAATCCGCGGCGGGTACTGCTGGGGGTGGACCGTCTCGACTACACCAAGGGCATCGACGTCCGGCTCCACGCGCTGGGGGAGTTGCTCCGCGAGAAGCGGCTCCACGCCCGCGACACCGTCATGGTGCAGATCGCCATTCCCAGCCGGGAACGGGTCGAGCACTACCGCCTGATGCGCCGCGAGGTGGAGCGTGAGGTCGGCAGGCTCAACGGCGAATTCGGCGCGGTGGGCCATCCGGCCGTGCACTATCTGCATTCTTCGATCGATCAGCGCGAACTGGCGGCGTTCTACCTCGCCGCCGACGTGGCGGTGGTGACTTCGCTCCGGGACGGCATGAACCTGGTGTGCAAGGAGTACGTCGCCAGCCGCCACGACCTGACCGGCGCGCTGGTGCTGAGCGAATTCGCCGGCGCCGCCGGGGAACTCACGGATTCGTTCCTGGTCAATCCGTACCACGTCGACGAGGTCAAAGAAGCGATCATGCAGGCCGTGAGCCTGCCCGCGGCCGACACGCGAAGCCGGATGCGACGGCTGCGAGACCACGTGCTCGACCACGACATCGATCATTGGGCTTCGTCGTTCCTCGACGAACTCGCGACCGAGCACATCAAGGTCGCGACCTAGCCACCGAACAGCAACTGGGGGAAAGATGCCTGTTCTCGCGGAAGACTTCACCCGCGCCATGACCCGCGTTCCCGGCCCGGTCACCGTGGTCACCACGGCCGACGAATCGGGGCGGCGCTGGGGTTTCACCGGAACCTCGTTCAGTTCCCTGTCCCTGGCCCCGCCGCTCGTGCTGGTGTGCCTCGCCAAGAAGGCCAGCACCCATCGCGCGTTCACGACGTCGGCCAGATTCCTGATCAACGTGCTGGGCCGGTCCCAGGAAGACGTGGCGTCGCGCTTCGCCACCTCGGGCGTCGATCGGTTCAGCGCCGGTGACGCGATCCCCGTCGAGCACGGGTTGCCCGGTCTGCCGCAGGCGGTGGCCCGGTTGTCGTGCTCCACTCATTCCATTCAGGACGGTGGGGATCACAGCATCCTCATCGGTCTCGTGGAGGCCGTGCACGTGGGCGACGGTGATCCCCTCGTGTACGTCGACCGGTCGTTCACCCGGCCGGAGCCCCGGTGACCCCGGTGCGGGTCGCGATCCTCGGGACCGCGCACCCGCACCTGGCGGACCACCGGGAGGCGATCCGGCGCGATCCCCGCGCCACCGCGGCTTCCGGACTGGATGACGCCGACGCCGTCATCATCGACTCCGTGACCGCTGATCATCCGCGGTTGCTGCGTGCGGCGATCGAAGCGGGAAAGCCCGCGCTGGTGGAAAAACCTCTCGCCGCGACGGTCCCGGAAACCGGCGAACTCACGTCGCTGATCGACGCCGCCGCGGTCCCGGTGACCACCGCGATGTTCCTCAGGTGCGCACCCGCTTTACGCGGGCTGCGCACCTTTCTTTCGGCGGGATCCGGCGGGCCGGTGACGTCGGTGCGGGCCCGGTTCTCCCATCCGGGGCTGCTCGACGGCTGGTTCCGCGGCCGGACCGCGTGGATGCTGGACCCTCGCCAGGGCGGTGTCGGTGGTCTCGCCGACCTCGGGATCCATCTGCTCGACCTGCTGCTGTGGCTGCGCCCGGACGCGGGCCTTCGTGTCGTCTCCGCGGTCAAGGACCGGGCTCCGGGCATCGCCATGGACGTCGGCGGAACGGCCCGGCTGGACTGGGACGGTGTGCCGGTGACGCTCCACTGTGGATGGACCTCGCGCCCCGGCGGCTTCGACGTCCGTGTCGACCGCGCCGGGGGATCGTGCACGGTGAGCGGTGGGCGGCTCGTGATCGCCACCGGTACCGGGCACCGGGCCGAGACGCACCCGCCACTCGACGCGGCCGCCGTCGTACCCGCCTGGCTCGACCAGCTCCACGGCGTCGCGACCTGGGAACCGCCCACCAGCGACGACATCGCCCGGTGCGCGCTGCTGCTCCAGGAGATCGACGCGGCAGCCGGCTGAGAGGCGGGGTCGCGGTGGGCCGGTCGCTCCGATCCGGCTCCCCCCGCCCCCCGGAGCGGCTACGGGGCGTGCGCGGGCGCG